>JANNRR010000058.1:0-18184 GCA_031401675.1 Paracoccaceae bacterium
ACAGGAGGGGCTCAACCATAAAGCGCCTAGAACATGCATCGCTGCGCCCACCCGGCGGTCAGGCGCTGCCCTCGTTCCGATCACACGGCTCGATGACGGGTTTGTCCCGCAAAGCGGACCTCGGCAGGGCAAATGCAGGAGTTCACCCGGCTACTCGTCAAAAATCTCCCCCAACCCCCATCCAATCGTTAAATTTCCCTTAATCGAATAACCTCAACCCATTGATTGCAAACACATAAAAATTGTCCCACCGCGAGACGCTTCGCCAATCCCCACCTTTCCATCGCGCCGCAAACCCGCTACCCCTAGCGGAACCCGCCCCAACCAAGGCCGCGCCCCGTGAAAGACGATCCCGCCGCCCCGCTGCTTCGCGCCCATCCCTTCCGCGACAGCCAGCAGGATGCCCAGACCGCCCGCGAAATCCCCGATACCGCGCAGACCCGCGCCCCCGCCTACCGGTTGGCCTTCACCGATGACGATTTCCTGACCCGCGAGGAACTGCGCCCTGTCCGCCTGCAGCTGGAGCTGCTGAAGCCGCAGATGATGCTGGACGAGGCGGGCATCATCTCGACCATCGTGCTTTTCGGCGGCTCCCGCATCCGCGAAACCCCGGGTGCCAACCCCGCCACCGCCGCCCTGTCGCCCTGGTACGATCAGGCCCGCCGCTTCGCCCGGCTGATGACCGAGAAATCCAACGGCTCGCAGGGCGTCGAGAACGTCATCATCACCGGCGGCGGCCCCGGCGTGATGGAGGCCGGCAACCGCGGCGCCGCCGACGCCGGCGGCATCTCGATCGGGCTGAACATCGTGCTGCCCCACGAACAGGCTCCGAACGAATATGTCACCCCCAACCTCTGCTTCAACTTCCACTACTTCGCCATCCGCAAGATGCATTTCCTGATGCGCGCCCGCGCCGTCGCCGTCTTTCCCGGCGGCTTCGGCACCATGGACGAGATGTTCGAGGCGCTGACCCTGATCCAGACCAAACGGATGAAGCCGCTGCCGTTCCTCTTGTTCGGCCGGGCGTTCTGGGACGGGGTGATCAACTGGGCGGCGCTGGCCGAAGCCGGCATGATCGCCCAGGCTGATCTGCAGCTTTTCCGCTTTGTCGAAACGGCAGAGGAGGCGGTGGCGGTGATCGATGGGTGGAAGGTGTAGGGCGACCGGTCCAGCACCACCAGCCACCGCCCCGGTTCAGAACCGGGCGCCAGTCAAGGGATGGGCGCCGCGAAAGTCAAACGCATATTGCCCGGTGTTGAAGCCGGCCCCGCTTGCGGTGGCCCGGCCGGCGGTGATCCTGACATTCGGGTCCGGCGACTGACGGTTGACCAGCAGGTTGGTCCCCTTTTCCTTGTAGTTTCCGGAAAAGCCGAACAGGTTCGGGCTGGCCGCAACCGCAGCCTGATAGACCTGCTTGGCCGCCGAATCGAGCGCCGAAAAGGTGAATGCCGGCACCCCGGTCCGGTATTTTTCCCACGTATAGATCTTGGGAATGATCTTGTCGAAGACCGCCTGATTGTAGATCAGCACGCCGGCCTGACAGAGCCCGGCATAGGCGTTCAGCAAGGCAAGATCCCGCGGGCTCATCGCGGTTTTTGCCAAAGGCGCGGCGGTGGACGGTCCGCCCAGTTTCACCGACCGGCGGTCCAGCGCATCGCGCAGGTTCAACAGCGGCGACGACAGGATCGAGGCGACCACATTGTCGGGGTTGCCCCAGCCGGCATTGATCTGGGCGTCCAGCGCCAGCCCCCAGGACGGTTGGAACACCTGGGAAAACTGATAGAACAGCTGTAGCGGCGTATGGTGCCATCCCGGCGCGATGGTCAGGGTGAAATCGCTGGTCATGCAGCGCATGATGGCGTGCCATTGCAGGCGATGCGATTGATCGCCGTGCGCCTTGCCAGCGCCGGGGTCCTTGTTCAGCCCCATCCGCTGCGCTTCGAAAAACGCCGATGCCGACAGCAGACCGCCAAGCAGTGCGCGGGTGGCGGGGAACCAGCAATAGCCCTCGTAATATTCCAGCGCCCGCGACAACTTGACATAGTCGGCGACACCCGGTGCCTTGACGAAGCGCGGATCACCGGTGGCCGGCAGCCAGGCCACCGGGTTCAGTTTCGCCAGACCGATTTCGGTCGACAGCAGCCCCATCTTGATCATGCACAGCGGCGTGTTGTATTGCAGCAGAACATGCACCTTGATGATATCCAGCCGCACATTCACAACGTTGACGGCCGCATATCGCGCCTGCAGTGTGGCATAGTGCAGGTCGCACAGTTCCCCGACCGCCCAGCCAGCGGTGTTGGCGTTCGCAGCGGCTCCACAGACAATGCATGGCATCTGGTTCTCCTATAATCCGGTTTTGGCGCTAACGGGCCGGGCTTTGGTGCGCAATCTGTCGCTGGCCCGTTCGGCTCGGGCTCGTTCGGCTCTGGCTGGATCGGCACTCTGCAATCTGGTCTGGTGTCAGGTTTGGCGCATGAAGTGGAAGGATGAAATGGGCGACTCGTCAATCTAACCCGTTCAGCCTATCCCCGATCCGTTCGGGCCGGCAATCCCGTTGTCTCCGACCCCGGGCCCGGCCAACCGCCAGGCAATTATCGGTCGATGGCGGATCTGGTCCATGTTGCGCCCCTGCCACCGGTCCGAACGCTTGTCAGCCCACCAGGACCCGGGTCCATGGCCGCAGCCGCCGGGCAATCCAGATCAGGTGGTCGCGGCGAAAGGCAACGCAGCCCGCCGTCAGATGCCCCGGTCCGCGCCACTGGTGCAGAAAGATCGCCGAGCCGGAACCGGGAACGGCGGGCCGCGTGTTCCAGTCGGTGATCAGGATCAGATCATATATCGGATCGGCCCGGAACAGCCGTTCATGCCCAAACCGGTGCGGTGCGCGGACCGGTCGGTTGTAGGCGGGGTCGCGCGGGTCGTCGGACCAGAAGTCCTGCGGGCCGATCCTGCGCCCCCCGCTTGGCAACTCTGCCCGCCCGATCCGGCCGGCACGGTACAACACTGCGCTGATCCGGTGCGCCCCCGCCGGGGTGGCGCCGTCGCCTTCGGCTTTGTTGGCTGAAATCCCGCCACGGCCGATGCTGGCTGGAAAGCGCCGGCCGCAAAACCGGACGCCCCAGCGGCCGACCAGCAGGTCGCTGCGGTTCACAACAGGTGCCCGGACTTCGCGGCCTTGGTCGCCAGATAGTCCTGATTGTGGCTTGTGTGCCCGACCAGCAGCGGCACCCGCTCGGTCACTCTGATGCCGTTGGCCTCGATCATCGCCACCTTGGCCGGGTTGTTGGTCAGCAGCCGCACCGACGCGAACCCCATCGCCTTCAGGATCGAGGCTCCCAGCCGGAAGTCGCGCTCGTCATCCTCAAATCCCAGCCGGTGATTGGCCTCGACCGTGTCGAACCCCTGATCCTGCAGCGAATAGGCCCGCATCTTGTTGGCCAGCCCGATCCCGCGCCCTTCCTGATTGAGATACAGCAGCACGCCTGCACTTTCCGCTCCCATTTGCGTCAGCGCCGCCCGCAACTGCGGGCCGCAATCGCATTTCAGACTGCCGAGAAGGTCGCCGGTGAAACAGGCCGAATGCAGCCGCGCCAGCACCGGGGCATCGCGGCGGGGACTGCCGATCTCAACCGCATAGTGCTCCTCGCCGCCATCCTCGGGGCGAAAGACATGCAGCCGCCCGGCTTCGGCAGCCGCCATCGGCAGACGGGCCGAGATGACGGGATGCAGGGGCGAGGCGGCGAACATCACCGGTGCCGCCAGCGCCATGTCGATCCGGGTCAGGCTCAGGCTGGCGGCCAGCCCATCGCCATCGCTGACCGGCAGAACCAGCACCGCCGGCAACAGCCGCGCCGACTTGGTCAGGGCTATCGCGGCGCGGTGCAGGTGGGACGCACCATCCCGCATCGTCCGCAGCGGGCCCTTCAGCGGCGCGCGCAGATCGTCGGCCGGGTCGGCCACGGCCCGCAGCCACGCCAGATCGGCATCCGCAGGCGGGATCACCCGCGCCAGATCGCCGTCATAGGCCCGCGCCTTCAGCGTGTCGGCGCGCCGGGCGGTTATCGCCAGAACCGGGTCGCCCATTGCCCGCAGTGCGGCAAGCCGCGCCACGTCCAACGCCTCGACCGCGACAGCCAGCACGGCGTCGGCACCCGTCACCAGCACCACAGGCACCCCCATGCGCAGGTCGGCGCGGGCGCGGTTCAGGCGTTCGGCAATGGTCGGGATCAACGACGAAGGGGGCATGAACGTTCCGCTGGCATGCCGTCTGTCTATCCCGGCCTGAAAGGAATTGAAACAATTCCCCGCCCCGCGACACGTCCGCGTTATACTGCTGTCGCAAATCTTGTCGGCAGCGTGATGCAGGCGCATGTGGAACGCATCAACTCAAGGAGCGCCACGATGGCCAACCTGAAACGAATTCTGCTGGTGGACGACGAGGACGATTTGCGCGAAGCCTTGTCGGAACAACTGGTGATGACCGAGGATTTCGACGTGTTCGAGGCCGCAACCGGCCAGGAGGCGATGGAAAAGGTCAAGGCCGGACATTTCGACCTGGCGATCCTGGATGTCGGCCTGCCCGACACCGATGGCCGCGAGTTGTGCCGCCGGATGCGCAAGGGCGGGGTGAAATGCCCGATCCTGATGCTGACCGGGCATGACAGCGATGCCGATACCATCCTGGGGCTGGATGCGGGCGCAAACGACTATGTGACCAAGCCGTTCAAGTTCCCGGTGCTGCTGGCCCGGATCCGGGCGCAGCTGCGCACGCACGAACAGTCCGAGGATGCGGTGTTCCAGCTTGGCCCCTATACCTTCAAGCCGGCGCAGAAAATGCTGCTGGATGAACGCGACAAAAAGATCCGGTTGACGGAAAAGGAAACCAACATCCTGAAGTTCCTGTATCGGGCGACCGATGGCGTGGTGCCGCGCGATGTGCTGCTGCACGAGGTCTGGGGCTACAATGCCGGCGTGACCACGCACACATTGGAGACACACATTTACCGCCTTCGGCAGAAAATAGAACCAGATCCGTCGAATGCCCGCCTTCTTGTGACCGAATCCGGTGGGTATCGTCTGGTGGCGTAAGGATTCTTTTCAGACCCCGCGCACGCCCGGGTTACGGCGTGTTTCCTCCCTGTTGGACTGGCCCGGCCTCGTGCCGGGCCTTTTTTTTTGCGCCGCCTGCCGTTGCGACCCGGCCTTTGACAGATACGCCGCCCGGCCCGGAATTGCGCCGCAGGTATGGAATTCCGCAATTGGCTTCACCGCCCGCCCGGTTCAATCTGTTGTCATTGGAAGGCCCCGAAGTTTTGTAACGATTTGTCCGGTCCCGATAGTCGAACGCCGCTGCGTTCGAGCCGATCATTCCCCACCCCGCGCGTGTCCGGGCAATGGCACGCCCCTCCCTGTTGGACTGGCCCGGCCCTGTGCCGGGCCTTTTTTTTGGCCAATGGTCTTTGCACCCTCTGCGACAGTCATTCTGCAACAAAAGCAATTGATCCATACGATTGCCGTATTTCCCTGCACAATTGCCCGTGGGCGCGGCACCAGATACCCGCCTCGGCCCGGGCAAAAGGCACCGGCACCGCAACCGAAAAAGGAGCTTTCCACCTATGTCCCGCTTTGCCCGTACGTTGGCCGCAAGCGCGTTCGCGCTGTTGGCGTCTCAGCCTGCCCTTGCCGGAAACCTTGATTTCAAGCTGATCAACAAATCCGGTTTTACCTTGCAGGAGTTCTATGTGTCTTCTGCCCGGCGCGAACGGTGGGGCAATGATGTGCTGGGCCAGGGTGTGCTGGAAAACGGGCGCAGTGCCACGGTGAACTTTCCGGTGGAAAGCGATGACTGCGTTTATGACATCAAGATGATCTTCAACGATGGCGACGTGCTGACCGACCAGCTGAACCTGTGCGAAACCACCAGCTACACGATCAACTGATCGTGGCGAGGGGCGGGGCCGGCGACCCTGCCCACTTTCCGGCACATCTTCCGGCGCACTTTCCGGGTGGAGGTGGCAGGGCCATGCCGCTATCCTGCGCCTCTGACGCAGGAGTTGCCGCATGACTTTCACCCTTGCCACCTGGAACATCAACTCGGTCCGTCTGCGCGAGGTGTTGGTCAGCAGGGTGCTGACCGAACAGGCCCCGGACATCCTGTGCCTGCAGGAATGCAAAAGCCCAGTCGACCTGATGCCGCTGGCCGCATTTGCCGCCCTGGGCTACCGGCACGTCGTGGCCCGCGGGCAGAAAAGCTACAACGGCGTGGCGATCCTGTCGAAGCTGCCGATCATCGAGGTAGGGGCCCATGATTTCGCGTCTCTGGGTCACGCGCGGCACGTGGCCGGGCGGCTGGAAAACGGCGTGACGATCCACAATTTCTATGTACCGTCGGGCGGCGATATCCCGGACCGGACCCAGAATGAGAAGTTCGGGCAAAAGCTGGATTACCTGACACAGATGCGGGATTTCTTTCACGGCGAACCGCCGAAAAAGTCGATTCTGGTCGGCGACCTGAACATCGCCCCGCGTGAGGATGATGTCTGGAACCACAAGCAGCTGTTGAAGATCGTCAGCCATACCCCGATCGAAATCGAGCATCTGGGGGCGGCACAGGAATCGGGAAAGTGGGTCGATGTCACCCGCGCCGACATCCCGACCGGGCTTCTGTACAGCTGGTGGTCCTATCGGTCGTCCGACTGGGACACCGCCGACAAGGGCCGCAGACTGGATCACATCTGGGCCACCCCCGACATTGCGTCAGCTGCGCACGGCAGTCGCATTCTGCGCGCCACGCGCGGCTGGGAACAGACCAGTGACCATGTTCCGGTATTTGCCACATTTGATCTGTAGCCGCGTCTGGCAGACGATTTCGCGACCGCAACGCGGCGTCAAGGCAGGGTCGGGTCTGGAATGCCGTACTGTTTTGAAGCAGCCCGCCGGCTGATCTGTTGACAAGGGAAGTTGAGAAGGGAATGGGCTGATGGCCGGATGGACAAGGCGCGCCCTGCTCTTGGGAACCGGCTCCGTGCTTGGTGGCCTTGGCTATCGGGCGATTTCACCGGAACTGCCGGGGCTGGCAGCCGTTGCACCGGTTGCAGCTGTGGCGGGGGAGGGGCGGCTGAACGACGCGAGCTTGCTTAGCGAAACCCCGGTCTTTCGCCATATCGTTGTCAGGGACGATCCCGGCGAGGCGTTGGTGGCCGCGCTGCGAGCCGAGTTGAAGGCGGCGGCTGAGGAGGGGCGCGCGGTGAACATCGGCGCGGCGCGGCATTCCATGGGCGGGCAGGCTATCCCGCGCGATGGACATGCGATCACCTTTGACAATGGCTTTGTCGATGTGCGGGACGGTGCAGCAGGTGACGGCGTCTACCGTGTTCACGCCGGTGCACGCTGGCGCGACGTGATCGCGGCGCTCGATCCGGTCGGGCTTTCCCCGAAGGTCATGCAATCCAACCATGATTTCGGCGTGGCATCGACCTTTTCGGTGAACGCCCACGGCTGGCCCACGGCGCACGGGCCGATGGGAACGACCGTTCGCAGCATCAGGATGGTTCTGGCGGATGGCAGCCTGATCACGGCGACGCGCACCGAAAATGCCGGTCTGTTTTCCGCAGCAATGGGCGGATACGGCCTGATCGGGCTGATCACCGAACTGGAGGTAGAGGCCACGCCCAACCAGATGCTGGAGCCGACGTTTGAACTGATGCCCGCAGAGGCCTTCGCCCCGTCGTTCATCACGGCGGTGAACACCCCGGACAACACTGTGAAAATGGCCTACGGTCGGCTGAACGTCGACCGCGCCGGGTTTTTCGACGACGCGATGCTGGTTACCTACCGCAACACCGAGACCGAAGTGCCGCCTGCCTCCGGGTCCGGGGTGATGTCGAAAGTATCGCGCCATATCTTCCGGGCGCAACTGGGCAACGAATGGGTCAAGCGGCGACGTTGGGGAATCGAAACCGGCATCGGTGCGCGGCTGGCAGGCGCTGCAAGCCGCAACAGCCTGCTGAACGAGCCGGTGATCACGCTGGACGACCGCGACCCGCAGCGGACCGACATTCTGCACGAATACTTCGTGGCACCCGAGGCTTTCACCGATTTCCTGATCGCATGCCGCGAGGTGATCCCGCAGTCTTATCAGGAACTGCTGAATGTCACGCTGCGCTACGTCGCCGCCGACCCGGACAGTCTGCTGGCCTTTGCGCCGGGGCCGCGCATTGCCGCCGTCATGCTGTTCAGTCAGGAAATGACCGCCCGCGCCGAGGCTGACATGGCCCGAATGACACGGGACCTGATCGAGCGCGTGATCGCAATTGGCGGCACCTACTATCTGCCCTATCGCCTGCATGCCACCGCCGACCAGTTGGTCCGCGCTTACCCGCGTGTCGGAGCATTTGTCGCGGCCAAACGCGCGGTGGACCCGGGCACGGTTTTGCGCAATGGCTTGTGGGACAATTATCTGGGGACGCTATGACGCTGATCCGATTCATCTGCCTTGGCTATTTCATGGCGCTGACCGGGGCGGCGGCGCTGAACTATATCCCCGGACTGACCGATGCCGATGGCCGCGCCTTCGGCATCTTTGCCCTGGATATCTTTGACGACGCACTGCACCTTGGCTCGGCCCTCTGGGCGCTTGGCGCCGCGCTGGTGTCGCACCGCGCGTCGCGGTTCTTCCTTCTGGTGTTCGGTGCGCTGTATCTGGGCGACGGCCTGCTGGGTCTGGCAACCGGGTCTGGCTACCTTGACCTAGGCATCTTCACCAATGGCGTTCTTGCGCAACCGCTGGCGTTCAGGCTTCTGGCCAACCTGCCGCACATCGGGCTGGGCGGCTTTGCGCTGATCTCCGGCCTGCGCTGGGGGCGCGGATGATCCGCTTTGTGGTGCGCTGGACCCGGCGCGGGCTGACCGTGCTGTTGCTCCTGACGCTGGCGCTGCTGGCGCCGGTGGCCTGGGTCGAGGGCATGTGCCGACCGACGATCACGTCCGGAAGCTACAGCCCGCTGATCACCGATCCGGCCGAACAGCGGCCCGAGGCGCGGACGCTGCTCACCTATCCGGAATGGCATATCGTGCATGCGTACGAAGATTACGCCCAGGTGATCACCGCGGGCGACCCGCATGATTTTGCCTTCCTGCAAAGCATCTGGGGTTTTTGGGATTCACTCTGCACCCTGTCGCTTGCGACAGGCGATCATGGGGGATTCCCGTGGGAAACCAAGCAGATGGTCTACGTGATCGGCGTCAGCTTCACCGCCGAACTGGGGCTGAAAGGGCTGTATGAAGAATCCGCCGGGCGCGCCTTCGCCCTGTTTCGCGGGCCGGACCATGCGCCGCTTGACCGGCTTTCGGCCAAGCAGGCGGCGGACTATGCGACCTTTCTGCAGCAGGTTCCGTGGTACCTCTGGGATTTCGCCGCCGACGCCCGGGCCTTGCAGGACGCCGCCACCGGCGCATGGCGTGACCGCGAACGGGCGCTGGCCCTAGGTCTGGAATTTCGAACAAAAGCTGCCTATGCCAAGGTGATCGCCGCCGCCGTCGCCGGGGTCGGAGGCGACAAGCCGACCATCCGCTCGGTGGTCAGCGGCCTGCCGCGTGCGGCACTTGCTGATATCGAGGGCGTGACGGTCATCGGCGACCGACCCGACGGGCAGGAGATCGAGACGCCGCGCTACCGGTCCTTCACGCTGATCCTGCAGGCGATAGCCAAGGCCGGCGGGCAAGTGGTCGAGATTGCCGGAAATGACGACATCATGCTGACCGTGCTGTCGCCGGATCCGTGGGAACAGGGCGAGATCTTTCAGATGGAGCGGCAGGGGTTCGGCGACTACCGCCACCTGCTTCTGGTCAAGGTGGCGGACCTGTCGGCGACGCTGAACGGTCTGCGGGCGCGGGGATTGGAACTGGAACAGGTGCATGATTATTAGGCTCGCGCTGGTCGCCGTCGTCTGGTTCGGCCTGCTGGTCGGGGTCACGCGCTTTTCCGATGCGGCCCCGGCGGCGCTGGTTCTGTTTCCGGGCAAGAACCTGTTGTCGCATCTGCCGCAGGGCGTGGCGGTGACCGGGCGCACCACCTTCAGCGTTACCCTGCGCAGCACCAACCCGGCGCTGGCGGAACGTCTGTACCGGGCCGGGGCCTGGGTCGTGCTGCCTGCCGGGCTGGACGGCTGTCTGACCCGATGACAGTCGATCCGACCCGCTGACAGACCGGCCCCGCCCTTGCGCAGCCCCCCCTTTTGCGCCATCTAACGGCGCAAGCAAGTGCGACGCAGGAGTGCAGATCATGCTGGAATTCGGAGCCAAGGCCGCCCCCGCCGCAGCCGCCCCGCTGGTCAAGGACGCGACAGAAGCCAGCTTTCTGGCCGATGTGATCGAAGCCAGCCGCGAGGTCCCGATCATCGTCGATTTCTGGGCAACCTGGTGCGGGCCCTGCAAGACCCTGACCCCGGCGCTGGAAGCTGCCGTGGCCGCTGCCAAGGGCAAGGTGCGGATGGTCAAGGTCGATGTCGACAAGAACCCGCGCATCTCGGCGCAGTTGCGAGTTCAATCGATTCCGACGATCTACGCCTTTTGGCAGGGCCAGCCGGTCGATGGCTTCCAGGGCGCGGTGCCGCCGTCCGAGATCAAGGCCTTCATCGACCGGGTGTCGGCCTTGGGTGGCGATGGCGGGCTGGCCGACGCCCTGGCCTCCGCCGAAGCGATGCTGGCCGAGGGCGCGGCGGTGGATGCCGCCGAAACCTTCGCCGCCATTCTGGCCGAGGAGCCGGAGAATGCCGCCGCCTATGCCGGGTTGGCGCGCACGCATCTGGCGATGGGGCAACTGGATCAGGCCGAGGCGCTTCTGAACGCCGCCCCCGCCAAAATGGCCAAGACGGTCGAGATCGAGGCGGCGCGGGCACAACTGGAACTGGCGCGGCAGGCGGCAAAGGCCGGACCGGTCGATCTCTTGCGCGCGGCAGTGGACGCCGACCCGACGGACCGGCAGGCGCGCTTCGATCTGGCCACCGCCCTGCATGCCGCCGGCGATGTGGATGGCGCGGTCGACACCCTGTTGGAGCTGTTCCGGCTGGACCGGGAATGGAACGACGGTGCCGCCAAGGCGCAGCTGTTCACGATCTTCGAGGCGTTGAAACCTCAGGACCCGATTGTCCTGAAAGGCCGCCGCCGCCTGAGTTCAATGATATTTGCCTGAGGGCGGGGACGGACTAGATACAGATCATGATTTGGCAGCATGATCTTCCCGACACAATCCCGTTGTTCCCGTTGCCGGGGGCGCTGCTGTTGCCGCGCGCCCGTCTGCCGCTACACATCTTCGAGCCGCGTTATCTGCAGATGCTCGAGGACACGATGAAGCTGCCGCACCGCCTGATCGGGATGATCCAGCCGCGCGAGGTTCCGGCAGGGTCCGACAAACGGCTGCATGCCATCGGTTGCGCCGGGCGGCTGACGCAGTTTTCGGAAACCGAGGATGGGCGCTACATGGTGACGTTGACGGGCATCTCTCGGTTCCGCATCGGCAAGGAGGTGGCGGGTTTCAGCCCCTATCCGCGCGCCGAGGTAACCTGGACCGGGTTCGACCGGGATCTGGGGCAGCCCGAAGTTGATGCCGAGTTTCGGCGCCCGCCGTTCATGGCGCTGCTGGGCAAGTATTTCCAGGCGCAGCACCTGTCGACCGATTGGTCGAGCATGAAGGAAGCCGACGATGAACTGCTGATCAACTCGCTTTCGATGCTGTGTCCGTTCGATGCCGAGGACAAGCAGGCGCTTTTGGAAGCGCCGTCTCTGACAACCCGGCGCGAAACCCTGGTGACTCTGCTGGAGTTTGCCATGCGCGGCGGCAACGGCGACGAGGTGATGCAATGACCGAAACGCCGTTCGACCGCAGAATGCTGGAGGCGCTGGTCTGCCCGTTGACCGGCTCTCCGCTGGCCTACGATGCCGAGCGTCAGGAACTGATCTCGAAACCGGCGCATCTGGCCTTTCCGATCCGGGGCGGGGTGCCGATCATGCTGCTGGAAGAAGCCCGCCGGATCGAATAGGGCGCAAGTGCGATTGCGTCGATGGTCAGCAGCCTGCTAGATCGGTCTGCCCTGCATCAGCCTTGGCAGGTCGCCGGTCAGGCCGGCGGCCTCGCGGATCAGACGGCGGCGCAAGCCCGGCAAGCCGTTGACCAGCCCCAGACCAAGGTCGCGCACCGAGCGCAACAGGGCATTGTCATTTGAAAACAGATGGTTGAAACCATCGGTCGCCAGCGCAAGCGACGCGGTGTCGAACCGCCGCCATTGCTGATACCGGACCAGCACCGGCGCTGCCCCGATGTCCTCACCGCGGCGACGGCTTTCCGTCAGCACCTCTGCAAGCGCCGCCACGTCCCGCAGGCCAAGGTTCAGGCCCTGACCCGCCAGCGGGTGAATGCCATGCGCCGCATCTCCGACCAATGCCAGTCGCGGCGCGACCATGGCCGAGGCCAGGCTGAGGCCAAGCGGGTAGCTGTAGCGTGCGCCGGTCAGCGCAATCGCTCCGAGAAAGTCGCCGAACCGCGGGCGCAGGACCGTCAGAAAGTCCGCGTCCGACATCGCCAGGATCGCTTCGGCCTGCGCCGTGGCTTCGGACCAGACGATCGAGCTGCGGTTGCCGGTCAGCGGCAGGATGGCCAGCGGACCGGCGGGCATGAAGAACTGATGCGCAATGCCGTGATGCGGCAGCGCATGGCTGACGGCGGTAACCAGCGCGGTCTGACCATAGACCCAGCCGATCCGCCGGATACCCGCACGGGTGGCGGTGCCAGAGGCGCGACCATCGGCACCGACCAGCAACCGGGCGGCCAGCGCTTCCCCCGAGGCGAGTGAAATGCTGGCACTGAAGGAGCTGATCGCTTGCGCCGTGACGGTCTGGCCGGTCAGGTGGCGCACCGAACTTCCGGCCAGCGCAGCCAGCAGGGCGCGGCGCAGATGGCGGTCCTCGACCATCCAGCCCATCGGCCCTTCCTCGATCTCGGCATGATCAAAGATCAGGACCTGCGGCGCCGGACCACTGCCCGCATGGCCGTCCCCGGCCCGCACCTGCAGGATCGGTTGCGCCTGCGCCGCAAGGCCGGGCCAGACGCCCAATGCCGCCAACAGCCGCTGCGCCCCAAGGTTCAGCGCGTAGCTGCGGCCGTCGAAGTCGTCGGCCTGCAGCGTGGCCAGCGGCTGGCTGTCGATCAGCGTCACGGCATGGCCGGCACCGGCCAGCGCCAGCGCCAGACTGCACCCGTTCAGGCCGCCGCCCACGATCAGGATATCGGCATCATGCGTCATGTCCTTCACTATCGCCGGGCGGGCGGGATTGTCCATGTGCCGATCCGCCGCTACCGTTGCCGCAAACAGGAGGCGCGGATGAGCAGCGATTGGCTGAAGCTGACGGCGGCAGAGTTGGGGCGGCGGATCGGCTCCGGCCGGATCAATGCGGTGGAACTGACTGAGGCCTGTCTGGACGCCAGCAGCAGCCATCCGTTGCAGTCACGCATCTACGCGCTGATGACGCCGGGGCGGGCGCGCACCGAAGCGCTGGCGGCAGCGGCGCGGGCCAAGGCCGGGCACCGGCGCGGGCTGCTGGACGGCGTGCCGGTCAGCTGGAAGGATTTGTACGACACCGCAGGCGTGGCGACCGAGGCCGGATCGGCGCTGCTGGCGGGCCGGGTGCCGGTGGCCGATGCCGAAGTGTTGCGGCTGGCAACAGCGGCCGGGCTGGTCTGTCTGGGCAAAACCCACATGTCGGAACTGGCCTTTTCCGGGCTGGGGCTGAACCCGGTGACCGCGACGCCGCCCTGCGTCAATGATGCCGCAGCGGTGCCCGGCGGCAGCTCGTCGGGGGCGGCGGCGTCGGTGGCCTTTGGTCTGGCCCCGGCGGCGATCGGCTCGGATTCCGGCGGGTCGGTCCGGTTGCCGGCGGCGTGGAACGATCTGGTCGGGCTGAAAACCACAGCCGGGCGGCTGTCGCTGGCCGGGGTGGTGCCGCTGTTCGCGCGCTTTGATACGGTGGGGCCGCTGACCCGGTCGGTCGAGGATGCGGCGCTGCTGCTGGCGGTGCTGGAGGGGGGCAAGCCCGCCGATCTGCGGGGTGCAAGTCTGGCGGGTCTGCGGCTGATGGTGCTGGACACGCTGGCGATGGACGCACTTCGTCCGGAACCGGCGCAAGGGTTCGGGCGGGCGGTTGACCGGATGGCGGTGGCGGGCGCGGTAATCGAGCATCGCGCGGTACCGCTGGTAGCCGAAGCGATGGGTCTGACGGCCGTTCTGTGCACGGCAGAAGCCTATGGCATCTGGCGTGAAACCATCGAAGCCGCCCCCGAAAAGATGTTTCCGCGAATTCTTGAGCGGTTTCGCTCGGGTGCCGGGTTTCTGGCGGCCGACTATGTGGCGGCCTGGCGGCGGCTGGACCAGTTGCGCCTGGACTGGGCGGCGGCGGTGGCAGGCTATGACGCGGTGATCCTGCCAACCTCGCCGATCCTGCCGCCAAATGCCGACCGGTTGCTGGCCGATGCCAACTACTATGCGCAGGAAAACCTGCTGGCCCTTCGCAACACCCGCATGGGCAATCTGCTGGGCCTGTGCGCCCTGACGCTGCCAACCGGGGTGCCATCGGCGGGGATCACCCTGATGGCGGCACCGGGGGCAGAGGAGCGGCTGTTGCGGCTGGGCGTGGCCACAGAGGCGGCGCTGCGGTAAGGGGCTAAAAAGCCACAACTTTGCCGCTGGATTGCCGGGCCAGGTGCCGTTTTTCTGGACCGCCGGGATTTCAGGCGGTATCGTTGCGCCAACCGGGGCAGCATGACCCTGGACGTTGAGGCATGTATGGCGTTTCCCGCGCGGTTCTCGAACCTGCCAGATTACGCGTTTCCGCGTTTGCGGAAGCTGCTGGACGGGCATGCGCCGGGCGGCGAGGTCATCACCATGACCATTGGCGAGCCGCAGCACCCGCAGCCAGATTTCGTCGGCCCGGTGCTGGCGGCCAATCTGGCCGGGTTTGCGAAATACCCGCCGAACGACGGATCGGACAGCCTGCGCCGGGCGATCGCCGGCTGGGTCGGGCGGCGATACGGTGTGACGCTTGATCCCGATACCCAGATCATGGCGCTGAACGGAACCCGCGAGGGGCTGTTCAATGCGCTGATCGCCCTGTGTCCGGAAACCAAGGCGGGCGGGAAGGCGGCGGTGCTGATGCCGAACCCGTTCTATCAGGTCTATGCGGTGGCGGCTCTGGCCGTGGGCGCAGAACCGATCTACGTTCCGGCGGTCGCATCGAACGGGTTTCTGCCGGATTACGCGGCGCTGCCGGGGCATGTGCTGGACCGGGTGGCGGTGGCCTATCTGTGTTCCCCCGCCAACCCGCAGGGGGCCGTGGCCAGCCTTGACTACTGGCGGGGCCTGATCGCGCTGGCCGAGCGTCACGATTTTCAGATCTTTGCCGACGAATGCTATTCCGAGATCTATCGCGATACCGCTCCGGCCGGCATTCTGCAGGCTGCGGCGGCAGCGGGGGCGAGCCCGGAACGGGTACTCAGCTTTCATTCGCTGTCGAAACGCTCGAACCTGCCGGGGCTGCGGTCGGGCTTCGTAGCGGGCGGGCCCAGCAGCCTGACGCAGATCAAGCAGTTGCGCGCCTATGCCGGTGCGCCGCTGCCGTTGCCGTTGCAGATGGTGGCCGAGGCCGCGTGGAATGACGAGGCGCACGTTGTTGCGAACCGCGCGCTTTATCATTCGAAATTCGCGATGGCCGATCAGGTCTTCGGCGGGTTGCAGGGCTACCGGGGGCCAGAGGCCGGGTTTTTCCTGTGGCTGCCGGTAGAGGATGGCGAGGCTGCAGCGCTGAAAGTCTGGTGCCGGACAGGCGTCAAGGTTCTGCCGGGCGGCTATCTGGGCCGCGATGTCAACGGCACCAATCCGGGCAAGAGCTACATCCGTGTGGCGATGGTTGCCCCAATAGAAGAGTTGCAGCGCGGGCTGATCCGGCTCCGCGACTGCCTTTACGAATGAGGACAGGGTATTAGCATGGCTTCCTATCAGATCAGACAGCGCGACCCCTTGCTGGACAGCACGACCCAGGCGGTGATCGAACGCCGGGGCAAGGAATTGCTGGGTGTGGGTATGATCGCACTGGGTGTGATGGTCGCGCTGATCCTGTGGTCCTACATGCCCGAGGATCCCGGCTGGATGTCGGCGACCGATGAGCCGGCGCAGAACCTTTTGGGCCGGTTCGGGGCCTCGATTGCGTCGCCGCTGTTCATCATTGCGGGGTACGGGTCCTGGGGGCTTGCGGTGGCCCTGCTGGTCTGGGGTGCCCGCTTTGCCACCCACAAAGGCGAAGGCGACGCGCTTGGCCGGATGATCTTTGTACCGATTGCCGTGGCGCTGGCCTCGGTCTACGCATCGACGCTGGTGCCGGGCATCGAATGGACGCATTCCTTCGGGCTGGGCGGGCTGTTCGGCGACACCGTTCTGGGGGCGATTCTGGGCGTGGCACCGGTTCAGGCGACCTTCGGGCTCAAGGTGATGTCGCTGATGGTCGGCGTCGGCGTTCTGGGCATGGCGGTCTATGTGCTGGGCTTTGACGGTGCCGAACTGCGCGGCATCGCCCGGTTCCTGCTGGTCGGACTGGTGGTGACCTATACCGGCATCCTGACCCTGCTTGGCCAGGGCGCCCGTGGCACTGCCGCCGCCGCCCGGGCGCTCCGCGATCATCACCACGACCGCCGCGCCAATGCCGCCGAAGCCCGGGTCTATGCCGCCGAACAGGCGCGGCTGTTCCCGCGCGAGGATGGCCAGTCGCCGACCCTGCAGGCCCGGATTCTGCGGGCGGTCGCCGAACGGATGCCGCAAAAGGTCGGGCAGCCCGACCCGATGATGTCGGCACCGCAGCGCCGGGTTCCGGTGCAGCACGCAGCACCCGCTCACGCACCTGCCGGGCGCGAAACCCGGATTTCCCAAGCCCTGCGCCCCGAGCCGCAATTGGCGGCGCCCCGAACAGACACCCCTGCGGCCCCAAAACCGGGATTGCTGGCACGGGTGCCCGGGATGATCCGCCGGGTTGTCGATGCCGAACCAAGGCCGGAACTGCCGGACACCGTGGCGTCATCGGCATCGTGGGCCGCCGAAGCCCCGACCGACGACCGCATCCGCTCGCGCATATCCGATGCCATTGCCGCCCGCACCCGCCCCGAACCGCCACTGATCGCCGGCCAAAGACCGATGAGCCGGTTCGAAGCCGCCATCGCCCGCCACACCGGTCAGCAGTCCCCGGTCGCCGGTCCCTCCCGCCGCGCTGCCGCCGAGACGATGGGCCCGACCGGCACGACACCGCGCGCCACCAGATCAGGTCAGCCGATGCAGCCGCCGCTGACGCGAGGCACTGCGCCGCAACAGGCCGATGCTGCGACCCTGCCGACTCTGCGCGCCAGCCGAGCGCTGCCGCCGAACAGCCAGCCACCGGGTGCCGACCTCGACGACACGCTGCCCGACACCGACCTTGACGCCTTCGCGCTGGCCCCGATCGCGCTGCCCGGCTTTCCGCCCGTCACCGCCGACGCGCGCAAGGTGGTGCAGCCGCTGGCGAAAAAGCCGCAACCGTCGAAACAGGCCCTGGCCGAGGCGCAACCGCGCCTGCGCTTCGAGGAACCGCACCTGCCGGCCTACGAGCATCCGCCGCTGTCGCTGCTGACCAATCCGGTCGAAGTCAAGCGCCACCACCTGCCCGACGAGGCGCTGGAGGAAAACGCCCGCATGCTGGAATCGGTGCTGGACGACTACGGCGTCAAGGGAGAGATTGTCAGCGTTCGCCCCGGCCCGGTGGTGACCATGTACGAACTTGAACCGGCCCCCGGCCTGAAAGCCTCCCGCGTCATCGGGCTGGCCGACGACATCGCCCGCTCGATGTCGGCGCTCTCGGCCCGCGTCTCTACCGTGCCGGGCCGCACCGTCATCGGCATCGAACTGCCCAACGTCTACCGCGAAAAGGTGGTGCTGCGCGAAATCCTGTCGCACCGCGATTTCGGCGACAGCAACCTGCGGCATAACCTATCGGTCCAAATGTGTGTTCCATCAGGGATATGATCACAGTCAGACAATGCTTCGGAAAACTTTCCTGTCCGGGCGTAAGCATCAGCCCGGAAGAAGTATGCCGTTCGACGATAGTAATCTGAGTT
>JANNRR010000059.1:0-2082 GCA_031401675.1 Paracoccaceae bacterium
CGGGGTGGGCGACACCAAGGGGCTCTTGGAAAGCGAGATGCGCCAGCATCACATCAAATGGATCTGCAACGCCCGGCTCGACAAGGTCGAGGCCGACAAGGTGCTGGTGTCCGAGATGGCCGAGGATGGCTCGGTCCTCAAGGCGCATGAGGTGCCGCAGGTTTTCACCATGATGCTGCCCGCCTTTCGCGGCATCGCGGCGGTGCGCGGCATCGAAGGTCTGACCAATCCGCGCGGCTTCATCCTAGCAGACAAACATCAGCGCAATCCGGCCTTTCCCGAGGTGTTTTCCGTGGGCGTCTGCGTGGCGATCCCGCCGATGGGAAAGACACCAGTGCCGGTGGGTGTGCCCAAGACCGGGTTCATGATCGAATCCATGGTCACGGCGACCGTCCACAATATCGACCGGCTGATCCGCGGCAAGCAGCCGGATGCGGTCGGCACCTGGAACGCCGTCTGCCTTGCCGACTTTGGCGACAGTGGCATCGCCTTTGTTGCGCATCCGCAGATTCCGCCCCGCAACGTGAACTGGTCATCGTCGGGCAAATGGGTCCATTTAGCCAAGATCGCCTTCGAGAAATACTTCCTGCACAAGATCCGCAGCGGCAAATCCGAACCGTTCTATGAACGGCTGGCAATGCAGGCGCTGGGAATCGAAAAGCTGAAGAAGGTCGAATTCCATACGGACGGTTGAAACCCACAAGGTTTGTCCACACGGCTGCGCAAACCGCAATTCCCGCTGCCAAAGCGTGATGATGCGAAAGAGGAGAACCAAATGTCGCTTGATCGTATGGTAATGGCCTTCGCGGGCTGCATGGTACTTTTGTCATTGGCGCTGACCATTTGGGTTTCGCCCTATTTCGTCTGGCTGACGGTTTTCGTGGGTGTGAACCAGATCCAGTCGGCCTTTACCGGGTTTTGCCCGGCGGCGATGGCTTTCAAATCCCTCGGTGCCAAACCCGGCACAGCGTTCTGATCCTCACAGGTCCATTGTCGCGGGCCTGTGACGGTCGCGGCCGCAGTGCAAGAAGTGGAATGAGCATGCGAACCTTGATTGCCATCGTCGTCTTGGCGACATCATTGCCGCTCGCATTGCTCGCTGAGGATGTGGTGCTGGCCCCGGTATCGGTTACGGAATGGAAGGCGGTCTACGGCCGGATCGAGGCGCGCAGCCGCATTCCGGCCCGCGCCAGGCTGGGCGGTACGCTGTTGTCGCTGGGGGTCAGCGAAGGCGATGTCGTAACGGCCGGGCAAGTGCTGGCGCAGGTCGTCGATGCCAAGATCGACTACCAGCTTGCCGCCATCGACGCCCAGTTGCAGGCACTGGCGGCCCAGATGGACAACGCGAAGGTCGAACTGACGCGGGGCGAGGATCTGCTGGCGCGCGGGGTGACAACGGCGCAAAGGCTGGACGCGCTGCGCACGCAAGTCGATGTATTGACGGGCCAGATCGCCGCGGTGGGGGCCGATCGCAAGGTGGTGGAGCAGCTTGCGCTGGAGGGGGCGGTGCTGGCCCCGATTGCGGGCCGGGTGCTGTCGGTGCCGGTGGCGGCGGGGGCGGTAGTGTTGCCGGGCGAGGCGGTGGCCACGATTGGCGGCGGCGGGATTTTCCTGCGCATTGCAGTGCCCGAACGTCATGCCGCCTTCTTGCAGGAAGGAGACGCAATCGAGATCGAAACCGCCACGGGCCTGTCGCAGGGCATGCTGGCGCGCATCTATCCGTTGATCGAAAACGGCCGCGTCATTGCCGATGTCGAAGTGCCCGACCTGCCCGACAGCTTTATCGACGCGCGGGTACTGGTTCGCCTGCCGTTCGATACCCGCAGCGCGCTGATGGTGCCGGAATCCGCCGTCATTACCCGCACGGGCCTTGATTTCGTCGAGGTTGCAGGCCCCGAGGGCTCATTCCTGCGCACGGTCGTGCTGGGCCAGCACCAGACAATCGAGAGCACCCCGATGATCGAGGTGTTGTCGGGCCTTGTGGCCGGTGACCGGGTCGTGACCGGGCATGAGTAAGCCGCCCGAGACCGTCAACCTCGGCATCGCCGGGCGGCTGACGCGGGCGTTCATCGCCTCGTCCCT
>JANNRR010000060.1:0-26848 GCA_031401675.1 Paracoccaceae bacterium
TGCCGACGGTGCTGTCGGTCGAGACGCTGACAGTGGGCTGAACTGGGCCTGACTTGAGCCTGACCGGGGCAATCCTGTCGCTCAGTGAGATATTACTTGCAGGAACCGTTGCCCTACCTGATCAGGGCGCTAAGCTGGGCAAGTCTGGCCGACAAATCGACGGATTGCCCGCGTGCCTCGATGTTCAGGCGCAGCAGCGGTTCGGTGTTGGATTGGCGCAGGTTGAAACGCCAGTCGGCAAAGGCCAGGCTGAGCCCGTCGGTTTCATCGACCAAGGGCTTCTGACCGGCAAAGGCCGCGCGCACCCTTGCGACGGCGGCGGCGCTGTCACGGCAGACGAAGTTCACCTCGCCGGATGAGGGAAAGCGGCGCATGCGGTCGGCGACCAGGTCGGCCAGTGCGGTGCCGCTGCGGCTGATCAGTTCGGCGATCAGGAGCCACGGGATCATCCCGGAGTCGCACGCCATGAAGTCGCGGAAATAGTGGTGCGCCGACATCTCGCCGCCATAGACCGCGCCGCTGGCGCGCAGTTCGCGCTTCATGAAGGTATGACCGGTGCGGGCCTGAACCGCGCGGCCACCGCCTGTGGCCACGATGTCCTGCGTGTTCCAGATGATGCGGGGGTCGTGCACGATGGTCGCCCCCGGCTCTTTGGCCTGAAACACTGCCGCCAGCAGCCCCACGATGTATTCGCCGGGGATGAAGCGTCCGGTATGGTCAAAGAAGAAACAGCGGTCAAAGTCGCCGTCCCATGCCACGCCCAAATCGGCGCCGGCGACCACGACGGCGCGACCGGTGACCGGCTGATTTTCAGGCAAGAGCGGGTTCGGGATGCCGTTCGGAAAGCTGCTGTCTGGGGCGTGATGCAGCCGGGTGAACTGCAACGGCGCTCCCTGCAGCGTCAGAGCCGTGGCCAGCGCATCGAACGTGGGACCGGCGGTGCCGTTGCCGGCATTCACCAGAATCTTCAACGGGCGAAGTGCGGCGACATCGACAAAGCCGAGTACGCGTTGCAGGTAGGCGGCCCGGTTTCCGGTTGCCTTGGTTACATGGCCACCGGCTACCGGCGGCGGCAGATCATCAGCTTCGGCCAGCGTTCGCATCGCCGCCCACTCGGTCACCGGATCGAGCGGGGCGGACCCACGGCCTACCAGCTTCATGCCGTTGTCGCTGACCGGGTTGTGCGAGGCGGTGATTTCGATGCCGCCGCCGACTGCGAAATGGGTCGTGGCAAAATACATCTCTTCCGTACCGCAAAGGCCAAGGTCCAGCACCTCGGCCCCGCCGGCCATCAGCCCGCGGACTGTTGCTGCCGCAAGGGCCGGGGATGAGGCGCGGTTGTCGTGGCCGATGACAACGCGGCGGGCCGCCAGTGCGGCCACGAATGCCTGCCCTATGCGTTGGGCAACAGCCTCGTCCAGTTCGGGGCCAAGGCGGCCGCGAATGTCATAGGTCTTGAAGCAGGTCAGCGCTGGCACAGCGGGGGCTTTCACGGGTTGGGTTCCAGAGGGACCACGGTTCAACGGCCCCGTCAAGCAACGCCCGGCGGCAGGATTTCGCCTCGCTTCCCGGCGGGTGGCGCTGTATCTGCTGACGCGATGGCAGTCGCAAAGGCAGGCAGCAGTACCATGCCCATGATTCACCCGATCCTTTTGTGCGGCGGGTCCGGCACCCGCCTGTGGCCGCTGTCGCGCAAGAGTTTTCCCAAGCAGTTCACGCCGCTGACCGGCGACGAGACCCTGTTTCAGGCAGCAGCGCGCCGGGTCAGCGGGCCGGGAGTGGCTGCGCCGACGATTATCACCACGTCGGATTTCCGTTTCATTGTCACCGAGCAGCTGGCCGAGGCGGGCATCGACCCCGGCCCGATCCTGATAGAACCGGCGGCACGCAATACCGCACCGGCGATCCTGGCTGCAGTGCTGCATCTGGCGGCGAGCGACCCCGGGGCGCTGGTGCTGGTGATGCCGTCCGATCAGGTGCTGCCTGATGCACAGGGGTTTCGCGCCGCCGTGTCTGCCGGGATGGCGGCAGCCGAGGCGGGCCAGATCGTCACCTTTGGCATCCGCCCGGTGCGGGCCGAAACCGGCTATGGCTGGCTGGAACTGGACGAGGTGCCGGATCTTGGCGGGCTGATGCCGATGCCGCTGCGGCGGTTTGTCGAAAAGCCCGATGCCGCGACGGCCGCCCGGATGCTGGCGGCCGGAAACTACCTGTGGAACGCCGGGATATTCCTGATGTCGGTCGAATCCGCGCTGTCGGCGTTTGGCACGCATGCGCCGTCGCTGCTGGCCCCGGTGCAGGCCGCCGTGGCCGGGGCGCGGACCGATCTGGGGTTCCTGCGGCTGGCGACCGGGCCGTGGGCGGCGGTCGAGGATATCTCGATTGACTATGCGGTGATGGAGCGCGCGAGCAATCTGCAGGTGGTGCCGTTTGCCGGCGTCTGGTCCGATCTGGGCGACTGGAACGCGGTCTGGCGCGAGAGCGGGCCGGATGCGGCGGGGATGGCGGCGCACGGCCACGTGACCGCGATTGATTGCCATGGCAGTCTGCTGCGGTCGGAAGCCGAGGCGCTGGAACTGGTGGGCATCGGGTTGAAAGACCTGATCGTGGTGGCGATGCCGGATGCGGTGCTGGTGGCCGACCGGGCGCGGTCGCAGGATGTCAAGCTGGCGGTGGCGCGGCTGAAGGCCAAGGCGGCGCGGCAGGCCGAGACCTTTCCCCGCGATCACCGGCCCTGGGGCTGGTTTGAAACGCTGGTGCTGGCCGACCGTTTTCAGGTCAAGCGCATCGTGGTGCATCCGGGGGCTGCATTGAGCCTGCAAAGTCACGTTCACCGGTCGGAACACTGGATCGTTGTGGCGGGCACGGCCAAGATCACACTGAACGGCGAGGTGCGGTTGCTGACCGAAAACCAGTCGGCCTATGTGCCGCTTGGCGCGTTGCACCGGCTGGAAAACCCGGGGCGGGTGCCGATGATCCTGATCGAGGTGCAGACCGGTGCCTATCTGGGCGAGGACGACGTGGTGCGGTACGAGGATGTCTATGCCCGTGGTCAGGGCCCGAAAGGCTGATGCGGCAGGCGTTGGCGCGGCTGACGAAAAGCAGCGCGACCTGATCCGGCGTTTCGGGGCGCGGGACGGCTATTCCGGGATGAAATGCGGCAGCTTGGGCAGCAGGGCGGCCATGAAGCGCTGCAGGCGGGCATCGGCGTCGGCCTCGGTCTCGCCCGTGATGATCGGCGTGACAAAGCGCACCATTGCGCCGTCGGCGCGCCCCATCGTCAGGCTGTCATAGACCACGGAGGCCTTGGCGACATAGTCGTTGGTCATCCGCTTGCCGCGCTGTTCGAACCAGTAGTAGACAAGTTGCTTGGACAGACCCTTCTGGATCACGGCGCGGTTCAGCGAAAACGTGCCGTAGACCGTGCCCGGAATCGTCACCTCGGTCGGGTCGATCGAAAACACCTCCCACCCGCCGACCGGCAGGCAGACCTCGGGCGAATGGATGCCGGAGCCTTCGGTCTGTTTTTCGTACCAGGCGGCGAAGAAATTCACATAGCCAGCCTCGTCCACCGCCGCGTAGTTGGCGGTGATGTAATCGGTGGCACCCAGAACCCGTTCCACCTCGCTGTCCAGCACCTGCGGCGAGCCTGACCAGGGCCCCAGCGTTCGCGGGAACAACAGGAAATGGTCGCGTTCCACCTCGATTCGCGCCGGTTGTGGCGTCAGGACAAAGGCGGCCCCGACGGCGGCAGACAGCAGCGCCGCCGCGATCAGCCCGCGCGAGGCGGTGATGCCGAAAACCCGGCCCAGCTGCGGCGCGAAGCCGTCAAAGTCCAGATCGATGGTGTCGGCCAGCGGCTTGGGGTTGCGGGTCAGCCGCTGCAGCCCGACGGCCATCAGGAACAGGATGCCGACGCAGGCCCCGAAGATCACCCAGCCTTCGAAGAAATGCAGGAAGCCCTCGGCCTGCTCGATGCCGTAGTTGTTGACCAGAATGCCGATCACCCCGATGCGGAACGAATTCATGAACACGGTCAGCGGCGCGGCCATCAACAACAGCACCGCCTTGTGCCACAGGGGGCCGCGATACAGGATCGAGAACAGGTAGGAAAAAGACAGGATCGGGAACAGGTAGCGCAGGCCGGAACAGGCTTCGGCGACCTGCAGCTTGTAGACGCCAAGGTCGATCACGTTGCCTTCGAGAAACACCGGCACGCCGGCCATTTCGACGAACCAGACCCCAAGCTCGGACGAGATCAGCTGCAGAACAATCGTCAGCTTCCAGTAGACGAACTGCGGCAGCGGCAGCATGAAGATCAGGTGCAGGACCGGGGCCCAGTGGGTGCGGCCCTGAGCCCAGCCAAAGCCCACCAGAACCAGACCGCCGACCCAGAAGATCAGCGCATAGGTCACTACATCGGGAATGCGTACCAGATTGCCAAGAATCCCCAGCGTCAGCGCCGCCAGCAACAGCAGGATGCCGGGCTGGCGGTTGGCCGGCGCGCCTGCCGGGGCGGTGGGGTGGCGGCGCAGTTCGCGCAGGAACAGGTACAGCGAGATCATCGGAATCAACGGGCCGTGGCTGTATTCGGGCGTTGACCAGGCCGTGGCCAGCGACCGGAACCCCAGCCAATAGATCGGCAGCGCCGACCCGATCAGGACCAAGAGCCAGAGCAGCCCCAGAGGGCTGAGCACGGTCGCACCCGGGACCGCAATCGGTGGTTTGGAGGAAGCGGCTGCAGGCATCGCGGGTCACCGGTTGGCGGAATCAGCAGTGGCGGGCCGGAGCCCAGACAGGATGATAGTCATGGCGAGCCGGGATTGCGACGCCGGAGCCGCCAGAAACGATGTGTTTCCGGGCGGCGGTGCAGATTTGGCATAGGCGGATGCCCGCCAGCAGTCCGCAGCCACCGCAGCGAGCGCGCCCTATGGCCGGATGTTGAAACTGCGTTGCAGCGCCATGAACACCGAGTTGGAGTTCGCCGAGCCGATCACGTCCGAATCGCGCAGGCGGTAGTTGTAGCCGACATCCAGGCTCCAGTCCGGGGTCAGGGCGCGGCGGTAGCTGGCACCAAGGGTGGTATTGGCGGTGTTGTTGGTCGCGCCGGAGGGATCGGTCAGGGCATAGCCAAGACTAAAGCTCATGCTGGAGTTCGCGCTGAGCGTCTGATTGTAGTTCAGCGTCACCGATGTGGTCAGCTGTTCGATGTCCTTGCTGCTTACCGTCACAGCGCGGCTGAGCCGGGCCGATATGCTGCCGGCCTTGAGTGTCTGCGACCAGTCGAGCGAGCCGGTCAGCCCGGTTTTGGCCCCGGCCGGCCGGGTGATGCCAAGGCTGGCGGACAGCGAACCCGACGGCAGCGGAATATCCCGGCTGACCGAGAACCCCAGCCGGGTGCCGGCAATGGAGTTACTGGCGGTCAGGTTGGCGGCGATGTTGCCGTTTGTCAGCTGGCGCGACAGGCCGACATCAAGGCTGCGGGTATAGCGCGAGGTATTGGCGGCCAGATCCTTGAACTCGCCAAAACCCAGCTTGACCGTGCCGTTGGTGGTCGGGTCAAGGCGCAGGCGGAACGTGGTGCCAATGTTTATGCGCTGGCTGTCGGTCAGGGCGGGGTTGGTGACCCTGTCATAGCCCAGACCGGCAAGGCCGGCGTTGAGCGTCACGCCAAGCGGGGCGTTTACGCCGAATTGCAGCGAACCGTTCAGGCCGTATTCAGTCCGGACCCCGGTCCCGGTCAGGTCACTGAGGTCGTCGGGCAGCACGATATTGCCGTTGGCGTCGAGGAAATCGGTCAGCGGACGCAGGAATTGCACTTCGGACTGGCGATAGTTGGCCCCAAGGGTCAGTGCGCTGGCACCGACATTGCGGGAATAGGCCAGATCGAATCTGGGATCATCGATCACGAAGGTATTGTTGGTGGGTGCCGATCCCGCAACCCCGCGCAGTGCCGTGCTGGCGCTGAATGTCAGCTTTTCCGTTCGCGTTTCGGTTGACAGACCGAAGGACAGGCGGGTCGTGGACAGAAACGTGTTGCCGGCGCTGGTAACGTTCAGCGCCAGATTGTCATCATACTCCAGCCTTTGCGACAGGCCGAATGTCATTTGCACGCCCCCCGGGCTGCCCGTCTGGGCAGCAACCGGGGCGCTGGTGAAAGCAAGCATGCCAAGCAGCATGGCACGCGTGAAAAGTCTATTCCCCACGATTGACCTTTCTGTGCGGTCTCTGGTCCCCGATTACTCGAAAAGACGGCGTTGTGGAATGATGAACACGTCACCATCACGCAATACCGTGTTGCCGACGTTGCTCGACCCACTCAGGATGGAGTCGTAGCTGAACTTGTAGACCTTTTCGACCCCGCCTTTTTCCGTGCGGCGCATCTGGATGCGCTTGGTTGCGGCGAAGTTGGTAAAGCCACCCATTTCGGCAAAGAACTGCAGGACGGTCGTGCCGGGTGCCACGTCGATTCGCCCGGGCCGAGTTGCTTCGCCCGACACATAGACATTGATGACCGGCGGCAGATCGTCGAGCGGGTTGCGGTACACGGTTTCAATCGACACGAACACCGTTGGTGCCGCTGCAAAGCTGGGCGTCAGCAGGCTGATCAGGTCGGCCTGAACCTGCTCGACAGTGCGTCCGCCAGCCCTGACGGTTCCGGCAAGCGGAAATGTGATCCGGCCATCCGGCGGAATCAGGGTGGACCGGTTCAGCGTCGTGTCTTCCAGCACCTCGATCTTCAGGGTATCGCGAGGTTTGATCTTGTAGGTGCTTTGGGCCTCGGCCATCGATGCCAGCAGGGCGGGGAATAAAAATACCCCCGCCAAAAGCGCGAAAAGCGGTCTCATCACAGTCTCCTTTGGTTCCCTTCCTTGTGGAAAGGGCGCCCCCACGGAAACAATATGGGTTATTGTGGCTCATCGAAAGCGAAAATGCGTCAAGTCCTTGAACATGGCTGCATTTGCATGGGCTCGTATCGCCACTGCAACAGACTGGTACGGCGGGCCCGCCGCCACGGGGTCAGGGGGACGGAGCGGTCGCCAGTTTGGCCAGCGCATCGCGGGCGACCTGAAACTGCGGCAGCGGGCTGTCGCCTGACAATTCCAGCGCCCGGGTCAAGGCTGCCGTCGCTTCGGGGTTGCGTTTGAGGGCGGCATAGGTCAGGCCGACGTGCAGTTGCACCATCGGATCATCGGCCAGGCCCTTTGCGGCAGGCTCCAGGTTGATCAGAGCCTCTTCAAAATTGCCGCGCCGATACTCGATCCAGCCGTAAGTATCTTGAAACGCTGGCTGATCTGATCCGCGCAACCGCCGAGCCACGGCAAAGGCCCGCTCCAGGCTTTCGGGGTCGGAGCGGTGGGTCGTGATCAGGCTGGCCAGATTGTTGGCGACGATCAGGTTCGAGGAATTTTCGGCGTACAGCGATTCGTAGATCTGGATCGCGCCGTCGATATCCCCGGCAATCTCCAGTTCGCCAGCCTTCATCCAGCGCAGGGCAACCGATTCGGGCTGCGTGGCAAGCGCTGCGGTCAGCAGCGTTGCGGCGTCGGCCGCCCGGTTCTGTTTCAGCAAGATGCCGTACAGCGTCCGCACCGCCTGTTCGGCCGCCGGGTCTTCGGCGATCAGGGTGCGCAGCAGCGTTTCGGCCGGTTCCGATTCGCCCATCAGATCGTGCAGCATTGCGCTGAGAAAGCGCAGGCCGGTGTCCTGCGGCGTTTTCGCCAGTGCGCTGTCCAGATAGGCCCGGGCTTCGGTCTGTTTGCCGCTGCGGACCTGAATCTGGATGATCTGGGCGACAGTGGCAATGTTGGCCCCGCCCTTTTCAATCTGGCTTTGCAGGAAGGCGATGCCTTCGTCGGTCTTTTCCTGCCCAAGCAGAATCGCCGTCTCGACCCTATCTGCAGCCTGGCTGGCTTCGGACGTGCCGACCGCGCGCAGTTGCGTGGCAACCGCCTTGGCCCGCAGCCAGTCGCGGTTGCCCAGCAGGACTTCGGACAGGCCCCGCAAGAGGTCGATATTGGTCGGCGACACCGTCAAGGCATCCAGCATGACCTTTTCCGCCGTTGCTTCGCCATCCGGCTGCGTCAGGAGGAACCCGGCATAGCGCAACGATTCTTCGGCGCCGTAGCCCGACACCTCGACCGCAAGTGCCAGCCGTTCCGTGGCCAGTTCGGCGCTGCCGTCACGTTCGTGGGCGGTGGCCATCAGCATCAGGATCGATGGGTCGCGGGGGTTCTGGTCAAGCGCGGTACGCAGGTCGACAATTGCCTCGCCCGGCTTGTCCTCCTCGATCAGCCAGGCGGCGCGCATTTTCAGCGCTTCGACATAGGCGGGATCCTCGGCCAGAATCTCTTCGACACGGGCGCGGGCGCCGACCGAATTGCCGGTTGCCTGCAGCATCTTGGCAAGCATGACCTTGAGCGACCGGGTCTGTTCGGATGCAGCAGCGGATTTCAGGATCGATTCCATCGCGATGATGGCATCGGTCTGTTCGCCGTCTTCGAAATCGATGGTGGCGTGCAGGGCGCGGTACAGATCGGCGACAGGCTTGCCTTCATGTGCTGCGATCAGCTTGGTCAGTTCAGCCTGCGCAACCACATTGCCGCGCGCCTGTTGCAGCAGGCGGACCACGGCGAGTTGCGGGGCCGGCTCGTCACCCGCTGCAGCCGCCAGTTGCCGCAGATAGGCCTCGGCTCCGTCAACGTCGCCCTGTTCCATGTACCAGGCGACCAGACCGGCACGAATCCGGTCGTTGTCGGGGAATTGCTGGAACATTGCCTTGAGTTGCGCACCCGCCGCAGCCGTATCCTTCGCTTCGACCAGCAGTTGCAGTTTCAGAACATGAAACTCCAGGTTGCCCGGTGCCAATGCCAGAATCCCGTCCAGTTCGGGCAAGGCGGCCTTTGGCTCGGGGCCGTTGATCAGATCATCGATCACGATCCGCCGGGCCACCAGATTGTCGGGTGTGGTGACCAGCAGGTCGCGGGCCCGGGCGACGGTCGTCGCGATTCCGGCGGCATCGTCGGCCAGACGCACGACGCGGTAATCCAGCGCGATGTTCACGGCCATGATGCCGGGGGAAGCAGGATCAAGCGCCAGCGCGGCGCGGCCGTGACGTTCCGCCTCGTCCCAGTCGCCGCGGTCGATGGCGATTTCGGCCAGGGTCAGGCGGACCGGTGCGGTATCGGGGTACTGCTCGATCAGCCGCAGATATTGACTGTAAGCCTCGGCAACGTCGCCGCGTTTCAGCTGGATGTCGGCATAGGTCTGCCGGGCCTGCTTGTGAAAGCCGTTGTATTTGAAAACGTTACGGAATTCGACCAGGGCCCGGTCTTCGTCACCGGCGGCCAGCAGTTCCATCCCCGACTTGAAATAGCGTTCTGCCCGATCCTCCGAGCTTTCGCAGCCCGAAAGGACCATCGTCAGCGACAGCGCCAACATGGGCAACAGGCCCCGCAATCCAATTATCATGATACCCTTTGGCAGAATGGTCGACCGCCAATTGTTCTAGCGTGTTTTTGAGTGGGAAGCATGTGCTTTGTCCCCAAACTGGATCACATGCAAGACAACCGTGCGGAATGGTCACAGCGCAAAGCGAGACGGCCCCAGCCATCCCGCCCGAAAAGTCATGCGCGCCCTGTGCCGGTTCGGCGACCTAATAGCCGGTGCCGCGCGCGACAACCCTGAAGGTTGCGGCGATGATGGCAAGGTCGGTCGCGAGCGACAGGTCCTCGTTGTACCGCGTATCGAAATTCGCCCGGGCGGCAAAGGTCGTTGCATTGCGGTCGGAGATTTGCCAATAGCCGGTCACGCCCGGGCGCAGTGAAAAATAGGCGGTGCCGGGATACAGAACCTCCTGCTCGGGCAGCATCGGGCGCGGGCCTACCAGGCTCATGTCACCCTTGACCACATTCCAAAGCTGCGGAAGTTCGTCGAACGAGCTCTTGCGCAGAAACCGGCCAAAGCGGGTAACACGCGGATCGTCCTTGAGTTTCTGGGTGGTTTCCCATTCCTGACGCGCCGCGGCACTCTGGGTCAGGTGGCTATGCAGCTTGGTGTCGGCATCAACGACCATCGATCGCAGCTTCCACATGGTGTAGGTGCGACCGTTCAGGCCGATCCGTTCCTGTGAGTAGAGGGGGCGACCGCCATTCAAAGCGATCAGCAGAGCCAGCAGCACGACAACCGGCAGGACAACCGGGAGCGAGAGGATCACAAGGGAGACATCAAGGACGCGCTTGGCACCGTCACGGTAGAAGCCGAATTTCCGGTTACCCGACCGAAGAAAACCCCCGACCGTAAGGTAGTGCGGGCTTTCGATCACTTCAGCGCTTTTCACGAGGTCATGATAATGAGCAGTCATAAATTCTTCCTTGTACACAAGGTGTTCAGTGCCCGTGTCGGAGAACAGGGGCGGCAGAACGCACGTCTAAGCACATCAACATCGGTTACGGGTGGTGGCTTCTGGCACCTGGCTTCTGACGACCCGGATGCAGCCAAATCTTTCCTCGCTCGTTAGTCTTACGATTTTTTAACTGCGATCACAATGAAAATTGCATGAATCCCAAAGTTAGAATATTTCGTAACAGTCTCATTGTAGGTGCTTTTTCGCCGAATTAGGGCGGATTGTCGCTAAATCGTGACCAAACGAAGGCCTGAAATCCTGCATCTGTGCCAGTGGGCGAGCCAACAAAGTACGCACAACCTATGCGGGCATTCGGCTGGCGACCACTCGATTCGCAGGAATTTCCCTGCGGCGTCTGACGGCATCCCTGGCAGAACCGTGCGTGCGCGCGGTGCCGCGCGGGGCAGAGTGTCGATGCGATTGATCATGACCCCGTACAGGGCGCGCAACGAGTGATGCCATAGGTGCAAACCTGGCAACAATCGCCCCAAAAGGCGTTGCGGCAATGCAGCAACACCCTATCTTAAGGGAAAAAAGGGATGATCGGCAGCGGTAAAACCTGTATCGCAGGGCAGCGATGCGGCTGTGCCGCGTCCCTGAGGTGCGAGAGTTCAGTCCGTGGCCACTTTCTGTTGTGTTGTCAACCTAGTCGCGTTACGCGGCATTAGTGCGAACTAGTCAAAATGAATATGGTCAGCTCTCTCGATATCTATACTGCGCACTTCGGCCTGACCGAGCGCCCGTTTTCCCTGGTGCCCGATCCAGATTTCATGTTCTGGTCAGAACCGCATCAGCGGGCCTATGCGATGCTGGAGTACGGGCTTCTGACCCGGGCGCCGATCACACTGATCACGGGCGAGATCGGGGCCGGCAAGACCACGCTGCTGCATCACCTTCTGAAGCACGTCGGGCCGGATGTCTGCATCGGCATGATTGCCAACGCCCATGGCGACCGGGGTGAGCTGCTGCGCTGGGTGCTGATGGCGCTGTCGCAACCCGCGCCGCCGGCTGCATCCTATGTCGACCTGTTCGGGCTGTTCCAGTCCTACCTGATTTCGGAATATGCGCAGGGCCGGCGGGTCATCCTGATCTTTGACGAGGCGCAGAACCTGAGCATCGAGTCGCTGGAAGAACTGCGGATGTTTACCAACATCAACTCGAACAAGGATGAATTGCTGCAGTTGATCCTGGTCGGGCAACCGGAACTGCGCGACACCATCCGCCGCCCGAACCTGACCCAGTTCGCGCAACGTGTGGCGGCCAGTTTTCACCTGACGGCGATGGACGCGGCGACGGTGCGTGCCTATATAAACCACCGGATGGCGGTCGCGGGCAACGCCAGCGGCATTTTCAGCCTGTCGGCCTCTGACATGATCCACGAGGCGACCGGCGGCGTGCCGCGGCTGGTCAATCAGCTGTGTGATCTGGCGCTGGTCTATGCCTACTCGCGCAACCTAAAGCGGGTGATGCGGCTGACTGTGCAACAGGTCATCGACGATGGTGTGTTTTTCGGCGGCGGAGCCGCAGACCGGACGAGGCGGACAGAATAGTCATGGATTTCAGATTCTACATCTCGCTGTTCATGCGACGGCTTCCCTACTTCCTCATCTTTGTGGCTTTGGGGTCGGCCATCGGCTTTTCATTGGCGTCGGTGCTGCCGCCAACCTTCGTCGCGCAGGCGCGCCTGTTGATGGAGGCTGAGCAGATCCCGACCAATCTGGCGTCATCGACCGTCAACACCGATGCCGGCGAACAACTGACCATCATCGAACAGCGCATCATGACGCGCGACAATCTGCTGGAGTTGGCCAACCGGCTGAAGGTCTATGAGGGCAGCCCCGAGTTGCCGGCCGATCAGATCGTGACGGACATGCGATCGCGGGCAAAGATCGTTCGACAGGGTGGCGGTGCCGCCGCTGCTCGGCCCGGCCAGAAGCAGGCCATAATCGTAACGGTGTCGTTCCAGGCCAAGTCGCCGATTCTGGCGGCGGCGGTCGCCAATGAGTTCGTGACGCTGATCCTGCAGGAAAGCGTTGAAATGCGGATGGGTGTTGCCGGACAGACACTGGACTTCTTTGTGCAGGAAGTGAACCGGCTGGACAAGGAACTGTCGAGCCTCAGCGCCGAGATCATCGACTTTCAGCAGGAAAACAAGGATGCGCTGCCGGCCAACCTGAGCTTTCGGCAAAACCAGCTGGTGGCGGAACAGAACCGGCTGTTGCAGCTGGATCGCGACGAGTCCGATCTGAAAGACCGCCGCGCCCAGCTGGTCATGCTGTTCGAAGCCACCGGGCAGGTCGGCGCCCCGACTGGCGCGCAGCAGACCCCCGAACAACGGCAGCTGCAGGTCATGCAGGACCAGTTGTCCAGTGCGCTGGCAATCCTCGCACCGTCCAACCCGCGCATCAAGATGTTGCAGTCGCAGGTGGAAGCCCAGGAAAAGGTGGTGGCCGCCCAGCTTGCCGCCACCAGCACCGTGGTCGCTGGCCAGCAATTGACTCCGTTCGAGATTCAGTTGGCCGACATCGACGGGCAGCTGGTGTTTCTGGAAGAGCAAAGGGTGCAGATCCGGGCCAAGGTCGACGAACTGGAGCTGTCGATCGAAGCCACCCCGGGCGTGACGATCGCGCTGGATACACTGACGCGCGACTACAACAACGTCCGCCAGCAGTATGACAACGCTGTTTCAGCACGGGCGCGGGCCGAAACCGGCGATCTGATCGAGACACTGTCGAAGGGTCAACGGATATCGGTAATAGAGCAAGCGGTGGCCCCGCGCAGCCCGACCAGCCCGAATAGGCCGTTGATCGCGGCGGGCGGTGTTGGCGGTGGCATGGCCCTGGGGCTGGGGGTGGTCCTGCTTCTGGAATTGATGAACCGCGCGATCCGGCGGCCGATCGAGCTGACAAACAAGCTGGGCATCACGCCGTTTGCCACTCTGCCGTACATGCGCACCATTGGGGAAAGCCGTCGGCGCAGCACGATCATCATCCTGGCGCTGATGCTGGTGCTGGCCGGGATTCCGGCGCTGCTTTGGGCGGTCGACACTTATTATCTGCCATTGGACCTGCTGATCGAGCGGATCATCGACCGGCTGGGGCTGGGCACGCTGATCGATCAGCTGCGCAAAGGCATCGGGCAGTAAGGACAAGGAAAAATATGGAAAAGATCCAGTCGGCTATCGCCAAGGCCCGCGCCGAACGCGACGGGCAGGTAGCTGCGCCGACCAATTCCCGGCGAGCACCACCCAAGGCCGTTGCGGGGCCCACACCGGACGAACAGGCGATGTCCAACCCTGCCGAGATCACTGAACGCTGGTTGGCCCTGAAATCGTTCGAGCCGAATGCACGATTGATGCAGCGCAACCGGATCGTCGCCTTTCAGGGGGGCCGGGACGCGGTCAACTTTGACGTCATGCGGACCAAGCTGTTGCAGCAGATGCGAGCGAACAACTGGCGGCGGGTGGCGGTCACTTCGCCTGGCGCTGGCTGCGGCAAATCGACCACCTGCCTGAACCTGGCCTTCAGCTTGGCGCGGCAAGCCGACATCCGGACCGTTCTGGCCGAGGTCGATCTGCGGCGCCCGTCGCTGGCAAGGATGCTGGGTCTGCGCGGTACCGGGGATTTTGCCAAGGTGCTGGATGGCACCGAACCGTTCGATGCCAATGCGGTCCGCTATGGCAAGAATCTGTGCTTCGCGACAAACCACGGCGCTACCCGCAATCCGTCTGAACTGCTGCAACATGCCAATGTCGAAGGCGTGCTAGCGGATATCGAGGCCCGGTATGACCCGACGGTCACGATTTTCGACATGCCGCCAATGCTCGTTAGCGATGATGCAATGGCCTTTGTCGGGCAGGTCGACTGCGTGCTGCTGATTGCGGCGGCCGAATCCACGACGATGCAAGAAGTCGATGTCTGCGAGCGGGATCTGGCATCGCAGACCAATGTTCTGGGCGTGATCCTGAACAAATGCCGCTACATGGATCGCAAGTACGGTTACAGCTACTACGGCTGAACCACCCCGGTCCAGGGAAGTCACGGCGTCCGGCAATCGCTTCGAAGGGACTTTACGTCGGATAGTTGCGCGCACAGTAGTTTGATGCCTAAAGGGCCGGACGAACCGGCCCTTTCCATTTCACTCCCGAGGCTGCCAGATGGCAGACCGGAAATCAGGCTGCCTTGCGGCGGCGCAGAGCGGCAAAGCCGCCCAGTGCGGTCAGCAGCAGCAGACCAGCGGCCGGAACCGGAACCGCAGCAATGTTGGCATACTCGAACGCGTTCGACGAGGTCGACGTCATGCGAACGCTGTCGAAGAACCCACGGCCAGCGATGTTCGTGAAGGTCACGGTCGCCGAGTTGGTGCCGAAACGGGCTGGGAAGATCTGCGCCAGCGTCAGGCCAGTGACGGTGAAGCTGTCAACCACGGTGCTGCCGACCAGAAACTCGATGGTGTTGTAGAGGTCAGGCGAGCCCCACACGAAGCTGAAGCTGCTCCGGGTGCCGAAGAAGTATGTGGCCGAGGAACGCGCGCTTACCGAAGTGTAGTAGGAGGTCGCAGCATTCGGATTGACACCGACATCAACCGGAATATCGAGCCAGGGGCTGCGGCGCACGGACGGAACCGATCCGGTCACGTTCTGGAACACGGTGCCAGTGGTCGAGGTTGCGATCGCGTTCGGAATGGCAGCCGTCGGAAGAGCGCTGAAGGCCACAGTTGCTGCTTGCGAAGCACCAGCCAGCAGCGAGACTGCGACGGTGCCTGCAGCGATAAGTTTTGAAATACTCAGCATCTTACTCATTCTCCTTATCAGACCAAGGCAACCCTTAGTTTTTCTGTCCTTCCCTGTACCGACGCGGAGAGCGCCGGTTGTGCAGTCAGGAAGACTCGCCACACAATATCCATATTATTAACAAAGCCGGGGTCCGGGTGCAAACGGTTTCTGCGCTTTGCAACCTGCGCGTGCAAGCCGTCAAGGTTTCGCAGCGAGTCTGCCCGATATGCACGCATTGTCAAAGATTTGGAAACGATTGTTGGGGCTGTGCGGGTGGATTTCTGGATTTTCGATTCGCCCCGCCGTTTGCAGTTGCAGAAAAGCCGGCCCGGTGGTCGGCCTTGACGGGCCATCAGGACCACGAATCCCTGTGCAGCAAGGTACGATTCGAGTCAGAGGCGGCGGCGGGAGATCGGAGCGTTCAGGGCAGGCAAGGGCGTGGATGCTGCGCTGCAGCGTCGGCACGAAAGAGCCGGTGTTGTCCATGTGGAAGCGCGGAAAATGCCTGGTCACTTGAATCGGGATTGATCGAGATGCTTGATGAGGACAAATAAGATGCAAAAGCGCAGCTGCACCATGAATTCGTAAAACTCTGAAAATAGTAACACAAATTGTCTATACAATTTAGGGGAGAATTCCGGACTTCACCCGGCTATCGCAAACCTGGCCCCGGTGAACAGGGCAGGAACTGTCGAGGTGTCGCCGCAAGGAAGCCCCCACCGGCCAACCGCTGACGGGACAACGCCGGCGCGCCCGGGCGATCTGGCTTTGTTGCCAGATCTTCATCATTGGCTCCGGCGCGCCGGGGCTGCGAAGCCTGGAATGCGGCGCCAATGGCCGGATTTTCCTGGTCTGAGCCGCAGCAGGCCGCGCCGGACGCCGCACGGGATTCAATCCTGTGTTGAGCAGGTTGCTTCAGGGCGCGGCCTCTGATTCTGCGGCTTGCAGCACCTGACCTTTGATCAGATAGCGGACGGACCGACCGTCGGACAGTTTGCCATCGGCGCCGAAACTGAGCGGATTTTCGCCACCGATCCGGGTCCATCCGGTCAGTCGGCCCGCCACATCATGGTGATAGACATCGCGCCAGGGTGCTGACCAGTGCAGCATCGGGTCGAAGAAAGCTCCACGCCGTTTGGCATCGTAGTCGACCTCGGCCAGCCGCATCGTGCCATCCGGGCCGGGCGCATAGCGGCGGACCTGATGGGTGGGGAAGCTGACAGAAACAAAGCCGGGCGCGGAATCGTGGACGCCGTTGTGGGCGAACACAGCGATATCGACCCGGTCGGACAGAAGCGGCGTGTGCGGGTCGACCGGGCGGCGGTCCTGCCAATCCAGACTGATCCGGGCCGTCTGGCCCCGCGCTTCCAGAACCTCGATCCGCACCGCCGTCGGGTCGCCGCGCAGCAAAACCCAATTGAACGTCAGGACACGGTCATTGGGGTCACGGGTGGCAGCAGCGCTGACCAGCATCGACCGACTGAAGGCCGGGCTGCGCCAGACTCGGGCAATGGCGGATGGCGTGTCGAAAAGCCGTTCCGACTGATCGGCCAGGCCGGCCTTGCCGGTGAAATCCTCCTGCAAGACCGACAGGATCACCAGGGGCGGAATGTCGTTTGGGGTCAAACTGTTGGCCAGCGCGATCATGCGTTCCGGCGCGATCGCCAGACTGTCGAAGACCGAAGGATGCGCCGCCCCGGACAGATAATCCGCGCGCGAAGTCACGCCGGTTTGCGCCCGGCGGAACACCATCTGTACCGTCGGGGACACCAGACCCTCGGCCACCAGCCGGTCGCGCGTGTCTGGCCGAAACGCGGCAAGGATCAGGCCGACGGCGCGCAGGAACGGCTGGTCGGTATGCGAGGAGCCCTGGCTGACCAACATGTAGGGCCAGTTGGCCGGAAAAAGGTCGACGGCATCGTGATCGTTGTGTTCGGGATAGACATAGATCTGGTTGGACACATAGGACTGCCAGGCGCGCAAAGGGCCGTCCGGCTGGGTCATTGCCAGACGGGGAAGGCTGCGTTGTGCCGGGCCAACGACAACGGCGGTCGAGGAGTTGCCAAAGGCGATGCCGGGCAGCAGGATGCGGTCGGCAAGCCCCAGATCCAGGTTGCGCGCGATCAGATCGGGCGCATAGCGCAGCCGGGTCAGTTTCGGGAACAGGGTGACGGGAAGCGGCGAGTGGTTGCGGTCACGGTTGTCATAGATCACCCCGGCAAGACCCGCAGCCGCGCCGGAATTGCGCAGCACCCGCAGCAGCCGGGCGGCGGGACTGACATCGGCGGGATCGATTTCGGGTTTTCGGGAGGGGGTGGCCGATGTAGTTGGCGCAGTTCGCAGGACATATCGCACCAGTCCCAGGTCCAGAACCAGGTCCTGCCCCGACAGGACCACCTCGGCGGCGGCAGGCGCGTCGGAATCGGCGTGACCGGCCAAAGGCAGAACGCTGATCAGAAGAACCAGACTGCAGACCCTTACATGCATGCCGTATCCTGCCCGGTCCATTCGGCTGAGACCAGCCTGTGTTGCGCAGCGTGGCAAAGTTGCGAACGCCGGGGTTGCCGGCGGTTAAGGCCACGGGCGTAGGGAATGCGGCAATCACGGCAAAGGGCGAACGCGCCCGGGGCCCCATCGAGGCGACAGCAATGGCAGATGACTTTCAGGATCATGACACCGGCCTGACCTCTCCGGCGGTGAATGCGGCAGACATCGTCCCCAGCGATGCGGCGGCGCTGCCGTTTTCCACACGGGCAATCTATGTCGGCAGCACCGGCAATCTGCGAATTCAGCTGGTAACCGGCGATTTGGTGACGCTGACCAACGTTCAGGCCGGGTCATTCTATCCGGTGCGGGTCGCGCAGGTGATGGCCACGGGCACCACGGCGGGCGGGCTGGTCGGGCTGCGCTGACGCTTGGTGATGGACCTTGGCCCGGCATCGCCCTAGGCTGGCGGCAAAACGGGGCTGGCGGGGCGGGACATGGCGGCGGGACAGCGGAGCCTTTTGGCGCGGTTGGGGCATGCGGTGGGGTCGTTGCTTGATCCGGGCGTGCTCCTGCATCCGTTCCGGATGCTGCACTATTATGGCTACAGCCACGTCAAGCCGCGCCGCCTGTTGACACTGGGTCAGGGGGTTCGGCTGGCACCGAACGTGTCGTTCGCCAATGCCGAACGGATCGCGCTGGGCGACCATGTGCAGGTCGGGGCTCGCTGTTCGCTGTGGGCGGGAAAGACCGGCGGCTGGATCAGGGTCGGTGCCGGCACCACCTTCGGGCCGGACTGTTTCGTGACGGCGGCCGACTACGGATTGGCCGCCGGAACCCCGATCACCGATCAGCCGATGACGGACCGCGACATCATGATCGGGCGCGACTGCTGGATCGGGGCGCGAGCGATCCTGACGGCGGGCATCACTCTGGGCGACGGCTGCGTGGTCGGCGCAGGTGCCGTGGTCACCCGCGATGTCCCGGCAGGCGCGATCGTCGCCGGGGTTCCGGCAAAAGTCATGCGGATGCGGAGCTAAAGCGGGATGAAGTTTGTGGGAACCGTTTTGCTACCTCGCTGAGGCCAGTGGGGGTTTTGCACCCCCACACCCCCGCAGGATATTTGAGCCAAAGTGAAGCGAAATTTGAATCAAATTGCGAGGAGTGGGTCTGGTCCGGGGTTCCATCAGACATCGTCACGCTCCTGGACGGGTCGACCCATGCCTTGCCGGTGACAGTTCCCCGAAGGCCGGATTGCAGACCGTGTATCTCAGGAAATGCTTGCGCCAGTCGGAACCGCTTCGAAGCGAGCTGTGTTAAAGGGGCGGAATGCGACCGGCAACCGGACCACGCGCCCTACGCGATCGACCGCCCCGCCGCCTGCCGCAACATCCAGCCCGCCCGGCACAGGCGCAACCGGGTCAGCGTGGCCAGGGTACGGAGCCGTTCGCCCGGGCCGTTCAGCTTCTGACTTGCTAGCACCTTTGGCGCATGCGCCAGAACGCTGAGCGGCATCGCCAGCGCCTTGATCGTCCATTTCGCCCGGGCCCCAATGCCGGCACCGTTCACCCCGAACCCCTCTACGGTCAGCCGCAGCCACTTGTGCCGCAGCGCTGCCCAGTCAGCGCGCGATGGATGGCCGACCCGCACCTGTTCGGCGCAGATCAGCCGGTAGCCTTTGGCCCGCGCCCGGTGGCACCAGTCCAGATCCTCGGACACGCCCGGAACCATTGGCCCGACTGCCTCGAACACATCGCGCCGGGTCAAGAGGTTGGCGGTGACCGAGAAGCCCTTTTTCTCGATATAGCTGCGGTAATCGAAGGCGAACACCGCTTCGAAGCCCTGGGCGCCACTGCGGGGCGGCGGGGTTTCATCGAACACATCGATTGCCCCGCCGACCAAATCGGCCTGCCCGGCGGCCGACAGGGCGGCAGCAAGCCAGTCGGGCGACGGCAGGCAGTCGCAGTCCAGAAAGAACAGGCGCGGTGCGGTGGTTTCGGCCACTCCCCGGTTACGCGCCAGCGCCGCGCCCTTGCGGAGTTCGGTCACGAAGCGCACCGACGGGTGGGCACCGATCAGCGGGTCCAGCGGCTCGGTCGAGCCATTGTCGACCACCACCACCTCCACCGCCGAGACGTCCTGAGACATCAACGCAGCCAAACAGCGGGCCAGCCGCGCGGCATCATTGAAGTGCGGGATGATGACGGCGGCGACCGGCATCGCTCAATAGCCCCGCAGCCAGTCGCGCCGCTGTTGCCAAACCTGCGACCACAGGGCGAACCGCTCGGCCGAGCCATTGCGGCCCGCCAGCTTCATCGCCCAGCTTGCGGCGTAGCGGACCCAGACCCGCAGCCACATCAGCGCCACGCCGATGGGGACCTGCCACCGGGGCAGGTGATCACAGATCAGGGTGATGCGGCCTTTCACCAGCAACAGCTGCTTGTCGGGCCGAGTGCCGGATGACGCGCCGATGATGTGCATGATCTCGGCGTCGGGGGTGATCATCGGAGCATAACCAAGACCCGCCGCCCGGATGCACAGGTCGGCATCTTCGCCGTACATGAAGTAGCGCAGGTCGAACCCGCCAAGCTGGTTCCACAGCGCGCGCCGGATCAGCAGGAAGCAGCCGACGACGATATCCACATTCCGCACCGAGTCGCGGTTCCAGCCACACAGCGCCTCGGGGTTGAACAGGTGGGAGCGCGGAAACGCCGCCGTCAGCCCGAACGCCGAACAGAACGTGCTCCACAGTGTTATTCGGCCCCAGCAACTGGCGATGTTCAGCCGCCCGTCGGGAAACACCGTGCGTCCGCCATAGATGCCGGCCTGTGGATGGGTGCGGGCGAAACTCATCAGATTGTCGATGGCACCGTCGTGCACCTCGGTATCGGGGTTCAGAAGCAGCAACCATTCGGTGTCGGCAGCGGCGGCAACGACATTGTTCGCCTTGGCAAACCCCAGATTGTCGGGCGAGCGGATCAGATCAGCCTGGGGAAAGGCTTCGGCCACTGCATCTGCCGAACCATCCTGCGACGCGTTGTCGAACAGAACCGCGCGAAACCGGGTGATACGGGTGGTTTGATACAGGGTGCGCAGGGCCGAAAGGGTCAGCTGCCGGGTGTTGTAGCTGACGATAATGACGGTCAGTTCCGGTGGCATGATCTTCCGTGGCGTATTGGCGCGGTGCAGTGTCCCCGCCTCTTGCCCCAGTCCGGGCAGAAATGCCAGTTGCGATCATGGCGGCCCCGGAACAATGCGCGGACATCCACCAGACTGTGGTCTGAACGGACGAAATTCGCGGCGGCGTGTCTTTGTTTTCGGATTCCATTGGGTTAGTGTCACCCTTGGATTGACCTGACCTCTTCTGATCGGTTTCGACCTGACATGGCGATTTCCACGGCGAGCGTTCCGCATGTGCTGATGACGCGGTTCAACCTTGCAACCCCCGGGCGCGAGGCTGCGATCCGCAACCGGCCGGACTGGCTGGCCGGCCGCTTTGCCTTGTTCGAGGATTTCTGTCTGCCGTCTGTGGCAGCCCAGACCAGCCGCGATTTCACCTGGATCGTCTATTTCGACAAGGATACCCCGGACCAGTTCAAGGACCGTGTGGCCGAGTTGCAGCGCGCCGTACCCTTTGAGGCGTATTACACCGGGCTTTTCCCGGCGTCGGGCTGGCCGCAGTCGTTGCAGCAGGTGCTTGGCAGCATGCCGCCCCGGATCCTGACCAGCCGCCTTGACAATGACGACGCGCTGGCCCGCGATTATATGGAGCGGACGGCAGACGCGGCCGCCGGCCTGAACCCCGACCCGCGCACGGCCATCGTGATCACCGAAGGCTTCATCCGGTCAGGGGCCAGGGCCTACCGCATCCGGCATCCCTGCAATGCCTTCACCAGTTGGCTGGAACGAACCGACGGGCCGGACGAGGTGATGACGGCGATGGGGATCGTGCATATCGACGCGGCCAAGTTCGGGCCTTTGGTGCAGGTGCCGGGCGAGGGCGGCTGGCTGCAGGTGGTGCATGGCGGCAACGTGTCCAACAAGGTGCGCGGAACCCGGATTGCGCCGGACCGGTTGGCCGAACGCTTTCACCCCGGTGCCTTGGTCGGGCTGGAGCCTTCCTCGCCAGTTGCAATCGGACTGGACAACGCGGTTCTGTCGCCACTGCGCGAAGGCCGCGACCAGTTGATCAACACCGCGCGCCGGTTGCGCCGGATTCTGGGCTGAAATGCGGACTGAAATCGGGGGCATTCGTTGAATGTCGCGAAACAATCCCGTCTTGGACACGGTTAAGCAATAATTCTGGCAACAGACTGTCATCCGCAAGACGAGGTGCTAGACCGTGCCGGTGCGGGCGATTAGGCTGAACGGGCCTACATCACAGCATCTGCCAAACGACAGCATGACTGGCAGGAATGCGAGGGCAGGACAGAATGCGAAACGGCAAGGTGGGTGCCACCGCCTCGAACGCCTATCGGGCTGCACTGCGCGGGCTGAATGGCACGTTCTGGCTGGTCGGCCTGTTCAGTGCAGCGATCAACGTGCTGATGCTGACCGGGTCTGTCTATATGCTGCAGGTCTATGACCGGGTCCTGGGCAGCGGATCGGTGGCCACCCTGTTCGGCTTGTTCACCATCGTGGTCATCCTGTACGCATTTCTGGGCCTGTACGAGTTTTTGCGGGCGCGGCTGTTGTCGCGCGCGGCGCTGCGGCTTGATCTGGCCATCGGCACCCAGGCGTTTCGCGTCTGGCTTCGGTCCGCGAACAATCGCGATGCACCGGACGACCCGCGCCAGACCGAGGAGCCGTTGCGCGATCTGGGGATCGTTCGGGGCTTTCTGTCGGGCCCGGCCATTCAGGGGTTGTTCGATGTGCCGTGGATCCCGCTGTATTTCGCGATCCTGTTCATGATCCATCCCTGGCTTGGTCTGGTCACCCTGGCCGGGGCGGCAGTGGTTGCTGCCGCTGCGGTGGCAGGGCGGGTTCTGACAGCCAAGTCGCTTGGCCAGTCGATGGGTCTGGATGCCGCCGAGCGCAGTTTTGGCGATCATGCCCGGCGCAGTGCCGAAGTGATCGAGGCGTTGGGGATGCAAGCGCGGGTCACGGCGCTGTGGCAACAGATGCACGTCGGCGCACTTGCCGCCGGGCAAGGGGCCGGCGACGTGTCCGAGGTGGTGACGGCCTTCTCCAAATCGTTCCGGATGCTGCTGCAATCGGCGACGCTGACCATTGGCGCGCTGTTGGTACTGGAACAGCAGATCACCGCCGGGATGATCATTGCCAGTTCAATCATTGCCGGGCGGGCGCTGGCACCGATTGACGCGATGATCGGGCACTGGCGATCCATCGGCCGGGCGATTGTCGCGCATCGCGGGCTCGGCGCTTTTTTCGACAGACTGCCGGTGGAAAAACCCCGGATCAAGCTGCCGCAACCAACCGGGCAGATCACCGTGGCGCGGCTGAGCAAGCTGGTCCCTGGCAGTCCGCTAGTGCCGGACCGGCCGCGCATCCTGACGCAAGTGGCCTTTGCTCTGGCACCGGGTGACGGGATGGGCGTTATCGGCAACTCGGCTTCGGGCAAATCGACGCTGGCCCGGCTGCTGGTCGGGGCATGGCGCCCCGATGGCGGCGAGATACGACTGGACGGGGCCACGCCGGATCAGTGGGACCCTGACGAGCTTGGCCGGTCCATCGGCTATCTGCCGCAGACGGTCGAGATGCTGCCCGGCACCATTCGCGACAATATCGCCCGGTTCGACAGCAGCGCCCCCGATCAGGTGGTGATCGAGGCGGCGCGGCTGGCCGGCGTGCACGAGATGATACTTCGCCTGCCTGCAGGATATGCCACCCGGCTGGGCGGCACCGAGCAGATCATGTCGGGCGGGCAGGTCCAGCGTCTGGGGCTGGCGCGCGCCTTGTTCGGCAACCCCAAACTGATCGTTCTGGACGAGCCGAATTCAAATCTGGATGTCAGCGGCGACAACGCGCTGGCACAGGCGATCGTGACCATGCGCGAACGCGGGTCAGTGGTGATCGTGATGGCGCACCGGCCCTCGGCGATCGCCGCAGTGAACAAGGTGATGATTCTGCATGGCGGAATGGTCGCGGCGTTCGGCAACAAGGAAGAGGTCCTGGCCTCGGCCACGCAGGGGGCCGATCCTATGACGCCGGCCGCACAAAGCGCCAACCTGTTTGCCGCGTTGTCGGCCGCGCCGCCGCCGGTTGCCGCAGCCAAGAAGCGCAGGCCGTCCGCCTTTCGCCCGATCTCTGGTCCTCCCGTCCGCAAGGGCAGCTAGCCCTGCCCTGAACGGGCACCCCGAATCGGTGCCCCGAATCGGTTCCAGCAGCGCGACGCAACGCAAAGTCCCGCATTCTCGCCCATTGTATCGCCGCCATGCAGCGAATCCTTGCCTATTTCCAATTGTGGCGGAATTAAGGCATAGCTGTCCGAATTATGGCCTGATACACGATTGCCACGGAGCTTGGGAGCATCCGGGTAATGACGGTGCGGGGATGCACAGTGTCTGACCCACCGGGTTGGTGTTTCCTGAGGCCAAAGTAAGACGAGTCGCAGTAATCGGGCCACCTGTTCCGGGGGTACGATGTCATGAAATTGCCGTGGCTGAAATCTTCGGGGACGACCAAAAGGTCCCCGGACGCTCGAGTTTTGACCGGAATCGATGGCCGGTACCCCTGTTGGACAGTGAAATGCGATGTCGGGATTTGTGTTTGGATTTTGTCCAGAGACAGAGTTCGGGACATGGATTCATCGCAATTCCGCCGCTGTGGTGCCGAAACAGTTCCGCATAGCTCTGGACGTCAAACGGTTCAGACATGTTGCGAAAAGGGTAAGTGATGGCTGGTAAGGTCTACAATGTCTCGGATGCAGCGCAGCTAGCGACGGCACTCTCGAATATCCAGGGCGGGGATACAATCAAGCTGGCGGGGGGCAACTACGGCACCCTGATGCTGAACCAGTACGGCTCGTTCCCGGTTGATTTTCCGTCGAACGTGACCATCACCTCGGCCAACCCCAACAATCCTGCAGTCTTTGACAAGGTCGGACTGTCGCAGGTCACGAACCTGACCCTTGACGGGATCAAATTCGACTTCACCTCCACCACCACTGACCAGTGGTACAGCACCGACTTCCAGATCTCCGGTTGCACCAACATCGCCATCAAGAATTCAGTGTTTGACGGCGACGTGTCGAAGGCCGGCCGGCCGGTCGATATCGGCTACGGCTGCGGCACTGCGCTTGAAATTCGCGGCAGCACCGGTGTGACGGTCGAGAATACCGAGTTCTATGAGTTCTATCGCGGCATTTCGGCCTCGACCAGTTCGGGTCTGGTGATCAAGAACAACGACATCCACGACATGCGTTCGGAAGGCATGAACTTTTCGGCCGTTACGCAGGTGCTGATCGAGGACAACTATATCCACGATTTCCGTGCCTCGTACGGGTCAGGCGACCATCCCGACATGATCCAGTTCTGGACGGCCGGGACCACCACACCCAGCAAAGATATCACCATCCGTGGCAACACACTGGACATGGGCGCTGGCAGCTGGACCCAGTCGATCTTCATGGGCAACGAGGCTGTAACCGGCGGCGCGGGCGCCGGCATGTTCTATCAGAACGTGCTGATCGAGAATAACGCGATCTACAACGCGCATCAGAACGGCGTCAACGTCGGTGCGTCCAACAATCTGGTGATCCGCGACAACACGTTGGTGCGTGTGGTGGATGACAACAACCCGGCTGCCGACGCTTCGCAGTTGTGGGTGCCGCAGTTGACCGTAGCCGGTGGTTCGACCGGGGTCATGATCGCCAACAACATCACCGGCGGCATAACCGGCTTCAACAGCCAGCCGGGCTGGGTTCTGCGAAACAACGCCTATGTTCAGGACACCAATCCGAACCTTCCGGGCTACTACGGCGACGTGTTCTTCAGTTCATCGCTGGACCTTGGCCCGAACGGTGCCCATCAATTCGTTGTCGTCCCTGGCGGGATGATCGACAATCTGAATGCAGGCTCTACCCAGAACGACTGGAACAAGTTTGCCGCGACCGTCGATCCCGAGTTCAAAGTCATCGACGTGGCCAGCGATGGCGCATCGCGGGTGTTTGATGCCAGCCTGAGCACCTGGTCAACCGGTCGCCTGCCCACCGGTACCCAGTACTTCTGGGATTTCGGCGATGGCACCACCGGCAAGGGCCGTATGCTGCAACACACCTTTGCCAATGCCGGAAAATACGACGTCACCCTGACGGTCAAGGCACCGGACGGCACAATCGCCGTTGAAAAGGGCGTTGTAGCCGTGGCCGGCCCGCAGGTCCTGTCACTCGACAACAGCGGCGCGTTCCATGCCTATGGATATGGCAACGACAAGGTTCTGACGACTCCGGTCGGCGTGTTGCGCACCGATGCCAGCGGCACCTCCATTGACCTTGGCAAGACCGGCACCGCGCTCACCATCAAGGCCGTCAACCTCGACAACATGCGCGGCACCGACAATTTCGACATGCATATGACGCTGCAGGCCGATGCGGTCGGCAGCTGGGGCGAGATGTTCCGCAGCAACGGCATCTTTCTGGCCAGCGTGAATTCAAGTGGCGAGCTTCAGTTCGCGCTGACCACGACCAATGTCAACAATCTGACCCTGATCACCAGGGGCATCAAGATTAACGACGGCAGGGCGCATGACATCGACATCCAGTACGACGGCGCGACCATCAAGGTTCTTGTCGACGGCAATCTGGCCGCCAGTGCTGCCGCGACCGGACAAATCGCACCCGGTGGCCTGAAGGACCTGACCTTTGGCAACCCATGGGGGCAGAAGAACTTTGACACCGACCTGTCGGCGTTCGACATCAGCATCGACACCGATGACTTCGGGCCTGGCGCGAACAACCCGATCGCCTCCACGACGTTGACGAACCTGCTGGCGCTGTTGCCGCCGGAGCCGCCCTATGTGCCGGGCGGCCCGACTCCGCCACCACCACCACCGCCACCGCCGCCGCCACCACCGCCGCCACCACCGCCGCCGCCGCCACCACCGCCGCCACCGCCGCCGCCGCCGCCGCCACCGCCGCCGCCGCCACCGCCACCGCCGCCAGCGGCGGATGCGCCTTCCAGGCGACGCCGCGTGGCGGCCGAAGCACGTTGGGCAGCGGCGCCACC
>JANNRR010000061.1:0-17141 GCA_031401675.1 Paracoccaceae bacterium
CGGTGCATCCCGCGCCACAATGACCGCGCCCGGCACCCCGGTCACTCCCCGACCCCCCCAAGGACCCCCGGCGTGTCCCGTGCCCGAACGCCCACACCGGCGCGCCCAAAATCCCTCCGGCACACACGGCGCATCCCATGCCGTAGACACCCTCTCCGGTGCATCCCGGGCCAGAATGACCACGCCCGGCACCCCCGGTCACCCTCCCGGGCCCCCGGCGCATCCTCCGCCTGAACACCCACCCCGGTGCATCCCGGGCCAGAATGACCGCGCCCGGCACTCCCGGTCACCCCTCAGGTCCCCAAGGACGCCCGACGTATCCCGTGCCCGAGCGCCCACACCGGCGCGCCCGTCACCTCCCAGCACATCCAACGCATCCCATGCCCGAACGCCCACCTCCTGCGGAGCCCCCGCGCGAACGTCCACCTCCGGCACGCCCGATACCCTCCGGCACCCCCGTGCATTCCACGCCCGGACCGCCCACGCTCGGCGCATCCCGCGCCAAAGTGCCATCCCCGGCGCATCCCGTGCCCGAACGCCCACACCGGTGCACCCGAAATCCCCCCGGCACACACGGCGCATCCCATGCCGTAAACACCCTCTCCGGTGCATCCCGGGCCAGTATGACCACGTGCGGCACCCCGGTCACCCTCCCGGGCCCCCGGCGCAGCCTGCGCCCGAAGGCCCGCACCTGCCCCTCGGGCACCCCCGGCCCCTCCCACGCCCGAACGCCCATACCAGGCTCTCCCGGCACTAACGGCGCATCCCACGCCCGAACGCCCACACCGGCGCACCCGGCATCCCCCCGGGCACACACAGTGCATCCCATGCCGTAAACACCCACCCCGGTGCATCCCGGGCCAGAATGACCACGTGCGGCACCCCCGGTCACCCCTCAGGTCCCCAAGGACCCCCGACGTATCCCGTGCTCGAGCGGCCACATCTGGTCTGCCCGTCACCCCCCCCAGCACATCCAACGCATCCCATGCCCAGACGCCCACCCCCGGCGGACCCCACGCGCGAACGCCAAAATCCGGCACGCCCGATACCCTCCGGCACCCCCGTGCATTCCGCGCCCGTGCCGCCCACCCCCGCTTCTCCCACCACCCACCCCGGCACATCCCGTGCCCGAACGCCCGCACCGGGGCACCCGGCATCCCCCCGGCACACCCGGCGCGCCCCTGGACCAAACGCACACCCCCGGGGCGCATCCCACACCCGCTACACCCCTCACCCGCCGGCGCAGCCGAACCCCGATTGTAACCGGCGGTGCCGGGCCTATAACAGGCCTGCAACTGATCGGAGCCGCCATGCCCAACCCCACCGCCGCCATGCTGGTGATCGGCGACGAGATCCTGTCGGGGCGCACCCGCGATGCCAACATGCATTATCTGGCCGGCGAACTGACCAAGCACGGCATCGACCTCGGCGAGGTCCGGGTGGTGGCCGACCAGCATCCGGCCATCGTCGCGGCAATCAACAGCCTGCGGGCCGGTTTCGATCATCTGTTCACCTCGGGCGGGATCGGGCCGACCCATGACGACATCACCGCCGATGCGGTGGCCGCCGCCTGCGGCGTGGCCATCGACGTGCGCGCCGATGCCCGCGCCATCCTTGCCGCGCATTACACCCGCTCGGGGTTGCAACTGAATGCGGCGCGGCTGCGCATGGCCCGCATTCCCGACGGGGCCCGGCTGATCGACAATCCGGTTTCGGCGGCGCCGGGGTTCAGCCTCGGCAATGTCCACGTCATGGCCGGGGTGCCCAACATCTTTCAGGCGATGCTGGCCAGCCTGCTGCCGACGCTGACCGGCGGCCAGCCGGTGCTCAGCCTGACCCTTCGCATCGATCGTGGCGAGGGTGACATTGCCGGGCCGCTCGGGGCGCTGGCCGCCGAATTTTCCGACCTGTCGTTCGGCTCCTATCCCTTTGTCCGCGACGGGGCCTACGGTGCCAACATCGTGATCCGCGGCCCCGATCCGGCCCGTCTGAACCTGGGGATGGCGCGGCTGCAGGCGCTGTTTCCGGACGGGCAGCGGTGACGCCGACAGCGGCCGACCTGATCGCCGCACTTGATGCCACCTGGCCCGCCGCCTCGTTCCTGTCGCAGGGCGGCTGGCTGCTGCGACAGGGCCTTGGCGGCGGCCAGCGGGTGTCGGCTGCGACGTGGAAAGCGCCAAACTCGCCTGGGCCGGGCCGCGCCGATATTGCAGTGGCCGAAGCGGCGATGGCGGCGCTGGACCAGCCGCCGCTGTTCATGATCCGCGACGGCGACGGGCCCCTCGATCAGGCGCTGGCGGCGGCCGGATACCGCCGGCACGACCCGGTGGCGCTCTATCTCGGGGCCACCGCAGCGCTGGCCGATCCCGCACCGGAACCGCTGGCGGCCTTTGCGCTGTGGCCACCCTTGGCGATCGTCCGCGACATCTGGGCCGAAGCCGGGATCGGCCCGGCCCGGCTGGCGGTGATGCACCGCGCCGCCGGGCCAAAGACTGCCATTCTCGGGCGCACTGGCCCCCGCGCCGCCGGTGCCGCCTTTGTCGCCCTGCACGGCCAGATGGCGATGCTGCACGCGCTCGAGGTGCGCCCGGCCCTGCGGCGGCAGGGAACCGCCGGCCACATCATGCGCCACGCCGCTGCCTGGGCCCGCGATCAGGGTGCGGCCTGGCTGTCGCTGGCGGTTCTGGCCAGCAACGACGCGGCCCGCATTCTCTATGCTTCTCTTGGAATGTCGGTTGTGGGACACTATCACTACCGTCAGAAGTGAGCCCCAAGAGGCCAGAGCAGGTGCACGCCAGCGGCAACACATCGGCAGGTCCTGCCAACCGGGCCGGCCAACTGACCGGGCTGGCGCTGGCGTTTTCGTTGCTGGCCCCGCCCTTGGCCGCCTTTACCCTGACCTTTCCCGGCGGTGCCGCCACCACCGCCGAGCGGGTCGAGGCGCTGGGCAGCTACCGGATGCCGATCAGCCCGTGGCGCGACGGCGGCGCCGCGGTGCTGGCGCTGGAAGGCCCGATCCGCCAGACCGCAGTCCGGCTGCCGTCGGGCAGCCTGACCACCTTGCAGCTTCTGACGCCGCTCAGGGCGCAACTGCTGGCCGCCGGGTTCCGGGTGCTGTTCGAATGCAGCGGCCCGGACTGCGGCGGCTTCGATTTCCGCTATGAAACCGAAGTGTTGCCGGAACCCGACATGCATATCGATCTGGGCGATTTCCGCTATCTGGCGGCCGAACGCATCCAGGGCACACGGCGCGAACATCTCAGCCTGTTCGTCAGTCGCAGTTCCGAAAGCGGCTTTGTTCAGGTGTTTCAGGTCGGCACCGCCGCCGTCACCCCGTCCGGCAGCACGGCACCGGACCCAGCGGCAGAGCCCGATCCCGCAGACACCACAGACCCCGCCGATTCCGCCCCGCCGGAGCCGCAGCCCGCAGTCGCCACCGGCCCGCTTGCATCAGCGCTCGAGGCGGGCGGCTCGGTGCCCCTGGATGATCTGGCGTTTCCGTCCGGTTCGGCCGAACTGGCCCCCGGCACCTACGCCTCGCTGGCCGAACTTGCCGCCTATCTGGCCGCCGATCCGGCCCGGCAGGTACTGCTGGTCGGCCACACCGATGCCGCAGGGCGGCTTGATGGCAACATCGCCCTGTCCCGCCGCCGCGCCGCCTCGGTGCAGGAACGGCTGGTCACCGAGTTTGGCGTGGCCCGCGCCCAGATCGGGGCAGAGGGCGTCGGCTATCTGGCCCCACGCGCCAGCAACCTGACCGAAGCCGGCCGCACCCGGAACCGACGGGTCGAGGTGGTGCTGACCTCGACCCCTTGATGTGTGTGCGGGGAGAACATCACCAGAATCGCCTCCACCCTCACCACCTGCTTCATCGTTCAAAGTGATAGACCCGGGCCGATCAGTTGGCCTGCCAGTGGCTGGACAACCGGCCCGTTGCCTGAGAGCGCAAGCGAAAGGGTGATGAGCGCCCGGAAATCCTCCGGTGGAGGATTTCAGCGAAGAACGCCCGCGCCGTGTGCGGGCCGGGGGGGGGTGGGCTTGGTGCCGTGCTCGGGAAATCGGGGCGCGCCTGGCTGGGCGGGCGCGCACTATAGCGCCTGTCAAGCGGCAGGCAGGCGCGCCACGATTTGATTGAAATCAAATCGGGCAAGAAGAAAAGGTCCACAAGTCTCGAGTGAGTTCCGGTCTGGCTCATCCCCACCCAGACCCATGCCTGCCACCGCCCCCCTACCAGGCGTCCGGCCCCTTGTCGGCGAACTGCCCGGCCAGAAAGTCGATGAAGGCCCGGACCTTCGGCTGGGTAAAGCGCCCCGGCGGATAGACCGCATAGATGCCCTGAACTTCCACCGGCAGATCCGGGATCGCCTCTTCGACCAGCCCGGCCTTCATCGCATCGGAATAGAGGAAGCTCGGCAGATAAGCGATGCCAAGGCCCGAGATGGCGGCATTCAACAGCGACTGCCCGTCATTGACCGTCAGCCAGCCCGCCGTGCGCACCTGCCGCTTTTCACCCGACGGCGCGGTCAGCTTCCAGACGTTGCCCGAAGCCTGATTCGAATAGTGCAAAAGCTTGTGATCGTTCAGATCGTCGATCTTTTCCGGCCGCCCGAAGCGCTGGAAATAGGTCGGTGCCGCGATCATCCGCTTGGTGGCTTCGGTCAGCTTGCGGGCCCGCAGCGTGCTGTCTTCCAGCTCGCCAATGCGGATCGCCATGTCGAAGCCTTCCGAGATCAGTTCAACATAGCGGTTGTTCAGCACCATGTTCACGGTGATATCGGGATATTCCGTCAGGAAGTCGCCCAGAACCGGCGACAGCAGGCTGACCCCGAAATCGGTCGCGACCGAGATTCGCAGCAGCCCCGAAGGTGCCGTCTGCATCGAGGTGACCAGCGCATCCGCCTCGCCCGCATCGTTCAGAACGCGGCGGGCACGGTCATAGTAGGCCAGGCCGATCTCGGTCGGGGATACCCGTCGGGTCGTGCGGTTCAAGAGCCGTGCACCCAGCCGAGCCTCCAGCGCCGAGACGTGCTTCGATACGGCGGATTTGGAGATCCCCATCTTCTTGGCCGCATCGGTAAATCCGCCCTGGTCTACCACCGTGGCGAAAGCTTCCATCTCAGTCAGTCGGTCCATTGTGCACCTTTTGAATACTTTGCACGTCTCGGAACCGTTATTGCCCCCAAATCAGGCGAGATTGTGGGGCGGGATCGTCAAGATCAGGGTTTTGTCGCGGACCGTTCAGGGCAGCGAAACAGCATCAAGGCAAACCCGTCCGCATCCCCGCACCCTGCCGCCCGTTGGAACCATTGCGCGAAGCCAACTTCACGCAATTTGAGTCAGATCTCGCTTCACGTTGCAGCACATATCCTGCGGGGTACGTCCGCTGGTGCGCCACCGGTTCGAGTGCCGGAGGCCGCGGAGGGTGCAAAACCCCCACCGGCCCCGAAGCAGCAGGCGGACGATTTCACCTGATCGCATCCGACATCACAGCCCCGCCGCCAGCCGCGCCCCCTGATCGATGGCGCGCTTGGCGTCCAGTTCGACCGCCTTGTCTGCCCCGCCGATCAGATGATGTGCCATGCCCTGTGCCTTCAGCGCCTCCGACAGGCTGCGGTGCGGCACCTGCCCGGCGCACAAGACCACAGTGTCGGCATCGATCAGCGTCGGGGAATCGCGCGACGCCCCGAAACTGACATGCAGGCCGCGCGCATCGATATGTTCATAATTCACCCCGCCCAACAGCTTCACCCCCTTCATCTGCAGACCGGCGCGGTGAATCCAGCCGGTGGTCTTGCCCAGGGACCGCCCCGGCTTTTCCGCCTTGCGCTGCAACAGCGTGACCTGCCGCGCCGGGGCTGTCGGGCGCGGCCCGCCGGGGGCCAGACCGCCGGGCGTAAGCGCCGGATCGCCCACCCCCCACTCGCGCTGCCACAGCGCCAGATCCTCGGTCGGGCTGACCCCGTCGTGAACCAGATAGCCGGCCACATCAAAGCCGATGCCGCCGGCCCCGATCACCGCGACATGCCTGCCCGGATTGACCCGGCCGCGCAGCACATCGATATAGCTGACCACGTTCGGGCCGTCCTGCCCGGCAATCCCGGGGTCGCGCGGCAGCACCCCGGTGGCCAGGATGACCGTGTCATACCCGGCCAGCAGCGCCGGCCTCGCCTCGGTGCCCAGATGCAGCGTGATGCCGGCGGCGGCGACCTCGGTCTGATACCAGCGAACCAGCCCGTGAAACTCTTCCTTGCCCGGCACCGCCTTGGCCAGGTTCAGCTGCCCGCCCAGTTCCGCCGCGCGCTCGTAAAGCGTCACCTGATGCCCGCGCCCGGCCGCCACCAGCGCCGCCGACAGTCCGGCAGGCCCGGCCCCGACCACCGCCACCCGCTTGACGGCCCGCGCCGGGGCATAGGTCAGCACGGTTTCATGACAGGCGCGCGGATTGACCAGACAGCTCGCGATCCTGCCGCTGAAGGTATGGTCCAGACAGGCCTGATTGCAGGCGATGCAGGGCGCGATGTCGCCAGCCCGCCCCGCCGCCGCCTTGGCCACGAACGCAGCATCCGCCAGGAACGGCCGGGCCATCGACACCATGTCGGCGCAGCCCTCCGCCAGCAGCCGTTCCGCAACCTCGGGCGTGTTGATCCGGTTCGAGGTGATGACCGGGATCGACACCTGCCCCATCAGCCGCTTCGTCACCCAGGCAAACGCCGCCCGCGGCACAGACGTGGCAATCGTCGGCACCCGCGCCTCGTGCCAGCCGATGCCGGTGTTGAGAATGCTGGCCCCCGCCGCCTCGGCCGCCTTTGCCAGCAGCACGACCTCGTCCCAGGTCGAGCCATCGGGGATCAGATCGATCATCGACAACCGGTAGATCAGGATGAAATCCGCCCCCACCGCCGCCCGTACACGGCGCACCACCTCGACCGGCAACCGCATCCGGTTTTCGTAAGACCCGCCCCAGCGGTCCGTGCGCCGGTTGGTGTGGGTGACCAGGAACTGGTTCAGAAAGTACCCCTCCGACCCCATGACCTCGACGCCGTCATACCCCGCATCGCGCGCCCGCGCGGCCGCGGTCACGATATCGGCGATCTGCTTTTCGATCCCCGCCTCGTCCAGCTCCTTCGGCGCAAACGGCGATATCGGCGATTTCAGCGCCGAGGCCGACACGCACTCCGGCCCGTAGGCATAGCGCCCGGCATGCAGGATCTGCATCGCGATCCGGCCGCCCTCGTCATGCACCTGCGTCGTCACCCGCCGGTGATTGGCAATATCGGCTGCAGTGAACAGCCCCGCCGCCCCGGGAAACACCCCGCCCTCGCGGTTCGGTGCCATGCCGCCGGTGACCATCAGGCCCACACCGCCCCGCGCCCGTTCGCCGTAGAACGCCGCCACCCGGGCCCAATCACCAGCCTCCTCCAGCCCGGTATGCATCGACCCCATCAGCACCCGGTTCTTCAGCCGGGTAAAGCCAAGGTCCAGGGGTGCCAGCATGTTGGGATACAGGGTCACGACTTCCTCCGGGTTGCGCCGGCAGGATGGCTTGCGGCGCCCGGCCTGTCACGCAAAACCCGGCGTCAGCCGCGCCAGGCGTCGATCAACAGCTTGACCGAGATCAGCAGCAGCGCCCAGGTCACCAGCTTGAAGAACAGCGCCTGCGGCAGCACCCGCACGATCCGGACCCCGGCAAACACCGCCAGCACCCCGGCCGGCAGCAGCACCGCCGCCACCTTCAGATTGCCCGGCGACAACTGGCCCAGCGCATAATAAGGGATCAGCTTGATCGCGTTGACATAGGCAAACAGAATCGTCGTGGTGCCGGCAAACACCGCCTTGTCCAGTTTCAGCGGCAGCACATAGACCTGATACGGCGGCCCGCCGGTATGGCTGACAAAACTGGTGAACCCGGCAATGGCCCCCCAGAACAGCCCCGGTGCCACCCGGGCGGCGCGCCCGTCGCCCGCAGGCGGTGTCCGCAGCAGCAGGTTCAGCGAAAACGCCAGCCCGATCACGCCAACCAACCCGGTCACCAGCCGTTCCGGGACCACGCTGGCCGTGGCCCAGCCCAGCGCCACGCCCACGGTTGCCGCAGGGATCAGGATCAGAAGCAGCCGCCCGTTGTAATCGTGGCGATAGGCATAAAGTCCGAACATGTCGGTCACGACGAACACCGGCAACAACAGCCCCGCCGCCATCACCGGCGGCAGAAACAGCGCCAGCACCGGCGTCGCCAGCACACCGACGATCGGCAGCCCGCCCTTGGACAGGCCGACCAGCATCGCTGCAATCACCGCCGCCAGCCAGAATCCGACGGATTGCAGTTCCATCACGCGCAGCCGTGCCGGGCGTTGTTACCGGCCCGCTGCCGGACCCGGCCTGTCCATAATGTCATGTCGCGGTGACCGATCCCGAATGAAAGCCCGTTTGCGATGCCTTAACCCAAGCCCGCGACAAGGGGTAGCCCGCATCCCGGCTGGTTCACGGCCCCTGCCTTACAGCAGCACATCTGCGCGGCTCCTGCCGCACTGCGGCACACTTGCGCGACGCGGCGGGAACGACTAGGCATCGCCGCATTCCATTAACCACGCTACCAACCTGCGGGAGACGTTACATGGCCAGACCCAAGATTGCGCTGATCGGTGCCGGACAGATCGGCGGCACGCTCGCCCATCTTGTCGCGCTCAAGGAACTCGGCGACGTGATCCTGTTCGACATCGCCGAAGGCACGCCGCAGGGCAAATCGCTCGATATCGCCCAGTCCGGCCCGTCCGAAGGCTTTGATGCCGCGATCAGGGGCACCAACGACTATGCCGACATTGCCGGGGCCGATGTCTGCATCGTCACCGCCGGGGTGCCGCGCAAACCGGGAATGAGCCGGGATGACCTCCTCGGGATCAACCTCAAGGTGATGAAATCGGTCGGCGCCGGCATCAAGGCGCATGCCCCGAATGCCTTCGTGATCTGCATCACCAACCCGCTCGATGCCATGGTCTGGGCCCTGCGCGAATTTTCCGGCCTGCCGCACAAAAAGGTGGTCGGCATGGCCGGCGTGCTGGATTCAGCCCGCTTCCGGCACTTCCTCAGCCTGGAATTCAACGTCTCGATGCGCGATGTCACCGCATTCGTGCTGGGCGGCCACGGCGACACCATGGTGCCGCTGATCCGCTATTCCGCCGTCGGCGGCGTGCCGCTGCCCGATCTGGTGGCGATGGGCTGGACCACGCAGGACAAGCTGGACGCCATCGTCCAGCGCACCCGTGATGGCGGCGCCGAAATCGTCGGCCTGCTGAAAACCGGCTCGGCCTTCTATGCCCCCGCCACCAGCGCCGTGGAAATGGCCGAAGCCTATCTCAGGGACCAGAAACGCCTGCTGCCCTGCGCCGCGTACGTCGACGGTGCCTTTGGGCTCAAGGGCATGTATGTCGGCGTGCCGACCGTCATCGGTGCCGGCGGGATCGAGCGGATTGTCGACATCAAGCTGAACAAGGACGAACAGGGGATGATGGACAAGTCGGTCGAGGCGGTAAAGGGCCTTCTGGCCGCCTGCAAGGCGATCGACCCCAGCCTCGCCTGACCCATATGGACCATGATGGCCAAGGATAAGAACGCGCTACCGCACGTTGCGTAAGTGCCGCCGGTAGGCCCTGAGAACCCGGGCCGATCAGTTGGCCGTCCAGTGGACGGACGACCGGCCTGTTGCCTGTAGGCGCAAGCCGCAAGGCAAGGGAGGTTGGGCTTGGTACCGTGGTCGGGAAATCGGGGCGCGCCTGGCTGGGCGGGCGCTCCATCCGCGCCTGCCCATGGGCAGGCAGGCGCGCCACGATTTGATTGAAATCAAATCGGTCAAGAAGCATCAACAGCCCAAGACCTGCTTCCACACAGCCGAAGAGATTCTGCGCCTTTCAAAATCCGCCTTGCTGCACCCTTCTACCAAGAGCCATCATGCACCAAATATAGGGTGTGTGCTTGCACGCACCGCCCCGTCAAGACGCGCTCCCACGCCGCGCGTTTTCCCTTAACCTAAAAGGCCCCCCCCGATGGACTATTCCAAGAATACCAAAGCCAAGACCCCGACCGGCAACCCGCGCTTTGACGCGCAAAACCTGCACCGCACCGGCAAGGCCAAACAGGATCAATCGGACGACAAGACCGCACTTCTCGCCCGCATGAAAGCCGCGTATGCGGCGAAAAAGCTGGGCTGAACCACCCGCAGCGTAGGGTGCGTGCTCGCACGCACCGCCGCCCTCACCACACCCCCACCCCCCCGAAATCCCTAAGATTCCCCTAACGCAACCACCACAACCCCCTGATATCAATCACCAAAAAAATGTCTCACCGCGAGACGCTTCCCCAAACCCCGCCCCCGACCCAAGCCAAAAGGCTGGAATACCCGACCCCGCCCGCCATTCCCGCCCGCCGCTATCTCTGCTAGACCACGGCGACATCCCTGCAAGGAGCCGATCATGCGGTTATTCCCCGGCCTGTTGCTCTGCCTCCTGCCCCTGCCCGGCCTCGCCGCCCCCAGTCAGGACTGGTCCGCCGCCCTCGCCGCCGACGGCCTTGCCCGGACCGAGGCTGCCCTGTCAGCCCTCGCCGCCCCGACCCCGGATGACCGCTTCGCCCTCGGCGGCGTCCGGTTCCTGCGCGGCATCGAACAGGCCCTGCAGCTGCGCTGGCAGCTCGGGGCCGTCGAGGAAATCGCCCCGCTGCCGATCCTGCGGCTGGACCTGCCGCTGAACCGCGCCCCCGAACCGATGCGCGCCAGCCTGGTGGCCGAGATCTTTGGCGGCGCGCTGGCGCAGATGGCGCTGGCCGAAACCACGCTGGCGGCCATTCCCGAGGGGGCCGACATCGGCCTGACCATCCGGCTGGAGGATCTGTGGTTCGACATCACCGGCGACGGCCAGCGCGGCATCGGCGAGGATTTGCTGCCGCTGGCGCTTGACAATTTCACCATGCCCTGGTCCGAACCGGGTGGCCTGACCTCGACCAGCATCCGCTTCGACAGCGCCGACGTTTTCTGGCTGCGCGCCTATGGCCAGCTGATCTCGGGCCTGTCCAGCTTCGTTCTGGCCTTCGACCCCACCGCTGCCACCGCCAGGCTCATGGCCGCCGCCGACGACGAGCAGACCCGGCTGGCCTCGCCCAATCCCTCAGCCATCGACGAGTTCGATGTGTCGGGCTGGGTCGACAAGGCGGCGATCGCCATTCTGGCTCTGCGCCAGCAGCCCGACCCGGCGCTGACCCGGCAATCCCGGGCGCACCTGATGCAGATGGTCGCCCTGAACCGGCAGTTCTGGCGCGCGGTCGCCACCGAGACCGACAATCAGGCGGAATGGATCCCGAACGCGCGCCAGACCGCCGCCCTCGGCTTCGACATGCCCGCCGACACCGACGTGGTCTGGCTTGGCGTGCTGGGCGAGCTTGAACAGCTGCTGAACGGCAAGCTCTTGGTGCCGCACATCGCCCTGCCGCCCGAAGCCGGGATCAACATCGCCGCCTGGCTGGAAAATCCCAACCCGCTCGATCTGGTCGGCTGGGTGCAGGGCATGGATGCGCTGCCCTATGCCGAACGCGGCCCGATGATCACCGGCACCGCCTGGACCGCGTTCGAGCAACTGGTCGGCGGCCGTGGCGTCCTCTATGCCCTGCTGCTGAACTGAGACCCCGGCCCGGACGGCCGATTCGAATCGGCCGCCTGCCTTTGTGATCACAGCGATTTTTCTTGTGATCACATAGCCAAGTTTCTGCCCTATGCCCGGGCTTTCCGGTGATCTTTTCTTTTTTCGTTACACTTTCCGTGCCATAGCCGCTGCAAGATTTGGGGCCCGTCTTCGGGCCGGCGTCCAGACCATTACCAGAAAAGGCACCGGCGCATGAACATCCACGAGTATCAGGCCAAGAAGCTGCTGCGCGATTTCGGGGTGCCGGTGTCCGATGGCCGCGTGGTGCAGCGCGCCGAGGAGGCAAAGACCGCCGCCAGCGAACTTGACGGCCCGCTCTGGGTGGTCAAGGCGCAGATTCATGCCGGCGGCCGCGGCAAGGGCCGCTTCAAGGAGGTGGAGGCCGGCGAAAAAGGCGGCGTCCGCCTGACGAAATCGGTCTCCGAGGCGGCGGAACAGGCCGCCAAGATGCTGGGCCGCACGCTGGTCACGCATCAGACCGGCCCGGCGGGCAAGCAGGTCAACCGAATCTACATCGAAGACGGCTCGGATATCGCGTCCGAATTCTATCTGGCCCTACTGGTCGATCGCGGCAGCAGCCGCATCTCGTTCGTCGCCTCGACCGAAGGTGGGGTGAACATCGAGGACGTGGCGCGCGAAACCCCCGACAAGATTCTCGATTTCTCGGTCGATCCCGCCACCGGCTATCAGGCCTTCCACGGCCGCCGCGTTGCGTTCGAACTGGGGCTGGAGGGCAAGCAGATCAAGCAATGCGTGTCGCTGCTGGGCACGCTGTACCGGTTCTTCGTCGAAAAAGACTGCGAGATGCTGGAAATCAACCCGCTGGTCATCACCACCGACGGCGATCTGAAATGTCTGGATGCCAAGATGTCGTTCGACGGCAATGCCCTGTTCCGCCAGCCCGACATCATGGCACTGCGCGATGAAACCGAGGAGGATGCCAAGGAACTGGCCGCCAGCAAGTTCGACCTGAACTACATCGCCCTGTCCGGCGAAATCGGCTGCATGGTCAACGGTGCAGGCCTCGCGATGGCGACGATGGACATCATCAAGCTCTACGGTGCCGAGCCGGCGAACTTCCTCGACGTCGGCGGCGGCGCCACCCGGGAAAAGGTGACCGAGGCGTTCAAGATCATCACTTCCGACCCCAACGTCAAAGGCATCCTGGTCAACATCTTCGGCGGCATCATGCGCTGCGACATCATCGCCGAAGGGGTGATTGCTGCGGTGCAGGCCGTGGGCCTGAAGGTGCCGCTGGTGGTGCGGCTGGAGGGGACCAACGTGGAGCTGGGCAAGCAGATCATCCGGGACAGCGGGCTGAACGTGATTGCGGCGGATGACCTGAGCGATGCGGCGCAGAAGATCGTCAAGGCCGTCAAAGGATAACTCGTAGGGTTCGGTTCCACCCCACCGCCTCACTCAACCCCCAAGTGACCCCAATGCCCGCACCAGACCCCTCACGCAGCAGCATCCTCCAAATCCGGGCGGGGAAGCGGAACAATGGAATCGACCTCGGCCATCCGCGCGGCATCGGCGTGAACGCAATCCGCTTCATAAGACTTTTGCAGGTTCAACCAGAACCGTTCCGAGGTCTTGAAATAGCGCGCCAGCCGGATCGCCGTATCCGCCGACAAGGCGGTTTCCTCGCGCTCCAGCCGCTCGATCCGCGTGCGCGGGACACCGATGGCCTTGGCAATCTTGCCAGAGGTCAGGCCCAGCGGCTCCATGAACTCCGTCCTCAGCATTTCGCCGGGATGGATCGGGGGATTGGCGTGAAATTCAATCATCTTGCACCTTCAGTGATAGTCCACAATTTCAACGTCTTCGGCACCATGTTCCGACCAGCGAAAGCACAGTCGCCATTGCAGATTGATCCGAATGGACCATTGGCCCGCCCGGTCGCCGCGCAAAGCCTCCAGCCGATTGGACGGCGGAAACCGCAAGTCTTCGATCCCGTCGGCGGCTTCCAAAGCCCGAACCGCCCTCTGGACGGCCCGAATCAGTTTCGCCGGAAACCGTGCAGGCACGACGCCCGCCATGATCACGGCAACTCTTTTGTCCCGCACCGAAACGATCATCCCGTAAATGTATCATGGCATGATACATCCGTCAACCAATCCCGTATCACAGCGTGATACAGAAAAGGCTCGCATGTCCGTCCTCGTCGACAAAAACACCCGCGTCATCTGTCAGGGCTTTACCGGCAGCCAGGGCACGTTTCATTCCGAACAGGCCATCGCCTATGGCACGCAGATGGTCGGCGGCGTCACGCCGGGCAAGGGCGGCGAGACGCACCTGAACCTGCCGGTGTTCAACTCGGTGCATCAGGCGCGCCATGCCACGCAAGCCAACGCTTCCGTCATCTACGTCCCGCCACCGTTCGCTGCCGACAGCATCCTCGAGGCGATCGACGCCGGCATGGAGCTGATCGTCTGCATCACCGAGGGCATTCCGGTGCTGGACATGATGAAAGTCAAACGGGCGTTAGTTAATTCGAAAACCATCCTGATCGGCCCGAATTGCCCCGGGGTGATGACCCCCGGCGAATGCAAGATCGGCATCATGCCCGGCAACATCTTCAAGCGCGGCTCGGTCGGCGTGGTCTCCCGCTCCGGCACCCTGACCTATGAGGCGGTAAAACAGACCACCGATGTCGGCCTCGGCCAGTCCTCGGCCATCGGCATCGGCGGCGACCCGATCAAGGGGACGGAACATATCGAGGTGCTGGAATGGTTCCTCGCCGACCCGGAAACCCAGTCGATCATCATGATCGGCGAAATCGGCGGTGCGGCGGAAGAAGACGCGGCGCAGTTCCTGAGGGACGAGAAGGCGCGCGGCCGCTGGAAACCCACCGCCGGTTTCATCGCGGGCCGCACCGCCCCCAAGGGCCGCCGCATGGGCCATGCCGGAGCGATTGTCGCCGGTGGCAAAGGCGACGCCGAAAGCAAGATCGAAGCGATGAAAAGCGCCGGGATCGTGGTCGCCGACAGCCCGGCAGGGCTCGGTGAGGCGGTGTTGAAGGCGATCAAGGGGTAGGGTGGGGTTCCACCCCACCACTCCCCACCACACCACGGTATCATCACAGATGGGACGTCAAAAATGACCGAACAATCCCCCAACGACATCTTCCACGCCTCCTCCTTCCTTCAGGGCACCAACGCCGACTATATCGACGCGCTCTACGCCCGCTATGCCCGCGACCCCGCGGCAGTCGATCAGGCGTGGGCCGAGTTCTTCCGCTCCCTGGGCGATACCGAAACCGATGTTCGTAAATCCGCCGCCGGGCCATCCTGGGGCCGTGCCGACTGGCCACCGGCCCCGACCGACGAGCTGACCGCCGCACTTGACGGCCAGTGGGCCGCCGACCCGGCCCGCGAAGCGAAAGCCGCCGGCGCGAAAATCACCGCCAAAGCTGCTGAGACGGGTGTCGAGGTCACCGATGCCCAGGTGCAGCGCGCCGTGCTCGACAGCATCCGCGCCCTGATGATCATCCGCGCCTACCGCATCCGCGGCCATCTGGTCGCCGACCTTGACCCCCTGGGCATGCGCGAAGCGAACAACCACCCCGAACTCGACCCGAAGTCCTACGGCTTCACCGACGCCGACCTCGACCGCCCGATCTTCATCGACAGCGTGCTGGGCCTGCAGGTCGCCTCGATGCGCCAGATCGTCGAGATCGTCAAACGCACCTATTGCGGCACCTTCGCCCTGCAATACATGCACATTTCCGACCCCGAACAGGCCAGCTGGCTCAAGGAACGCATCGAGGGCTATGGCAAGGAGATTACCTTTACCCGCGAAGGCCGCCGCGCCATCCTGAACAAGCTGGTCGAGGCCGAGGGCTTCGAGAAGTTCCAGCATGTCAAATACAAGGGCACCAAACGCTTCGGACTGGATGGGGCCGAAAGCCTGATCCCGGCGATGGAACAGATCATCAAGCGCGGCGGCGCGCTCGGCGTCAAGGAAATCGCCGTCGGCATGCCGCACCGCGGCCGCCTTTCCGTGCTGGCCAACGTCATGAGCAAACCCTACCGCGCCATCTTCAACGAGTTTCAGGGCGGCAGCTTCAAACCCGAAGATGTCGATGGCTCGGGTGACGTGAAATACCACCTTGGGGCCTCGTCCGACCGGGCGTTTGACGGCAACACCGTCCACCTCAGCCTGACCGCCAATCCCTCGCACCTCGAAGCCGTCAACCCGGTGGTGCTGGGCAAGGTCCGCGCCAAGCAGGAACAATACGGCGACAAGAGCCGCCGTTCGGTGCTGCCGATCCTGTTGCACGGCGATGCCGCCTTTGCCGGCCAGGGCGTGGTCGCCGAATGTTTCGGCCTTTCGGGCCTGGTCGGCCACCGCACCGGCGGCACCATGCACATCATCGTCAACAACCAGATCGGGTTTACGACCGCCCCGTCGTTTTCCCGCTCGTCGCCCTATCCGACCGACATTGCCCTGATGGTGGAAGCCCCGATCTTCCATGTCAACGGCGACGACCCCGAGGCGGTGGTGCATGCCGCCCGCGTTGCCACCGAGTTCCGGCAGAAATTCGCCAAGGACGTGGTGCTCGACATCTTCTGTTACCGCCGCTTCGGTCACAACGAAGGCGACGAGCCGATGTTCACCAACCCGATGATGTACACCCGCATCAAGAAGCAGAAGACCACGCTGCAGCTTTATACCGAACGTCTGGTCAAGGACGGTCTGATCGCCGAAGGCGAGATCGAGGACATGAAGGCGGCGTTTCAGGCGATGCTGAATGCCGAGTTCGAGGCCGGCAAGGACTACAGGCCCAACAAGGCCGACTGGCTCGATGGCCGGTGGAGCCACATGAACCGCGAAGGCACCGATTATCAGCGCGGCCAGACCGCAATCGCGCCGGAAACCCTGCAGGAGGTTGGCACTGCCCTGGTCAGGGTGCCGCCGGACTTCGATCTGCACAAGACCGTGGCCCGGCAACTGGATACCAAGGCCGAAATGTTCCGCTCCGGCCACGGCGTCGACTGGGCCACAGCCGAGGCACTGGCCTTCGGCTCGCTGGTCACCGAAGGCTTCTTTGTCCGCCTGTCCGGTCAGGACAGCACGCGCGGCACCTTCAGCCACCGTCATTCCGCCTTCATCGACCAGTCGACCGAGGAACGCCACTACCCGCTGAACCACATCCGCAGCGGGCAGGCGCGCTACGAGGTGATCGACAGCATGCTGTCGGAATATGCGGTGCTTGGCTTCGAATACGGCTACTCGCTCGCCGAACCCAACGCCCTGGTGCTGTGGGAGGCGCAGTTCGGCGATTTCGCCAATGGTGCCCAGATCATGTTCGACCAGTTCATCTCGTCGGGCGAGGCCAAATGGCTGCGGATGTCGGGCCTTGTCTGCCTGCTGCCGCACGGGTTTGAAGGCCAGGGTCCGGAACATTCCAGCGCGCGGCTGGAGCGGTTTCTGCAGATGTCGGCCAATGACAAC
>JANNRR010000062.1:0-14196 GCA_031401675.1 Paracoccaceae bacterium
AGTGCAGCCGCACCCAGGCCCCGAGCGACCCCAGATCGCGGGCCAGGTCGGTGATGTGGGCGCGGTGGCCGCGCTCGGTGGCGTGCTTCAGATCAAGCCCGTAGGCGGACGTATCCTGGCTGATGACCAGCAGCTCCTTCACACCAACCGCCACCAGCTTCTCGGCTTCACGCAGCACCGCGTGGGCCGGGCGGCTTTGCTGGAGTCCGCGCATGTCGGGGATGATGCAGAACTTGCACTTGTGGTTACAGCCCTCGGCGATCTTCAGGTAACTGTAGTGGCGCGGCGTCAGGGTGACGGCGGAGGCGGGCAACAGGTCGATGAACGGGTCGGGGCTGGGCGGTACGGCGGCGTGGACGGCATCGAGCACCGCCTCGTATTGATGCGGGCCGGTCACTGCCAGCACCTTCGGATGCGCGCCGGTGATGTATTCGGGGTTGGCACCGAGGCAGCCGGTGACGATCACCCGGCCGTTGGCGGTCAGGGCTTCGCCGATGGCCTCCAGCGATTCCGCCTTGGCGCTGTCGAGAAAGCCGCAGGTGTTGACGATGACGGCGTCGGCGCCGGCATAGTCGGGGGAGATGGCGTAGCCTTCGGCGCGCAGGCGGGTCAGGATACGCTCGCTGTCCACCAGCGCTTTCGGGCAGCCGAGCGAGACCATGCCGATCGTGGGCTGGCCGGGACGACGGGCCTCGGGGATCACGGAGCGGGCGAGGTCGGGGCGGAGCAGGGGCGGGTTTTGCGACATGGCGGGGATATAGCGGAATTGGCGGGCGGGGGAAAGCCGGGGGTGTCCCGAGTCGGGACACGTTAACGGTTCAGTGATTTCAATGGGTTACAGGTTCGAATTAGGGATATTTTCACATTTGGCGGCGATTGCGGGCGGTGGGGAGTGGGGTTAACGTGGGGTTTACCACGGGCGGCGATGGTGGGGCGGGCAGGTGGCGGGGTGAACCCCGGCCTATGGGGGGCAGGATGAACCGGCTGTATTACGGCGACAATCTGGATGTGCTGCGCAAGTCGATTTCCGATGAAAGCGTCGACCTGATCTACCTCGACCCGCCGTTCAACTCGAACGCCGATTACAACGCCCTGTTCAAGACGCCGAAGGGGCAGCAGTCGGCAGCGCAGATGGAGGCGTTTACCGATACCTGGCAGTGGGACGATGCCACATCCGGGCAGGCAGTGGCCGAGGTCAAACGGTCGTCCTATCAGGATGCGGCCAAGATGCTGGATGCGATGGTGGGCTTTCTGGGCAAGAACGCGCTGACGGCCTATCTGGCCATGATGGCGGTGCGGCTGGTGGAGTTGCACCGGGTGCTGAAGCCGACCGGCAGCCTATATCTGCACTGCGACCCGACGGCGAGCCATTATCTGAAGATTTTGCTGGATGCGGTGTTTGGGGCAAAGGGATTTCGTACTGAGATCACATGGAAAAGATCGTCAGCACATAGCGATGGCAAGCAAGGACGGAAGCAGTATGGCAACGTTTCTGACGTGATCTTTTTCTACTCCAAATCGACGGAATGGACATGGAATTGGCAGTTCACAGAATACGATACGTCATATGTTGAGAGTGCCTATCGGATGATTGACAAATCAGGCCGTCGCTATCGACGTGATAATCTTTCGGCGGCGAAGCCGGGTGGAGATGTGTCTTATCTTTGGCCGGTAAAGCGCCTTGTTGGTGGTGCATGGGAGGCCGATCTTGAAGATGAGTTCTTAAGGCCGCTTGACGGCTGGGAATACAAACAAGTCCCCCCTTACAACGGTCGCTTCTGGGCGTATAGCAAGGAGAATATGCGGCGTTTTGCGTTGGAGGATCGACTCGCATTTGCGTCTAGTGGGATGCCCGAGTATAAACGTTTCCTTGATGAAATGCCGGGTGTTCCGGTGCAGAACATTTGGACTGATATCCCACCGGTCTTGGGCAAAGACAGCCTCGGCTACCCCACCCAGAAACCCGTGGCCCTGCTCGAACGCATCCTCAATGCCTCCTCGAACCCTCGCGATGTGGTGCTCGACCCGTTCTGCGGCTGCGGCACCACCGTTCATGCGGCGCAGAAGCTGGGGCGGCAGTGGATCGGCATTGACGTGACGCATATCGCCATCGGGCTGATCGAAACCCGCCTGCGCCACGCCTTTCCCGGCATCGACTATCAGGTGATCGGCACGCCGATGGACGCCGACGCGGCGCGGGATTTCTTCAACCGCAACGACCCGACCAAGAAGGAATTCGAGATCTGGGCGGCCAGCAAGCTCGGCTTCATTCCGCAGGCCAAGAAGGGCGCGGATGGCGGGGTGGACGGGGTGCGCTGGTTCGGGGTGAACGAGGAGTTTCGCGCGGTGGTGTCGGTCAAGGGCGGCACCAAGCTGGGGGTCGAGATGGTGCGCAGCCTCGACGCGGTGGTCAAGGCGCAGGGGGCGCAGATCGGGGTGCTGCTGACGCTGGAAAAGCCCACTAAGCCGATGGAGGACTGGGCAAGGGCCGCGGGGATGTGCGAGGTGCCGGGGTTTGCGCCGGTCAACCGGTTGCAGATCGTGACGGTGGAGCAGGCGTTGGCCTTGCGGGAACGGGCGGTGGAAATGCCGGCGCGCCGCGATGACACGTTCAGGAAGGCGGCGCGCGAAGTGGACGGGAGCAAGCAAGGGGCTCTGGATTTGTGATGAGAGGGCGGCGGGGTGAACCCCGCCCTACGGGTCGGTCTCGAGCCCCGAATTCCGGACTCGCTCGATCGGGTCTGCGGCTGGTCCGCCATCGTCCGGTATCATTCCACCTTAGAACCTGTCGGGCCAAAGGCGGGCGGTGTGTCGCAAAGCGAGAATATCGAGTTGGTCGCCAGCGACGCGATAGACGAGGACATAGGACGCATGTACGACAATCTCGCGGGTCTGCGCCACCCGCCCGGGCCGACCGATCAGAGGTTGCTCGGGCAAAGTCTGCGAGACGATCCGCAAGAGGCGATACAACAACCTGTCCGCCGCTTGCGGATCTGCGGCCCGGATGCGCCCGATCACTTCGGCAACATCGCCGAGTGCCTGTGGCGTCCAGGCCGGGGTCATCCCCGGGCTGGGACGGGCTGCGGCAAGGGGTGATCGCTGGACAACGACAGCAGGTAGGCCGAAGCGCTGGCATGGTCGATCAGGTGACCGGCATCAGCCTCTGCCAGGCCCTTTTCCACGGCGGCGACAAAGGCTTCTTCGGCATCGAGATAGCGCGCGACGGCCTCGTTGGTCAGATAGGATTTGCTGCGACGGGTCAGGGTCGCCAGCCGTTCCAGCCGCGCCTTCACGTCTGGCGAAGTATGAAAGGTGACGGTTGCGCGGGTCGTCATGTTGTCCTGCCCGGATGTTTCGGATGTACACAGCCTAACACATCGGGGACATGCGGCAAACGAGGAAAAGAGTCAGCGGTTCGGGTGGCAGCGCCGGATCGGGTCGCCCGACGTTGTCGGTCAGTCCGCAGCCCGTTCGAAGTGAAACAGGACACTTCACGCATGAATGCGGCACCGAAGCAGCGCATGAACCCGGCCCCGCGCCTCACTCCCGATACCCGAATTCCGGCATCACCTGATCGATCGGGAAGGCCGGGGCCTTGGTGGCGCCGCCTGGCGAGAACTGGCCCGACATGGCCAGGAGCGCATAGCCGTGCGCCAGCGACCACAGCATCATTTCGGTCTTGACCTGGCCGTCCGGCCCGGCGGCCTTGTCCCAGTCGAGCCCGGTCGAGATGTCGCGCAGCACCGAATAGCTGTCGGCGGCGTTGCGGCGCAGGGTCTCGTCGCTGAAATCGGGGTAGTTGGGGGAGAACATCAGCTCGAACAGATGCGGATGCGCGGCGGCAAAGCGGGTGTAGCCCAGCATGGCGGCGCGCAGGCGGTCGCGGCGCGACGCGCCTTCGGTCAGGCCGTCGCGCATGAAGGCGGCGTGGCGGGCGAAGCCTTCGGCGGCAATGGCGGTGATCAGGCCCTTGAGGCTGCCGAAATGGTTTTTTGGCGCAGCGTGGGAAACGCCGACTCGGGCGGCGCAGGCGCGCAAGGACAGGCCGGGAAGGCCGTCAACCTCCAGGATCGCCAGCCCGGCCGCGACGAGGGCGTGTTTCAGATCGCCGTGGTGGTATTTCCTGTCGGTCATGCGGCAGCTTACGGCCGCAGTGTTTCCAGCGTCAATATATTTCTTGACCCGGCCCGGGCGGTGTGGCAGATAAGTTTACATCGTCAATATGGAGAGTGCGATGAATTGGGATGCGTTGTTCGGGCTGGCCAACAGCGCCGCGTTGCTGGGGTGGGCGGTGCTGATCGCGGGCCCGCGCGGGGTCTGGTGGCTGGATGCGGTGCCGCGGATGCTGCTGCCGCTGGGGCTGGCGGTGATCTATTCCGGGCTGATTGCCGGGTTCATGATGCAGAGCGGCGGCGGCTTCGGCTCGATTGCGGCGGTGCGGGCTCTGTTCGCCTCGGACCCGGTGCTGGTGGCGGGCTGGGCGCATTATCTGGCGTTTGACCTGCTGGTCGGCAGTTTCGTGGCCGAGCGGCTGGACCGGGCGGCGATCAGCCGGCTGATCCAGGCTCCGATATTGGCGGCGATCTTCATGCTGGGGCCGCTGGGGCTGTTGCTGGGGCTGATGACAGAGGCAGGGGCGCGGGTGATGCGCCGCGGGCAGGAGGTCTGAATGACGCTTTCAACAAGTTTTCCGGCACCGCAACGGGTGGTTATGGCGGATCAGATGTGGCCGATGGCGCTGCTGTTTGCCGGACTGTCGGCGGTTGCCGTAGCCGGGCTGGTGGTCGATGACCGGCTGTTCAACGGCGTGGCGGTCTGGGCCAAGCCGCTGAAGTTCGCACTGTCGTTCGTGATGTTCTTTGCCACCATTGCACTGGTGACCGACCGGTTGTCGGCGGCGGTGCGGGGCGGGCTGGCGGTGCGGCTGATCGTGCTGGTGCTGATCGCGGCATCGGTGTTCGAGACCGGCTACATCTTTCTGATGGCCGGGCGGGGCGAGGCGTCGCATTTCAACGATTCGAGCGCGCTGACCAGTCTGATGTACAGCCTGATGGGTGCGGCGATTGCGGTGTTCATGCTGGCGGTGGGCGTGCTGGGCGTGGTGGTCGGCCGGGATCGGGGTGCTGCTTTCGGCCCGGGCTTGCGGGCCGGGGTGGCCTTGGGGTTTCTGGCGTCGATGGTGCTGACGATGCTGATCGGCTTCACGCTGGGTGGCAACGGCGGGCATTTCGTCGGTGTGCCGGAGCCGGGGGCGCGGGTGTTGCCGCTCTTTGGCTGGTCGGCGTCGGTCGGCGACCTGCGGCCGGCACATTTCCTGGCGCTGCATGCGATGCAGGCGCTGCCGCTCTTGGGCTGGATGCTGGACCGGGCAGGAGTAGTGCGGGGGCAGGCGCAGCCGGTCCGGGGCCATCTCTGGCTGGGGCTGGGGCTTGCGGTCTATGTGGCGCTGACGCTGGCGGTGTTCGGCCAGGCGCTGGCCGGGTTGCCGCTGATCGCGCTGTCGGCGCTTTGATGCAGGCGGGCGGCTGGCAGGCTGCGAAGCGGCTTGTTGGCCTGACCGGCGCGTTCTAGACTCCGGCCCGGGGTTTGGGTTCGGAGGGTAGGGTGCGCTGGCTGTTCCGCCTGCTGGGTATGCTGGTCACTCTGGTGGTGCTGGCGGTGGTGGTGCTGTTCCTGATCCCGTCGGATCGGATCGCGGCACTGGCGGCGCGCGAGTTTCAGGCGGCCACCGGTCGGGCGCTGCAACTGAGCGGTGCGGTACGCCCGTCGGTCTGGCCGCAGCTTGGGGTGACGACCGGGCCGGTGCAGGTGGCCAATGCTGCGTGGTCGGACCAGGGTCCGATGCTCAGCGCCGATGCCCTGACCATCGGGCTGGACCTGGGCGAGCTGATCGGCGGGCGCATCGTGATCCGCAAGGTCGAGGCGGTGCGGCCGGTGATCGTGCTGGAGCGTCACGCCGACGGGCGCGGCAACTGGCAGTTCGGTCCGGACGCGACAGGCGGGACCGAAGCTGCCGAAGGGTCGGACCCGGCGTCGGCCCCAACGCGCGGTTTCACGCTGGACCGGGGGCTGATCTCGGACGGGCAGCTGACCTTCATCGATCATGCCGGCGGCACCCGGACCCGGTTGCAGGCAATCGGCGCGGATGTCAGCCTGCCGTCGTATGATGGTCCGGCCGATTTGACCGCCACCGCCGAAATGAACGGCCAGAGGCTGGCGCTGACCGCACAGGTTGCGGTGTTTTCGGCGTTTCTTGCCGGGCAGGTGGTGCCGGTAAGCCTGAGCCTTGAGGCATCCGGCCTTGACGGAACCGGGCTGGAAGGCTCGGATCTGGCCGCCGACTTTACCGGGCGGGCCGGGTTGGCACCGCTGGCGCTGGATGGTCAGGTGCAGGTCGGTGCCGGGTCGTTGCAAAGTGTTTTCGCGCTGATCGGGCTGCCGCCGCCGGACCTGCCGCAGGCAGTGGCGGGGGCGGTCGGGCTGACGGGTCAGGTGACCTATGTTCCGGAAGGCTCGGCGCATCTGCGGGCTGGTCAGATCACCCTGGCGGGCAATGTGCTTGCCGGTGCCGCCGATCTGTATCTGGGCGGCGACACCCCCCGATTTGTGGCGCAAATGTCGGGCCGGGCCCTCGACTTTTCAGCCCTGACCGGAGCGGATGGCGGTGCTGCTGGCGATGCAGGCGCTGCGCAACCTGCGCCGGGTTGGTCAGAGGCCACCCTCGACGTCTCTGCCCTGTCGGCGCTGGACGGCGAAATCACCCTGGCCGCCGACAGCATCAAGCTGGGACCGGCCCGGCTGAGTGCGACGCAACTGGTGCTGCGCTTGGACCGGGCCCGCGCCGTAGTCGAGTTGCGCGATGTGCAGGCCTATCAGGGCACCCTGACCGGCGAGTTCGTGGTGAACGGGCGGGATGGCCTGTCGGTCGGCGGCAATCTGAGCGGCGCAAACCTGTCGCTGGCGCCGTTGCTGAGCGATCTGGCCGGACAGGACCGGCTGAGCGGCACCGGCCAGGTGGCTTTCAAATTCCTGGGCGTCGGCAATTCGCTGGCGGCGATAATGCGCAGCCTGTCGGGGCAGGGCGCGGTGCGGTTGGCGCAAGGCGAGGTCAGGGGGATTGATCTGGCCGGGATGTTGCAGACACTGGACCTGAGCCGGTTCGGCAGCGGCAGCAGCACGGTGTTCGACGATATCACCGCCAGTTTCACGATTGCTGGCGGGGTGGCGCGCAACGACGATCTGCGGCTGACCGCGCCCCTGTTGACCGCCAGCGGGGCGGGAACGGTGGCGATCGGGGCGCAGACACTGGATTACCGGCTGACGGCGACTGCCCTGGCCGGGGCCGCCGGTGCCGGCATTGCCGTGCCGCTGCATGTGACCGGGCCGTGGGCCGATCCCGATTTTGAATTGGATCTGGATGAAGCCCTTAACGCCAACTTTGCCGAAGAAAAGGCCCGGCTGGAAGCAGAGGCACGAGCGAAGCTGGCGGAAGAGGCGGCGCGACTGGGGGTGGTGGCGCGCGACGGCGAAAGCCTGGAGGATGCGGCACGGCGGACGGTCGAGGAAAAGGCGGCAGCGGAACTGGGCAAGCTGCTGGGTCTGGCCCCGGCCCCGGTCGATCCGGTGGTGATTGATCCGGCGGTGGTCGCGCCCGTCGATCCGGCGGCAGGGGTCGCGCCAGCGCCTGTCGATCCGGCCACCGCCGCACCGTCTGCTCCGCCACCGGCTGTTTCTCCGGAACAGCAGTTGCTGGACCTGTTGCTGAAACAGGGACAGGGCGGCTGATGCGGGACGGGACCTGGTTGGACCGCAGACGGGATTGCCGCATCCCCTCGGCGTGATCGGTGCAGGCGAGCGCTCTTGCGTGCCCGCCACGGGCGTCCGGCACGATCCGTCTGTACCTCGAACGTCAGAGCGGATGGCGCGCGAGCAGGCGGTTGCATCAGGTTTCGTTCTGCGCAAGGAACCAATCGCCACCGGGCCTTCCGTCGGGGAACCATCCCGCTGCGTCGCCACTTTCCACCCTGCCAGCTTTGGACGCATCGGCGGCCAGGGGGCCGCCAGCCCGATCAGCGGCGGCGGTCGCGGCGCGACGACATCGGCTGGAACGCCACCCCGACATGCGCCTCGCAATAGGGTTTGCCGGCCTGGGTTCCCAGACCGCAGAACCAGAAATCGGTCGTGGCCGGATCGCCGATCGGCCATTTGCAGGTCCGTTCCGTCAGTTCCATCAGCGACAGCCGCTTCGCCTTTTTCTCGACCTCGCGCACCGAGGCCAGCGCTTCAGGGCTGATCTCGTTGGCCGAAGGCTGCGGCGGCAGCGGCTGGCCCGCCGGGATGATCGGCTTGCGCAGCACGACCGATGACACCGGGGCTGCATTGGCTGCCGGACGCTCGGCCGGTCTCGGCTCGGCCCGGGCGAAGTCGCCGTGCAAATCGACGGCAGGACCCTCATCCGCATCCGGTGCGCTGTCGGCAAGGCCGGAGGCGGTTGCGGCGAAATCGTCGACGGCGTCGGCATCATCGTCCGGTTCGGGCCCGCCCACCCGGCCTGATGCGCCAGAGACACCCGGCGCACCCGCCGGGCCGCCGGCGCGATTCGACAGGCCCAGCCGGTGCACTTTGCCGATCACCGCATTGCGGGTGACGCCGCCCAGTTCCTTGGCGATCTGGCTGGCGCTCTGGCCGTCGCCCCACATCTTCTTCAGCGTCTCGACACGCTCGTCTGTCCAGGACATGCCTGACCTCCGGTTTGCAGAACGGCACCGCCGCCCGGGCTTGTGCCGGCGGCCGGGCCATTCCGGGGAATTCCGTCAGCGCCCATTCTAGTCGCGACGGGACGAGATACAAGACGAAGCGCGGGAATACAAGCGGCGGGGCCGGGCATTGCCGGGGCCGGGTGCCGGCGCGGCAATTGCTGTGCCGGGTGGCGTGGTTTGTGTGCTAGTCTTTACCAGCCGGGAACCTGAGGCCGACGGGGAACGGGAGGCAGACGGGCATGCTGAAAGCCGAGGCGATTCTGGAAACTGCGCTGTACGCCGGTGATCTCGCGGCGGCCGAGGCGTTCTATACTGCGGTATTCGGACTGGTCTTGGTGTCGAAGGTCCCGGGGCGGCATCTGTTCCTGCGCTGCGGCCGGCAGATGCTGCTGATCTTTGATCCCGCCGCCACATCGGATGCCTCTGCCCCGGGTCCGATCCCGAAACACGGTTCATTCGGCCCCGGACATGTCTGTTTTGCCGCCGACGATGCCGCCGACGATGCCGCCGACAATCCCGCCACGATCAATGCCGGGGCGATCGATGCCTGGCGGGCGCAGTTCGACCGGATGGGGGTCGCCATCGAACGGGATCATATCTGGCCGGACAGCGGCAGCCGCTCGCTCTATGTCCGCGACCCGGCCGGAAATTCCGTCGAGGTGGCCGAGCGCGGGCTTTGGCCTTTGCCCTGACCGGCTGGCAGCCCTGTCACCAACCGCATCGGTTCCCGCGACCAGCGGCCCGGAAATCCGGTTACAAGATCAGATCACCCGCCGCGAGTGTCACGCCGCGCACGTCGATCATCAGGTCGGCGGTGCCGTCGCCGGTCTGATCGAGCGACACGAGCCAGCGGCCGGCGGCCACCGAGGCGATGACCGCTTGTCCCACCGCGCCACCGAACGCCGCCACCAGGGTGAACGCCTGATCGCCGGTCAGGCCCAGGTCGGCATCGATCAGGGCGAGGTCGATCTTGTCGAGCCCGGTCTGAAAGCCAAGTATCAGATCGCGGCTGGCCACCGTCACCCCGGAATCGGTGATCTTTTCATAAATGAAACTGTCGGCCCCGGTGCCACCGCTCATCCGGTCGGCGGCGTCGCGGCCCACCAGGATGTCGTTGCCGGCCCCGCCGGTCAGGGTGTCGATGTCCAACGCCGGTTGCGGGTTGAGAAAGAACCCGGCGTTGCCGCGCAGCGTGTCATTGCCGGCCCCGCCGGTCAGGCTGTCGGCCATCTGGCCACCGAACAGGGCGAAATCCTCGAAATTGACCGCCGTAAGCATCGAAACGCCGCCCCGAATAAAGGTCAGGCTGCTGCCGGTCACCGTTGCGACGATCACCAGGGTCTCGGTGTTGCCCCCACCGCTTGACAGCCGGTCGCGCCCGGCGCCACCGTCCAGCACATCGGTGGTTCCGGTCTCCAACTGCACGGAAACCAGATCGTCGCCGCCGCCGGCATCGACCTGATCGTTGCCCTCGCTCAGGGTGATGGTGTCATTGCCGTTGCCGCCGTACAGCGTGTCGTTGCCCCGGGGAGAATACAGGTCGTCGCGCATGAAATCGTTGCCGTCGCCGCCGTAGCCCAGATCGTTGCCGCCATCGAGCTCCAGAAAATCGTCGCCGTTCCCGCCATAAAGCGTGTCATCCCCCAGACCCGGTGCCAGGCGGTCGTTGCCGTCGCCGCCATACATCGTGTCGTTGCCCGACAGGGTCACCGGTGCCTCGGACATGTAATCGTCGCCGAGGCCGCCGTAGTAGGCATCATCCTGGCCGCGTCCGTCCATCCGGTCGTTGCCGTCACCGCCAAAAAGCGTATCCACTCCGCTGCCGCCGTCCAGGCTGTCCACCCCGACCCCGCCGGTCAGCCGGTCGTTGCCGTCATTGCCGTTCAGGCTGTCGTCCAATGCCCGCCCTTCCAGCACGTCATTGCCGGAACCACCGGCCAGACTGACCCGTTCGAACCCGGTCGCCGTGCCGATGCCGGCAATGGCCAGCTTGCCGCCGACGGTCAGGCGCATGATCAGATCGGTGCTCCGGTCGGACATGTCGAGGCTCAGATAGTCGATCCCCAGCCCGCCCCCGATCAGGAAATCGCCGGTGCCGCCCGCGATCCAGTCATCGCCATCACCGCCAAACAGCGAGTCGTTGCCGGCGCGCCCGTCGATGTAGTCATCGTAGGCACCCCCGGAGATGTTGTCGGCACCGTCGGCAGCAGACACCGAGAGCCGCTCGACATTCTGCACCGAAATGCCGATGGCCGCCCCGGCAAAGACAAAGAACGACGGTGACAGGGTGATGATCAGCGGCGTGCCCGACACCGCGAAACCGGCCGAATAGTTCAAGATGATGTGATCGATGCCGGTGCCGCCATCGGCCAGATCGCCGAAATCGCCGAAGCCTGCGGTCATCTCGTCGTCGCCGGCCCCGCCATAGAGCGAGTCCTTGCCGCTTTCGACGGCCGGACCCGAGAACAGCCGGTCGTTGCCAAGCCCGCCGAACACCCGGTCATTGCCGAGTCCGCCATCGACGATGTCATTGCCGCCAAAGCCCTTGCCGACATCGTCGCCGGCCTGCAGATAGATCGTGTCGTCGGCGGCACCGCCGTCATAGCTGTCCTGCCCGGAGCCACCGATGAATTGCGCCATGTCAAATCCCTCGAACAAATGCCTGTCTTCAGGTACCACAGGCCGGCCATCGGCTCAAGACTTCCCCCCCCCGGCGGCGCGCGGTTTCCATTGGACACGATCGCCGGGTTGTTCTAGACCCCGCGCCATGATCGCCCGGAACCAGACCGCTGCGCTGCCCCGACGCCGACGCTTTCGCGTCTGACGCCGATCCCGCGCATTTTCCGCGCCCTCCGCCCCTCCCAAAGTTGACTTGCCCGGCTGCCTTTGGCACCTGTTGGCTCTGAAAAAGGATTTCGCGATGATCCCCACCGTTCTGCCCACCTACAACCGCACTCCGATGGCGTTCGAACGGGGCGAGGGCTCCTGGCTGATCGCCACCGACGGCACCCGCTATCTTGACCTTGGCGGCGGCATCGCGGTGAATGTGCTCGGCCATTGCCATCCGGCGCTGGTCGCGGCCCTGACCGATCAGGCGGGCAAGCTGTGGCACACCTCGAACCTCTACCAGATCCCGAACCAGCAGGCGCTGGCCGACATGCTGGTGGAAAAAACCTTTGCCGACACCGTGTTCTTTACCAATTCCGGCACCGAGACGGCGGAACTGGCGATCAAGATGGCGCGGAAATACTGGTACGAACAGGGCCAGCCCGACCGCGTTGAAATCCTGACTTTCGCCGGGTCGTTCCACGGGCGCTCGACCGGGGCGATTTCGGCCTCGGGCGGGGAAAAGATGGTCAAGGGCTTCGGGCCGCTGCTGCCGGGGTTCGTGCATCTGCCGTTCGGCGACCACGAGGCGCTGCGCGCCGCGATCAGCGGCAGGACCGCCGCGATCATGGTCGAACCCGTCCAGGGCGAAGGCGGCATCCGCGTGCTGCCCGACGCCTGCCTGAAGGGCCTGCGCGATCTGTGCGACGACAACGGCGCGCTGATGATCCTGGACGAGGTGCAGTGCGGCATGGGGCGCACCGGCAAGCTTTTTGCCCACGAATGGGCCGGGGTCACGCCCGACATCATGATGGTGGCCAAGGGCATCGGCGGCGGCTTCCCGCTCGGCGCGGTCCTTGCCACGGAACGCGCTGCCTCGGGCATGGTCGCGGGCACCCATGGTTCGACCTATGGCGGCAACCCCTTGGCCTGCGCCGTCGGCCTGGCGGTCATGCGCATCGTGGCAAGCGATGCTTTTCTGGACGAGGTCAATCGCAAGGGTGCCCTGATGCGCCAGAAGCTGGAAGGGCTGGTGGCGGGCAACCCCGCGGTGTTCGAGGCGGCGCGCGGACAGGGCCTGATGCTCGGGCTGAAGTGCCGGGCGCGCAACACCGATGTGGTTACGGCAGGCTACGCCCGGCAGCTGTTGACCGTCGCCGCTGCCGACAATGTCATTCGCCTGCTGCCGGCGCTGAACATCACCGACGCGGAACTGGCCGAAGCCGTCGCCCGGCTGGATGCCGCCGCCAAGGATGTGGCCCATGATGCCGCGGCCTGACGCGGCGCGTGCTGCTGCCTGCAAACGCGCTGGTCAGCGCGGCGGACCCGTGCGGCGGCTCTGGCGGGGTGCCCGACTGACCTGATGCTTCTTCTTTTCCCAAGTATCCTCGGGGGTCCGGGGGCAGACAGCCCCCGGCCTTCGCCGCGAAAGACCAGCCATGACCCACTTTCTCGATATCCACAAAACCGAACCCGCCGACCTGCGCGCGATGCTGACCCAGGCGCGCGCCCTGAAGGATGCGCGCGGTCTGAAGCCGCGTGGCGCACCCGATGCCGATCAGCCGCTGGCCGGGCGCATGGTGGCACTGATCTTTGAAAAACCATCCACCCGCACCCGGGTCAGTTTCGATGTCGGAGTGCGCCAGATGGGCGGGCAGACCATGGTGCTGCCGGGTGCCGATCTGCAACTGGGCCACGGCGAAACCATCGCCGATACCGCCCGCGTGCTGTCGCGCTATGTCGATCTGATCATGATCCGCACCTTCGAGGAAGCGACGCTGCTGGAAATGGCCGAACATGCCTCGGTGCCGGTGATCAACGGGCTGACCAACCGCACGCATCCCTGCCAGATCATGGCCGACGTGATGACCTACGAGGAACATCGCGGGCCCATCGCCGGCAAGAAGGTGGTCTGGTCCGGCGACGGCAACAATGTCTGCGCCTCGTGGCTGCACGGGGCCGGGCAGTTCGGGTTCGATTTCACCTATACCGGCCCGGAACCGCTGGAACCCGAGGCCGGCTTTGTCGGTCTGGCGCGGGAAAAGGGCGTGCGGGTGACGATCGAGCGCGATCCGGCGCGGGCGGTGCAGGGCGCCGATCTGGTGGTGACCGACACCTGGGTGTCGATGCATGACAGCCAGTCGGCACGCGAACGCCGCCACAACCAGTTGCGCGGCTATCAGGTGAACGAGGCGCTGATGGCGGCAGCCAAGCCCGATGCCCTGTTCATGCACTGCCTGCCCGCCCACCGCGAGGACGAGGTGACCAGCGCGGTGATGGACGGCCCGCATTCGGTGGTCTGGGATGAAGCCGAGAACCGGCTGCATGCGCAAAAGGCGATCATGCGCTGGTGTCTGGGGGTGTGAGGGGCGCATCACCTTCGTCGGCCTTTGACTGCAGCGAACGTCGGCTTTGAGCCCTGAGCGGTCATCCAGGAAAAGCCCTTCGCCCGGAATCAAGGCGCGTCAAGCGCCGCCGGGCCGCGCCCCACCCCCCCCCCGGGGGGGCGCGTGTAAACCGCCCCCCCCCCGCACAAAAAAAAGAGGGGGGCAACCAAAAAACACCAACAAAAAACAAATCTGCGCCCCCCCCGCGGTCAGGCGCAGCCCAC
>JANNRR010000063.1:0-41029 GCA_031401675.1 Paracoccaceae bacterium
GGGCTCGATCGGGTGATCGCGTCCGACGCCTACGGCAAGCTGGCCGCGGGCGAAGGCATCGATCTGGCCTATCCTGTCGGTCTGGCTGCCGAAGCGGTACATCTGGTCAAGCTGCCGCGCCGCCCGACGCTGGCCGAAGCCCGCAAGGCCGGCGCCGCCATCGGAAAGTTGATCGGTGCCGCCCCGGCGCTGATCCTGGCCGGGTCGCTGCCGCAGGTCGCCGAACTGGCCTATGGTCTGTCGCTGCGCCGGTACGAATTCACCGACCGTAAGACCGGCGAAAAGCCTGCTGCGGCCAGCGTCAGCATCATGGTCGCGGATCCCGCCGCCGCCGCCGCCGCCTTTGCCCCGCATCTGGCCCGCACCGGGGGCGTGTTCTTCACCCGCGACCTAGTCTCGGAACCGGCCAACGTGCTGACAACGCAGGAGTTTGCCAACCGGCTGCAGGCGCTGAGCAGCCTGGGGCTGCAGGTCGAGGTGCTGGAAGAGGCTGACATGGCCAAACTGGGTATGGGCGCGCTGCTCGGCGTCGGACAGGGCTCGGACAGCCCGTCCAAGCTCGTCGTGATGCATTGGCACGGCGGCAAGCCCGGCGAAAAGCCGTTCGCGTTGATCGGCAAGGGTGTGGTGTTCGACACCGGCGGCATCTCGATCAAGGGCGCTGCTGGCATGGAAGAAATGACGATGGACATGGGCGGGGCAGGGGTCGTGGCCGGTACAATGCGCGCCCTGGCCGCCCGTAAGGCTCGGGCCAATGTCGTCGGACTGGTCGGCATCGTCGAAAACATGCCGGATGGCCGGGCACAGCGCCCCGGCGATATCGTGACCTCGATGAAGGGCGACACCATCGAGGTGATCAACACCGATGCCGAGGGGCGTCTGGTGCTGGCCGACGTGCTCTGGTACGCGCAGGACCGCTTCCAGCCCACCGGCATGATCGATCTGGCGACGCTGACCGGCGCCATCATCGTGGCATTGGGGCACGAAAACACCGGCGTCTTTTCCAACGACGACGCCCTGTGCGAAGCGTTCCTGAAAGCGGCAAAAGCCGAAGGCGAAGGCGCCTGGCGGATGCCCCTGGGCGAGGCCTATGACAAGATGCTGAAATCAAACCTTGCCGACATGAAGAACATCGGCGGGCGCGACGGCGGTGCGATCACGGCGGCGCAGTTCCTGCAGCGTTTCGTGAAAAAGGGCACGCCGTGGATTCACCTCGACATCGCCGGCACCGCCCTGACAAAGGCCGACACCGCCTTTGCCCCCAAGGGGGCCACCGGATGGGGCGTGATGGCGCTCGACCGCCTGATTGCCGACCGGTTCGAGTCCTGACCCGGCGATGGGGGCCGCCTACTTCTACCACCTGACCCGCTCGCCGGTCGAACAGACCCTGCCGGCCCTGCTGGCCCGGGCGCTGCAGGCCGGCTGGCGGGTGGCGGTGCGCGGCACCGACGCCGCTCGCCTGACCCGGCTCGATGAAAGTCTCTGGACCGCCGATCCCGACAGCTTCCTGCCACACGCTCTGGCCGGCGGTCCGCACGACGCCGACCAGCCGATCCTGCTGACTACGGCGACCACCGTGCCCAACAGGGCGGTCTGCCTGATGGCGATCGACGGGGCCGAGGTCATCGCCGCCGAACTTCCCGCCTATGAGCGCGCCTGCATCCTGTTCGACGGCAACGACCCCGCAGCGCTGGCGCGGGCCCGCGACCAATGGAAAGCCCTGACCGACGCCGGGCATTCGGCGCAGTACTGGTCCGAAGACAGTGGCCGCTGGCAGAAGAAAGCCGAACGCTGACCGGCCACCAATGTGCGTCGAGCTTCATTCCGGCTTAAATATTCCCGCCGGAGGCATCCACCCCAGCCGCACCACGGGTGCCAGGTCTCCCGGGCCGGACTGGCCGCCAGGGCCTTCATCCCCGCACTCTGTAGCAGCAAGGCTGCGTCGTTGGTTAACATCTCATGAAGATGAAACTGAAACAATAATTATTTCAAAAGGTTAATCCGCATAACACACGTGTTACACCCGCCCCCGTTCCGCACCCCCTGTGCGCCGCTACCGCGTCAGAACCAGCTTGTTGCCGACAAACTCCATCCGCGAGAACTGCCGCAGATAGCTCATCCCCAGGAGCGAGATATCCATGTCGCCGTCATTGACCCAGGCTACCATGCCGCCCTCGTCGAACCCCGCCACCTGCACATCTTCCAGCCGCACCCGCGCGGTCCGCACTGCACCGTTCGCAGTCCGCGCCTCGCCGGTATAGGCCAGCGTGTCGGTCTCGATCCCGACCCGTTCCGCATCCGGCCGCGACAGCACCACATCGGTGGCCCCGGTATCAACCATGAATTCCACCGGCTCGCCGTTGATCTGCAGCGTCAGATAGTAGTGCCCGTCCCGCGCCCTCGGCACCTCGATCTGCCCGGCTTCGGTGACCACCGCCTGACGCGGTTCCGCGCCGCGAATGTCCGACCACAGCCCGTAGCCCGCCGCCATGCCGACAAGGATCAGTCCCCAAATTGACGCCTGCTGCGCCATCTTTCCCATCGATTGCCGGTTGCTCAGCAGGAACGACCCGCCGATCACCGCGACCAGCAGCACCAGATAGATCAGTCGCCCGAACTCGTCCCCGTCCACGCCCGCCCTCATCCGCCGAAATTGTCCTGACCGTTCAGATAGGGGTGACCGGGCGCCGGTATAAGTCCTATACCGGCATCAGGCCATAACCGCCCAACCCGTCCAGCACGATCTGCACCGCAAGAGCCGCCAGCAGGATGCCGAACAGCCGGGTGATGACGTTGATGCCGGTCTTGCCCAGCAGCCGGTCCACCGTGCTGCCGGCCAGAAACATCAGGAACGTCAGCGCGATTACCAACGCCATGATCACATGCACCAGCAGCACCCAGGTCCAGCTGCCACCCTGTTCCGACGCCAGCAGCACCATCGTCGCCATCGCCCCGGGCCCGGCAATCAGCGGCACCGCAATCGGAAACACCGACGGGTCATGCGCCGCCTGCGCCGACGACGACCGCCGCGCCGTGCGCTTTTCAAACAGCATCTCGACCGCGATCAGAAACAAGAGAATTCCGCCCGAGATCCGGAACGCCGCCAACGAAATGCCGATCGTGTCCAGCAATGCCTGCCCCAGCACCCCGAACAGCGTCAGCACCCCGGCGGCAACCAGACTGGCGCGCAGCGCCGCCGCCCGACGCGCCGGACTGTCCAGGTGCCGGGTCAGCGCGACAAAGATCGGGGCGACCGCCGGCGGGTCGATGATCACGAACAGTGTCACAAACGCCGTTACCGCAAGCGACATATCCATGATCCAGCCTTCTGCCTTAGCCTTCTGCGGTTTCCAGCTTTTCCAGTGCACCAAGCCAAAGCGCCTCGGCCCGGTCAAGTCCGTCCATCACTTCCGCATATTTCTTTTGCCAGGTCTCGGCCTGATTGCCCATGCCGGGATCGTACAGCCCGGGGTCCGCCAACTTTTTCGCCAGCTTGTCGCGCATCTCATTCAGCTTGGCGATCCGTTCCTCGGATTTGCGCACTTCGCCGCGCAACAGCAGGATATCCTCGCGGCTGATGCGCTTCGGCTTGTCAGGCTTCGGCTTGTCGCGTGGCTTGTCGTCGCCCTGCAGCAGAATTGTGCGGTAAGCCTCCAGATCATCCTCGAACGGCACCACCGCCCCGCCCTTGACCAGCCATAACCGGTCGGCGACCAGGGAAAGCAGGTGCATGTCGTGGCTGACCAGAATGACCGCGCCGGAATAATCGGTCAGGGCATTGACCAGCGCCTCGCGGCTTTCGATGTCCAGATGGTTGGTCGGCTCGTCAAGGATCAACAGGTGCGGCGCGTCGATGGTGGCCAAGAGCAGCGACAGCCGGGCCTTCTGCCCGCCCGACAACCGCGCCACCACGGTTTCCGCCTGATCGGCCCCAAGCCCGAATCCGGCCAGCCGGGCTCGCAGCCGTGGCTGCCCCTCGGCCGGGCGCACCCGCATCAGATGCTGAAGCGGCGTCTCGTCGACGTACAGCTCGTCGACCTGATGCTGCGCAAAGTAGCCGATCCGAAGTTTGCTGGACCGCACCAGCTTGCCGCCGACCGATACCAGCTTGCCGACCAGCAGCTTGGCCAGCGTCGATTTGCCCTCGCCGTTGCGCCCCAGCAGCGCGATTCGGTCATCCTGATCGATCCGCAGGTTCAAGTGCTTCAGCACCAGCGGCCCGCCATAACCGACCGCCGCCTCTTCCATGTTGATGATCGGCGGTGACAGTTCCTCGGGCACCGGGAAGGTAAAGACCTGCTTCGCCGCCTCTTCCGGTGGCGTGATGCTGGTCATCTTTTCCAGCATCTTCACCCGGCTCTGCGCCTGCTTGGCCTTGCTGGCCTTGGCCTTGAACCGGTCGACAAAGGCTTGCAGGTGAGCCCGCCTGGCATCCTGCTTCCGCGCCTCGGATACCATAAGCGCACGTTGTTCCGCCCGCTGCCGCGCGAACTGGTCATAGGGGCCGGAGTAATAGGTCAGCTTTCGCCCCTCCAGATGCAGGATGGCCCCCACTGCCCGGTTCAATAGGCCCCGGTCATGGCTGATGATGATGACGGTATGGGGATATTTCTGCAGATAGGCTTCCAGCCACAGCGCCCCCTCCAGATCCAGATAGTTGGTCGGTTCGTCCAGCAGCAACAGGTCGGGCTGCGCGAACAGCACCCCGGCCAGCGCCACCCGCATCCGCCAGCCGCCGGAAAAATCGGAACAGGGCCGCAACTGCGCCTCGGCATCGAACCCCAGTCCGCGCAGAATGGCCGACGCCCGGCCCTCGGCCGACCAGGCGTCGATATCCGACAGCCGGTGCTGGATGTCGGCGATCCGGGCCGGGTCGCTGGCGGTTTCCGCCTCGGCCAACAGGGCCGCGCGTTCGCTATCGGCTTGCAGCACGGTTTCCAAGAGCGAGGTGTCCGACGACGGCACTTCCTGCGCTACGCCGCCAATCTTGGCGCGCGAGGGCAGCGATATCTCGCCGCCTTCCAGCGCCAGTTCGCCCTTGATCAGGCGGAACAGCGTGGTCTTGCCGCTGCCGTTGCGGCCGACCAGTCCAACCTTGTGGCCGGTCGGAATGTTGGCCGACGCGCCTTCCAGCAAGGGACGGCCTTCGACGGAATAGCTGATGTCGGATATGGCGAGCATTGGCTTCCCCTGCCTGATCGCCGGGCCAAGGTCAATTCGCTATTCGGTGCCGACGACCAGCGCTTCCCGCCTGCCTCGCCGGCCGGCCAGATGCGTGCGCAGCGCCACGGACGCACCTGCTGCCGTGACCACCGCCATTCCCAAGGCCGTCAGCCCGTCCGGAGCATGGTCAAACACCAGCCACCCCAACAGCGCGGCCCAGACCAGGTGCAGGTAATTGACCGGCGCCAGCAACGAGGCCGGGGCCTCGCGGTAGGCGGCGGTAAAAAGCGCGTGACCAAGAGCGGCCAGCGCCCCAAGCGCCAGCATCAGCCCGAAATCGGGCAGGTTCGGCCAGTTACCGTTCCAAACCCAGGGCAGCATCGCACTAAAGACGACGGTGCCGACAGCGGCGGTGACGAACAGCAGGGCATGGGTGGTTTCCGTCCGCGCCAGTACCCGCGACAACAAGTGATAGACGGCCGAGGCAACCGCTGTCAGCAGCGCAAACACCACGCCCGGCGTGTCCAGGCCGGTACCCGGCCGCAAGATCAACAGCACGCCCAGAAATCCCGCCGCCGCCCCGATCCATCCCGCAACCGCGATCTTTTCGCCCAGCAACGGCATGGCCATCAGCATTACCAGAAACGGCGCCAGATAGGTGATCGCCACGGTTTCGCCCAAGGGCATGTACCGCAGCGCAAGCCCCAGTGACAGAGACGCCGCCGACAGGCTGGCCGCGCGCTACAGCGCCAGCCCGGTGCGGTTGGTGTGCAGCAGCCCCAGCCCGTGCCGCGGCGCAAAGAACACTACCAGCAACACCAAATTGACAAGATAGCGCAACGCCACCACCAGCGGCACGGCATGAAGCATGGTCAGATGCTTGGTGATGACATCCCCGACGGCAAACACCATCACCGCCAACGTCACCAGCACGACGCCCTTGATCGGGCTTTGCGCCGCCGCTCCCTTGATCGTCACCTGCGCCTCCGCTTCTGTCACGCCGCAGCCTCGGGCCGGGGCCTCATCATCCCGCCAAGACTGTCCGCTACGGTTCATCTGGCGCGGTTCATCTGGCGCGACGACATCGGCGAACGACCGCGGTACAGGACCGACGGAACCGCTATGGCCGACCTTGTCGCAGCGCGGATCTTGCCGCACCATCCCTGCAGGCCGGATGGGCGGCGCGCCACAGGCTCTGTCCGCCCAAATGTCGAGTTTCGCGGGTTTCCAATCCAGCTGCTCCATGCTAGCGAAGCGCCGCAATCATCGGGGTGGACAAAGGTCCGCACCGATCAGGACAAAGGCATATCATGGCGATCGAACGCACGCTTTCTATCATCAAACCCGATGCAACCAACCGCAACCTGACCGGCAAGATCAACGCCAAATTCGAAGAGGCCGGCCTGCGGATTATCGCGCAAAAGCGGCTGCAGCTGACGATGGCCCAGGCCGAGGCGTTCTATCAGGAACATGCCGCTCGCGGCTTTTACGGCGAACTGTGCGCCTTCATGGCCTCGGCGCCGGTGGTGGTGCAGGTGCTGGAAGGCGAGGGCGCCATTCTGAAGAACCGTGACGTAATGGGGGCGACCAACCCGGCCAATGCCGCCGATGGCACCATCCGCAAGGATTTCGCGCTGTCGATGGGCGAAAACTCGGTGCATGGCTCGGATAGTGCGGCCTCGGCGGCGCGCGAGATTGCTTTTTACTTCTCGGAGCTTGAACTGGTCGGCTAGACCTTTCCGTCAGCCGGAGCACCGTCTTGCGCTGTCCCGGATCAAAGTATCCAATGCAGTGGCGTCTGGCCTTCGCCGAACGCCGCTGCTGGTCCGGATCAGCTTGGCATGTTCACGACTTGGTCGGTGGTGGCATCTTCGTACCACGACAGGTTGCGATAGTCGAAATCCGCCTCGATCGTCGGTTTGACGATCCGGAAGTACGGCGACAGGTCGAAATCGCGCGGTGTGTACAGCGAATGGTGGCGAATATGCAGAATCTCGCGTGCCTTTGCGGCGTCGGCGTCGGGCCTGATTTCGGGCAGGATCGGATAGCGGACCAGCCCGAAACCCTCGGCAATCAGCGTCGAACAGATCGCCCGCGTCGGGTCGCCCGAGCCGAGCGCCAGCATCCGCCGCCGCCAGCGCTTGGGCACGGGGGGTTCCGGCAGCAGATAGCGCAACAGATCGAGGACGTTCTTCAGGTCATAGGTCTTGCCGATACTGGCGCGCATGAAGGCGATGATCTGGGCGAGGTCTTCGGGGCGCAGGTTTACGGGGCGGCAGATCCGGGTGTTGAGATGATCGAAGGCCGAGACCGGGACGGCGCGCACCCCGGCCTGCAGGTCGGCCTCGATCAGGGCGGTTTCATCCGGCCCGCCCACGTGGAAGGCCGCGTGCGACCATGTCGAGTGGGTCAGGTATTTGATCGCCGCAGCTATCCGGCTGAAGCCTTCCACCAGCAACACGTCGCCGGGCTGCAGGGTGCGGCGCAGGCGGTCCGGGGGCACGACGGAAAAGGCGACGTAGGGGCCCGTCTGCTTTTCAAGGTAGCTGGCCAGTGCCTGCCCGATGGCTCTGCCGATCCGGTTCATCACCTTGCCCGCCGTGATACGCCACACGCTGACCGCAAGCCTAGCAGTCGAAGGGGGGTGGGGGAAGGCTCGGCGGGCGAAGAATGGGTAGAAAGGGCTTAGAGGCGGCCAAAGCGTCCAGATCTGGACACTTTGTAAAATTGTTATTTATCAGATAGTTAACATTTTTCGTTAATACATTTTTCATTCTCGCGGCAGGTTAGTCAGCGGCAGGTTTGCCTTACAGGGCGAAATCGGAATCGGCCAGCGCAGTGACGCGGGAGACGACGATCGCGAAATCGGCGGCACCGTCGCCATTGGTATCGCCATAGACCACGCCGGCGAACAGCCGCAGCTGCCCGGGCTGGCCGAGGTTGAAGACCGCTGAGGTGCCGATATAGGTGAAGGCGTCGTCAATTGTGGTTTTGGTATTGGCATCGATGAAGGTCAGCTCGATCGTATCCTTGCCACGCTGGAAACCGATGATGGTATCAGGAGCGCCGACGGTGCTGGCGGAGGCGGTTTCAAAGATGAAATTGTCGGCCCCCGCGCCGCCGAACAGCCTGTCCTTTCCGGTGCCGCCCAGCAGGTCATCGTTGCCCGTGCCGCCAAAGAGGTCGTTGTCGCCCGCCGAGCCGAAGAGCCTGTCGTTGAAATCGCTGCCCACCAGGTTTTCGAAACCGCTGAGTCGGTCCGTACCATCGCCTTTGGTATCCTGGGCAAAGGTAATGTCGAGGTTGACCTCTACCCCCGCCTTTGCATCAGTATACTTGAGGGTGTCGATGCCGGTGCCCCCGTCCAGCAGGTCGCCGCCGCCGCCGCCCCTTACGACGTCGTTGTCAGACCCTCCATAAATCGAGTCGTTGCCATCGCCGCCTTCCAATTGATCGTTGCCTTTCAGGCCGAACAGCTTGTTGGCATCGGTGCTGCCGATCACGAAATCGTTGAAAATGGTCGCGGTCACATCCTCGATTTCAAAAATGTCATCCATGCCGGCGCTGCGGGTATTCTGGCGCGTAGTCAGGGACAGGTTGATATCGACCCCTGCCTTCACGAGGGAATAATCGGCACGGTCGCGCCGGCCTGCGTTGCCGTAAAGTTCATCATCGCCGAGATCGCCGAACAGAACATCGTTGCCTGCACCGCCACTCAAAAGGTCATTGCCACCGTCATCGTTCGGCACGATTTCGCCCGGCAAGCCGGATTTGTAGTGACCATAAAGGATGTCGTTGCCGGTCCCGCCGTCCAGAATGTCATTGCCGTTGCCCCCCGACAGCAGGTCGTTGCCCGCGCCGCCGAACAAGGTATCAACCGCGCCATCTTCCAGATCGTGGAAAAGGGAAATGATGGTATGGCCAAACAGCCTGTCGTTGCCGTCACCGCCGCGCAGGATGTCGGCCCCGGCATTGCCGACCACCTCGTCGTTGCCGTTTTCGCCATCGGCATCATCGTTGCCAAGGCCGCCCTCGATCAGATCGGTATCATCGCCGCCCCGGATCAGATCATTGCCGCCAAACCCGAACAGCCCATCATTCCCGGCGCCGCCAATCAGGGTATCGCGGGAAATCTCGGTGGTGGAACTGTCGCCGTGCAGAAGGTCATTCCCCGCGCCACCGTCGAGGTAGTCCAGGCCCTTGGCGCCAAACATGAAATCGTCGCCGTCGTCGCCGATCAGGCGGTCATCGTCATCATCCCCGGTCATCAGATCGTTGCCGGTGCCGCCGATAAGCGTATCATTGCCCTTGCCGCCCTCCAGCGAGTCATTGCCGCCGAGGCCGGTGAGCGTATCGCCGAGCAACAGCCCGCTGATGTAATCGCCGCTGGCGAAGCCAGTCAGAAAGTCGGCAATCGGGGTGCCATTCTTGTCGCCGACAATCGTTGCCATTCAATCCTCCCTTGAAATTCAGGGAAATGATAAAGGGGCTTAGGCAAAACGCAATAGTGGCGTCAGACCATCATCTGTTTGGTCGCTGTCAGCTTCACATCCGGGAAATCGCGGCCCACCCGGTCGATATCCCATTGCAGGCGGGTCAGATAGACCGTGTCGCCGTCGCTGTCCTGCGCGATGTGGCCCTTGTTCACATTCATGAACTTTTCCACCGCGTCCTTGCCCCCCGACACCCAGCGGGCCGAGGTGAAATGCGACGGCTCGAACCGGACGGGCAGGGAATATTCCAGCTCGATCCGGCTGGCCAGCACGTCGAATTGCAGCGCGCCCACGACGCCGACAATGAAGCCGGAGCCGATCATGGGTTTGAACACCTTGGCGGCCCCTTCCTCGGCGAACTGCATCAGGGCCTTGTCCAGATGCTTGGCCTTCATCGGGTCCAGTGCCCGCACCGTCTGCAGCAATTCCGGCGCAAAGCTGGGGATGCCGGTAAAGCGCAAGGCCTCGCCTTCGGTCAGCGCATCGCCGATCCGCAGCTGGCCGTGGTTCGGAATGCCGATGATGTCGCCGGCCCAGGCCTCCTCGGCCAGTTCGCGGTCGGCGGCGAGGAACATCACCGGGTTGGTGATCGCCATCGGTTTTTTTGAGCGGACGTGGAAGAGGCGCATGCCGCGTTCGAAATGCCCCGATGCCAGCCGGACAAATGCCACCCGGTCGCGGTGTTTGGGGTCCATGTTGGCCTGCACCTTGAACACGAATCCCGCCACCGTGGTTTCTTCCGGCGCGATCCCCCGGCTGTCGGCTTTCTGGATGCGCGGTTCCGGCCCGTGCGCGCCCATGCCGTCCATCAGTTCCTTGACCCCGAACGAGTTGATGGCCGAGCCGAACCAGATCGGCGTCATCGAGCCGTTGAGGAACGCGGTTCGCTCAAAGGCCGGCAGCAGTTCGCGGGCCATTTCGAGGTCGTCCAGCAGCTTGGCGAGGAGGTCGGCGGGGACGTGTTTGGCCAGTTCGGGATCATTGAGCCCGTTGATCTTGATCGAGGAGGCCAGCTTGTTGCGGTCGGCACGGTCCATCAGTTCCAGCCGGTCGTTCAGGATGTCGTAGCAGCCGATGAAATCGCGGCCCACCCCGATGGGCCAGGAGGCGGGGGTGACGTCGATGGCGAGGTTTTCCTGAATCTCGTCGATGATGGTGAAGGTGTCGCGGGATTCGCGGTCCATCTTGTTGCAGAAGGTCAGGATCGGCAGGTCGCGCAGGCGGCAGACTTCAAAGAGCTTGCGGGTCTGGCTTTCCACGCCCTTGGCGCCGTCGATCACCATGATCGCCGCATCCACCGCCGTCAGGGTGCGGTAAGTATCTTCCGAGAAGTCGGAGTGGCCGGGGGTGTCGACGAGGTTGAACCGCCAGGTCTGGTAGTCGAACGACATCGCCGAGGCCGACACCGAGATGCCGCGGTCCTTTTCCAGCTGCATGAAATCCGAGCGCGTGCGCCGCGCCTCGCCCTTGGCCCGGACTTGTCCGGCCATCTGGATCGCGCCGCCGAACAGCAGGAATTTCTCCGTCAGCGTGGTCTTGCCGGCATCGGGGTGGCTGATGATCGCAAAGGTGCGGCGGCGGGCAATCTCAGGGGGGAGGGCGGGGCGGTTGGGGATCATCATCATTGCTTTCTGGTTCTGTCGCGGCGTCTATTGCATCGGGGGCGCGAGGTCGAGAGGCGCGAGGCCGGGGGGGCGGGGATGCGATACGAACGGATGCTGCCGCATCAGATCAGGGCGGCGATTGCCGAAAACTGGCCGGTGGTGCTGCCGCTTGGCGTGCTGGAATATCACGGCGAGCATTTGCCGGTCGGGATGGACACCTTTGCGGTGACCGGCGTTCTGGACCGGCTGGAGGCCGAGGGACCACTGGTGATCCTGCCGCCGTTTACCTATGGCGCGGCCAGCTATGCGGTGGCGGTACCGGAGGGGAACGGGACGGTGCAGGTGTCGGCCGAGGCGCTGCTGCCGTTTGCCAGGGCGGCGTTTCAGGGGTTGCTGCGGGTCGGGTTCCGCAACATTCATGCGATCATCCATCACCAGACCGAGAATTTCGCCGCCGGGATGCCGACCGACCTCGCATTCAAGTTCGCGGCGCGGCAGGTGATTTTCGAATGGCTGGAAAAAGCCGAGGGCGAGGGCTGGTGGGGCAGGCCGGAGATGCAGGGCTATTACGCGGCGCAGAAGCAGGGGGCTGATCCGTTCAACTGGATCAAGATCGCGGCGCTGATGCCGGCCTCGATGCAGGGGAAATATCCGTTCGATCATGCCGGGGTCGGCGAGACCGCGCTGATGCTGGCGCTGGGGCCGGAGATGGTGGAGATGGGTCGGGTTTCGGCGGAGCCATGGTATGTGAAGGGGGCCGAGGCGGCGACGGCAGCGATGGGCGAGGCCGGGGTGGCGCTGATCCTGCAGCATTGGCGGCGGGTTCTTTGGGGTGATGCAGAGGGGTAGTGTGCAGGCGTAACACGCGTGTTATTCTGGTTAACCTACTGAAATAACTATGATTATATGGCGGCGTTCAGGAATTGTTCATCTTGGTTAAAGCAACCGCAAGGACGTTCCTCCGCCGCCCTTGCCGGAGAGGTTGAACGCACTGGCCGGAACCGGTGAAACCGATGTCAGCCGGGAAGGCCCTTCTTGAACAGCCCTTTCGGGCCGAGCTGCGACAGGCCCGCGCCGTCCAGTTCGGTGCCGAAATGCTGGCGCTGCGACAGATCGGGGAATTGCGCCTGCACCTCTTCGGCCAGTCCCTCGGGCAGGCGGGCCACGGTCGCGGGATTGACCATCAGGCTTTCGGCGGGAATCCCTTCAGCATAGATGATTTCGTGGCTGTCGAACACCAGACTGAAGTAATCGACAAAGCCGCCTTCGCGCAGGAACACCGAGCTGTTGTCGACCAGATGCTTGGACTGCACCAGCAATTCGGCGGTGCGCAGACCGGCGGGGCGCTTGCGGTGATACAGAAATACCCGGTGCTGCTGGCTGACGATCAGATCGGCTTCGTTGCCGAGCGTGCCCCTGGTGATCACCACCGGCGCAAAACTGCCCAGGGCGCGCAGGGTGGCGCGGCCGATCCAGCGCAATGGCTGCGGGCCGTGATCGCGGGTCAGGATGCGGTCGCCGGGCACCAGCACCTCGATCGCGGTCTGCCGCCCGTCGGCCAGCGTGATCATGGTGCCGCGACCGAACGAAACACAGGCGATGTCGGACAGCCGCACGTTGTCGGGGTCGGCTTCGCAGCGCAGCAGCGTGTAGTCGGTTCGGGCCGACATCGGGGCCAGCGGCATTGCATACAGCGCGACCGGCCCGCCGGGACCGTGGTGCCGCAGGATCAGCATGTCGACCTTGTCGCCATCGGGGGCCATCAGGGTCAGGCGGCTGGAAATGGTCACCTGATCGCCGGGCTGCCCGACCTCGGACCCGTCGGCAACGGTCTGGGCCCCGACCCGGTGGCGGGCGGTGCCCTGCGGCTGCACCAGCCGCAGGCTGAGGGGCTGCGCGTCGCGGATCAGTTGATAGACATCGCCGGCACAAAGCACATCGGCATCGGCGACCGGGTCGCCGAAATTGGCACCTGATGTGGCCTGAAACTCGGCGGCCCGGAACAGCTGACAGGAAAAGCCGGTCGACGGGACCGCAGCGGCTGGCCTGGCAGGTTCAGAGGTGGGGTCCTGGGTCATCAATGGGGTCTTTCAGTGGCGGGATCTTTCAGTGGCGGGGTCTTTCATTGGCCGGGGCCCGATCAAGGCCCGGTGCGGCAGTCAGACGGATCGTCACCCGGCACCAGACTGGAAAGGGTTGGGACCTCGGGTCAACTGAACCGCGATTGTCTGGCAAAACTATGGCGGAATCGTTGCAACCGACAGCGTTATCGTGAAGCCTGCGCAAGGATTGGTGACGGTGCCGGGCTTCGGGCGGGGATAGGCCTGCACTTAGTGGCAGGAATGTGGCGACTGCTGATCAGTTCGGACCGCTTTCGGCGGCGCTGCCCCGGTGCTATGTGCACAGCGGAACTGTCGGGAGGAGGTCGGTATGGATCTGGGATTGCGCGGCAAGCGGGCGCTGGTGTGCGCTTCGTCAAAGGGTTTGGGGCGCGGCTGCGCCGAGGCGCTGGCCGAGGCCGGGGTTGATCTGGTGCTGAATGCGCGCGGGGCCGAGGCGCTGGCGGCGACGGCGGCGGCGCTGCGCGACCGCTACGGCGTGGCGGTGACGGCGGTGGCCGCCGATATCACCACGCCGGAAGGGCAGGAGGAAGTGCTGAAGTCGGCGGCAGCGGTCGATATTCTGGTGACCAATGCCGGCGGGCCGCCGCCCGGACTGTGGTCGGACTGGTCGCGAGACGATTTCCTGCGGGCGATCAATGCCAACATGCTGACGCCGATTGCCCTGATGCAGGCGCTGTTGCCGGGGATGATCGAGCGCCGCTGGGGCCGGGTGATCAACATCACCAGCCAGTCGGTCAAGGCTCCGATCCCGCAGCTTGGCCTGTCGAACACGGCGCGGGCCGGGTTGACCGGCTTTGTCGCCGGTACCTCGCGGCAGGTGGCGGAGTTCGGGGTGACGATCAACAACCTGCTGCCGGGCATTCATGCCACCGACCGGGCGGTTTCGCTGGATGCCGGGGTGGCGCGGGCGCGCAACATCAGCATCGAACAGGCGCTGGAGGAGCGGGCGGCCGGCATTCCGGCGCGGCGTTATGGCACGGCGGCGGAGTTTGGCGCGATGTGCGCATTCCTGTGCTCGGTCCATGCCGGGTTCATCGTCGGGCAGAACATCCTGCTGGACGGCGGGGCGACCAACGCGACGCTTTGATCGCGATCCGCACATTGACCCGAGCAAAGGCCCCGGACCCGATTCCAGCCCGGTTTTCATAGGTTTTGACAGATACGGGTTTGTGCTGTCATTCTGGGCGCATTCTTGCAAGCGTTTTCAGGGAGGCGGTCACGGCCGGCACATTCATAACAGCGACATCGGTGGCGTCCGGGATCCGGATGCAACTGGCTGCCGTGGGCGACCAGGTGGTGGTGATCCAGGGCGTCACGTATGGCAGCGACAATGAGCGGGTGATCTACGGTGTGCACGGCAATCACAGCGTGATCATCGAGGGCAGCGTAATCTCCGCATTGCATGGCGCGATGGAGCTTTATGTCGGCAGCAACGAGGTCACCATCGGGGCTGCGGGCAGCGTCCGGTCGTCGGGTACGGTGGGGGGATTCGCCAACCTGTCCCTGTTCGGCGACAACAACACCCTGCTTAGTCAGGGGGCCATTTCCAGTGGTGCCGGAATTGCGGCGATGATCTTTGGCAGCACCGGCACGGTGGTCAATTCGGGGACCATCTCGGGCGACGAAATTGGCCTGTATCTGACCAACGGAAACTCTTACAAGGTGACCAACTCGGGCACCATCGAGGGAAGCGGGAACTTCGTCGGGGCGTTCTCCCAAGGCGGCATCGTGGCGTCGGGCGAGGCGATCCTGATCGACAACAGCGGCGTTGTCCGGGCCAACGGTTTCGGTGGAAACGCCATCGACCTGTCAGGCGGCGGCACCGGGGTGATCGGCCCGAGTCTGGTTCACAACACGGGTTCGATTGTTTCGCTGAACGGGATCGGGGTGGAGTTCCAATTCTATGGTGCGGGCAACACTGTCAGGGTCGAGAACTTCGGGCTGATCCGCGGTGGGACGATTGCGATATCGGCCTCGGATGTCGCCAATGTGGTGGTGAATGCGGGCATGATCGACGGCGATGTGATCCTGCGCGATGGGGCCGATCTTTATGACGGGATCGGCGGCGTGGTCTTTGGCGTGATTGATGGCGGGGCGGGGGACGATGTCTTTCGTATCTCCGACCAATTGGCCCAATTGCTGGAATTAGCGGCGGGCGGCACCGACCGGGTCGAGGCGACGGTCAGCTGGGATCTGTCGCCGACGCCCGAATTCGAGCATCTGACGCTGCTTGGCGCGGCGGCTATCGATGGCACCGGCAATGCGCGCGGCAACGTGCTGCGCGGCAATGGCGGCGACAACCGGCTGTTCGGGCTGGCGGGCAACGACATCGTCTACGGCGGCGTCGGCGACGATCTGCTGGACGGTGGCGCCAACAACGACAAGGCTTACGGCGGCACCGGCGACGATCTGCTGCGCGGGCGCGACGGCAATGACAGCCTGGACGGCGGCAGCGACGAGGACCGGCTGTTGGGCGGGCTGGGGCTGGACACGCTGGACGGCGGCGACGGCGACGACACGCTTTCGGGCGGGGCCGGGCAGGATGGGCTGACCGGCGGTGCGGGCAGCGATGTCTTTCAGTTCGTGCGGCTGGTCGACAGCGGCACCGGTCTGGGTGCCCGCGACAGTATCGCCGATTTCGCCGTCGGGGCCGACCTGATCGACCTGGCAGGCCTGGATGCCAATGCCGGGCTGGCCGGCGATCAGGCGTTCACCTTCATCGGGGCGGCGGCATTTTCGGCGGTTGCGGGGCAGTTGCGCCTGAGCATCAGCGGCGTGGACGGTCTGCTGGACGCGGATGTCGACGGCAACGGCATCACCGATTTCCGGATCGTGCTGACCGGGGTCACGCTGCTGACGGCGGCCGACTTCATCCTGTGAGGCTGGCCCGGCGGGGCCCGGCGGGCCGACGGAGCCTCGCGGGGCTTGTCGCGCGACCCTGGCGCTGGTATCTGCCCGAAACCCGATGCTTTTCATCGGATAAAGGGCGACCTGTTGCCAGACACCCGGCCCAATTCCGCGCCCCGACTGGAGGTGCAGCACCTGACGCGGGCCTTTGGCGGGCGTGACGTGGTGCAGGATGTCAGTCTGCAGGTGATGCCGGGGCAGGTGACCTGTCTGCTTGGCCCCTCGGGGTGCGGCAAGTCGACGACGCTGCGGATCATCGCCGGGGTCGACCGGCAGGATGCCGGGGCGGTGCTGGTGGACGGCGTGGTGCTGTCGGACCGCAGCCGGCATGCGCCGCCCGAAGCGCGCGGGATCGGGCTGATGTTTCAGGACTTTGCGCTGTTTCCGCATCTGACGGTGGCGCAGAATGTCGGGTTTGGCCTGACCACCGCGCGCGAGGCGCGCAGCCGGCGGGTCGGGCAGCTGCTGGAGCGGGTCGATCTGGCCGGGTTCGGGGCCAAGTATCCGCACGAGTTGTCGGGCGGCGAGCAGCAGCGGGTGGCGCTGGCCCGGGCGCTGGCACCGCGGCCGCGGATCCTCTTGATGGACGAACCGTTTTCCGGGCTGGACAACCGGCTGCGCGACGGGATCCGCGACGACACGCTGGCGGTTCTGAAGGACGAGGGTGCCGCCGTTCTGCTGGTGACGCACGAGCCGGACGAGGCGATGCGGATGGCCGACGAGATCGCGCTGATGCGGGGCGGGCGGATCGTGCAGCGCGGCGCGCCCTATACCATCTACAACAATCCGGTGGACTGCACGGCGGCGGCGTTCTTTTCGGATATCAACCTGATCCGGGGGCAGGTGCAGGGGGCGCTGACCGAGACCCCGTTCGGCCAGTTCCTGGCGCCCGGGTTTGCTGACGGCACCAAGGTTGACATCGTGATCCGGCCGCAGCACCTGAAAATCGACTTTGACCGGGCCGGGCGCGGCCCGCGGGAGACGCCCGCGGACGGGGTGGCGGCGCGGGGTCTGGTGGCGCGGGCGCGGTTCATGGGCAAGGAAAGTCTGGTGGAATTCGTGATGGACTTTGACGGGTCGCTGTTGAAGGCGACGGTTCCGGGGGTGTTCCTGCCGAAACCGGGGACGCCGCTGTGGCTGACGATCCGGCGCGACCGCTGTTTTGTCTTTGCCGCCTGATTTGGGGGGCTACCCGATGTCTCACGGCGGGACATTTTTTAGTTGTTTTATTTCAGATAGTTAGATGGTATCTGTTAACCAAGTTTTAGGATGTGATGACTCTTGTCGGACCCAGACGCCGTGAAGTCGCGGGTGCCTGCCGTCAGATTGTGGCAAGCCACGGTCCGCAGACCGCATCTGCCAACGCTGTCCGCATCCTTCGGATCAGACCTTGAAATCGAAGTGCTTGCGCACGGTTTCCTCGATCTTCCAGGTGCCCTTGAACGTCGCCTCGACCACAAAGGCGTCGCCGGCCTGCACCGTGACCGGGGTGCCGCCGTCCGGGGTGATGACGATGCGACCGGCGATCATGTGGACGAATTCGTAGGCGGTGTAAGTGGCATGGTAGGTGCCGGGCGTGGCTTCCCAGCAGCCCGAGACCATGGTTCCGTCGGCGCTGGTGTGCAGGACCCAGGTCTTCATCGTCGGGGTTCCCGCGACCACGATCCAGCCGCCGAGGTCCTTGGTGTCGGGCTGCATGTCAGCGGGGATGGCAAGTCGGGTGACAGTCGGCATCGGGCATCCTTTCGGGGCTTCGGGGGGATTTCGCGGCACTGGGACATGCCTTGAGGCGCATCAGGCCCGAACCGGCGCATGGATGCTTGCCCGGAAACGACATCCGGCGTCGGAAGATGGATCGTCGGCATCGTGGTGCTTTTACGGCTCTTTTCCGGTTCTTGCGGGTCGCGTCGGTGTCTTCGCCGCATAGGCGGGGGCGTGTAATTTTCTGTGAGCCATGACGATTGGGGCTTTGATCTGGCGGAGCGAGGTCATAAATGTCGGACGAGACGAGAGGGGTACGGCTTTTGGTGCCCGAGAGGAGACTATCATGCTCAATAACATCGGCCTTCCAGGGATTCTTCTGATCGGCGTTGTGGTTCTGGTGCTGTTCGGCAGAGGCAAGGTCAGTTCGCTGATGGGCGAGGTCGGCAAGGGCATCACCGCCTTCAAGCGCGGCGTCAAGGACAGCACCGAGGACATGGACAAGGAACTGGCCGCCGCCAAGGATGTGACGCCGGCCGGCAAGGACCAGGTCTGAACGGTCGCAGGCGCTGGCCGGGTTGACGCAGAATGCTTGATGTCGGGTGGTCCGAGCTGTTCGTGATCGGCGTGGTTGCGCTGGTGGTGGTGGGTCCGAAGGATCTGCCCGGGATGTTTCGCACCTTTGGCCAGTTTACCAACAAGGCCCGCAAGATGGCGCGCGAGTTCCAGCGGGCGATGGAGGCGGCGGCCGATGAGGCCGGCGTCAAGGATGTGGCCAAGGACCTGAAATCGATGACCTCGGCCAAGAGCCTGGGGCTGACGGCAGTGCAGGATGCGGCCAAGCGTTTTGAGGCGTGGGAGCCGCTGAAGCAGCCCGGGGTCGCCTCGGCCAAGCCCGGGATGGTGATAAAGCCGGTGGTGCCGGTGGCGTCGGAGGTGGTGGCGGGGCCGGAAGTGGTGGCGGGGCCGGAAGTCGGACCTGCGACGGCGGCGTTGGCCGCGGAACTGAAGGCCAGGGGCGCGACGGTGAAGGCCAAGGCGGCGGCGCGGCGGGCGGCTGCTGCGCCGGTGGCAGTGGTGCCGGTGGCAGTGGTGCCGGTGGCAGCGGTGCCGGTGGTAAAGGCGGGACGCAAGCCGAAAGCCGGCGCAAAGCCGGTTGTGCCGCCGACAGCCAAGCCCGTGCCGGTTCGCAAGGCAGCCGTGACGCTGGTGCCGAGTGTGGCGGATGTTCCGGCTGCGGCGAAGCCGGTCGCCAAACCGCGCGCTGCTGCCAAGACCACGGCAACGTCCAACGGTGCGGTCCTTCCAGCCGCGACTTTGGCAGGCGCGACCGCCAAGCCCGCCAAACGGCGCGCCGGGACCGCGCCCGGAGGTGAGGCATGACCACCAACACCGTGGATGACAGTTCGGCGCCGCTGATCGAGCATCTGATCGAGTTGCGCAACCGGCTGATGAAGTCGCTGGCGGCGTTTCTGGTGGCGATGGTGATCGCCTTTACCGTCTGGCAGCCGATCTTCAACTTTCTGTCGGTGCCGCTGTGCCATGCGCTGCAGGAGCGCGGCCAGGAATGCAGCCTGATCCTGGTCAAGCTGCAGGAGGGGTTCTTTGTCGCCATCCGCATTTCGGTGATGGGCGGGCTGATGCTGTCGTTTCCCTATATCGCCACGCAGCTGTGGCGGTTTGTGGCTCCGGGGCTGTACAAGCAGGAAAAGAACGCGTTTCTGCCGTTTCTGATCGCGTCGCCGGTGATGTTCGCCCTGGGCGCGCTGTTTGCCTATTACGTGGTGATCCCGATCGCGTTCGATTTCTTCCTTGGCTTCCAGCAGATCACCGCTTTGCCCGCGCCGACCCCGGCGGTCGACGGCGTGGTGACGACGGGCGACGATGTCGGGGTGGTGTTTCAGGGGTCGGTGGCGGAACTGTTGACGCTGACCACGAAATTCATCACTGCGTTCGGTCTGTGCTTTCAGTTGCCGGTGTTGCTGACCCTGATGGGCAAGGCCGGGCTGGTGACCGCGAAATCGCTGGTGGCGATGCGGCGCTATGCGATCCTGGCGATCATCGTGCTGGCTGCCGTGGTCACCCCGCCCGACATGATGTCGCAGCTGATCCTGTTTGCGGCGATCTATCCGCTGTACGAAGTGTCGATCCTGTTGGTGCGGCGCACGGAAAAGCTGCGCGAGGCGGCGCTGCGGGCCGAAGGTCTGTGGGTCGACGACGAGGACGAGGTGCCGCCTGCGGCCGGGGACAAGGCGAAATGAGCCTGTCCGATGGCGATGCCGCGCTGCTGCGGATCGCCGGGGCGCTGGAGCGGATCAGCCCGTTGCCGGAGCCGGTTCCCGATTTCGGCGCGGCGGAAGCCTTTGTCTGGCATCCCGATCCCGACCGGCTGCAAGCGGTGGCCCGGGTCAACCGGGTCGACCTCGACCTGCTGATCGGCATCGACCGGGCCCGCGACATCCTGTTGGCCAACACCCTGCAGTTCGCACGCGGACTGCCCGCCAACAATGCGCTCTTGTGGGGCGCGCGCGGCATGGGCAAATCGTCGCTGGTCAAGGCGGTGCATGGCGCGGCGCTGGCCGCCGGGCTGGCGCTGAAGATCGTCGAGGTGCAGCGCGAGGACCTGCCGAGCATTGGGCGGCTCTTGGCACTGCTGCGCCATGCCCCGGCGCGGTTCCTGCTGTTTTGCGACGACCTGTCGTTCAGCCATGACGACACCCACTACAAATCGCTGAAGGCGGTGCTGGATGGCGGCATCGAGGGGCGGCCGGACAATGTGGTGCTCTATGCCACCTCGAACCGTCGGCACCTGATGCCGCGCGACATGATCGAGAACGAACGCTCCTCGGCCATCAGCCCGTCCGAGGCGGTGGAGGAAAAAGTATCGCTGTCGGACCGGTTCGGGCTGTGGCTGGGGTTCCATCCCTGTACGCAGGACGAGTATCTGGCGATGATCCGGGGCTATTGCACGGCGCACGGGCTGGAGATCGATGCCGCGACGCTGCGGGCCGAGGCCATCGAATGGCAGGCGACGCGCGGGGCGCGGTCGGGCCGGGTGGCCTGGCAGTATGTCACCGATCTGGCGGGACGGCGGGGTCTGCCGCTTTGACGCGTGCACCGGGTGGCGGCGTGGTCCGGCAAGGGTGACAGAAGCCCTGATCGCGGCTATGGTCGGGGTGATGCGAAACGGCACGGCGCTGAGGAGGCGGGATGGACGACAAGGTTGTTGTGCGCAACATCGCAAGCCCGGGCCATGTCACGCGGCTGGACGGCGCGAAGTATCGCGGGATGCGCGATGCGCTGATGCAGGTTGTGACCAAGGCGGAACCCGGTCACACGGTGGCCGAGCTTTCTGCGGCAATCGCACCGCATCAGCCGCAGGATCTGTTTCCGGGCGGAGCCAAGGCCGGCTGGTGGCTGAAGGCGGTGCAGCTTGACCTGGAGGCGCAGGGGATTCTGGTCCGGACCCGGACCTCGCCGCTGCGCCTGCGGCTTGCCTGACCGCGCCCGGTCCCCGGATCGCGCCTGACCGGACCGGCTATTGCAAGCCGGACCGGTTATTGAAGGAAGGTCAGCGGATCGACCGAATCAAAGCCCTGACGCACCTCGAAATGCACAAAGGCCGGGCTGCCGCTGCCGATGCTGGCGACGGTCTGGCCACGTTTGACTGCGGCCCCCTGCGCCACTTTGACATCCGAGACATTGGCATAGACCGTCAGCACGTTGCCGGCGTGGCGGATGATCAGGATCTGCACCTGATCGGCGTCCTTGGTCACCTTGGCCACGGTGCCATCGGCGGCGGCGCGTACGGCGGAACCGGAAGCTGCAGAAATGTCGATGCCATCGTTGCGGCCCTTGTCATAGGCGCGGATGATCTTGCCGTCGGCGGGCATGGCAAAGCGCGCGGCCGAGGCTGCGGTCTGGCCGCCGGCCAGATCGGGCGAGGCCGGGGTGTTGGCGGCGGCGGCGGCTGCCGGTGCCGGATTTTCGTCGGGCAGGGGTGTGGAGGCCGAGGGCGGTTCGGGCGTCACGCTGCCCTGGCCGGGGGCGGACACCGCACCAGCGGCTTCCAGCGCGGCTTCGCCGGGGACCGGGATCATCAGGAACTGGCCTTCGCGGACCGCCAGATCGGGGCCGAGGCCGTTCCAGTCGGCCAGTGCCTTGGCCGGGACATTGTACAGCCGGGCAATGGTAAAGGCGGTTTCGCCGCGCAGCACCTGATGGCGGACCGGCTCGCGGCCGGGAACACCCTGCGGACGGTTGCTGCCCGGTGCCGCCGGGGTCGGGCCGGCGCGTTCGATGGCATTGCCGGCCAGGGTGGTGATGTCGATGGCCCCGCCCGGCGTCACCGGGTTGCCGGGCAAGGTTCCGGTCTGCACGCCGAAGGGTTCGGAGACCCGGCGCGGCAGGGCTAGCACCTCGCCGCCGCGCAGACCCATGTCGGCGGTCAGGCCGTTGTGGCGGGCCAGTTCGTCGGCAGGCAGGCCGACCCGTGCGGCAAGGCTGGCCACGGTATCGCCCCGTTCCGCCACCGCGACCTGATAGCTGGGATAGGAGATCACTCCGCGCGCATCCGGGGCCGGGCGGTTGGCAGTGGCAGCCCGCGCCGCGTCGGAGGTGTTGAGGGCGGTGCCGGACGGCCGCAGGTCCCAGTCGGGCGGGGTGTCGCAGGCGGCAAGGACCGACAGGGCACCGCCAAGCACCAAGAGGCGCAGCACGGGGGCGGCAGTCATCAGGAATTTGGCCGGCATTGCTCGTATCCTCGTCTGGTGGCCCTTGTCGCCGGGCCTTGCTTCGGTGTCGTCCGTCCGGTCGTCTGTCAAGTCTTGCGTCTGGTCTTGTGTCTGGTCTTGCGTCTGGTCGCTCGTCTGGTCGATGGTGGCCGAAAGGCGTCAGTCCTGCCCGAGGCCTTCGACCAGCGGCACGAACCGGACCGGGCGCAGTTCTTCGTAGTCGTACCCGGTTTCGGTCCTGATGACCTTGATCAGGCTTTGCACCGTATCCGACTGGCCGACCGGCAGTACCATGATACCGCCGATCCGAAGCTGCGCCAAGAGGGGGCCGGGCGGGTCCTCGGCGGCGGCGGTGACGATGATGCGGTCAAAGGGTGCCTGATCCGGCAGGCCGTGGCTGCCATCGGCGGTCAGGGCGATGATGTTGGTCAGGCCCAGGCCCTGAAATATCTCCTGCGCTTCGCGCACCAGACGGCGGTGGCGGTCGACGGTGTAGACCCGCCGCGCCAGTTCGGCCAGGATCGCCGCCTGGTAGCCCGAGCCGGTCCCGACCTCCAGCACCTTGTCGCGCGGGCTGACCTGCAGCGCCTGGGTCATCAGGCCGACCACGGACGGCTGGCTGATGGTCTGGCCGCAGGCGATGGGCAGCGGCATGTCCTCGTAGGCGCGGTCGGCGAACAGGCCCTTGACGAAGATGCCGCGGTCGATCCGTTCCATCGCCGACAGCACGCGGGCGTCGGTGACCCCGCGCGAGCGCAAGGCATAGAGAAACCGCATCTTGCGTTCGGCCAGATCGTCGGGGGCCGCGTCGGTCATCCCAGCCGCACCGTCAGGTCGGCCAACAGGTCATGCGCCGTCAGGTCGGCGCGCATCGGCGTGACCGAGATGTAGCCGTCAAGATTGACGGCGGCGTCGGAGCCGGGTGCTGTCGGGGTGTGTTGCGGGCCGCCCTTGATCCACAGGAACTTGCGGCCCGAGGGCGACATGTGCGGCTCGACCCCGAAGGCGGTATCGCGGCGGAAGCCCTGCGGCGCGACGCGGGCACCCTTGACCGCTGCGGCGGCGCACGGCGGAAAGTTGACATTGTAGAACACCCGGTAGTCGTCCTGGGTCCAGATGCCCTTGTCCAGCAGGCTGCGCACCAGAGCGGTGCCGTGGGTCCGCGCCGCTTCGAACGGGTCGGCGAGGTCTTCGGTGCCCGGCCCGAGGAACTGCGAAAGGGCGATGGCGGGCAGGCCCTGCAGCGCCGCCTCCATCGCGCCGCCGATGGTGCCGGAATAAAGCGTGTTCTCGGCGGCGTTGTTGCCGCGGTTGACGCCCGACAGCACCAGATCGGGTTTCGCCCCCTGCAGCACGTCGTAAAGTGCCGCCAGCACGCAATCGGCGGGCGAGCCTTCGGCGGCGTAGCGGTTGGGGCCAAGCTTTGCGATCATCATCGGATGGGTATAGCTGATGCAATGGCCGACGCCGGACTGTTCGAACGCCGGGGCGACGGTCCAGACCTCGCCCTTAGGCCCGGCGATGGCGGTGGCGATCTCGGTCAGCACCTCAAGCCCGGGGGCATTGATGCCGTCGTCGTTGGTAATCAGAATGCGCATGCGGCCCCCCGGCTGGTTGCCGCCCTGATTAGAGCAGGGCGGCGCGGGCGTAAAGCCAACAGCGCCGGTTCGGCGGTCGGGGCTTCATTCCGTTTCAAATATCCCCGCCGGAGGCTCGCGCGGTTGGGCAGAGTGCCTCCGGCGGGGATATTTGCAGAACAAAGAGCCGGGTCAGATCAGTGCGGCCAGCCGCTCGGCTTCTTCGGTGCAGGGCGTCAGGCGGCTGCGGTCTTCGCCGGGAAAGAAGCGGGCGCGGGTGGTGGTGGGCATCGGGGCGGCGGTTTCGATCAGGACGCGCGGGCCGGTTCTGGGGGTTTCGGCGGCCCAGCTGCGGGCAAGGGCGATCTGCGCGGCTTTGCTGGCGCCGTAGGCGGCGAAGTATCTCTGGCCGGCGCGGGGATCGTCGAGGAACAGGGCGGTGCCTTGTTGACCGGCTATTGGCCGGGCGGCGAGCAGCAGCGGTTCCAGCATCGGGATCAGGATGCCGGTGGCGCGGGCGTTGGTGGCCAGCGACTTGTCCCAGTCTTTCGCGTCGATGTGACCGGCGGGGGCGAGGGGGGCGGCGTGGATGGCGCAGTGCGCCCAGAGGTCGAGCCGGCCCCATCGGTCGTGGATGGACCGGCAGAGGTGGCGCATGGCGTCATCACTGGTGATGTCCATCGGTGCCAGGGTCAGCGTGCCGGTGCCGGGTGGTGCCGCTGCCTTGACGCGGTCGTCGAGATCCTCGAGCCCGCCGGTGGTGCGTGCCACCGCCACCACATGCCAGCCGCGCCGGGCCAGGGTTTCGGCCAGGGCCGCACCGAGACCGCGCGAGGCACCGGTGATCAGGGCGATGCGGTCGGTCATCGGGGGGCTTTCGTCGGCCGGGCCTTCGTCGGGCCACCGTAACCTGCGGCAACTTCGGCCAGGCGCAGATCAAGGATGCGGCGGATCAGGGCGGATGGCAGCGGCTGGACCGGGGTGAACAGGATGCCGCTTTTCGAGGTCTTGAAGCCAGCGGTTTCCGCCGTGGTCAGCAGCGGGATGACGCTGCCGGAATGCGGATAGAGGCCGAGGTGGTTCCTGAAGGCGGCGTAGCCTGCGATCATCTTGCCGGTGGCGGTCTGGCGAAAGCCGGGCATGGCGTAGGACAGGCATTCGGTGGTGCCGGGCAGGTGGGCGCGGATCTGGGCGCGCAGGGTTTGCAGGGCGCTGCGCTGATCGGCGGGCAGGGCGGCAAGGTAGTCGTCGACCGTATCGGGTTTCGCGCTCATTCGGCGGCCTTGAGCTCGAACCCCTCGGCGATCTTGTCCGAAGGCGCAACCGGATATTCGCCGGAAAAGCAGGCGTCGCAGTATTGCGGGGACTGGGCATCGCGGCCCATGGCTTCGCCGGCGGCGCGGTAGAGACCGTCGAGCGAGATGAACTTGAGCGAGGTGACGCCGATGAAGGCGCGCATTTCTTCCTCGGACATGGTGGCAGCCAGAAGCTTGCCGCGTTCGGGGGTGTCGACGCCGTAAAAGCAGGGCCAGGAGGTTGGCGGCGAAGCGATGCGGAAATGCACTTCGGCGGCGCCGGCTTCCAGGATCATTTCGCGGATCTTGATGCTGGTGGTGCCGCGCACCACCGAATCGTCGACCAGCACCACCCGTTTGCCTTTGACCAGCGCCCGGTTGACGTTCAGTTTCAGCCGCACGCCCATGTTGCGGATCTGCTCGGTCGGTTCGATGAAGGTGCGGCCCATGTACTGGTTGCGGATGATGCCCATGGCATAGGGGATGCCGCTTTCCTGACTGTAGCCGATGGCGGCGGGGGTGCCGCTGTCGGGGACCGGGCAGACGAGGTCGGCGATGGCCGGGGCCTCGCGCGCCAGTTCGACGCCGATCTGGCGGCGGGTTTCGTAGACCGAGCGGCCGCCGAGGATGCTGTCGGGGCGGCTGAAATACACATGTTCAAAGATGCAGAACCGGGATTTGCGCCGCTCGAACGGCTGGAACGAGGTGACCTTGCCGGCCTCGATCACCACCATTTCGCCGGGCTCGATTTCGCGGATGAATTCGGCACCGATGATGTCGAGGCCGCAGGTTTCGGAACTGAGCACCCAGCCGCCGCCCTCGGACCCGGTGCCGACGCGGCCAAGCACCAGCGGCCGAACGCCAAGGGCATCGCGGACCCCGATCAGCTTGGTCCGGGTCATTGCCACGACCGAGAACGCGCCTTCGACCCGGCGCAGCGCATCCTTCATCCGTTCGGGGATGTTCTTCTGAATCGAGCGGGCCATCAGATGGATGATGCATTCGGAATCGCTGCCCGACTGAAAGATCGAGCCGCGCTCGATCAGTTCGCGGCGCAGCGCGGTGGCATTGGTCAGGTTGCCGTTGTGGGCGATGGCTGCCCCACCCATCGAGAATTCGCCGAAGAACGGCTGTACGTCACGGATGGCGGTGTTGCCTTTGGCACCTTGCGTCGAATACCGGACGTGGCCGATGGCGAGGCTGCCGGGCAAGGTGTCCATGACGGTGTGGTTGGTGAAATTGTCGCGGACGTAGCCGAAGCGCCGGGCCGAGTTGAAACCCGAGGCCGGATCATAGGCGACGATGCCGCCGGCTTCCTGACCGCGATGCTGCAGCGCATGCATGCCAAGGGCGACAAAGTTGGCGGCGTCGGCCAGACCGATCACGCCGAAAATGCCGCATTCCTCGTGTAGTTTGTCATCGTCGAACGGATGGCTGGGCAGCTGACGCATTGCGTCGGTGTCTCCGAATCCAGGGGCAGGGAATCCGTGGCCTTTATCACGGCCCCGTTTAGGGCCTCGACCGGCGCGTGTCCATCGCTGCTCTTGGGCGCGGCCTCAGTTCGAGGCGGGCGGGTCTGCCGGGGCGGCATCGGCGGGGGTTGTGGCGTCGGGTGCCGCAGTCGGAATGCCGCAACTGTTCACCAGTTCCTCGTAGCGCGCCACGATCCAGCCCGGGGCGTCTGCGGGTATCTGGGCGTTCAGCGTATCCTGCATCTGGGCAAACACCTTGGCCGAGCGGCTGTTGTCGACCACCGGAAACGCGGATGTGCCGATGGCCCGGTCGTAGACCACGAAAGCAACGGCGACCAGAACGATGCCGCGCAGGACGCCGAACAGGAAGCCGAGACCCTGATCAAGGCCACCAAGGGCCGAGCGCTGCACCACCGAGGAAAACAGCGGCGTGAACAGCGACGCCACCACAAGGGCTACGGCAAACACTGCCGCAAAGGCGGCGATCATGCCAAGCTCGCAGCTTTCGCCCAGAAAATCGCTGAGCACCGGTATTTCGCGGATCAGCGGTTCGGCCTGGGGTGCAAAGAAGAACGCCAGCACTGCTGCTGCGACCCAGCCCAGGATCGCCAGCGCTTCGCGCACGAAACCACGCGAATAGGCCAGGATCGCCGACAGCAGGATAAGGACTGCCACCCCTCCGTCAACAACGGTGAAATCCATCGCCTGTGCTCCTGACGGGGTGCGCTAGCCGGCCCCGAACATGTCCCCAACAAACGCCGTGAGGTCGGGCATCTGACGTACCCTCATTCCCTCGCCCCCGCCGAATTTGGAACGGGCTGGCGCTATGGCTCCGGTGAAACCAAGTTTTTGCGCTTCTTTCAACCGATTTTCGGTTTGGCCGACCGGGCGGAGCGCGCCGGACAGGCTTAGTTCCCCAAAAACCACGATATCGGGCGGCAAAGCCACATCTTCGCGCGCAGAGAGCAGGGCGGCGGCAACGGCAAGGTCGGCGGCGGGCTCGCTGATGCGGATGCCGCCGGCGACATTCAGATAGACGTCAAGGCCGGTGAACGGGATGCCGCAGCGCGATTCCAGAACCGCCAGGATCATCGCCAGACGGCCGCCATCCCAGCCGACGACGGTGCGGCGCGGGGTGCCGAGCGGCGAGGGCGCGACCAGCGCCTGAAACTCCACCAGCAGCGGGCGGGTGCCCTCGATGCCTGCGAACACCACCGAGCCGGGGGCAGGCTTGTCGCGTTCCGACAGGAACAGCGCCGAGGGGTTGCTGACCTGGGCCAGCCCGGCGCCGGTCATTTCGAACACGCCGATTTCATCCGCCGGGCCGAAGCGGTTTTTCACCGCGCGCAGGATGCGGAACTGGTGGCCGCGCTCGCCTTCGAAATACAGGACAGTATCGACCATGTGTTCGATGACGCGGGGGCCGGCGATCTGGCCTTCCTTGGTGACATGGCCGACCAGGATGACGGTGGTGCCGCGCTTCTTGGCGAAGCTTACCAGCTCGTGGCTGGCGGCGCGGACCTGCGCCACCGAACCCGGCGCGCTTTCGACATTGTCGGCCCACATGGTCTGGATGCTGTCAATGACCACGAGGTCGGGACGCATCGCCTCCATCGTCGTCAGGATGTCGCGCAGGTTGGTTTCGGCGGCCAGCTTGACCGGAGCATCGGTCAGGCCAAGGCGCTGTGCGCGCATCCGCACCTGGGCGCTGGCCTCCTCGCCGGAGACATAGAGGCATTTGAGGCCGGACCGGGCAAAGGCGGCGATGGCCTGCAAGAGCAGGGTGGATTTGCCGATGCCAGGGTCGCCGCCGACCAGGATCGCCGAGGCCGGGACCAGTCCGCCGCCCAGCACCCGGTCGAATTCGTCCATGCCGGAGGCGGTGCGTTTCGGCGCGGCTTCCTCGGTTGACAGGTCGGTCAGCGGGATCGGCTTGCCGCGAGCGCCGCCGAGGGTTTTCGAGGCGGGGCCGGAGGACAGCGGCACCTCTTCGGTGATCGAGTTCCAGGCACCGCAGGCATCGCAGCGCCCTGACCACTTCTTGTGGACAGCGCCGCATTCGGCACAGGAAAACGACGCGACCGGCTTTGCCATGCCGCCTTTTGCCCTAGGCGGCGGGGGGCTGCAACCGCTCTGTCAGGGTTGACAGGGCCAGCGACGCCAGGATGCAGAAGGTAAAGAGATACAGACCCCAGCCGGTTTCCAGCCGCCCGACGCCGATCCCCTTGGCCACGACGATGTAAAGCGCGATCAGAAAGATGTCGGCCATCGCCAGCTTGCCCATGATGTGCAGCGCCGGCAGCAGGCGCGGCGAGGCCAGATGAAAATGGATCAGCGCCAGACCGATGGTCTTGAGGTACGGCGCAAACAGCGCCAGCGCCGTGACCAGCAGCGCCAGGAATACATCGGTTTGCCACAGCGATTGCAGACCCGAGATCACCGAGATTTCATCCAGGGCGAACAGCGGCAGCAGTCCGGCGCGCAACAGCGGCGCGAACCAGGCAACGGGGAACAGGATCAGAAGGCCGAGGTTGGCGAATCGGAGCATGGCAACTGAATAGCGCGATGCCGGGCCGCCGCCCATGCCCGACGCGCCGGTGCCATGCATGGCGACGGGTGGCGACGCGCTGCGGGGCGGAGCCTGCGATCAGACCCGTACGCGGTCATCCAGTATGTTCGTGCGCCGCGAGGTGAACACCGGCTCCCGTTGCGGCGGGGTGATTTCGTCCCTGGCCGTTGCGGCGACCGGGGTGCGCAGCGTCAGCACAGGCTCGACGCGGGTTTCCGGACGGGCTTCGGGCCGGGCCTTCGGGATGGCTGGCTGCGCGTCCGACATGTCGCGGTAGATCGGGCTGCCGGGTTTCGGGCTGCAGGCGGCACGAACCATCAGCCACACCATGACGGAGGCAAGAGACAGCACGAAACACACGCCCAGATTGGTCAGCGTGACCGGCGGCAACGCCGGAACCGCGCCAGTTGCCGCCGCAATTTCGATCAGCGCCGTGGCGGTGGCCAGCACCGCCATGACTACTGACACGCCATAAAGCACCCGGTTGCGCGAGCGCGACCGCTTCATCCGGCTGAGGCTGAGCCACAACGTCATCAATGCCGGGCCGGCAAGGACCAGGAAAAGCGCGATGACCACGATCTGATAAGGTGTCATGACAGGGCCCTTTGCCACAGCGTTGCCAAAAAGGAAACACTTTGGTTCCGATTATCTTCAACTTAGAGCGGAATCGTGGCGACAGTGTGAAATTTGCGTGTCCGGGCCGGAGGCGGCAGAATTCCGCCGGAATCCGGATTTGGGAGCGGGGGAAGCCGCCGGATTGGCGTGCAGCCGGGCTGTTGCGCGGGATGGCGCGGTGGAAGGCGAGGCCAGACGGCGGGGCATCGGGTGTGGCCGGCGAGACTGCAACGGGTATGGACGGCAAGACTGCACCGGGTATGGATATCCGGATAATTTCAGGAAATCAATCAAGATCAGATTGTTATGAGTAACATATCATCAAGAACATGAGAGTCGATCCTGAAGCCCTTCATATCGCGAAATACCACAGTCCGGTCAACCCGGCGACCAGCACCAGATGCACGAGATCGACGCCCCACCAGCGCCGACCCTCGACCAGTGCCGAAAGCACCAGCGGCAGCGACAGGACCGCCACCCAGACACCCCAGCCGAACCGGTCGGTGGCATCCTGCAGGATGACCAGCCAGGCGGCGACAAACCCGACCTTTGGCAGGTCGGCCAGCACCAGCCCCAGCGTGCCCCACGCCAGTATCAGCGCCGCGACGGCGCAGACCCGGGAGGCACCGCTGGCAATCACGGCCCGGATCAGCCCCAAGAGGCCGATCAGCGCCGGAAAGGCGAAGGTCAGCGCCAGTTCAAACGGCGACAGCCCCAGGGCGCCGATATCGATCATCTTACACTCTCGATCGGGCCCTGCGCCCGGCCATGGATGAACTGGTCCAGATAGGGGTCGCCCGAGGCGTCCAACGCGGCCACCGGCCCGGTCCACTGGATGACGCCGGCATGCAGCATCGCGACCCGGTCGGCGATGGCGCGGACCGACGACATGTCATGCGTGATGGTCATCGCCGTCACCCCCATTTCCACCACGATCTCGCGGATCAGTGCGTTGATGACGCCGGCCATGATCGGATCGAGGCCGGTGGTCGGTTCGTCGAAAAAGATGATCTCGGGCTCGGCGGCAATGGCGCGGGCCAGACCGACGCGTTTCTGCATGCCGCCGCTCAGTTCGGCGGGGAACATATCGGCCACATCCGGCTTCAACCCGACCCGGCGCAGCTTTTCGATGGCGATGGTCCGCGCCTCGGCCTTGGGGCGCTTCTGCCGCCCGCGCATCAGCCGGAAGCCGACATTTTCCCAGACCCGCAGGCTGTCAAACAGCGCGCCGCCCTGAAACAGCATGCCGAACCGGGCCAGAAACGCCTCGCGGTCGGCGCGGGTCACATCTTCGCCGCCAACGGTGATGCTGCCGTGATCCGGTTTAACAAGGCCGAGTATGCATTTGAGAAGTATTGATTTTCCGGTTCCGGAGCCGCCGATGATCACCATGCTTTCGCCCTTGGGCAGCACCAGATTGACCCCCTGCAGCACCCGGTTGGGGCCGAACGACTTGTGCAGATCGGCGATGCTGATCATGCCGAGAAAAACAGCGCGGTCATGGCGAAATTCGCCGCCAGGATCAGCACCGACGCCGCCTCGACCGAGGATTTGGTGGCTTGGCCCACGCCTTGCGCCCCGCGCCCCGACCGCATGCCGAAGTAGCAGCCCATCAGGGTGGCGATGAAGCCGAAGACCGCGCCCTTGGCCAATGACGACAGGATATCGGCGGCTTCAAGGAAATCGACGGTGTTTTTCAGGTAGCCGGCGCGGTTGAAGCCCAGTTGTTCGGTGGCGACCAGAAAGCCGCCCATCACCCCGATGATGTCGCCAAGCCCGACCAGCAGCGGCACCACCAGAAACCCCGCCAGAACGCGTGGGACTGTCAGGTATTTCATCGGATGGGTCGACAGGGTCACCAGCGCGTCGATCTGTTCGGTGACCTTCATCGTGGCTATTTCGGCGGCAATCGACGAGGTCACCCGCGCCGCGATCATCAGGCCGACCAGCACCGGCCCCAGTTCGCGCACCATGCCGATGGCGACGATCTGCGGTACCACCGCCTCGGCGCTGAAACGGGCACCGCCGGCATAGATTTGCAGCGCCAGGGCGCCGCCGGTAAAGAGTGCGGTCAGGCCGACCACCGGCAGGCTGAAATAGCCGACAGTCAGCAGCGAATGGCCGAATTCGCGCAGGTAGAACGGCGGGCGCACCAGATGGGCAAGGGTGGCGGCGGCATAGATCAGCACCCGACCCAACGCCGCCAGCCCGGCAAGGACAAGACGACCCAGGGTGGCCAGCAGTTCAGTCAGCGTCACGCGGCACCCCCGGTGTAGCGGCGGGTGTGGCGACGGCCAAGGGAGGTCAGCATTTCGTAGCCGATGGTGCCGGCAGCGTTTGCAAGCGCATCGACGCCCTGTTCGGTGCAGATGATGTCCAGGACCAGCGGCTCCATGCCCAGTGCGGTCACATCGACGGTGATCAGGTCCATCGAGACCCGGCCAAGGATCGGGCAGGCGCGGCCTTCGTGGTAAAGCCGCAAATTGGGGCTGAGGCTGCGGGGCAGGCCGTCGGCATAACCGCAGGCCACGGTGGCGACCTGTGTCGGGGCCGGTGCGACCCAGGAACTGCCGTAGCCGACGGTTTCGCCGGCCGCGACTTCACGCGTCTGGATGACCGGAACCGACAGGCGCAGGACCGGACGGGCGTCGGTGTAGGGCGCGCCGCCGTAAAGGCCGATGCCGGGGCGCGCGATCTCGAAATGATAGGCCGGTCCCAGCAGGATGCCGCCGGTGGCCGCCAGCGAGCGTGGCACGCCGATACCGTCGGTCAGATCGTGAAACTCCTCGAGCTGGAGAGCGTTCATCGGGTGGTCAGGGGTATCGGCGCAGGCCAGATGGCTGATCACCATGGCCGGACCCCGTTCCAGCGCGATGGCGGCGACGGCAAGCCATTCGCCCGCCTCCATCCCCAGCCGGTTCATGCCGGTATCGATCTGCACGCCGAACGGTGCATCGGGCAGGGCCTCGAAATGCCGGGTCATCTGCTCCAGCGAATTCAGCATCGGCGTCAGGTCGAGGTCCTGCAGCATTTCGGTGTCGCCGGGCATGTGACCCGACAGCACCGAAATCTCGGGCCCCGGGCCAAGCGCCTGACGCAGCGCCGCACCTTCTTCGGCCACCGCCACGAAGAACCGCCGGACCCCGGCCTGGGCCAGCGCCCGCCCGACCCGGGCGGCGCCAAGGCCGTAGGCATCGGCCTTGACCACGGCGGCGGTCTGGCATTCCGGCCCGGACAGGCGGTCCAGTGCCCGCCAGTTGGCGACGATGGCATCAAGATCGATGGTCAGGGTTGCGGTGCTCATGTCGGCGTTGTGACAGCCGCGACTTCAAGGTCAAGGCAAAAAGCCGGTGGCATGCGCCTGCCCTTGTCCGGTCCGGTTCTTTCCGGTGGAAATGTCCCCGCCGGAGGCGACGCGGCTGCCGCTGGACCGGCGCGCCGCATCAGAATCCGGCATCCCCGCCCTGCTGCCAGGGCCGGACCAGATTGCCGAACCGGGTAAAGCGCCCCTCGAAGCTCAGTTCGACCGCGCCGATCGGGCCGTGGCGCTGCTTGCCGATCAGGATCTCTGCCTTGCCATGCACCCGCTCCATCGCCGCCTGCCAGTCGGCCATCGCTGCCAGATTGTCGTCGCCCGGCTTTTCGCGCTCCTTGTAGTATTCCTCGCGGTAGACAAACATCACCACGTCGGCGTCCTGCTCGATCGAGCCGGATTCGCGCAGGTCGCTCAGTTGCGGGCGCTTGTCCTCGCGGTTTTCCACCTGGCGGCTCAGTTGCGACAGGGCCAGCACCGGGATGTTCAGCTCCTTGGCGATGGCCTTCAGCCCCTGGGTGATCTCGGACACTTCGTTTACTCGGTTTTCGCTGCGGCCGGTGCCCTTTAGCAATTGCAGATAGTCGACGATCAGCACGTCCAGCCCGTGCGTGCGCTTCAGCCGCCGGGCGCGGGCGGCCAGCTGGCTGATCGGCAGGGCCGGGGTGTCGTCGATGTAGAACGGACAGGCTTCCAGCGCCTTGGCCGCCTCGACAAAGCGGCGGAACTCGGCCTCGGTCATGTCGCCGCGCCGGATCTGTTCGGACGGCACTTCGGAGGCTTCCGACAGGATCCGGGCGGCCAGTTGTTCGGCGCTCATCTCCAGGCTGAAAAATCCGACGACGCCGCCATCGACAGCGCCTTCGCTGCCGTCGGCAAGCCGGCCGCGACGGTAGGATTTGGCGATGTTGAAGGCGATGTTGGTGGCCAGCGCGGTCTTGCCCATCGAGGGGCGACCGGCCAGGATCAGAAGGTCCGAGGGATGCAGCCCGCCCAGTTTCTTGTCCAGATCGGCCAGCCCGGTGGACAGGCCCGCCAGCTTGCCGTCGCGCTGATAGGCGGCATTGGCCATGTTCACGGCATCGGTGACGGCGCGCAGAAAGCTTTTGAAGCCGCGCTCGGCCTGGCCCTGTTCGGCAAGCAGGTAAAGCCGCTGTTCGGCCTCGATGATCTGGTCTTTCGGCTCGGATGCCACATCGACCTTGGCGGCCATCGCCGAAATGTCGCGGCCAAGGCCGATCAGTTCGCGCCGCACCGCCAGATCATAGAGCATCTGGGCGTAGTCGCGCGCGGCATAGGCCGAAATGGCGGCCCCGGCGATGCGGGCGAGGTAGGCCGGACCGCCGAGTTCGCGCAGACCGGCGTCATCCTCCAGAAACGCCTTTAGCGTCACCGGCGAGGCCAGCGCGTTTTTCTGGATGCGGGCGGCGGCGATTTCGAAAATGCGCTGATGCACCGGATCGAAGAAATGCGCGGCCCGGATGACGGCAGATATGCGGTCATAGACATCGTTGTTGGTCAGGATCGCGCCAAGTAGCTGCTGCTCGGCCTCGATGTTGTGGGGCAGCACTTCCGTCTCGGCCACGCCCGGGGACAATGGCCGGATCGTCATCACTTCGTTCATCGGTCCACCCCCCCGTGGTTCTGATCCCGTGCTATGCGCGATCCGGTTGCTTCAGGCAAATTGTATAAGACTGGGGACAGAATGTGGATAGAATTCTCTACAGCTTGCGGCCCCGAAAGACCTTGACGCAAGCCATTGCGCGCTTGATCCGTGGCGGTCAGCACCATTCCGCCGATCCGCGGGCCATCATTCCCGAATGCCGATTCGTCTATGCGGCCCGTCTTGGCGCCGCGACGCGGCGGTCAGGGGGCCCGGTGCGCCTCCTGCCAGACGCGGGGGGCGGACAGGAACTGTTCAACCTCGGTCAGGGTCGCGGCATCGAAAGCCCCGGCGGCGCGGGCCTCGGCCAGCACGTCCCACCAGGTGCACAGATGGTGCAGCGTGATGCCCTGATCGCCCAGGGTGCGGTCGATCTCGGGGAAGATGCCATAGGAAAAGATCACGGCGGTGTGGCCGCAGGTGGCCCCGGTGGCGCGGATCGCTTCGACAAAGCTGAGTTTCGAGCCGCCGTCGGTGGTCAGATCCTCGATCAACAGCACGCGCTGGCCGGGGGTCATCACGCCCTCGATCCGCGCATTGCGCCCGTAACCCTTGGGCTTCTTGCGTACATAGGTCATCGGCAGCGCCAGCCGTTCGGCGACCAGCGCGGCAAAGGGGATCCCCGCCGTCTCGCCGCCCGCCACATTGTCGAATGCCTCGACCCCGGCCCTGCGCAGGACGGTGCAGGTCAGGAAATCCATCAGGACCGAGCGGATGCGCGGAAAGCTGATCAGCTTGCGGCAGTCGATGTAGGTGGGCGAGGGCAGACCGGAGGCCAGGGTAAACGGGGTTTCGGCGTTGAAATGCACCGCGCCCGCTTCCAGCAGCATCCGGGCGGTCAGCCGGGCGATTTCGTCCTGTGGCGGGAAGGCTGAAGGGATCATGCGGGCACTCCTTCGGCCGGGTTTCTTTTTGGCACAAAACCCCGCGCCGCAGGCTTGCTGCCCGAAGGGCGGCAAAACTTCAATGGCTCCGCCGGGGATATTTTTCGAACAAAGAGGATCAGGGGTCAACCCGCCAGTGCAGCAGGAAGCCGGGGTCGAAAACGGTCACCGGACCGGCATCGGTGGCGATCCTGGCGGGGTAGCTGACGGCGGGGCCCTTGGTCAGGGTCAGGCGCTGTTCGTTCGGTGGCAGCCGGTAAAAGGCGGCACCGTGCTGCGAGGTAAAGGGTTCGAGCTTTGGCAGGGCGTTTTCGCGGTCGAACACTTCGGCAAGGATCGACAGCGTGTTGAGGGCGGTGAAGCAGCCGGCGCAGCCGCAGGCCTGTTCCTTGAGCGCGTCGGTGTGCGGCGCGGAATCGGTGCCGAGGAAGAAACGCGGATCGCCGGAGGTGGCGGCGGCAACAAGGGCGAGGCGGTGTTTCTCGCGCTTGGCGACGGGCAGGCAGTAGTAGTGCGGCCGGATGCCGCCGGCGAGGATGTGGTTGCGGTTGATCACGAGGTGATGGGCGGTGATCGTGGCGGCTAGGTCGGCGTTGCCGGCCCTGGCATAGGCGACGCCTTCGCAGGTGGTGATGTGCTCCATCACCACGCGCAGGCCCGGAAGCGAGCGGCGCAGCGGATCGAGGACGGTGTCGATGAACACGGCCTCGCGGTCGAAGATGTCGATGGCGGGGCCGGTCACCTCGCCGTGGACGCAGAGCGGCAGGCCGATCCCGGCCATCCGCTCCAGCACGCCGCGCACGGTATCGAGGTTGTGCACGCCGGACTGCGAGTTGGTGGTGGCACCGGCGGGGTAAAGCTTGACCGCCTTGACGAGGCCCGCGGCGTGGGCGGCGGCGACGTCTTCGGGATCGGTGCCTTCGGTCAGATAGAGTGTCATCAGCGGCTCGAAGGCGGTGCCTTCTGGCAGGGCTTTGAGGATGCGGTCGCGGTAGGCGCGGGCCTGATCGCCGGTGACGACCGGGGGCACCAGATTGGGCATGATGACGGCGCGGGCGAAGTGGCGGGCGGAGCAGGGGGCGACGCCCGCCAGCATCGCGCCGTCGCGCAGGTGCAGGTGCATGTCGTCGGGGCGGCGGATGGTGAGGGTTTGCTTCATGCGCCCGGGGTACACGGTCGCAGGCCCGGATTCCAGTGGCGGCGGATTTGCCTGGTGCCGGTTTTTCAGGCGAACGCGGTCAGAATGCAGGCAACCGGTGGCACCGGGGTGCCAAGCGGCGGTGGAAGCGGCAGACGGTGGTCGCGGCACCGGCAGGGTGCGGTAGACCGGGTACATGCCGGACCAACTTGCCGCCCCGATGCAGCGTGCCCGTGGCCGGGCCGAAGTGGCGTTGAGCTTGCGCGGCGGTGCGGTTCGGCTGGATCATCTGTATCAGGCCGGGTCGGCAAAGGCCTTTTTGCCGCGGACGCACCGGCCATTGCCGGAAGTGGTGTTCCTGAACACTTCGGGCGGTCTGACCGGCGGCGACCGGCTGGCCTACCGGGTGGCAATCGGTGCCGGTGCCGGGGTCGTGGCGACGACACAGACCGCGGAGAGGGCCTATGGCTCGGTCACCGGGCGGGCCGAAGTCGAAGTCAGCCTGACGCTCGGGGCCGGGGCCCGGCTGGACTGGCTGCCGCAGGAGACGATCCTTTTTGACGGCGCGGCCCTGAACCGGCGGACATCGGTCGAGATGGCGCGGGATGCGCGGCTGCTGCTGGTCGAGGCCCTGGTTCTGGGTCGGGCGGCGATGGGCGAGCGGGTGCGGCGGCTGGACCTGACGGATTGGCGTGAAGTGCGGCGCGGCGGCGTGCTGGACTGGGTGGAACCGTTGCGGCTTGGCAACGGCAGCCTGCTGGGTCAGGCCGCGCTCCTGGGTCCGGCGCGCGCCATTGCCAGTGTGGTGCTGCTGGCACCCGGGGCCGAGGCGATGCTGGGGCTGGTGCGACAGCGGCTGGCGGGGTTTGCCGGGGTCGAGGCCGCGGCTTCGGCCTGGGGCGGCAAGTGCGTGGTCCGTGTGCTGGCGGTCGAGGCGCTCGCCTTGCGCCGGGCGCTGGTGCCGGTGATCGAGGTGCTCGGCGGCGGGCTGGTGCCAAGGGTCTGGCAGGTTTAGGGAGGATCAGGGTGAATCTGACGCCACGGGAAAAGGACAAGCTGCTGATCTCGCTGGCCGCGATGGTGGCGCGGGGGCGGCTGGCGCGGGGGGTGAAGCTGAATCACCCCGAGGCGATTGCGCTGATCAGCGATTTCGTGGTGGAGGGCGCACGGGATGGCCGGTCGGTTGCCGATCTGATGGCGGCGGGGGCGCATGTGGTGCGGGCCGAGCAATGCATGGCGGGGATCGCCGAGATGATCCCGGATGTGCAGGTCGAGGCGACGTTTCCGGACGGCACCAAGCTGGTGACGGTGCATCATCCCATAAGGTGAGTAACATGAAGAAGTTGACGGAGGCTTATGATTATGCGGCACGAATGCACGCCGGGCAACTGCGCAAGGGGGCAGCCCGGGTGCCATATATCAACCATCCGTGCGAGGTGGCCGCTTTGGTTGCCGGGGCGGGCGCGTCCGAAGGCGTGGTCATCGCCGCCGTATTGCACGACACGGTTGAGGATACGGCGGCCAGATCGGAAGAAATAGATACCATTTTTGGCGCGGAAGTGGCGGGGATTGTCGCAGAACTTACCAACGACCCGGCATGGAGCGACCTGACCAAGCTGGAGATGAAAGCGCGGCAATCGGCCCACATAAGGTGCACCTCAGTCGGAGCACGGACGGTCAAGATCGCGGATCAGACTGCAAACCTATTTGATATCGCCCGCGATCCGGCGGCTTGGGAGCCGGAGCGTGCGCGGGATTATGTGGTGGGGGCGGTCATGGTGGTGGATGCATGTCGCGGGGTCAGTGCCTCGCTGGAGGCCGGGTTTGGCGCGGCGGTTGTGCAGGCGCGGTTGGCACTGGGATTGATAGCCTGACAGCCCTGCAAGGCGCAGGGATCTTGGAAAGGAAAACTGAAAATGAGATATCTGGCGACTGCATCCAGTCTGTTACCATCAGTGACCTACGGGCATGGGCTGGAGTTTGAACATCGACATCCGCATGGGGTTGAGGTGCTGATTGCAGCAGTGGCGTTAATCGGTGCAGGCGCGCTGGTCTGGCGGGCGATGCGGGGCCGCCGATGATCCCCGGCGAGGTGATGGCGGCAGAAGGCGAGGTCGTGCTGAATGCCGGGGCAAAGGGCATCGTTCTGCGCGTGGCAAATACCGGTGACCGGCCGGTACAGGTCGGCAGCCACTACCATTTTGCCGAGACCAATCCGGGGCTTGCGTTCGACCGGGCGGCGGCGCGGGGGATGCGGCTGGATATTGCCGCCGGTACCGCCGTGCGGTTCGAGCCGGGGCAGGAGCGGGATGTGCGGCTGGTGCCCTATGGGGGAGCGCGGGCTGTTTACGGGTTCAACGGGGCGGTGATGGGGGACTTGTAACGGTTGGCATTGATAGGCACCTGCCCCTTGACCAATGCTTACCTGCGAGCGTGAACCGGAAGGAACCGAGCGATGAAACGTGTTGCGACTGCAGCCAGCTATTGGCGCACCGGGCGGAAATTCTGGACGCTGGCCGCCGAGGCGCAAACCGTGATCGGCCTGCGCACGATGGGGATGGCGGGTTTGTGGAAAACCGCAAAAGATGAGAATACCCGGATGGTTTCGGAAAAGACCGACGCCTTTGCCCTTGCGGCACAGGCGGCCACGTTGGCGATCACGCGGGGGGCGCGGCCCGAACAGGTCGCAGTGGCCGCCATGCGGCCGTTGCAATCCAGAACGAAATCCAATGTGGCGCGGCTGACCAAGGCCGGGCCGAAACTGCCCAAACCTAAGGAGCCAGCCAATGCCCGCCCGCATTTCCCGCGCCACCTATGCCGACATGTATGGCCCCACGGTGGGCGACAAGGTGCGGCTGGCCGATACCGACCTGATCATCGAGGTGGAGCGCGATCTGACCACCTATGGCGAGGAAGTGAAATTCGGCGGCGGCAAGGTGATCCGCGACGGGATGGGGCAATCTCAGGTAACGCGGGCCGGGGGCGCGGCGGATACCGTGATCACCAATGCTCTGATCGTGGACTGGTCGGGGATTTACAAGGCGGATGTCGGGCTGCGCGGCGGGGTGATTGCGGCGATCGGGAAGGCAGGCAATCCGGATACGCAATCCGGCGTTACGATCATCATCGGGCCGGGGACCGAAATCATTGCCGGGGAGGGGAAGATCCTGACTGCGGGCGGGTTTGATGCGCATATTCATTTCATCGCCCCCCAGCAGATCGAGGATGCGCTGCATTCGGGGATAACGACGATGCTGGGCGGCGGTACCGGCCCGGCGCATGGCACGCTGGCCACGACTTGCACGCCGGGGCCGTGGCATCTGGGGCGGATGTTGCAAAGTCTGGATGCGTTTCCGATGAATTTCGGGCTGTCGGGCAAGGGGAATGCGTCGCGCCCCGAAGGCTTGGTGGAAATGGTGCGGGGCGGGGCCTGTGCATTGAAATTGCACGAGGATTGGGGCACCACGCCTGCGGCCATCGACTGTTGCCTGTCGGTGGCCGACGATATGGATGTTCAGGTGATGATCCATACTGATACACTGAACGAGTCCGGGTTTGTGGAAAATACGCTGGCCGCGATCAAGGGCCGCACGATCCATGCCTTTCACACCGAAGGCGCGGGGGGTGGCCATGCGCCCGACATCATCAAGGTGGTTTCGCACCCGAACGTGATCCCCAGTTCGACCAACCCCACGATGCCCTACACGGTCAACACCATCGAAGAGCATCTGGATCGCACCGGCGACTCCGGGCTCCATCCACGAAGGCAGCGAACTGGG
>JANNRR010000064.1:0-6692 GCA_031401675.1 Paracoccaceae bacterium
GTGTTGCGGTTGCTCAGCAAAGCTTGAAGCTCAGCGCGGTCGGCGGGGCCAAGGTAAAGGCAGATATCAGAGCGTCTCATCCGCCGACCATGCCACAGAGCGGCGCCGTCGGGAATCCTATGTCAGGTGCAGAACACTAGGCCCATTATTGAAAAGAAACCCAGCTCGGACATCGGCTCAAGATAATCTAACAAACTCTGCAAAAAGTCCATTTTACACCCTTGACACCTTCTGGATCTCCCCCCACTTCCACCAAATTAACAACAGCGTCATCAGACAGAATACCAACGACCCGATTGTAAGTGATGAAAGTAGCTCTCCATTCAAGAATGCATTCTCATCTGGGATTCTCACAAGTGCAATTTTAGCCAAAGACACCATTCCAAACATTGTAAAACCAACCATCACAACGCCAGTAAAAGTGAACCGAAGCGTTGCGAGCGCGTCCTTTGCTGAGCCGTCAGTAGGGATGGGAGGTTCTTCGGGGGTTTTCGAAAGAAGGAATATAGCCCACAAGCTAATCGTTAGCAACAGAGTGTTTGCATCAAACCGTAGCCACCAATCGCCAGATGGCAGGAAGCGCAGGCGCAGTAAAGTGTCTATGAAAAATGGAATTAACGGAATAACGAACTCTTTCCAAAGAAGCATTTTTCTCGTCCCCTGTCCATCAAACGAAGGCGCATCCGTCCATAGGTGTTTTCCCTTTGATGCAATACAAATTCGAATCGGTCAATACGAAAGCGATGAATTGGTTCAGCCATAGGGTACGCATTCATGGCGCGCCACGAATGCGCCCTACAAACCTTTCGTCACCGCCTCAATCTCCCGCCCCGTATCCCCCCACTGCGGCCTCGGTCGCTCGTGCACTTCCACCGGCGTGTCCGGCCCGTCAACCATCCCGGCCAGCCGCGCGTGCATGAACGCCCGCAGCACGTCGTTCATCCGCTCCTGATAGCCCCGCCCCATCGACTTGAAGAACCGCAGCACGTCCTCCTCGACGGAGGTCGTCACCCGCACCAGCGGCTTGCGCCCCCGCGCCTTGGCGATCTCGTGCCACATCGCCGGGATGCGCTGCTGGCGCAGCACCTCGCTGTGCATGTCCCATTCCAGCCGCCGCATCGCGTCCATCAGATAGTGGAAATTCACCCGTTCGCTTTTGGTCATTCCCGGCCCCCAGCCATCCGCCTGCGGGCCAAGAATCCCCAGAACTTCCTAAAATTGTCTGAAACCAGCGTCTGCAGCAAACCTGCATCATACCTGCATGAAACCTGCATTTGCCATTCGGCCCTTGACTTTGCGCGCCAGACCCCGCATCTCCCCCCTATCGTCGCCGCGCTGCCGCGTGAGCAGCTGCCCATCAGGGTCCGGCACGATGACAAGGTGTTTCGCTGAAAACACCCTTTGGTTCCCATTTCACGCAGGGGTCCGGCGGCCTTTGGGCGTCTGGCATTCCGCTTGGCGCTGGCTTTGGCCGCACCCTTTGCCCGCGCGCCTCCGTTCGGGGCGCAAACCGTTTCGGCTTTGATAAGCCATTGAAAGATATACAGATGTCCGACCTCTCTCCCGCTCAGTTCGATACGCTGGGCCTCAATGCCACCCTGTTGAAGGCGCTGGCCAATGCCGGTTTCGCCACCCCCACGCCGATCCAGATTCAGGCCATCCCGCATGTGATGGCGGGCCGCGATCTGATGGGGCTGGCGCAGACCGGCACCGGCAAGACCGCCGCCTTCGGCCTGCCGCTGGTGCACCGCATCATGGAAATCGGCAAGGCCCCGTTCCCCAAAACCGCCCGCGCCCTGATCCTGGCCCCGACCCGCGAACTGGTCAACCAAATCGCTGATAACATTGTCACTTTTACCCGTGGCACCCATATCAAAGTGGTCACCGTCGTCGGCGGCGCGTCGATCTTTGCGCAAACCACCAAACTGGCCAAAGGCACCGACATCCTGGTGGCCACGCCGGGTCGCCTACTAGATCTATTGGATCGCCGGGCGGTGACGCTGGATCACACCACCTATCTGGTGCTGGACGAAGCCGACCAGATGCTCGACCTCGGCTTCATCCATGCCTTGCGGAAAATCGCCAAACTGATCCCGGAAAACCGTCAGACCATGCTGTTTTCCGCCACCATGCCGAAACTGATGGCCGAACTGGCGCAAAGCTACCTGCAGGACCCGGTCAGGGTCGAGGCCGCCCCTCCCGGCAAGGTCGCCGACAAGATCACCCAGGGCGTGCATTTCGTCAGCACCGGCGACAAGGCGACGCTCTTGAAAAAGTACCTGTCCGAACATCCGTCCGAAATGGCGCTGGTGTTTTCCCGTACCAAGCATGGCGCTGAAAAGCTTATGAAATTGCTCGATTCATGGGGATTTAACGCCGGCTCGATTCACGGCAACAAGTCGCAGCCGCAGCGCGAACGTACGCTGAAATCGTTCCGCGACGGCGAGATGAAGGTGCTGGTCGCCACCGATGTGGCGGCGCGCGGCATCGACATTCCGGGCGTCCGGCACGTCTACAACAATTACCTGCCGAACGTGCCGGAAAACTATGTGCACCGCATCGGCCGCACTGCCCGCGCTGGCATGGATGGCCGCGCCGTCGCCTTCTGCGCGCCCGCCGAGTATGACGAACTGCGCGCCATCGAGAAGCAGCTGAAACACGCCATCCCGGTGATCGGCGGCGAGGCACCGCCGGCCGGGTTCATCGTGCCAAAGGCACCGGGCAATGGTCAGGGGCGGCGCAGCCAGCCCTCCGGTCAACGCACCGGCCAGAAACCGTTCGGGCAGAAACCGGCCGGTAAACCCGGTTTTGGCGGCCAGCGGTCCGGCAAGCCTGCCGGTGGTCGCCCGCCCCGCCGTGCGCAGGCCTGACCGCCGCCGAGGTTCCCGACTTTGGTCCGACTGTTGACCGACTGAAGTCGGACCGGGCATTTCATTCATATCCCGTTCAGGAATCACGCACTAGCGTCCGCCCAACCTTGGGACATGGAGGCTGACCAGATGACCAATATTGCGCCGCTCGCTGCGGATGACGCCTTTGCTTCCCTGCAGGGCAGCCTGACTACCACGGTCACCGGCAACCTGGGTGCCGACAATGGCTTTGGGGTCGACAGCGATCCGGATGGCACCGTGCTGGGCTGGGCGCACGTCGGTTTCACGCCGGTCGGTGACGGCGACAGGTTCCTCGGCGCGTTCTTTTCCAACGGGCAATTGGGGTTCCTGTCGATCCAGGGCACAGTGTCCTACCCGTTTCCGGTGTTTTCGACCACGCTGCTGTTGTTTACCGCCCAAGGCGGGCAAGTGGTGCTGAGCACCAACGGCAGCTTTACCTACACTTCTGCCGCCGGGTTCAGCGGCACCGACTGGGTTGATTACACGCTGGTTGACGAATTCTTCGGCACCGATATCGGCCGGGTGACCTTTACCGTTACCGACACGGCCACCGGTAACGACCGGCCTCTGGCTCAAGATGATGCCTTTACCGGCGGCGAAGATCAGCAGATCACCGGCAACCTGCTGGCCGACAATGGCAATGGCCCGGATACCGATCCGAACGGCGAAACGCTGACCGTCGTCAACCAGACCTATTTCACGGCGCAGGGCGGTATTGTGTCTGTCTTCGCCAATGGCAATTTCACCTATACGCCGCGTGCCAACTATTCCGGCCCGGACAGCTTTACCTACACCGTCAAGGACCCATCCGGGGCCAGCGATACCGGTCTGGTGACGATCAGTCTGACAGCGGTGAACGATGCGCCGGTGGCGCACAATGATGTCTTTTCCGCAGGACATGGCCACACCATTACCGGCAACGTCTTGAACAACAACGGTTCAGGTGCCGACAGTGATCCCGAGGGCGATCCGCTGACGGTGATCGCAACCAGCCTGACCACCAGCCGGGGCGGGCAGGTTACCCTGAATGCTGACGGCACCTTTGCCTATGTTCCCGACCCCGCCTATGTCGGCCCCGACAATTTCAGCTACGTGGTCGGCGATGGTCACGGCGGCCGCAGCACTGCAACCGTCGCCCTCAATCTGACCAACGCGGCACCGGTGGCCGCCACTGATTGGTTCACAGCACTGTTCGGCAAGGGCGTCTCCGGCAATGTGCTGGCCAACAACGGCTCCGGGTCCGACAGCGATCCCGATGGCGATGCGCTGACTGTGACGGCCGGCCAGTTCGCCACGACGCGCGGCGGCTTCGTGACCCTGAATGCCGACGGCAGCTTTTCCTTCACGCCCACCGAGGCATTCTATGGCACCGACAGCTTCCAATACACCATAAGCGACGGCTTCGGCGGCACCACAACCGGCATCGCCCTGATCACCTCTGCCGCCCCCGTCCGTTCGATCTATTGCAGCACAGGCGACGATATCCGCGACGGCACCGCGCTGCGCGATGCGATATTTGGCCTGGATGGCGACGACCTCCTGAACGGGCTGGACGGCAATGACACATTGGCGGGCGGCAATGACAAGGACACGCTGAGCGGCGGCGCCGGGGCCGACCGGCTGTTTGGACAGACGGGCAAGGATTTGCTGCGGGGCGGGCTCGGGGCCGATTACCTGAGCGGTGGGTTGGAAGGCGACGATCTTTACGGCAACGAGGCAGCCGATACGCTGATCGGCGGGTCCGGCGAGGATTCTCTGTACGGCGGTGGCGGGCTGGATTGTTTTGTGTTTGCGGCCGCCGACGGCATCAGCCGAGACAAGGTGATGGATTTCGCCAGGGGCGAAAAGCTGGCGATCTATGCCGGCGATTATGGCCTGACCGCCGGCGCACTGCCGGATGCCAGCTATTTCGCTCTCGCCGGGGCTGCGGCAATCGGACACGGACGGTTCGTCTATACGGCAGCGGCCCGCAGCCTGTCATGGGATGCCGACGGCAATGCGGCGACGCCCGGTGTGGTGATCGCGACATTCAACAAGGCGGTCGTGCTTTCCTTCACCGATTTTCTGGTGCTGTAGGGTACTTGTTGGCAGGCTGGCACACTGTCAGCCCGCTTCTTCCTCCAGGTTAAGCTTCATCTCGAGCAGCACCTGCTGGAAGGCGCTGGTTTCGCGCAGCAGCCGTTTGGCCTCGTTCACCGAAATCCTGCCATCGCCGATTGCCAGATTGTATTCGCCCATCAGCATGGCAAAGCGCTGCGCCAGCGCCACCACATCCTCGTTGACCCCGGATGACCGGGCATTGCGCCGCTCCTCGTCATAGGCCAGCGTGATGCCGCGCAGATCGGCAAGTGCCGCGGTAACATGCGGAAACCGCGCAGCTTCTTCCAGCTGCGCCACCACGTCCACCGGCATGAAGCGGTCGGCATGTTCCTCGGCATCCGAATAGTAGCGCCCAAGCGTCGCCTTCGATTTGCCGGTCAGCGCACAGGCAGCCTCGATCCCGACATCCTTGACCAAAGCTTCGGAGTGTTTGCGTAGATAGCTGCCTATTCCCGACATCCAGCCCCCTTACCCCACAACGACCGGGGGAAAACCAAACAACTATTCCCATTAATCAGATGGCAGAACTTTGTCATTTACAAAAGGGTTCCGAGCAATCGGAACGTGTGTGAGTTGCCGGCGTCCCCAGCGTCGGTAGGGTGGGGGTCTTCAATGCCAGGCATGGCGGATCGGTCGGCGGTAATGCCCGTTGGCCGTGCGGCAGTGCCATCGGGTGTAAGAGTATGTCGGGTTCGGCAATCGGCTTTTTCGCCGGACCGGCTCGAGGTTAAGCGTTGCCGATGGCCTGTCGCTTCTTGCCGGTGTCTGGCAGGGCATTGCCACCACAGGAACCAGGGCCCCCACCCGCTCGCCGCTTGAACTGGCCCCATCTGCCGGGATATGGGCTGCACATGGCCAAGCTATATTTTCACTATTCCACGATGAACGCCGGCAAATCGACCACGCTGCTGCAAGCCTCGCACAATTACAAAGAACGGGGCATGGCGACCTATCTGTTGACGGCGCAGTTCGACAACCGCGCCGGACAGGGCCGGATTGCCAGCCGGATCGGCATTGGCGAACCGGCCGACACCTTTGCCCCGGGTGATGATCTGTTCGACCGGGTCGGCCGCCAGCTGGCCGCCGCCCCCGTCGCCTGCGTGTTCATAGACGAGGCGCAGTTCCTGACCCCCGGTCAGGTCTGGCAACTGGCGCGCGCCGTCGATGATCTGGGGGTGCCGATCATGTGCTACGGGCTGCGCGTCGACTTCCGGGGCGAGTTGTTCCCCGGGTCCGCAGCCCTGCTGGCGCTCGCCGACGAAATGCGTGAAGTGCGCACCATCTGTCATTGCGGCAAGAAAGCCACGATGGTGGTACGCAAAGGTGCCGACGGCCGGGCGCTGACCGATGGCGCACAGGTGCAGATCGGCGGCAACGAGACCTATGTCTCGCTCTGCCGACGGCATTGGCGCGAGGCAGTGGGGCGGTAGGGCGGCAGGGCGAACCGAGGCTAGGGGATCGACGAGCCTCGCCGCTTCCTCGTCTACTTGACGGATTTGATTTCAATCCAATCCGTCCGCGCCTGCCTGCCCCTCGGCAGGCGCGTGGTGTGCGCCCGCCCAGTCAGGCACATGAGCCTTACCGGAACCCAGGGCTGGGATCTCCAAACTTCCATCGACGGCACCAATTGGACCACGCGCCTGAGCGAACTCAATGCCACCAACCAGGCCTTCACCCTCAAGACCTACCCGCTCTCTGCCG
>JANNRR010000065.1:0-24131 GCA_031401675.1 Paracoccaceae bacterium
AGGCCATCGTTTCGGGGCGAATGGGTGCCACTTCTGGCAGGTTTTCCGTGTCGCGCGATGCCATGTAAGTGACCCTTTCAGACGCTTTCAGGGCGTGTTCCCCATGCCCGCTCATGAAGGAAATTTCGCTCCGGTCGCCCCTGCCTTGGGCATAGGCGATGCAGATCAGCCCGGCGTCGGACAGTTCGGCCAAAGCCCGCTGACAGGCGCGCAAGGACACGCCAGACGCATGGGCGAGTGTTTCAACCTTGGGATTGCAGAAGCCCGTTTCGTGGTTTGCGAAGTCATCGCAGAGGCTCCACGCAACCATGCGGGCGGGATACGACAGGTTCACGTCCCGACGGATCGAACGCTTCCAGTCGTTTCGGGCCAGTTTCCAGTTGCCGTTCCGGTCGATCCGCCTTGCAGGGTCGGGGGCATCGGTGTAATGTTCAGCCTGAAGCTGACTTGCTTTGTCCATAGCCCCGGATGCGCCCGCCAGCGCGCCGGGGTTTTCGTTTTCAACGGACGGCGCAAGGTTCGCCTTACCCCGATTTTCCCCAATGAATTCAACGCGCGAAAACTCGCGGTTCGTCATTGCAAGCGATTGATTTACGGCGGATTTTCGATATCCTCCAGGCCTACCAAACCTATTGATTTTGAATGTTTTTTTCGAAGGTGGGCGCAAAGGTGGGCGCAATGTTGCGCCCACGCTATCGTTGCCAGGCTGTAGGACTACCAGTGCGATAGACGAGTGCTTCGAGTCGGAACGCGGATCGACGAAGCCGCGAACTGCCCAAGGTCATGTAGTCCAAGGACGTTCTTTGGTCCTTGATTTCGCTTCTCTCGGTGCGAAGTAGCCTGCACCCTCTTGATCATCACACTGAAACTGGTAAAATTAACGCCCAAGCTGAGGAGTTTTGCCTGATGCTTTACTGTCCCGACTGCCGATTAGATACTGGTTTCGGCGGCTCGCAGCCGCTCGCCATGGACAATGCAGGTTTCAGTTTTACCCACCGAGGTGAACTTTATCGATGCCCGTCCTGCCTAAGAGAACGCGTTGTGCGTCAAGGTCTGGTTGGACCCAGTCAGGTCGATGAAGTTGTTAAAAATTTGCCGCAGACCGTGGTTTCCGAACCGAGTGGTCGGAATCATGGAAAGGCCGTAAAGAACTTGGCAGTTATCGGTGGGGCGGCATTACTGTTGGCCATGCTCACTTCGAAGTAGCGGTTGATCCATTTTTGTCCATCACGCCTTGTTCGTGTTGGGTTAGATTCCGAGTTGGGACATGAGTTCGACCCAAGAACCCTCGGTGCAAGATCGACGTGCTGATTGTTTTACGCTCATTGACGGGTATCGATCAGTGCTGCAACCTTCGGAATCTATGCACCCATGATGTTCCCTAAATCGATGCGGCCCATCGCGGATTCCACCAGTTTACGGCGGTCCACGCTGCGGGTGTAAATCTCCGACGCTTTCGGATCACCATGGCCATGCAGGGCCATGATCTCGTACAGAGTACAACCGGCCTCGGCCAGGATCGTGCCGACGGCCTTACGAATACCATGAGACCTCACTGTTAGGGTTCAATTGTGTACCCAGTGCATGTTGGGCGGGTGAAGCGGGAAGACCGGAGACCACAGTCGTCAGGTTTGTTGATTAAATATCTGAAACTGTTATGTTTGGTAACGTCGAACACAAAAGCAGGCCACACGTTACCAACATGATGAATTACAATGAGTTGGACGCCAGAACGATCCGTGAGCGGGTCGATATGTCCCAGCTATGGGATGCCTGGATCAGCGCCGATGATCTGCGGCGGCACAGTTTCCGGGGTTCCCTGGGCTGGGAGGTCCGAAGCGGCCATGAGTATCTCTACAGCCGGAAACGCGGCGTGGTGAAATCACTGGGGCCCCGCAGTCCCGATACGGAACGGACACACAAAGCCTTCCATGAAGGCCGGGACGCCAACAAGGCCCGACTGGCGGCGTTATCCACCGAGATGGAGCGACAGGCCGCTGTGCTGCGATCCCTGAACGCCGGGCGGCTTCCGATCATGGCAGCACGGACGCTGCGGGCACTGAGGACCCATGACAAGAGTGCCACGATCCGGGTGATCGGAACAAACGCCTTGTATGCGTATGAGAGCCTGGCCGGGGTGGTGTTCAACACCGAGTCCACCGCTACCGGCGATGTGGACATCTTGGTCGATGACCGGAACCGGTTGCGGTTGCTGACGGACGCGGAAGAACAGTTCGGCCTGACAAGGCTTGTACAACAGTCCGTTGACAAGTCGTTCCAATCGCGTGGGACGATGGACTTCCGACTGACCAATGACCGTGGCTACATGATCGAATTCGTTCGACCAGAACACGCACCGATCTACCGCATCATGCCCGGGGCCGACCCACTGGAGGCCGGAGACATCCGTCCAGCCCCAATCGTGGGGCTGCAATGGCTGGTCAATGCACCGGTGGTAGAAGTGATCGTTCTTGACGAACGCGGCTTCCCTGCCCCGATGCGGTGTGCTGATCCGCGATACTGGGCGGTTCACAAACTGTGGCTGTCAACAAGGGACGACCGTGATCCGCAAAAGAAGATAAGGGACCGGCAACAAGCCGATATGATGCTGAAACTCATCTCCGAGCGACTCCCGCAATATCCTCTGGATCAGGGCTTTCAGCGGATATTGCCGAAAGAACTGTCGGATCATTTTGGCCGCAAGCAGGCAGCCCCTGACATACAACCATCGTGGTAAGCCGACGACTTGGCCCCGCCTGTTTCACTCGATGATAGTACCCAGATCGATGCGGCCCATCGCGGATTCCACCAGTTTACGGCGGTCCACGCTGCGGGTGTAAATCTCCGATGCTTTCGGGTCGCCGTGACCGTGCACGGCCATGATCTCAAACTGGGTACACCCGGCTTCGGCCAAGATCGCGCCGACGGCCTTACGAATACCATGAGACGACAGTTGATCCGGCAGCCCAGCGTCACGGCACCATGTACGGAAGCGGTTACCGAAACCGTTCTTCGAGAACGGCTTGCCATAGTCGGTGATCAGGAAGGTCTTGTCCCCGGTGGTAGTGGCGTTGATGGCACGGGCCAAAGCATCCACCAGCGGCACCACCACTTTCGTGCGATCCTTGAACCCAGTCTTCTCCTGGACAAACGCCAGAAAGGGCTTCCCATCAATCGTCTGGATGTGTCCCGGCCCCAGCAAAACGAGATCGGATCGGCGGCAGGCGGTGATGATCAGGAGCGACAGAGCCAGGTGGGCCTTCTTGCCCACAGGATGCTTCTTGAAGAACGAACGAACTTCTTCGACCGTCCAGGGGCGGAAACCGTCGGTGACCTTGGAGTTGCCCTTCACATCCGACGACGGGTCTGTTGCGAGATACCCGATCTCGACGCCGAACTTGAACATCGCCCGGAGGGATTTCAACAGGTTGTTGGCCTGATGCGGGGTATCACGAAAGTCCTGCATGACGGCACGGATGTGACGCGCTTCGAGGGTCTGCATCTGACCGTCCTTGAGTTTCGGCATCACCCGCCCGATAAGGTTCACACGCTGCTTGTGTGTGGCCGCAGCCAGCTTCTTGGCGTCCAACAGTTCGTCCATGCGGCGGAAGTACAGATCGGCCAGATCGCCGAACGTGCCGGGCTGGTACCGGGACTGGGGGCGTTGCACCTGCGGCTTACGGATGTCCTGACCGGCCATCAGTCTACGGTACGCGTCCTCGAAGGCCGGGTCCCCGGGCTTACCCGGCAGCGTGATGCGGGGTGCATCGCGGTCCTTGCGGAAGCGGTAACGCACGGTGCCGTGACGGGTCGTGTCCTCATAGATGCAGTCGCGAATCTTGGGCATCTCAACGACCTCCCGCCTTGGTACGGCGATCTTGGCCCACGAGCGTTGGGGCCAGAATGTCATCGAACGAACGACCGGGGGCCTGACGAACCTCAACCGTGCATTGGGTTCTGGTGCCCACAGGATGTGCCCACCGGACAAATTATTCTTTGTCTTCTTATGGGGTGCCAGAACCTCCGGGCCTACCAAACCGTTCCGATAGCGGAAATGCTCCTGTTGGGCTGGTCGAGAGGAAGAATGCCGGATGCTGGCATTGTTCTCCTATCCAAATGCTTTGGGCTTGGCTTCAGCCGAATTATCGTCGCCCGGTCCGGCAGGTCTTCGCGCCGCTGCGTTGTTGCAGTTCCAAGCGTCACGTTCGCATCCGTGCGCTTCGTCACGACCTTCGGGGACCGGCCGCCCGGGCCGAGGCAGGGCCAATCCCGTCGCCCGCCGTGATCACCCCATTCGGGGCCACCAGACCCCGGATGACCGCAACCCTGGCTTCGAACACCAATGCGGCCCCGAACTCAACGCCGATGCACATGTCCTGTCGCTCCTGCCCCGTTTCAGACACACTCCGCAGGGCGCGTGAACCTGTGGCACGCGCAAACTGCGCAGTTGCGTGCCGTCCGAATTAGCGGCTAGTGTCGCGTGGCGACGGACAACAAGACCAGAGCAAAAGTCGCGCCTGCGCTGGCCGGACACGGTGGTTTTGCCCCGACGGCCTTTCACGAATACAACGGGAGGATACCATGAAATCTCTGCTCACTCTGACGACGTCTGCGGTATTGCTGGCAGGCGCATCAAGCTATGCACTGGCCCAGGAAGGCACGTTGGGCAAAGCGGTCGGTGGCTACAGCTTTGACGACGCGGCCAAAGAGAATCCGGATACCAAGAACTTCAATTCGGCGGATGGTCACCTGACGTTCGCCATCGTGACCCATACGGCGGGCAACGGCTTCTTTGACCCAGTCTACACCGGGGCGCAGGTTGCCGCCAACGCGTTCGGCATCACGCTGGTCAAGCTCGGCTCCGAGGCTCCGGTCGATGACATCCCGCGCGAAATCGAGATCCTGAACCAGATCATCCAGGACCCGACCATCGACGGGCTGATCCTGACCACGCCGCAAGAAGGTGCCTATGATGATATCGTCAAGGCTTTGCTCGACAAGGGCATTCCGGTCGCTACCACCAACTCGTTCGACGGCACCATCTACAACCGCGACGGCATCAGCCACACCGGTCAAAGCGCATCTGCCGCCTCGATCGGCGGCGCGGCACTGGCCAACTGCGTCATTGCTTCGGGCGCAACCGCTGGCTCCATCATCTTCCCGTCGCAAACAACGGCTGGCAACGTCGAAGTCAACAAGCGGGTGACCTTCGCATTTGAAGCCACCGTCAAGACGTTGAACGATGCCGGGGTCCTGGCGAACTTCACCGTCGACGCCGGGCCGGAAAACATCGGCATCCCGGTCAACGACGCCGACATCGCCGCATCGATCGTGACCTACATCGAATCGCGCGGCGACGTCGTCGGCATTTTCGGACCGAACGGCGCAGTGACGCCGGCAATCGTCAATGCGGTGACGCAGACCGGTAAGCAAGGGCAGCTGTGTTCTTATGGCTACGACCTTGGCCCGACGCAACTGGAAGGTATCCGTACGGGTGCCCTGACCGGCTCCCTGGGACAGCAGCCGTTCGTGCAGGGCTTCTGGCCGGTGATGCAGCTCTACCTGCAGATCGACCGCGGCATTCAGGCAGCCAACGTCGACACGCGGGCGCAGCTGGTCACCAAGGATCAGGTCGAAACGGTTGGCAAGCGGTTCGAGAACTGAGCGACCTCGTGTGATGACAGATCGGGTGGCGGCGGAGCAAACCGCCCGCCGCCCGATGATTTGATATGCCCGGGTGAGATGCAATGACGAATGACACCGGTTCGGAACGCGCCGCGACGGCTGACCAACGGTTGCCGATGCAGCTTGTCGGCGGCTGGGAGGTCGGCCTGCTGGCCTTCATGGCGGTTCTTTTCCTGTTTGCAGCCTGGATCAATCCCAACTTCTTCGGAACCTCTGCGGCTCTGGGCTCGGTGTTGCGCGATGCGTCGCGCTTTGGCGTCATGGCTGTCGGCATGTCGTTCGTGATCGTGAACAAGGACCTCGATCTATCGGTCGGTTCGATCTACGGGGTCACTGCAACCGTGTTTTCGGTTTCCTACTCGACCAGCTACTATGACTCCGGGTTGATGACCGCGGTAATCTGGAGCCTGGGCGTGGGGTTGCTGTTCGGCGTCATCAACGGCACGCTTGTCACCTACCTGCGCGTGCCGGCCTTTATTGCCACATTGACCACGCTGTTCATCGGGCGCGGCTTTGTGACCGGCCTGTCCGGTGGCAAGACCATTTCGTTTCTGCAAAAGGCCGATGCCGATCCGGGTTTCTTCATGCTGGGAACCACGAACGCGATCGGCTTCAACAATCAGATCCTGATTTTCTTGGTTGTTGCCATTGTCGGTGCGCTCGTGCTGTCAAAAACCCGCTGGGGGTATGAAACCTTTGCCTCGGGCGGCAACACGCTGGCTGCGTCCTATGCCGGGATACCGACCAACTGGGTCCGGATGCGGGCCTACATCATCTCGGCCCTGTGCGCCACGGTGGCGGGGATGATGGCGGTGGCCGAGGGGCGTGGCATCACCGCACAATATGGCCAGGGGCTGGAGCTGATCGTCATCGCCTCGGTGATTGTCGGTGGCGCATCGATCCTGGGCGGACGCGGCCGGGTGATCGGCGCAGCGATGGGCGTGATCCTGATCGTGCTGATCGACAAGGTCCTGCGTGAAGGCGTGCCGATCATGCGAACGATGAAAGTGGGCGACGTCGACATGCAGATCCGCGCCGTAGCACAACTCCCGCCCGGTGCGGTTCCGGCCTTTCTGGGCCTGATCCTGCTGTGCGCCGTGTTGTTCGAGCCCTATGTGATCCGCGGCAACCTGTTCGGCCGCCTGTGGGCATTCCTGCGCGGCCAGCCAGCCCCGCCGGTGCCCGATCTGGGCGGCGTGGCGATCGAAGGCGCGCAGACCAAAGGCGCGCGCATGATCACCCGCTCGCACCGGCCAAGGGGACTGGCGGCTTTCATTGCCCGGCGCGACGCCCCGGCGATCCTGCTGGTGGTCGTGCTCTGGCTGGTCGGCTTTGCGCTTCGCCCGGATTTCTGGGGCGGGATCGACAACAGCTTCAATCTGCTGCTGGCCTTTACCGAGGTGTCATTGTTGTGCATCGGGCTGACGTTTGTGATTGCAAATGGCGATATCGATCTGTCGGTCGGTTCCGTGCTGGCCCTCGCCGGGGCCACCGCGGCCTTCTGCATGAAGAACCTGGAGCTTCATCCCTTCCTTTCAGTTCTGATCGCCCTGACGGCCGGGACGTTGGCCGGGATGATCAACGGCTTCCTGATGACCCGCTTCAAGTTGCCCGCCTTTGTCGTAACGCTGGGCATGTTCTACATGGCGCGCGGCATTTCAGCCTGGCTGGTCGAAGGCCGGCAATTGTCGGAATTCCCCGACGGGTTCAATTTGATCGGGCGCAAGCTGATCGAATTGCTGACCAGCCTCGGCATCGCCCCGACCGAAGGCATCTGGTTCGACATCGCGGCAGCGCTGAGCATGCAGACCATCATTATGTTCGTCATTGCCGTTTTCGCGGGCGTGGTGTTGGCCTATACGCCCATCGGGCAGGCGGTTCTGGCCACTGGCGGAAATCAACGGGCAGCAGACTACGCCGGAATCAGAACGAACCGCATCCGCTTCTGGTCCATCGTGTTTTCAGCGCTTTGCGCGTCCGTCGCCGGTGTGATCTACATCGCGTTTTTCCGCGCCTTCAACCCTTCGGCCGGGCAACTGCGCGAATTGGACGCGATTGCCGCCATCATCATTGGCGGGGCCTCGATCTTTGGCGGCTACGGCACCATCATCGGCGCGCTGGCCGGGGCGGCGGTCATTGCGTTGATGCGGGCGCTGCTCAGCCTGCAGATCATATTCGGCGACCGTTCCTTCACCATGCCGCAGCATTGGGTGAATGTGTTCATCGGCCTGATCCTGATCATCGCGGTTCTGGCCGATATCTGGATCAGGCAGAACAACGTGTTTGCCATTCTTGCCCAGAAATACCGGCTGCGCCCGAAAGCCGCATTGGAGCCTTTCAATGACTGACCGCACCACCCCGATCATCGAAATGCGTGGCATCACCAAATCATTCGGTGCCGTGCGGGCGCTGAACGCGGTAAATCTGACGCTAGCCCCCGGCGAAGTGCTGGGGCTGGTCGGCGACAACTCGGCCGGCAAGTCTACCTTGATGAAAATTCTGACGGGAGCCTATCAACGCGATTCCGGCGACGTTCTGGTGGCGGGAAAGCCGACGCATTTCCACAGCCCGCATGAAAGCCGCGATGTCGGCCTGGAAATGATCTATCAGGACTTTGCGCTCTGCGGCAACATGGACGTGGGCCAGAACATCTTTCTGGGGCGCTGGCCGCGCCGGGGTCCGTTCGTCGACCGGCGCAAAATGTACAAGGAAGCCGCAGATGTGCTGCAACGGCTCAAGGTCGACGTGAATTCGGTGTTTCAGAAGGTCGAAAGCCTGTCGGGCGGGCGTCAGCAATCGGTGGCCATTGCTCGCGCCATCTCCTTCGACCCGGTCGTTGTCATTCTGGACGAGCCCACGGCGAACCTGTCGGTGATGGCGACGGAACGGCTGTTGCAGACCATGACCGAACTGAAGACGCAAGGCGTGGCGCAGATCATCATTTCGCACCGGCTGACCGACATCTTTGAAGTGGGTGACCGGGTGATGGTGCTGAAGCGTGGCGAAAACGTCGGCGAACGCATGATCAAGGCCACGACCGAGCATGAAGTGCTTGAACTGATCGTGGCAGGCACGCCGGTAAGAGCAGCTTAGAGGGGAGCCGCCGAGCATGCCGGCCGCATCCTGCGGGCGCAGCGTACCGAAACGATTTTCCGGACCGACGCAGCGCAGGATATCTGTCAGATAACCGCTTCCGTCTGCGGGTCGATCAGGATGACACGGGTCATGTCGATATCAATCGTGATCTGCTGCCCCGGGCCGCTGACGTCCTGCACCTCAAGCTCGGCAATGATGCTGGTGCCACCCATCGGCAGCGTGACGTGCAGGCGCGACCCGGTTGGCTGGACCAGTTCGACCGTGACCGCAATCCGGGCCCGACCCGGCAGCATGCTCGGACCTGACAGGCTGACGTGCTGCGGCCGGATGCCCAGGATCACCGCCCGATCGTCACCACCCGACGCCGCACCCGGCACTTTGTCCGAAATAGGCAACCGGGTTCCGTCGGCCAGAACCACAGCGTCACCTGACCGCTGCGCTGGCAGAAAGTTCATCCGCGGGCTGCCGAGGAAACCTGCGACGAACAGGCTTTTGGGTCGCTCGAACAGATCGAGCGGTGACCCCATCTGTTCGATCCGGCCATCGCGCAGCAGAACTACCCGGTCCGCCAGCGTCATCGCCTCGATCTGATCATGCGTCACATAGATCATGGTGCGGCGCAGTTCCCGGTGCAGCCGCTTGATCTCGACCCGCATGTCATCGCGCAGTTGCGCGTCGAGGTTGGACAATGGCTCGTCGAACAGGAACAGCCGCGCGTCGCGCACAATGGCGCGGCCGATCGCGACCCGCTGGCGTTGACCGCCCGACAACTCGCGCGGAAACCGCTGCAACAGCGGGCCGATCCCCAGCATGTCAGCGGCACGCTGTACCCGCCGATCAATCTCGGCGGACGCCACTTTCCGGGCCTGCAGGCCGAACGCGATGTTGTCACGGACGTTCATGAAGGGGTAAAGCGCATAATTCTGGAACACCATGGCAATGTCGCGGTCGCGCGGACGGGCCCAAGTCACATCCTTGTTGCCGATCTCGATGCGACCCTCGCTTGCCTCCTCAAGTCCGGCAATGGTGCGCAACAGCGTGGACTTCCCGCAGCCCGATGGCCCGACCAGCACCATGAATTCGCCCGAGGCAACCTCCAGATCAATTCCCTTTACGGCGTGATAGGCACCGTAAGACTTGTGCAGACCGGTGATTTTCAGATCAGACATCCATCACCCCTTGACTGCGCCCATCGAAATGCCGCGCACCAGATAGCGTTGCAAGGTCGCCACCGCGAGAAACACCGGAATTGTGCCCAGAACCGACATCGCGGCGATCTTGGCCCAGAAGTTCGACTGGCCGCCAAAGTAATGCGTGACCTGAACCGTATAAGTGGTGACTTCGGTGCGCGTCAGCACCAAGGCGAACAGGAATTCGTTCCAGGCGAAGACGAAGGTGAACACCGCCGTTGCAAACAACCCTGCCCGCGCCATCGGAAACACCACCTTCCACAACACTTCCCACCGCGTGCAGCCATCAACCAGCGCGCTTTCCTCCAGTTCCAGTGGAATATCCTCGATGTAGCCGCGCATCATCCAGATGACATAGGGCAGGTTGAACGCGGTATAGAGCAGGATCAGGCCAAAGTAGGTATCGACCCAGCCAAAGAAGACATAAAGCAGAAAGATCGGAAACACGATGGCGACCGGTGGCATCATCCGTTGCGAAATGATCCACACCGCCAGGTTCTCGCCACCAGTCTTGAACCGCACCAGCGAATAGGCGGCAATCGTGCCGAAGATCATGGCGAATACTGTCGAGGTGCTGGCCAAGATCAGGCTGTTCAGCACCGAAACCGCGTCACCGTCCTTGAACAGCACCCGGTAATTGTCGAACTGAAGGCTTTGCGGGTACCAGGCCGGTGGAAAGGCAAAGATCTCGTCCGGTGTCTTGAACGAGATGATGAAAAGCCAATAGATCGGAAAACAGAAGATCAGCACCAGCAGGCAAGCGACCCCATAGCGCACGGCCAGCCGCGTGCTCTTGCGGCGGTGAAACGGCCTCACACTCATTTCGCCAGCCCCATGCGCCGGATCGCCCAGGTGACAACCACCGTCAGCAACAACACCACCAGAAAGGCAATCGCCGCCGTGTAGCTGGTTTCAAACTGCTTGAAGCCCTGCGCATAGGCATAGACCGAAATGGTCTCGGTCATGGTGCCCGGCCCGCCCTGGGTCAGCGCCCAGATGATGTCGAAGATCCGGAACAGATCCAGCCCCCGGATCAGAATGGCAATCGCCATCACCGGCCAGATTGCCGGCAGCACGATGCGGTGAAAGGTGCGCAGAAAGCCGGCACCATCCAGTTCGGCCGCTTCCATCTGTGATTTGTCGACATTCGACAAGGCCGCCAGCAGGATCAGGAACATGAACGGCGTCCATTGCCAGACCTCGCAGAACAGGATGGCCGGGTAGACCAGATAGGAACTGATCGTCCACAAGGCGGCAACCGGTTCGCCCCAGACCCAGCCCAGAATCTGGTTGATCGGCCCGTAGCGGTTGTCGAACAGCAGCCGCCAGGTCGCCCCGGCGACAATCGGCGAAATGATGGTCGGCAGCACCAGCAGCGAAATGAAAAGCGGCCGCCCCGGCATCTTTTCCAGAAACAGGTAGGCCATGGCCAGGCCCAATACCAGCTCCAGCGGCAGGGCAATGGCGGTGATCAGCACGGTGTGACCCAGCGACAGCCACAGCCGTTTGTCGGTGAACAGATTGGCGTAATTGTACAGCCCGGCGAACGAGGTATCGACCTCCATCATGTCGATCCGCATGAAGCTGACGATCAGCGAATAGATCAGCGGAAACAGCCCGACCAGGAGCAACAGGAAGATCGCCGGAGCGAGCAACCAGTACTTGAAGTTGCGGTCGGGGCGCAGGGCGGCTGTCATGCAGGCCTTTTGGTGTCAGTTGGCGTGCCCTTCCCGGCCCGGTGCCGGAAAGGGCGGAAATCAGGTCACATCGCCGGATAGGCCCCGGACTTGGCGGACCAACTGGCATAGACCGCCTTTTGCGCCTCGACCCCGATCTTGTCGGTGATCGCATCCCACTGCGCGGCCGCATCGTCGAGGATCGCCTTTGGATCCTCGCCTGTCCACAGCCGAGAGACGGACTGCCGCAGCACTTCCTCGTATTTGTCGGTCTGCAACAGCGACAAATCCAGCAACCCGCTGTCTGCCGCCGCCTGCAATGCCGTCAGATAGTCCTTGGCGTCCGGCCACTTGGCCAGATACTCCGGACTGGTGAAATGCGAGGTGCGGAAGGGGTCGCGCAAGGCATAGGGCAGCTGCACCCGCTCCAGACTGACGGATTCGCTGTTCAGCCACTGGATGAACAGATAGGCCGCCTCCTTGTTCTTGGAGGACGAGGCGACCGACAGGGCAAAGCCTGCCGCCAGTTGCGGGTGCCCACCCGGCGTCAGTGCATAGCCGACCTTGCCGGCGATGGTCGATTTCGGCACCCAGCTCATTACCTCCTGATCGGTGCCATAGCCCGCAGCCCAGCGGCCATAGGGTGGCCAGGACAGGGTCATCGCGGTTTCACCTTGCAGGAACGCCGCCAGGTTTTCCACAAAACCCCATTGCTCGACGCCGGGCGGGGCCCAATTGTTTTCCGCCACCCATTCGGTGAACACCTTGACCCCGGCATCGGAATTGATCGTGGCCCGCATCGTCTCGGCATCGAAGAACCTGCCGCCCTCGTTGCGGAAGCGTTCCTGGAACATGAAGTTGCCATAGCCCGCTTCGCGGAAGAACGCGGCACCGTAGGGTTTGCCGTCGGTATGTTCGGTGATGAACTGGCCCAACTGGTCGAAATCGGCCCAGGTCGTCGGCGGCATCGGCAGATCGCTGCCGAACTTTTCCTTGTAGGCGGCCTGCAGCGCCGGATCGCCCAGGATGTCCTTGCGGTAGTACATCAGGAACATGTCACCGTCGTCGGGAAAGCCGTAGATCTTGCCATCGACCATCATCTGGTTGTCGCGGTAGGTCGGCGCGATCATCTGAAGTTCCTTGGCATAGCCGAACTTCTCGACGTAGGGGTCCAGCACTTCCAGCGCACCGGCGTTCACCAGATCGGGCATCCACGCCGGGATCACGTTCAGCGCATCATAGGCACCGGTGCCCGCCCGGTATTCCTGCATGATCTTGGTGAACATCTCGGCCACCGGCACCTCGATCACGTTCACGTCGATGCCGGTCAGTTCCTTCCATTTCGGCCCGGAAGAGTTTTTGGGGTCCAGCGACTGCAGCCCCGCCTCTCAGACAATGGTGATGGTCTGGCCCCGGTATTGCTGCGCCGCCGCCACAGCGGTTTCCGCCGCCGCCTGCGCCCAGGCTGGTCGCGTGAATAGTCCGGCAAATCCGGCCGCGAGGCCCAGCTTGCCGACATCCCGTCTTGTAACCATTTCTTCCTCCCGTTGATGAACGGCTCCCTCCAAGGCAGACGTTCGTGTTTCCCGGCGCATTGTCGGGAATTGTCATGATCGAAAACTGCGCGCGTAAACCTCCAGCTTTCCCCGGAACCCGGGTTGGTCGAGCACGGCCCGGTTCACCACCCCGCGCGGCACCAGTCCGCGCTGAACATCGAGGACCGCGCGCACATCAGCGGCGCCGTTGCCGGCAAAGCACTGGTCGGTCCAGCACAGGGAATGCGGCGTGACGATCACGTTATCGAGCGCGAAAAGCGGATCGGCAGGGTCTGTCGGTTCAGCTTCGAACACATCAAGCCCGGCTCCGGCAATCGTCCGGTTCTGCAGAGCCGCCGTCAGCGCCTTTTGATCGACAATCGGGCCGCGTGCCGTGTTGATCAGGTACGCCGTCGGTTTCATCATCGCCAGCCGGTTCGCATTGACGATATGATGCGTCGCGCTTGTCAGCGGGCAGTTCACCGTCAGGATATCGGCACGGGTGAACAGATCGTCGAGCCCGACAAGTTCGATGCCCAGTTCCGCCGCCAGTTTCGGGTCGGCAAACGGGTCGTGGACGATGTAGCGCATGTCGAACGGGCGGGCCATCCGGAACAGCTCCGCACCGATGTTGCCAATACCGAGCGAGCCGAGCACCTTTCCGACCAACCCGACCCCCATGTGATCGCCCCTGGCGGCAAAGCCCGGTGCACCCAGTCGCGTCAGGCGGTCCTTGACCATGATCTTGCCGGTCAGTGCCAGCATGAAGGTCAGAATAGCAACCGCAACCGGGCGGCGCACGCCGTCAGGGGTGATCACCAGGGCCACGTCATTTGCAGTGCAGGCCGGGACATCGACGGTGTCGTAACCGACCCCGAACCTTGCCACCACCGCCAGCCGACCGCTCTTGGGCAGGCTTTCCGGCGCAAGCCGGCTGATCAACAGGATCAGCGCATCGAACCCCTCCAATTCTGCTGCCCGCACCGGATTGGCGGTCGACAGATACGCCACCTCGACCCCGGGTGCGCCGAGCAGCAGACCCAAGTCGAAATCGGGATAGACCGGCGTGCCGTCGGCCTTGCGAAAGTCTCCCGACAAGGCGACGCGAAAGCTCTCTCCCATCACACGCAGCCTGCCCGCAGCTTGCCGACCGCTTCGGTCAGTGCCTGCTGCAACAGCCAGACGTCGCCGGAGTAGCAGCAGAAATCAAAACCCTGCTTGTACAGCGCAATCCCCAGATCTGTTGTCGGCACCAGCCGGCCCAACGCGCGGTTGTGTTTCTTGGCGGCCGCGATGATGCGGTCCATCGCGGCAAGGTATTTCGGATGCTCGAACTGCCCCGGTATTCCCAGTGATGTAGACAGGTCGAAATGCCCGACCCAAAGACAGTCGACGCCGACTACGGCGGCAATCTCATCGACGTTTTCCACCCCCTCGGCGGTTTCAATCTGGCAAAAGAACGTGGTTCGGTGATTGGCCGCCTTGAGCCTGTCGGCCACTGGCGCCGTGGTGTTCGAGTAGTTGTCATGCGAAATGCTCAGCGCGACGCCGCGGTTGCCCTGTGGAAAGTATTTCATGTGGCTGACCAGGGTCCTGGCCTCGGCAGCGGTGTTGACCATCGGCACCATCAGCCCCTCGGCCCCGACATCGCAGGCCCGCGCGATGTCGTTGTAATCCTTTGACGGCGAGCGCACGATCATTGCCACCCCGGCCGCCTCGAAATAGCGAAAGGCGGATTTGACGGTTTCGAACCCGAAGCCCGAATGTTCCAGGTCGAACAGCACAAAGTCGCACCCGGCGTTCCTGGTTATGTGCCCGATCCCCGGGGTTGCGAATTCGACGATGAAGTGCCCAAGCTTTGCCTTGCGGCTTTGCGACATTTCTTTCAGCCCGATCCGTGTCATTCTTGCCTCAGGTGGTTTGAGCGCGCGAACCTTCGCACGCGAGGGAAAATTCGCTGACGACCTTGGCGCGGACCATTGCAGCACTTGCCATGTCGAACTGGTGAAAATGCGCCGATGACAGATGCACATCGAATGCTGCGCGAGTGTCGTAGATTTCATACAGCAGAACGCGGTCATCTCTGCCCTTTGGCAGCAGCACGTCAAAACGCTGGCAACCCGGCTCAAGCCGGCACGACTGGCGTGCGTTTTCGTCGATCAGCGCGCGAAATGCCGGCATCGCACCCGAAGTGTGCAGGGTAAACTCGACCAGAATGATGTAGGGACCCGTCATGGCCGGCTCTCCCTGCCCTGAATGTACAGCAGCCGGGTTTGGCGCAGATGCTGATCCATTTCTTGCCAGGCCCGCTCGGGCTGGCGGGCCGCTACGGCCTGAAAGATCCGTTCGTGGCATTGAAACGCCTTCTGGGCGGCGCCTTCAACCCGCAGCGAAACCGTGCGCTGCAAGGACAACCACCCGGCGATGGCGCCGTGCAGGGCGCTGAAAACCGGATTCTGACCGATTTCGGCCAGAACCAAATGATAGGCAACATCCGTGCGCTCGAATACCGCCATGTCGTCCAGGGCCGCACGGTTTTCCCGCAATGCCTCGTTCAGCCGGGCGATGTCGGCTTCAGTTGCGATTTCGGCGGCGTTGCGCGCAATAGCAGCCTCGAACACCCGGCGTGCCTCCTGAAACGCTTCTTCGCCTCCGGGTGACGCCATCAGATGCTTTGCCGAGCCTGCAAGCTGGTCAACCAGAACCGTTACCGTCGGGCGCGTGATCCTGGCCCGCCCGCCGGTGGAAAGCTGTAGAAATCCGGTTCGCTCCAACAACAGAAGCGCCTCGCGCACGGCGGGTCGCCCCACCCCGAATGTCGCCATAAGGTCACGCTCTGACGGCAAATTCTCGCCCTGAACCAATGCGCCGAGGATGATGGCCTCTTCGATCTGGACGGCGACATCCTCATGGACTTTTCGCCGCCGCACGCTTTGGAAATTTAAAATCACTCTTGGGTCCATCTCTGCGCCAAGGGCAACCGCCATGCGAAGATGTGACGATAGCCAACTTGCCGCCTGCCCGCAATCCGAATATCATACCAGTCAGGCTGTCATACCAAACACTCGGGGGGTTCAATTCTGACATGACCGAAGCAAAAGCGACGCGTGTCGGCCTGATCGGCTGCGGCTTTTATGCGCAGAACCATCTGAACGCGTGGACCGATCTGCGGAACGCCGGTGCCGAACTGGTGGCGGTGTGCGATCTTGACCCGGTCAAGGCCGAAGCAGCGGGCACAAAATTCGGCACACTCTGGTTCACCGATGTCGATCAGATGCTGGACCGGGTACCGATTGATCTTCTGGACATCGTGACACGGATGGGCAGCCACCGAGCCTTGACAGCCAAAGCGGCCGAACGAAAGATTGCGGCAATCGTGCAAAAGCCGATGGCCCCGGGTCTCGACGACTGTGTTGCCATCGTTGAAACCGCTCAACGTCATGGCGCCTGGCTGGCAGTGCACGAGAATTTCCGATTCGAAACGCCGATGCGCCGGGTCAAGGCAGTGATCGATTCCGGTGCTATCGGGGTGCCGAACTGGGCCCGTATTTCGTTCCGGACCGGCTATGATATATATCGCGGCCAGCCCTATCTGGCGGAAGAACAGCGGCTGTCCATACTGGATTCCGGCATACATGTGCTTGATCTTGCCCGCTGGTTCCTTGGCGAAGTCGAACATCTGTCTTGTGAGACGCAGCGGCGTAATCCAAAGGTCCGCGCCGAGGATACGGCAACGATCATGCTGCGCCACCAGTCCGGCGCGGTGTCGATCGTCGAAACCACCTATGAATCACACCGCATTCCGGATGTCTTTCCCGAAACGCTGCTGGAAATCGAAGGCCCCGGCGGCTCGATCATCGTCTCGCACGGTCAGCGCATGGTGGTTACGACCGACGGCCTGTTTTACGAGGAGCACATCGGCGCGCCGCTGTTGCCCTGGACCAGCCGACCGTGGCACGTCTCGCAGGAAGCGGTCCTGCACACCAGCGCGCATATGTTGGCAAGCTTTCGGGCCGGGCGTGCGGCAGAGACCTCCGGCACCGACAGTCTGAAAACCTTTGCCCTGGTAGAAGCCGCCTATCTGTCTGCGCAGACCCATGTGTCGGTCCGTCCCCGGTACTGATCGCTGTCACCCGCAACCGTCGATCCTGCAGAGGGACCCATGCCCGACACCAAGCCCAGCCTCAACGTCAAGCTGTTCGGAACCGAGGCTGCTGGTCCGCAGCCGCGTACGCTGACTGCCGGCAATCTGACAGCACAACTCGACAATGGCGCAATTCGGCGCATCCTGTACCATGGTGCCGAAGTACTTCGCGGGATCGCCTATCTGCCGCGCGACAAGAACTGGGGGACCTATGCGCCAGCCATAACGGACCTGGTGATCGACCAGCAGTCTGACAGGTTCCGCGTTAGTTACGCAGCGACTTTTGCTGACCACGAGCAGTCGCTGCGTGCCGAGGCCGTGATCGAAGGCCGATCCGACGGCACCCTGTCGTTTTCGGTCACTGCCGTCCCCGGTGCTAATTTCATCACCAACCGGACGGGCTTTGTGGTTCTGCATCCGCTACACGGTGTTGTGGGTGCGCCCGTCGAAGTCGTCCATGTTGACGGCAGCACCGAACAGCGGGCATTTCCGGAACTGATCAGCCCCGGTCAACCGATAATCGACATCCGCTCACTGGCGCATCAGGTCATGCCCGGTGTCAGGGCGACCGTTCTGATGCAGGGCGACAAGTTCGAGATGGAGGACCATCGGAACTGGATGGATGCGTCCTACAAGACCTATGTCCGTTCGCTGCTGGATCCCTGGCCATATTCGCTTCCGGCTGGCAGTGCCTTTATCCAGTCGGTCAGCCTGTCGCTCGACGGCGCTCCGTCAAGCCGACCGGGAAAGCGGCTTGATTCGGCGATTGCGGTGACTGTTGGCGGCGATGCCGGCAGGATGCCCGCTCTTGGCAGCGCTGTGTCCATGGACGACGCTAAATCGTCGTTGGCCTCAGTAGGCCTGATCGCCAGTGCCAAACCGTCCTGTCTGATCTGCCAGATTGATGGTCGCCGCGACGGACAAGTGGAAGCCGCCGCAACCTACCGCGAGATTGCGGCGCAGACGGGCATTCCGGTGACCCTTGAAATCATCCTGCCTGCCCAGGAATCGGCCGACGCCGAAATGGCAAGGATTGCCGAGATCGCGCAGAGTTGCGGCCTGCAACCCTCAACCGTTGTCGTAACCCAGGCCCATGACCTGAAATCGTTCCAACCAGGTGCGTCGCGGCCGTGGGGCCCGTCCTACCCGGAAATGGCCGCCGCCGCCCGCAGGGCTTTTCCGGGAACGCTGATCGGCGGCGGCATGCTGTCGTTCTTCACTGAGTTGAATCGCAAACGCCCCCCAACCGACCTGTTCGACTTCATCACCCATTCCACCTGCCCAATCGTGCACGCCGCCGACGATCTTTCGGTGATGGAGACGTTGGAGGCACTGCCGTGGATCATCCGGTCGACACGCGCAATGATCGGAACCGCGCCTTATCATCTTGGCCCCTCCGGCATCGCCTGTCGTGACAACCCGTATGGCTCCACAACGTTCGCCAACCCGGCGAATGGCCGCCTCTGCCTGACCGACAATGACCCACGTCAGCGCGGCCTGTTTGCCGCTGCATGGAACCTTGGCTTGATCAGTGCCGAAGCCTATGGCGGGATCGATGCGGTCGCCCTCGGCTCGGCAACCGGACCGCGTGGAATGATCCGCCAGTCAGCCGACGATCCGCAACCGGGCTTCGATGGTGGCAAAGCCGCGGTCTTTCCCTTGTACCATGTCTTTGCCGGCCTGTCGCCAATGCGAGGCTTTCCGTTGCTGGCTGCAGAGATTGGCTCGCCCCCTGACATTGCTGCCCTCGCCCTTCGTTCGGGGCCGGAAACCGTCCTTTGGCTTGCCAACCTTGCAGACAGGACTCAAGCGGTCCGTGTGAACGGGCTGTCTGGACCGGACCGGCTTACGCTGATCGATGACGAAAGCTTTGGCAGCGCCCAAAAGCCGGATTTCCTGTCCGTCGCTGAACGACCTTCAAAGGGATTGGCGGAACTGATCCTGCCGCCCTATGCTGTGGCGCGGATCGTGTCGTCGGGGCAAACCTGAGATTTGGCAGGCTGCAGAGACTGCGATGGCGAACCGCCAAGCGGCCGGCATTCTGTCGAGGGAAACCAGGCGGGGGCGGCTTGCCAGTGCCGGGCCGGATCAGTGCATTGGTTCAATCGTGCGGCAAATCCTCCCTGGACCCTTGCCCGATCAGGCGGCGCAACATCAGCACCAACCCCTTTGCCGCATCGGTGCCCAAATGGTCGCGCAAGGCGGCATCGTATGCGTTCGCGTTCGCGCCAAGCCGGTTAAGAACGACATGCCCACCCGTTGTCAATTGCAGCACGTCCCGGCGGCGGTCGCGGACCTCTGGCACCCGGCTGATCCAACCACGCTCAGTCAAAGCCGCAACCGCCCGCGACACCTTGGTTTTTTCGATCTGCGACAGGCGGCAAACGTCGACCGCCGTCAAAGAACCGAAGCGGCCCAGATGCGCGATGACCCGCCATTGCGTCCGTGTCAGGCCATATTCGGCCTTGTACCTGACGGCAAATGACCGGCTGGTCGCCTCGGCCGCCTGATTGAGAAGGTAAGGCAGGAAATCGTCCAGCGAAAAGCTGGAGGCCCTGTCCTGCCCCCGCGTCGTCGGGATCGGCTGATCCTCTGGCAAGGCGTCATTCTGCAACGGCGCGGTCATTCGGGTGGCCGGACCGCGTCAGCATGTGCGGCGGCAAAGGCCGGCAGCCGCGACAGGGCATCGTCGATGGCGGCAACTCGCGGCATCGGTGTCAGGTCTACGCCCCAACGCCGGGCGTTGTAGACCTGTGGTACCAGACACAGACCGGCCAACGTGATCCCATCACCATGGCAATAACGGCCAGACGGGTGGGCGGCGAGCATGGCCTCCAGATCGGCGAGACCTGCTGCAACAAAATGCCGCATCCAACCCTCGATGGTGATCACCCCGCCAGATGCGGCGACCACGTGCCTTGCCACGCGCAGATTGCACACCGGCTGAATCTCCATGGCAACCGCCATTGCCAGCGCCCGAACCCGTGCCCGGCCCGAAACGTCGCTCGGCAGGAAACCCGCCTGCCGGGTTTCATTCAGGTATTCCAGGATGGCAAGTGACTGCGTCAGGACAAGCCCATCTATTTCCAAAGTTGGAACAATACCTTGCGGGTTGATTCGCAGGTATTTCTGGTCGCGTTGATCGCCATCCGCCAGGTTCACCGGCTGACTGTCATAGGCAATCCCAAGCAAGTTCAGCGCGATCCTGACCCGCCAGGCCGACGACGAGCGCCAGTAGTCCTGCAGCACAACCATCCGGGGTCCTTTCCTGACCGGCATGTCGGGAATAGCTTGACATGGTTGCAAATGCAACTATCACCGCGACATACCCCGCGAGGAGGAGCATCCGATGACCCGCCACGACCTGCCGCAGGGCCTGACCCGGGCCCCGTCGACAACGGGAACCGTCGCGGGTTACATGCCGGGCTTCGGCAATGATTTCGAAACCGAGGCGCTGCCAGGGGCATTGCCGCAGGGCCAGAACAGCCCGCAGAAATGCGCCTACGGCCTTTATGCCGAGCAGCTTTCCGGCACCGCCTTTACCGCACCGCGCGGCCAGAACGAACGGACCTGGTGTTACCGTATCCGCCCGTCGGTCAAACACACGTCCCGTTTTGCCAGAATAGAACTGCCCTACTGGAAAACCGCGCCGCATGCCTTGCCTGACGTGATCAGCCTTGGACAATATCGCTGGGATCTGATGCCGGTACCAGACGCCCCGCTGACCTGGCTGACGGGAATGCGAACCATCACAACGGCAGGTGACGTGAATATTCAGGTCGGCATGGCCTCGCACGTCTATCTGGTCACAAAGTCGATGGCCGATGAGTATTTCTACAGCGCTGACAGCGAGTTGCTTGTTGTTCCTCAAGTTGGGCGGTTACGGTTTTGCACCGAGTTGGGTGTGATCGACCTGGAGCCGAAGGAAATCGCGATCCTGCCGCGCGGACTTCTGTACCGGGTCGAACTGCTGGACAGCCCGGCGCGCGGCTTTGTCTGCGAAAATTACGGGCAAAAGTTCGATCTGCCCTCACGTGGCCCGATCGGGGCCAACTGCCTGGCCAACTGCCTGGCCAATCCGCGTGATTTTAAATGCCCGGTGGCGGCGTATGAGGATCGCGAGGTGCCAAGCCGTGTGGTGATCAAATGGTGCGGCCAGTTTCATGAAACCCGCATCGGTCATTCGCCGCTGGATATCGTGGCCTGGCATGGCAACTACTGCGCCTACAAGTATGATCTGCGGACCTATTCGCCGGTCGGCGCAATCCTGTTCGATCACCCCGATCCGTCGATCTTCACGGTGCTGACGGCACCATCCGGACAGGAAGGCACCGCTAACATCGACTTTGTGCTGTTCCGCGAACGCTGGATGGTGGCCGAGCATTCGTTCCGCCCGCCTTGGTACCACAAGAACCTGATGAGCGAGCTTTTGGGCAACATCTACGGCGTCTACGATGCCAAGCCCAAAGGCTTTGTTCCCGGCGGCCTGTCGCTGCACAATTGCATGCTTCCGCACGGACCGGACCGCAACGCCTTTGAGGGCGCATCCAATGCCGAACTGAAGCCGGAAAAGCTGGAAGAGACGATGAGTTTCATGTTCGAAACCCGGTTTCCCCAGCACCTGACCGCGTTTGCGGCCAAAGAGGCCCCGCTGCAGGATGACTACATCGACTGCTGGGCCGATCTTGCCAAGAAATTCGATGGCTCGCCCGAGGTCAAGTAGCTTGCCCGCCGTACCCCGGTGGGGATGCTGCACCCCGTTTCATTGCCCGATCCGACAGGACCATCCATGCCTTTGATGAAAAGCTGGCTTGCCAGCGCCAACGATCCGGCCGGCGATTTCCCGCTGAACAACCTCGCGGCCTGCGTGTTCTCGAACCCGGGCGGCGACGAGCGCTGCGGAATCGGCATTGGCGACAGCATCCTCGACCTGGCCGCACTGGAACAGGCAGGGCTGCTGACCCTTTCGGCTGAGCCGGTGTTCGATCTGCCCTATTGGAACGATGCGATGGCGCTTGGCCCGGCTGCGTGGCGGCAATTGCGGGTCTGGCTGCAGGCGGCCTTGTCCGAAGGGGCACCAGCCGAAGCACAGATCCGCCCGCATCTGGTGCCGATGCAGACGGCTAGCCTGCACCTGCCGTTTGCAGTTTCGGAGTACACCGATTTCTATGCAGGGCGGCATCATGCCCAGAATGTCGGCACCATGTTCCGCGGGGCCGAAAATGCCCTGCCGCCGAACTGGCTGTCGATCCCGATCGGCTACAACGGCCGCGCGTCATCTGTCGTGGTGTCCGGCACTGATGTGCGCCGACCGTTCGGCCAGATCAAACCGGCCGGGGCAGACTTGCCGGTCTTTGCCGCCAGCCGCCGGTTCGACTTCGAGCTGGAACTTGGGGCGGTGGTCGGGGTGGCAACTGACGGCATGATCTCCGTCGCCGAAGCTGACGCGATGATCTTTGGCTATGTGCTCTTGAATGACTGGTCGGCCCGCGACATTCAGGCTTGGGAATACCAGCCACTTGGCCCGTTTCAGGCCAAGGCGACCGCCACCACGATCAGCCCCTGGATCGTGATGGCCGCCGCCCTGGCACCGTTCCGCACCGCGACACCGCCGCGCGACCGGCCGTTGCTGCCGTATCTGCGCGAACCCGGTCCCATGCTTTATGACATTGCGCTGCAGGTCGGCCTGACCCCTGCAGGCGGAGCCGAGACGGTGATATCGCGCACTAATTACGGCGAAATGTACTATTCCGCGGCACAGCTACTGGCGCATCATGCCAGCTGCGGCTGCCCGATGAATGTGGGTGATCTCTTGGGTTCCGGCACCATTTCCGGCCCGACGCCGGACAGCCGTGGCAGCCTTCTGGAACTGAGTTGGGGCGGCGAGACACCGCTGGACCTGCCCGGCGGCACCACCCGCAGCTTTCTGGAGGATGGCGACCGGCTGACGTTGCACGGCCATGCCCAGGGCGATGGCTACCGGATCGGCTTTGGCGACTGTACCGGGCGCATCCTTGCCGCCGCAGAAATGCCCGGCTGGGCAAAAGGGGACTAAGACCATCGGCCGATTCATCTGACCGCTGCCCGGCTTCGGTTCGTAGTTGAGGTAACGATTTTCGGGTCGGCGGCGAAGCGGTTCCAGGCGATGCAGCAGGCATCGACGATGGCTTCTCAGGTGTCGAAGACGCTGATGGCGAGCCAGTTTGCCCGCATGCATTGCCAGACGTTTTCGACCGGGTTCAGTTCCGGGCTGCAAGGCGGTAAAGACAGCAGCGAGAGGTTGTCGGGGACGACGAGGGCTGCTGATCCATGCCAGCCCGCCCCGTCGAGGATGAGCACGGCGTGTGCTCCGGGGGCGACGCTGCGCGCGATTTCGGCCAGATGGGCAGCCATGGCATCGGTGTTGACGGTGGGCAGGACCAGGCCAGCCACAGCCCCTCGCTCCGGGCAGACGGCTCCGAACAGACAGGCCCATTGGCAGCGGGTATCGCGCGGAGCGCGGGGTCGGGTATCGCGCCTGGCCCGGACTCGCGTCAGCGTGCCTTGCTGCCCAACCCGTGCTTCATCTTGGAACCAGATCTCGACGGGCTTGCCTCGCGCTGCCTGTGGGATCGCAGCTTCTACCGCCGCGCTGAAGTTTTTTGAAAGCCTCCTGTGCGCCCGGATCGGTCCGGGGATGCTGCGGGCGGACCGAGAGCCTGCGATAACCCAGCGCTGCCAGATACTTGCCAACCGTGCGCTCATGCACCGCAACCCCGAAGGCCGAGGCAATCCGGCGGGCCAAATCCTGCCGCCGCCAGCGCAC
>JANNRR010000066.1:0-20103 GCA_031401675.1 Paracoccaceae bacterium
GTGTTGCGGTTGCTCAGCAAAGCTTGAAGCTCAGCGCGGTCGGCGGGGCCAAGGTAAAGGCAGATATCAGAGCGTCTCATCCGCCGACCATGCCACAGAGCGGCGCCGTCGGGAATCCTATGTCAGGTGCAGAACACTAGCTTGCCGCTACTGGGGCAGCGATTCAGCCGGCGTGCCGGACCCGGCCTTGCATGGATGGCAACGCCCGCCCCATGACCCGTTCGATCGTGGCGCGCAAGTCGCGCAAATTGTACGGCTTCCACAGGATGGCCGAGACGCCGAGCGCCGCCGCCTGCCGTTCCAGCCCCGGTTCCGGCGCGCCGGTGACCAGCACAAACCGGGTCAATGCCAGTTCGGGTGTCTGGCGGAGACGTTTCAGAAGGTCCAGTCCGGTCATGCCGGGCATCAGGTAATCCGACAGGATCAGATCGACCGGCGCGGTGCGCAGGGCGTTCAGCGCCGTTCGGGCATCACCGGCGACAAAGACGTTCTTGCAGCCAAGCCCCTCCAGACACTGGGCCATGACGCCGCGACTGACCGACATGTCGTCCACCACGAGGATGCGGTAGCGGGTATGCAGTTGCGCAACCTGTGCCATGTTGGGACGACCTGGCGCCATGGTGCCGGACTTGGCTTTTGCGGCGACGGCAGACGCGCCGGGCATAAGGCGCGTGCGACTGGCATCGAATGGCTGCATGGCGACCCCTTCTGGATGATCCACCCGGGCAGGCTAGGCCATTGCGGTTAATGCGGTCTTACCCACGAAAAAATCGGTCAGGCGGCCACAAGATCGGCCAGATGCGCAGCACAGCCCTGCAGCGGGGCATAGTCATCCTCGATCGCCCAGACCGGAAAGTCGTCCATGAAATCCGCGAACCGGCCCTTTTCGCGAAAAGCCGCCGCGAACCCCAGATCCTGCAGCAGCGGCGCAAGATGCCGCGCGACGCCGCCGGTCAGATAGATGCCGCCGAACGGCAGATGGACCAGCGCCAGGTTCCCGGCAACCACCCCCATCATCCGCACAAACATCCGGGCGGCACGGCCGGCGCGCGGATCGTCGCCTGCCAGAATTGCCGCCATGATCGCGGCCGCCGGACGCTCCGGGGCAGGACCTTCGGCCGCCCAAAGATCGACGTGTTGCAACCCGCGACCCGACAGGACATCCTCGACCGACGGAAAGCCGTGCGCCGCCTCGATGAACGCCATCAGCGACAGGTCATCCGGGCTGCGGGCGGGCAGATTGACATGGCCGCATTCGGATGCCGGAACCACTCGCCCGGACAGGATCGTATGCACCGGGGCCGAGTTGAAGCCGGTGCCGACATTGATCACCAGCCGCGCCGCCGTTGCGGCGGGCGGGATGTCCGGGCCCGGCAGGATCGGCCGCAAGCTGGTCATCGGCAGCAGGCGAAGGGCGTGGCCCGGTGCCTGCAGGTCGTTCAGCAGCGAAACTGTCCGGGCGCCGGTAGCTTCGGCAATGCTGGCCAGCGACATTTTCCAGTTCAGATTGGTCAGTTCGGCCACCCCGTCGCGGACAGGGCCAGCGGCCGCAATGCAGGCACCGCTGCAGGTCGCACCGGTTTCGGCCAGATAGGCCCGCAAGATCGGCTCGATCCCCGGATAGTCGGCATTGCTGTAGCGCCGGATCGTGGCCGGATCGATGACCGCCCCCTGCGCCAGTGCCACCCTGGTGTTGGTGCCGCCAATATCGGCAACCAGTGCGCCGCTTCGGGATTGGGGCATGACGGACCTCGCTTCGGATGCAGTGCCACGGGACAAGAGCCATCGTCTGATAGAATGAACCGCTTGCGGCTGCAAGGAAGTCTGCCTGATCGGGCAGGGCCTTACCCCGGCCGGGTGTCACGGTGCCGCCATGAGGATGTTGCACGGTTGTGGTCTTGGCCGTCTGTCCGTCGTCTTTGGCAGGGTCACAGGTGACCGCCATGACTGGTTTTTCCCACAGAATTCGGCCCGGGTCTGGAGATCGACACCGGTTCCTGGCCGCGTCAACAGGTCAGCGAATGCGGCAATGAATCCGGGCGGTTGACATGCCGCCCGGTCCGGCGCAGAACTCGGCGGACGGTGCGCGGGCGGGCTGCGGATGGCCCGCCGAACCGGCGAACGCATCGGGCCGGCAATCCCTACAGGCCGGTTTCCCCGCCGGACGGAGCACGAGAATGGCCAAATCACAGTTGCGCAGCAACAAGGAAGTCAAAAAGCCCAAGAAGGACAAGGCCAAGCCGGCGGCAGAAGCCTCGTCCATGACTTCGCGCTTGAAGGCCTCGCAGGAAAAATCGAAAGGCGACAAAAGCTAGCCGCCCGTCCTTCAGGCGATACATCAGGAGCGTCCAGCGCAGGGCGCGGCGACGCCTTGCCGTCAACTCGCGGCAGTGCGGGCCCGAAAGATGAAGCCGAGGAAGTTCAGCAGCACCTGTGCCGCCAGAATGGCGGTGCTGCCGCTGTGGTCATAGTCGGGGGCGACCTCGACCAGATCGATGCCGACGATGTCGTGCGCCCTTGCCACGCCCTGCAGGATTTCCAGCACTTCATAGTACAGAAACCCGCCGTGGCTCGGGGTGCCGGTGCCCGGCGCGATCGACGGGCAGAAGCCGTCGATATCGATGGTCACATAAAGCCGCGCCGCTTTCGGAATCCGCGCCAGGACCCGTGCCAGGCCAAGCTTGCGGACCTGCCGCACCGACAGGATGTCGGCACCGAGCGACCGCGCCGCCTCGTACCCCTCGCGCGTGGTCGACGACACGTTTCGGATGCCAAGTTGGGTCAAACCGCTGACAAAGGGCTTTTCCGCCGCCCGCCGCATCGGGTTGCCGTGACCAAAGCGGACGCCGTGACGGACATCGACGAAATCCAGATGCGCGTCGATCTGCAGGATGTGGATGTCGCCCCGCCCGTCAAAGGCATTGATGCAGGGGATGTTGATCGAGTGATCGCCGCCGATCACGACCGGCAACGCCGCTGCCGCCAGGATCGCACGCACCCCAAGTTCGATGTTGGCATGACTGCTGACGGTATCGGTGTGGACAATGTCGGCGTCACCGATATCGACGATGCGCACATCGGCGCCCAGATAAGTGCAGTCATCCTCGTGGTCATAGGCCCCGGCATGGCCGAAGGAAAACAGGGTCGAGGCTTCGCGCACAGCCCGTGGGCCGAACCGCGCTCCGGCCCGGAACTGCGTGCCGAAATCGAACGGTGCCCCCAGAATTGCCACATCCGCGTCGATGGCGGACCAGTCGGCGATGTAGGGGCGCTTGCCAAAGGTGGCAATGCCGACAAAGGGCAGATTCAGCCGGCCGGTGTCGTAAGTGTTGGCGGTCATGGGCAATCCTCCTGCAAGTCATGGCAGTGTTGACGGCTGCGGGCGCTGCGTGCAAGCGGGCAAGGTGCGGTTTCGCACTGGTCAAGGCGCGCGATCCCGGACAGTTTGACCAATAAAGGGGGACGCCATGACCGAACTGGTAAGCAAAGCGATGGTCGCCGACTATCAGCGCGACGGGGTGGTGCTGGTCAAGGGATTGTGGGCCGATTGGGTCGACGTTCTGCGCGCCGGGGTCGCGCGCAACATGGCCGAGCCCGGACCCTACGCGGCCGAGAACCTGAAGCCGGGCGAAGGCGGGCGGTTCTTTGACGATTACTGCAACTGGCAGCGCATCCCCGAGTTCGAGCAGGTAATCCGTGCCTCGCCCGTCGCATCGGTGGCGGCGGCGCTGATGGGATCACAGCGGGTGCAGCTGTTCCACGACCATGTGCTGGTCAAGGAGCCGGGCACCAGCCGACCGACGCCCTGGCATCAGGACGGCCCCTACTATTTCGTCGAAGGCCGCCAGACCGTCAGTTTCTGGTCGCCGCTCGACCCGGCGCGCGAGGCCAGCCTGCGCTGCGTCGCCGGATCGCATCTGTGGCGGCGCGAGGTTCTGCCGACCCGCTGGCTGGCGGAAACGGCGTTCTATCCCAACCCGGAAACATACATGCCGGTGCCGGACCCGGATGCAGAGGCCATGCCGGTCCGGGAATGGGCGATGGAACCCGGTGACGCCGTCGCTTTTCAATTCCGCACCCTGCACGGGGCCCGGGGCAACACCACCGACCAGCGCCGGCGGGCGTTTTCGCTGCGTCTGGTCGGCGACGACGCGGTTTATGTCGAGCGGCCGGGGCCGACCTCGCCACCCTTTCCCGGCCATGCGATGCAGCCGGGGCAACGCTTGCGGGCGGACTGGTTCCCCTACCTGATCGGGGATGGGGCCGGCTAGGCCGCATCAGATTTGCGCGACAAAGGCCCGCGCCAGCGCCAGTCCGGCCAGATCGGCGTCGGGACCATGCCGGGCGGACAGCGCCGGGTGATCCTGCATCCAGCCGGGACGGACCGCCTCCATCAATCCCGGAAATTCCTGCGTCCAGCGTGCGACGACGGCGCGGCTTGCCTCGAAATGGAACTGGATGCCGTAACTGGCGCGGCCGACTCGGAAGGCCTGCTGCGGCACGGCGGCGGTTTCGGCCAGATGCACGGCCCCGTCCGGCAAGGTGAAGGTGTCGTTGTGCCATTCAAAGATCGAAAAGGCGGCCGGCAGCGCCGACAACACCGGGTCAGCCTTGCCGGAACTGGTCAGCGCCACCTGGTGCCAGCCGAACTCATGGGCGGTGCCCAGCCGGTTGCTGGCCCCATGGCCTCGAGCCAGAATCTGGGCCCCGAGACAGACCCCAAGCACCGCCCGGCCGGACGCACCCGCGTCCCGCATCAGGTCCGCCAGAGCGGGCAGATAGGGGTGGCTGGCATCATCCAGCGCCGACTGTTCCCCGCCAAACACGATCAGCGCATCGTGCGCTCCGGCCTGCGGCAGCGGTTGACCAAGATAGGGTCGGTAGGTATCGACCAGTGCCGCCGCTTCGTGCAGGGCAACGCCGATCTGACCGTGATGGCTGATGCGGGTATTCTCGACCACCGCGACGCGCAAGCGCTGCTCCTGTTTTTGCTGGCACAGCTTCAGCACAGCCCGGACCCGGCAGCAAGGGGCCGGGATGGGTCTTGCCATCGCCGCCCGCCCGTGAAACAGGGAACCGCCAAACGGACCCTGCACCCGACGAACCGACGGAGGCCCAAATGCAGATTCGCGAGGCTTTTACCTTTGATGATGTCCTGCTGGTCCCGGCCGCTTCCAGCGTATTGCCCTCGGCAGCGGACACCTCGACCTTTGTGACAAGGGCGATCCGGATGAACATCCCGCTGATGTCCTCGGCAATGGATACGGTGACCGAAGCGCGGATGGCCATCGCCATGGCGCAGGCCGGCGGCATCGGTGTCATCCACCGCAACCTGACGCACGGCGAACAGGCGCGGCAGGTGCGGCAGGTCAAGCGCTTCGAGTCCGGCATCGTCTATGCACCGATCACCCTGACGCCGGATCAGACCCTGGCCGACGCCAAGGATCTGGCCGAACGCTACTCGGTCACCGGCTTCCCGGTAGTGGATGCGCGGGGCCGGGTGGTCGGCATCGTGACCAACCGCGACATGCGGTTTGCATCGGATGACCGCACACCGGTGCGGGTGATGATGACCTCGGAAAACCTGGCGATCCTGCAGGAGCCAGCCGACCGCCAGACCGCGATCGGCCTGATGAAGGCGCGGCGGATCGAGAAACTGCTGGTGACCGACGGCAACGGCAAGCTGACCGGGCTTCTGACGCTGAAAGACACCGAAAAGGCGGTGCTGAACCCGCATGCCTGCAAGGACGAACTGGGAAGGCTGCGGGTTGCCGCCGCCTCGACGGTCGGCGATGCCGGGTTCGAGCGGTCGGCGGAACTGATCGATGCCGGGGTCGATCTGATCGTGATCGACACCGCGCATGGCCATTCCAGCGCGGTCGCAGAGGCGGTGCTGCGGGTCAAGTCGCTGTCGAACGCAGTGCAAGTAGTGGCCGGCAACGTCGCCACCGGCGAAGGCACCAGGGCGCTGATCGGCTCCGGCGCGGATGCGGTCAAGGTCGGCATCGGTCCGGGCTCGATCTGCACCACGCGCATCGTCGCGGGCGTCGGGGTGCCGCAACTGACGGCCATTCTGGATTCAGCGGCCGCTGCCGGCGACATTCCGGTGATCGCCGACGGCGGCATCAAGTATTCCGGCGATTTCGCCAAGGCCATCGCCGCCGGGGCCAGTTGCGCCATGGTCGGCAGCATGATCGCAGGCACCGATGAAAGCCCCGGTGAAGTCATTCTGTATCAGGGTCGCAGCTTCAAGAGCTACCGCGGCATGGGCAGTCTCGGTGCAATGGCGCGCGGCTCGGCCGACCGCTATTTTCAGATGGACGCTGCCAGCGACAAGTTGGTGCCCGAAGGGATCGAGGGTCAGGTCCCTTACAAAGGATCCGCCGCCGCCGTGGTACATCAACTGGTCGGCGGCCTGCGCGCAGCCATGGGCTACACTGGCTGCCGCACCATCGCCGACATGCGAACAGGCTGCCAGTTCGTGCGCATCACCGGTGCCGGGCTCAAGGAAAGTCATGTGCACGACGTCCAGATCACCCGGGAAAGCCCGAACTACCGCGGGGTCTGACAATCTCTGCAGCCACTGAATTGCCCAAGTATCCCCACCGGCGGCACCGTGCTTGCGTTCCGATGCCTCCCGCAGGCGTATTCGAGCGAAACAGGCAACTGGCGCGTTCAGGGCGTCGGCGCATCGGCCCGCATCAACCCCTGCGCTTTCAGGTCGGCCCACAGCGCAGGCGGGACAGTCGCGCCGGCAATTGCCAGATTGCTTTGCATCTGCGCCACGCTTTGCCCGCCGGGGATCATCGACACCACCGAGGGATGACCCAGCGGGAAGGCATAGGCGGCCTCGATCAGCCGGACGCCATGACGGCGGCACACCGCTTCGATCTGCCCGACCCGGGCCATCACCTCGGGCGGGGCCGGATTGTAGTTGAAGAACGCCCCCGGAACCGCCCCGGTGGCCAGAATGCCGGAATTGTACGGGCCGCCGATGACGATGCCGATGCCGCGCGACTGACAGAGCGGCAGAAAGGAACTCAGCGCCTCCTGCTCCAGCAGGGTGTAGCGACCGGCCAGCAGGAACAGGTCAGGGTCGCCACGTTCGGTCACTGCCTGACAAAACTGCCATTCGTTGATGCCGCCGCCAAACGCCCGGATCACGCCGCTGTCGCGCAATTCCACCAGCGCCTTGTGGCCGCCCAGGGCAAAGAACTCGTCGACACGCGCGTCGGCGGCCTGTTTGCTGCCGTGGGTAAAGATATCCAGATCGTGCACATACAGGATGTCGATCCGGTCAAGCCCCAGCCGCTCCAGCGAAAACTCCAGGCTGCGCATCACCCCGTCATAGGAGTAGTCGAAGCGCTCCCGCCGGTTCGGCACGTCGAACCACTTGCCGACGCCCATCCGCTGGTCCGGCGGGCAAGGGATCATCAGGCGGCCGACCTTGGACGACAGCACATACTGATCACGTGGTTTGCCGCGCAGAAACCGGTTCAGCCGGGTTTCGGCAAGCCCCAGACCATACTGTGGTGCCGTATCGAAATAGCGCACGCCCCCGGCCCATGCCACCTCCAGCAGCGCCTGCGCCTCGTCATCCGAAATGGCGCGGTACAGGTTGGCCATAGGGGCGGAACCGAAGCCAAGCTCGGTGAAGCGCAGCCCGCCGTTGCCAAGCCGGTCCCAGTGTCGCGTTGCAAGTGTCATGGTGCCCCCCCCCGCCTACTGCGCCGATTAACGCGGATTCGCTTTGCCTGTGCAACCAACCTCTTCTAGGCTTGCGGGAAAGCGGGGGGACATTGGTGGGAAAATTCAGGCGGGTGTTCGGGGCTGCCAAGCCGGTGATCGCGATGGTGCACCTTGGCGCGCTGCCGGGGGCGCCGCTCCATGATGCGGACCGCGGGCTGGACGGGTTGGTGGCAGACGCGGCGGCCGACCTGGCGGCGCTGCAGGCGGCGGGTGTCGATGCCGTGATGTTCGGCAATGAAAATGACCGGCCCTATGAATTCAAGGTCGACACCGCCTCGACCGCGACCATGGCCTATGTCATCGGCCAGTTGCGCCGCCAGATCACTGTCCCGTTCGGGGTCAACGTGCTGTGGGATCCGATGGCGACAATGGCGCTGGCCGCTGCCACTGGTGCCGCCTTTGCGCGCGAGATATTCACCGGTGCCTATGCCAGCGACATGGGACTCTGGACCCCCAATGCCGGGGCGGCGATGCGCTACCGCAACAGGCTGGGACGCAGCGACCTGGCACTTTTATACAATGTTTCAGCGGAGTTCGCGGATTCTCTTGATAGACGCCCCTTGCCGGACCGGGCACGGTCGGCGGTGTTTTCCTCGATCCCGGATGCCGTCCTCGTCTCGGGCCAGATCACCGGCGAAGCCGCCCGGATGCAGGACCTGGAGGCGGTGAAGCAGGCCCTGCCCGGAACGCCGGTGCTGGCCAATACCGGGGTCAAGCATGAAACGGTGGCCGAGGTTCTGCGGATTGCCGATGGCTGCGTGGTCGGGTCGTCGCTGAAAGTCGATGGTCACACCTGGAACAAGGTCGATCCCGACCGGGCCCGCGACTTCATGGACCGGGTCAGGGCTGTGCGCGGGCAGGCTGGCCGATGATCGATCTGCTGAAGGAACTGATGCTGATCCCGGGCCTGTCCGGGCATGAAGACAGGGTGCGCCGGGCCATCGCGCGGCATCTGGCGGCCCTGGGGCTGCCCGGCCGCACCGACCGGCTGGGCAACCTGATTGCGACGCTGCCCGGTGATCCGGCGCTGCCATCGGTGCTGGTCTTTGCCCATATGGATCAGCTGGGCTTTGTCGTCCGCAAGATCGAGGCGTCGGGTCTGATCCGGGTGGAACGGCTGGGCGGCGTGCCGGAACGGGCGCTGGCGGCGCAGGCGGTGCTGCTGTGCGTCGGCGAGGGACGCGACGTGACCGGGGTCATCGCCAACAAGAGCCACCACGCCACGACGCCCGAAGAAAAGTACCGGGTGTTGACCTATATGGAAATCCACATCGACGCCGGATTTGCCTCAGCCGCCGAGGCGGCTGCGGCGGGGGTGCGGATCGGCACGCCGGTGGTGTATCTGCCGCGTGTGCTGGACCTGGCGGGCGGCAGGCTGGCAGGCACATCGGTCGATGACCGGGCCGGCTGTGCGGTGCTGATCTTACTGGCCCGCGCCCTGCTTGGCCGGATGCAGGGGCCGACGGTGCATCTGGTCTGGTCGGTGCAGGAGGAGTTCAATCTGCGCGGGGTGTTGCCTGCGGCGCAGACGCTTCTGCCCGACATCGCGATCCAGATCGACCTGCTGCTGGCCGCCGACACTCCGGACATGGAATATCGTGGTGAAGTGGAACTGGGGGCAGGGCCGGGGATCAGCCTCTATTCCTTCCACGGGCGCGGCACGCTGAACGGGGTGATCCCGCATCCGGCGCTGGTCGGTCTGTTCGAAGCGGCGGCGGTCGAAGCCGGCACCGGGCTGCAAAGATCGGCCCACACCGGCGCGCTGACCGATCTGTCCTATGTGCAACTGGTTGGCGAAGGGGTGGCGGCGCTGGATGTCGGCTTTCCGATGCGCTACTCGCACTCCGCGCTGGAGGTTGTTGATATGGCCGATCTTTCCGGGCTTGTCTCCCTGCTGGATGCGGCGCTGTCGCGGATCGACGCGGGCTTCAGCCTCGACCGGGATGCGTGGACTTGATGACCTACACGCTGGGCGTCGATATCGGGACGTTCGAATCCAAAGGGGTTCTGGTCGATGCCACCGGCCGGATCGTGGCCGAAGCCCGGCAGCCGCACCGGATGATCGTGCCGCAGCCAGGCTGGGCCGAACACCGCGCCGACGAGGACTGGTGGGGCGACTTCGTCGCGATCACCCGGGCGATCCTGGCGTCATCAAACGTGCCGCCCGCTGCCATCGCCGCCGTCGCGGTGTCGGCCATCGGCCCCTGCCTGCTGCCGGTGGACGCGGCCGGTGCGCCCTTGATGAACGGCATCCTGTACGGTGTCGATACCAGGGCGATGGCCGAGGTGGCGGAGTTGTCGGCCCGGATCGGACAAGAGGTGATCCTTGATCGCTGCGGCAATGCGCTGACCTCGCAGTCGGTCGGGCCGAAGATTCTGTGGCTGCAGCGAAACCGGCCGGAGATCTACGCGAAAACCCGCCATTTCCTGACATCGACCAGCTACATCGTGATGAAGCTGACCGGGCAGGTGGTGATCGACCACTATACCGCCGCCAACTTCTCGCCGTTTTATGACGTGGACCGGCTGGACTGGTGCGACGATCTGGCCCCCGGAATCGCCCCGCGCGACAAGCTGCCGCGTCTCATGTGGTCGTCCGAGATCGCCGGTCAGGTCAGCGAACAGGCCGCGGCCCTGACCGGCCTTGCCGCCGGGACGCCGGTGACCACCGGCACGATCGACGCGGCAGCCGAGGCGTTGAGCGTCGGGGTGGCGGACCCCGGCGATATGATGATGATGTACGGCTCGACCATCTTCATCATCAGCCTGACCGATGCGCGGGTCCGGGATGGGCGGCTGTGGTATGCACCGTGGCTGTTCAGGGGGCAGCACGGGTCGATGGCCGGCCTTGCGACCTCGGGCACGCTGACGCACTGGTTTCGCGACAACCTGGCCGCCGATCTGCCCGCAGACGAGGCGTTTCAGCGGCTGGCAGCCGAGGCGGCCACATCACGTCCTGGCGCGAACGGGCTGATCCTGCTGCCGTATTTCTCGGGAGAGCGGACGCCGATCCACGATCCGCACGCCAAGGGGGTGCTGTTCGGGCTGAACCTGACCCACACTCGCGGCGACATCTATCGCGCCTTGCTTGAAGGCATCGCCTACGGCACCAACCATGTCATCGAAACCTATGCCGGGCTGGGCCAGAACCCGGTGCGGCTGTTGGCGGTAGGCGGCGGGACCAGAAACCGGCTGTGGTTGCAGGCCACCTCGGATGTCACCGGCATCGATCAGATCGTCTGCGAAAAGACGGTCGGGGCGTCCTTTGGCGATGCCTTTCTGGCGGCGCTGGCCATCGGTGCCGTCAACCGGGCGGATATCGCGGCCTGGAACCCGGCAGCAGACTTGATCCGGGCCGCCCCGGACCCGGCCTATGCAAAGGGCTACCGGCTGTTTCGCCGGCTTTATGATCAGACCCGGGATATCGCGGCGGAGTTGGGTTAGGATCGGGGTGCAGACGCCGGGGTTTGTCGCAGGAAACTAACGGCAGCCCTCACGTCCTTGCCATCAGTGCCGCAACTTCGGCGGCGTACGGCATCGACGGAGCGGTGCCGGGCCGGGTGACTGAAATGCCCGCAACGGCAGCGCCGAAGATCACCGCCTGCACCGGGTCGTCGCCGCGCGCCAGTGCCGCCGCGAAGCCGCCATTGAAAGCATCGCCCGCGCCAGTGGTTTCAACCACCGGACCGGCGTTGAAGATCGGAATCAGTTGCCGGTGGCGGGGCGAGTGAAAATAGGCCCCGCGTTCGCCCAGCGTGATGATCGCGGTGCCGACGCCGCGCGCCAGCAGCGCCTCGGCGGCGCGGGCGGCATCTTCCACCGTGACCACCGGAATCCCGGTCAGATGCTCCACCTCGGTCTCGTTCGGGGTGACATAGTCGCACAGCGCCAGCATCTCGTCGGTCAGGGCAGCAGCCGGGGCCGGGTTCAGAATCGTGGTGACGCCTGCCGCCCGGGCAATCTGCAAGGCGCGCAGCGCCGCCGGCATCGGCTGTTCCAGCTGGGTGACAAACACCCGAGCCCCCTCGATCAAAGCCCGCTCGGCCTCGATGTCGGCCACCGAGATCGTCGCGGCAATGCCGGGGCAGATGATGATGGCGTTGTTGCCGGTGGCCTCTTCGATGAAGATATAGGCGGCTCCGGTGTAACTGTCCGCCGATTGCTGCACCCGTGGCTTGACGCCGGACTCGGCCCAGGTTTTCAGGGCCATGTCGGCAAAGGTATCGCGCCCAAGCTTGGACAGAAACGTCACATCGCCACCAACGCGCGCTGCGGCGACCGCCTGATTGGACCCCTTGCCGCCGGGGCCAAGGGCAAAGCTGTTGCCCATGATGGTTTCGCCGATGCGCGGCGCGCGGTCGGCGCGGTAGGCGGTATCGGCGACGAACACCCCCAGGATGACAACTGCGGTCATCCTACCAATTCCCGGCCTCGGGTCCGATCACGCCCTTGCGGAACGCGAAGCACCCGTAAAACCGCCGCTCGTGAGTCTGGATCACCGCATAGGCGCGTTTGGCACGGTCATAGAACGCATAACGCTCGACGCTGATCATCGGCCAGCTCTTGCCTTCGGCGGCATCGATCTCTGCCTGAACTTCCTGCATTACCGGCAGGATTTCACCGGGTTTTCCCACAACCTCCATCCGCGCGGCAGCATCGGTCACAAAGCTGTCGAGCGGATAGAGCGACAGCACCGCCCGCACCACCCTTGCAGCAGACGCATCGATGCGCAGCACTGACCCCAGCACGGTTTCGGCGGCCACCGAATCGGCGGGGAAATTGGTGTCGCAGATGATCAGATCATCGCCATGCCCCATGGCACGCAACGCCTGCAACACATCGGCGTTCAGCAGCGGGTCTATGCCTTTCAGCATCGCATCCTCCTAGAATTTCATCGCGGCAATGGTTTTCGCGACGGCGCGGCCAAGTTTGCCGTGTTCGGTCGCATCGAAATGCACACCGTCAAGCGGGCTGGAGGCGATGACCTGCCCGGCATCCAGCAGCTGGGCGCCGCGCTTGGCCGCGACCCTTGCATATTCCGGTGCCAGACGGCGGGATTTGGCGGCGCCACCGGCAAACATCTCGGCCAGGCAGCCAGCCTCCAGCACCGGTGGCGGGCAGATCAGCAACTTGGCAGGGGCGGCACCATCCGGGCCGCTTTCGCTGGCGAGGATGATTTTCAGCAGCTTTTCCACCCCGTCGGCGATTTCGCGTGGGCTGAGGTTCAGGGCAAGCTTCAGATCATTGGTGCCCAGCATCACCACCACCAGATCAAGCGGTCTGTGGCTGGCAAGCAGGGCGGGCAACAGTTTCAGGCCGTTGCGCATCGCGCCCTCGACCGGGTCGTCATGCACGGTGGTGCGCCCGCCCAGCCCCTCCTCGACCAGATGCCAGCCGGGTCCGAGGGTGTCGGCCATCACGCCGGGCCAGCGGGTAGCGCGGTCGTACCGGGCGCTGGTGTCGAAATCGGGCATTGGCGGTGTGCCGTGGCTGTTGCTGTCGCCATAGACCAGGACTATTCTTGTCATTTCAGAGCCTTATCCCCGTTACATGATCAAACAGATGAACCGCCTCGGCCTTGGGGCGCAGGGTTATGGTGTCGCCCGGCTTCAGGGTGTGACGCTCGCGGAACAGCGCCACCAGATCCTTGTCGCCGGACTTGACGAAGACATAGGTTTCCGACCCGGTCGGCTCGATCACCGATATTCTGGCCGGGAACCCCGCAGGTGCCAACTCCAGATGTTCGGGGCGGATGCCGTACCGCACCTTCTGGCCCGGTTTCAGACCCGTCGCCGCCCGCGGTGCGGGCAGGGCGTGGCCGTCAACCGTGACCGTGCCGTCGTCAGCAACCACACCGTCCAGCAGGTTCATCGCAGGGCTGCCGATGAAGGTTGCGACGAACACGTTGCACGGCGTGTCGAACAGTTCCAAGGGCGTGCCGACCTGTTCGATCTTGCCGGCCTGCATCACCACGATCTTGTCGGCCATTGTCATCGCTTCGATCTGGTCGTGGGTGACGAACACGGTGGTGGTTTTCAGGCGCTGGTGCAGTTCCTTGATCTCGGTCCGCATCTGGATGCGCAGCTTGGCATCCAGGTTCGACAACGGCTCGTCGAACAGGAACACCTGCGGATCGCGCACGATGGCGCGGCCCATGGCGACGCGCTGGCGCTGACCGCCCGACAGGGCACGGGGGTAACGATCGAGGTACGGGGTCAGGCCCAGTATCTCGGCCGCTGCCTTTACCCGGGCCGCGATCTGCGGTTTGCTTTCGCCCTTTACTTTCAGCGAGAAACCCATGTTGCCGCCCACCGTCTTGTGCGGATAAAGCGCGTACGACTGGAAGACCATGGCGATGTCACGTTCGGCCGGCGCCAGATTGTTGACGATGCGGGCCCCGATGGCGATGGTGCCGCCCGAGATTTCCTCCAGTCCGGCGATCATCCGCAGCAACGTCGATTTTCCGCAGCCGGAGGGGCCGACCAGCACGACAAAAGCGCCGTCGTCAATCTCCAGGTCAACCGAATGGATCACCGGAACCGCGCCATAGGACTTTTTCAGCCCCTTTATCGAGACGCCCGCCATATTCCCCCCAAACCCCGCACCCGGTCCGGGTGCCTTGGCCAAGACCTAACGCAAGAAAATCCCGCTTGTCCACGCCAATCCTTGCCGGGGGTCAGGCCTTGCCGGGGGTCAGGTACTTCATCATACAGGAAAAAAACCGTGAAGCGACGGCGTGCCCCGCCGCCGGTCCGATTGACAGGCTGGCGATCGGTGCTTAGGCTCTGGTGCACACGGCTGTCGCCGCTGGGGGATGCCGGGGCAGGGGCCTGCTGAAAAGCAAAGAAGAACAAGACCCTGCGGCTGAACCCGGGGTGCAAGGATCACAAGTCTGGGAGGACGCACATGAAGGTCGATCTGTACAATCGCGTGGTTGCGGGGCAAATGAGCCGCCGTGGACTGTTGAAGGGCGCGGCAAGCCTTGGGGTGATGGCGGCTGCGGCAGGTGCCGGCCTTGGTGCCATGACGCGCAAGGTGATGGCCGAGGGCCATATCCGCGGCGAGATTCTGAAGATTCCGGGCGTGGGCGCAGGCTCGCCGACCGATGCCGACTGGCAGAAGGTCGGCGAAATGACCCTGGCGGCCACCAAGGCAAATGTCGCCGAAGGCGAGTTTGCCGGAGTCGAGCTGACCTTCATGGGTCTGAACAACCAGAACCTGCACAACGTGCTTTTCCGTGGCTTCCTGAAACCGTGGGAGGCCTATACCGGGGCCAAGATCAACTGGATCGACCTGGCGCAGGCCGACTATAACCCGCGCCTGCAGCAATCCATCGCCACCGGCACCGTCGATTTCGACATCATCGAGATGGGGGCACCGTTCGAGGGCGACACCGCCGGCAAGGGGCTGCTGGACGAGATGCCCGACTGGGTCAAGACCCAGATCGACATGGACGATTACGTGAACTATCTGAAAGCCCCGGTCGGAACCTGGGCCGGCAAGACCTACCGCATCACCATCGACGGTGACTGCCACACCTTTGCCTATCGCAAGGATTACTTCGGCGAAGGTTCGGTTTCCGGCATGGCCGAGGCGCCGACGACCTGGCAGCAGGTTCAGGAGGTTTCCAAGGCGCTGGCAGGCAAGACCGATCCGATGACAGGCAGCCCGGCCTACGGTTTCCTTGACCCGCTGAAAGGTTGGGGCGGTTTCGGTTTTTACTTCCTAGAGGACCGCGCCTCGGCCTATGCCAAGCATCCGTCCGATCCGGCCTGGCTGTTCGACGCCGACACCATGAAGCCGCGGGTCAACAACCCGGCCTGGGTGCAGGCGATCCAGGATGTGATGGATACGATGTCTGTTCTTCCTCCCGACCAGATCAACGCCGATCCGGGCACAACCGCATTCCAGCAGTTCCTGGCTGGTACCGGTTCGATGATCTGCTGGTGGGGCGATGTCGGTTCCAACGCGCGCACGTCCGACACTTCGGTGGTCGGCGACGTCGTCGGCTTCTCGATCAACCCCGGCTCGGACAAGGTCTACAACTCGGCCGCCGGTGCCTGGGAAACCCCGGCCACGCCGAATTTTGCCCCGAACATGGCCTATCTCGGCTGGGGCATCTATGTCACCAACCGGGTCTCAGGCGATGAGAAGAAGCGCAAGGCGGCATGGTCGGCGGCGGCCCATCTGGGCGGCAAGGACATCAGCCTGTGGATGGCAGCCTATCCGTCGGGCTTCCAGCCCTACCGCAACTCGCACTTCCAGTATGACGAATGGGAAGCGGCGGGCTATGACCGGGCCTTCATCGAGGACTACCTCGGCTCCAACGCCGACAGCTACAACCACCCGAACGCGGCAATCGAGCCGCGCATCCCCGGCATCTTCCAGTACTATTCGGTGGCCGAAGACGAACTGGCCAAGATCTACGCCGGGCAGTACGCATCGGCGCAGGAAGGCGCGGACGCGATTGCCGCTGCCTGGGACAAGATCACCGACCAGATCGGCCGTGACAGCCAGATTGCGCTGTACAAGGCCAGCCTGGGGATGTGACGCGAACCGGGACGCAGGCGGGACCGCCTGCGCCAAACGCCCTAACGACATGGAAGAACGGCGCGCAGGGGTCTGCGCGCCGTTTGTTGTCGGGGTGGGCGAAGGGCCGCGGATCAGCGTCGCAACAGCGTGGCAATGCCAAGCCTGTCGGACATCAGCCCGCCCCCGGCGATGGCCGATCTGCCCGCGCGCGGTTGCGACACCAGTTTCATCGGCCAGAACACCTTTGACATATGGGCCCCACCCCGGATTGCCAAAGTGCGCGGGCGGCTTTGCATCACCGGATTTGCGCCGAAGATATGGCCGTGCGGGGCGCGGGCGAAGGGGTTCGACAGCAGCGGCGCACCGTTCATGACCGAGCCGCCATGCTCCATGCTCGGGTATTCCTGGGCGTCTTCATCCTCATCGGCCAAGCCGACATGGATCGAGGCGTGCCGGTTGACGATCTTGATTGCGGTGCGCGCCGCACCCGCCGGATTGAAGCCAAGCTGAACGATCAGCAAGGCCTTGCCGGTCTTCATCGCCTTGCCATAGGCGGCGGCGGTGGCGGATACGCGCGCCGCTTTCATCGCGGCGTCGGCACCGCCATTTGCGGCGGCGAGGATCACCAGGATTGCGTCCGCGTTGATGCCACCGTTGGCAAGAGCTGCAACAACGGCCTGTGCGGCGGCGGCGGCGTCAGGAAAGAGTCGGGTGATGATCGTGGTCATGTGGCACCTGGTATCCTTTTGGCCCTGAGGAAAGGAACGGAGTGCGGTTCAGCGTGTTGTTCCGGTGATTTCTGTCAACTGGCACTGCCATCGGCAAACCTGTCTTGCGGTCGTTCCGGTTCCGCAGTCGCGGGCGGGCGTCCCCAAAGCGGAAACGCCAGCAGAAGCGCCAGTACCAGCGGGCCGATCTCCAGCATGAAGACCAGCACATAGGCCTGCGACGGCGAAGCACCTGCCGCCGTGTTCACCATCACGGCATCGCGCATCATGCCGCCCAAGGCAATCGCCAATCCCGCCGCCGTGGTCTGCACCGCACCCCAGGCCCCGAGCGACAGCCCGATCTGCCCGCGCGGCGCCGAGCGCATCGTGGCCGTCAGGGTGCCATGCCCGAACAGACCGGCTCCAAAGCCTGCCGCGACCGTGGCCGTGATCAGCACCGGCACTGAGAGTATCCCGGCCGACCATATGACAAGGCCAAAAGCCGGAACGAGGACCGCAGCACCATAGATCGCCACATTCATCGGGCGCGCGCCGCCACGGCCGAGCCAGCGCGATGCCAGGCCGAAGCCGACAAGACTGCCCATCGCCAGATAGACCGTCAGCCGCGTGGTTTCTGCCCCCGACATCTGCAGGACCTGACCGCCGAACGGCTCCATCAACACATCGGCCATGCCAAACCCCGCCGTGCCAAAGGCGATGATCACCAGAAGCCGGATCATGCCGGGGCGTTCGGAAAGCCGCGCCCAGGCTTCGGCGAAGCTGGGTTCAGGCCCGCGCGGCGCATTGCCGCGCACCCGGTCACGCGCCTCCTGTTTCCACATTGCCGCGCCGTTCAACACCACGGTGACGACGGCAGAATCCTGGATTACCAGGACAAGCCGGCCAGGCGAGTAGTTTTCCAACAGCGCGCCAAAGACATAGCTGCTGACGATCATGCCGGCCAGCAGACTGACATACATCAGACCCACCACCTTCGGCAGGTCGGATTCAGGCACCAGGTCCGTTGCCACCGCCAGGCCGACGGTTTGCACCATGTGCACACCTGCGCCCACCAGCAAGAAGGCCAGCGCGGCAGCGCCAACATGCTGCCGACCAGCGGGGCGGGCACGCTCAATTCGACGATCATCACCCGGTTCAGCGTGCCGACCATCAGCACCAACGCCATGCCGACGGTTACCTGAAACAGCGACAGCCGAAGCAGGCGCTCCAGCGGCAGATCATCGGTAAACGTCCGGTCTGACCGTTACCCGTTCCATCGCCAAGGGAGCAGATCGTCGACTTTGGTGATCTTGTAGTCTGGAATGCGCGCGAGGGTGTCGGCGAGCCATGCGTTTGGATCGACGGCGTTGAGCTTGGCCGTTTCGATCAGGGTGTAGGCGATGGCGGCGGCCTTGCCGCCTGCCTCGGAACCGACGAAGAGGTAGTTCTTCCGCCCGAGTGCAATTGCGCGCATGCCGCGTTCAGCGGTGTTGTTATCGGGCATGCTGTTATCGACGCTCCTCAAACGGGCTGCAGCTTTGACTTTGTCATGGTAGAGTTGCCGTGTCGGGACAGGGGCGTCGGAGTGCGAAGAAGCGGGCAGGCCGAATTGACTTTGAGCTGCGAGCTCGCGTTGTTATCTGGCCGCCCCTGCGACTATCCCGTCTGCGCCGCGAGCGCGTATCCGTAGATGTCGCACAGCCCGCGCACTCCTCCATCAACAACGGGGAGGGTTTTGAATGCGGTCGATCGGAATGGATGTGCATCGAAGTTTTGCGCAAGTCGCGGTTTTTGATCGGGGCAAGGTCACGGCAGAATTCCGGGTGGAACTCGATTACGACGCAGTTGTGACGTTCGGGCAGAAGCTTCGAAAAGATGACGAAGTGATCCTGGAGGCGACTGGAAACACCTCGGCCATCGTAAGGTTGCTGACGCCGTTCGTGGCCAGGGTCGTGATCGCGAACCCACTTCAGGTGAAGGCCATTGCCCACGCGCGCGTGAAGACCGACAAGGTCGACGCGAAGATTCTGGCGCAGCTTCATGCCGCCGGCTTCTTGCCAGAGGTCTGGGCCGCGGATGACGATACCCTGAACCTGCGTCGTCTCGTGTCGGAGCGCGCGGCGCTCGTGCGATCGGTGCGACGGGTGAAGAGCCGGGTTCAGGCCGTTCTCCACGCCAATCTCGTGCCCAAATACTCGGGACATCTGTTCGGCAAGGGCGGCCGGGACTGGCTCTCGACGGCCCCGTTGCCCAAGGCAGAGCGCGACCTCCTCGCCCGCCATCTCGATGAACTGGACTGGCTGAACGGCAAGCTGGAAAAGCTGGATGGTACCATGGCGCAAATCTCGCTCGACGACGCTCGCACGCGCAAGCTGATGACGATCGCCGGCATCAGTTCCGTGGTTGCCACGGCGGTGATCGCCGCCATTGGCGACATCTCCCGGTTCCCGACGCCCGACAGGCTTGCGAGCTACTTTGGCTTGACCCCGCGGGTGCGCCAGTCCGGCGATCGCGGCGCAATCCATGGCCGCATCTCGAAGCAGGGAAACGCGGTCGCCAGAACGATGCTGATCGAAGCCGCCTGGTCGGCCGCGTCGGTTCCGGGACCGTTGCGTGCCTTCTTTCTCCGGATCAAGGACCGCAAGGGCCTCAACGTCGCGGCGGTCGCCACCGCGCGCAAGATCGCAAACCTGATCTGGCAGTTGCTGACCAAGGAGGCACCCTACAGATGGGCCCGGCCCGCCTTTGTCGCCATGAAGATGCGCAAGCTTGAACTGCGTGCAGGCGCTGCCAGAGCACATGGGCCAGCGGGTCCCGGCCGCGACTACTGGATCAAGGAAATCCGTCATCGAGAGATGGAGCTCGTCGCACAGGCAGAGGCAGCCTACGCGGCCATGGTCGCAGCCTGGAGAGACAGGCCACCAAAACCGCAAAAGGGCTGAGAAAGGGGCTGTTCAACAACATCCGTGTCCATCTCAAGGATGTCGTGGTCGAGGTAGGGGCGCAGACGTTCCATCCGGGTGAGGGCGTAGCGGATTGCTCCGGCCAGCGGGGATTTGCCTGAGATCGTGGTGAGTTGCATGGCCAGCCATCGCTCCAGGTCGTCGAAGACCGG
>JANNRR010000067.1:0-2261 GCA_031401675.1 Paracoccaceae bacterium
TGATCCGGAAAGCCGCCGCAAGAACCTACCAGGCCCTGTGGAGACAAGTTGGTGCCGTCTGCGACCTATTCCACCCGCAGGAGTGCCGAAACTACTTCATCGCCGCAGGATATGGGACCAATTGAAGGCGACACGCTCTAATGCGCCAGAAGCACCGGCACCTCGGCCTTGTCCAGCATGCCGCGGGTGGCGCCGCCGAGGATTGATTCGCGCAGGCGCGAATGGCCGTAAGCCCCCATGATCACCAGACCGGCGCCGCGGTCGCGGACGTGGCGGTTCAGGACGTCGCTGATGTTGGGCAGGGTCTTGGCCAGCACCGACACTTCGGCATGGACGCCGTGGCGCGACAGCATCTGCGACAGCGCGCCGCCGGGGTCAGAGCGTTCCGGGCCATGGCTGGGCGGGTCGATGATGGCGATGGAGACGTTCTTTGCCGCCTGCAGCAGCGGCAGGGCGGCGCGCAGGGCGTTCATCGCTTCGCGGCTCTGGTTCCAGGCGAACACGACGTTCTCGCCCCACGCCTCGGGCAGTCCGGCAACCGGCACCACAAGGACCGGGGCGCAGCCCTCGAACAGGGCGGCCTCGATCACGCTTTCGCCGTCGCGGGTCGGGGCATGGGTTGGCGGTTTCGGGACGACCACAAGGTCGCAGAACCGCGCCCGCTGCGCCACCAGTTCGGTCAGCCCGCCAAGCTGGACGGCGCCGCTTTCCAGGGACCAGGGCAGGTCTTCCTGTTCCAGGGCGGCCCGTGCCGCCTTTTCCAGCGCCTGTGCATCGTCCTGTGCCATCTGCATGGTCTGCTGCAACAGGATCGCACCGTCACCGGGATAGAAGGCCGAGGCCTGGGTGCGGTCAACACCGAGGGCAAGCACTTCAAGATGCGCACTTTCGCGCCGGGCCAGCGCCACGGCGATGCCGAGTGTGGGTTTGACCAGGGCAAGTTCGGTCACAACGGTCAGCAGGGTCTTGTAGGCCATCTGGCACCTCCTTGGAGTCAGGACATGCTGCAGCTTACGAAGTCCGGCAGAGCGCGGCCTTGATGCCGATCAAGTTTGGCCCGGGCAGAAATTGACGTGGATCAAAGCGAGGGCGCGCCGCTTCGGTCAGACAGCGCAGAGAAGCGGCGCGCGGCGGATCGTGGTCCGGGGATTTCACCGGAGTCAACGGGTGCGGCGACGGCGACCGGCAGGAACGAAGGGACGGGACATGTGGACAATCATCAGGCTGGTGACACTGGGGCTGGTTGCGCTGCTGGCAGCGATTGCCGCCAATTTTGCGCGTGATCTGGCCTATCAGGTCCATGCCGTGATCATCATGCTGGTCGCGGGCGGGATGTTCCTGTGGAGCGTCCGCCGCACCGGCGAAGCGGGCCCGGAGCCGACCGACGAATACATGGACGGGGTGGTGCGCGCCGGGGTGATCGCCACCGCGTTCTGGGGGGTGGCGGGGTTTCTGGTCGGCACCTACATCGCCTTTCAGCTGGCATTCCCGGCGCTGAACTTCGACTGGGCGCAGGGCTATGTCAACTTTGGCCGGTTGCGCCCGCTGCACACCAGCGCTGTGATCTTTGCCTTTGGCGGCAATGCGCTGATCGCGACGGGATTCTATGTGGTGCAGCGCACCAGCGCCGTGCGGCTGTGGGGCGGCAATCTGGCGTGGTTCGTGTTCTGGGGCTACAATCTGTTCATCGTGCTGGCGGCGACGGGCTATCTGCTGGGGGCAACCCAATCCAAGGAATATGCCGAGCCGGAATGGTACGTCGACATCTGGCTGACCGTGGTCTGGGTGGCGTTCCTGGCGGTGTATCTGGGCACGGTCATCAAGCGGCGCGAGCCGCACATCTATGTGGCCAACTGGTTCTATCTGAGCTTCATCGTCACGGTGGCGATGTTGCATCTGGTCAACAACATCTCGATCCCGGTTTCGGTGTTCGGGTCGAAGTCGGTGCAGCTGTTTTCGGGCGTGCAGGACGCCATGACCCAGTGGTGGTACGGCCACAACGCGGTCGGGTTCTTTCTGACATCGGGGTTTCTGGGCATGATGTACTATTTCGTGCCCAAGCAGGCCAACCGTCCGGTCTACAGCTACAAGCTGTCGATCATCCACTTCTGGGCGCTGATCTTTCTGTATATCTGGGCCGGCCCGCACCATCTGCATTACACCGCGCTGCCCGACTGGGCCTCGACACTCGGCATGGTGTTTTCGGTCATGCTGTGGATGCCCAGCTGGGGCGGCATGATCAACGGGCTGATGACCATGTC
>JANNRR010000068.1:0-3757 GCA_031401675.1 Paracoccaceae bacterium
GCTGCGGGCCTGTTTCTGGCGGGGCCCGTTCAGGCGGAACAAGTGTCAAGCATGAACCGGATGGCGCTGTTTCAGTCGCAACTGGACGTGCTCGATGGCCGCGCCGCCGAGCAATACAATGATTCAGTGCGCCTGCAGCCACCGCGGGTCGAGGTGCCGGCCCTGACCCCCAGTTTTACCGGGCGCTACACCGGCCCCTGGCTGCAGGTCGCCCGCGACGCAGCCAGACGCTACGGCGTGCCCGAAGATCTGTTTTTGCGGCTGGTGCAGCAGGAAAGCGGCTGGAACAGTGGCGCGGTGTCGCACAAGGGCGCGACCGGGCTGGCGCAACTGATGCCCGCCACCGCAAGGCGGCTGGGGGTCGATGCCACCGATCCCGGCCAGAATCTGGAAGGCGGTGCCCGCTATCTGCGCCAGCAGTATGACCGGTTCGGGTCGTGGCGGCTGGCGCTGGCCGCCTATAACGCCGGGCCGGAAGCGGTGGAAAAGCACGGCGGCATCCCGCCCTACAAGGAAACCAAGGGCTACGTGCGGGCGATCCTTGGCGGCTGAGGCCCGGGGTCGGATTTCCCGGCATTTGTGCGGCGGCGCGGGCCGAGCCTCCGGCGGGGATATTTGAAGCGGACTGAACGGGACGCAGAAGGAGTGGCCTGGGACCGGTCAGGCCGGGCGCATCATCAGGCCAGCCGCATCGTCTCGGCCAGATTGTTGCGATGCACCGCCTCGTAGGGTTCGAACCAGGTCAGCGCGCCGGTGGTTAGCGCCGGGGCGAGCCAGTCGCGCAAGGGTCGTTCGCGCAAGGCCGGATCGGTGCGGGCGGCGATCAGGTTCCGGATATAGGCTTGCGTCGCCGCGATCAGGCCGGGGCCATAGCCGCCGGCGGCGATGATGCCGGGATCGCCGTGATTGGGCAGGATGTGGCGCGGCTGTTTCGCGGCCAGCCGGTCGAGGTCGGCCAGATGCGCGGCAAAGCTTTCGGGCTCGCCGACATAGGTCACGCTGTCCTCGACCGTATCGCCGGCCAGAAGGATGCCGTCATGCCCGAGCCAGACAACGGTGGCGTCATCGGAATGGATGTTGCACTGGATCAGGTCGATGTGCAGGCGGCCGACATGGATGTGCGCGCCACGCTCGAATGTATGGGTCGGCATCATCAGCGGATTGATCGCGGGCGGGCCGTGGTGGGTGCCGGCTTCGATCGCGGCGCGGTGACTGGCCAGATGTTCGGCTGTGCGGCGGTTGGCGATGATGGTGCTGTCGGCAAACACGCCGGTGCCGGCGATGTGATCGAGGTGCCAGTGGCTGAGCACCACGATGAAGCTGTCGACGCCCAGGGATTCCAGATGGCTGCGGATGGCACGGGCATGGTCGGTGGAAATGTGGGTGTCGTAGATCAGCGCCTCGTTGTCGCTGATCACCGCGTAGCTGGCGATGCCCAGCGCCAGCGCGCCGTCATCGACCCAGTTCGGTGTCGCGGCGAAGCGCTGGCCGGGGATGCGGCCATCGTAGAAGGCGCATACATGCGGCCAGGGGCGGAGAACCCGCAGGTGGCTGGTGTCGGTCATGCCCCTGTCACTCGGCGGCGATGGTGAACACCGGTTCCATCCCGTACAGGATTTCGTCCGCCAGATGGCATTTGATCTGATGCCCGCCGCGCAGCATTTTCATCGGCGGCATCTCGCGGTCGCAGAGCCCGCCCGGCACCTGCGACTTCCAGCGGCAGCGGGTCTGGAACGGGCAGCCGGGCGGCGGGTTGACCGCCGAAGGGATGTCGCCTTCCAGCACGATGCGTTTCTTCTTGATGTGGGTGTCGGCGATCGGCACTGCCGACAACAGCGCCTCGGTATAGGGATGATAGGGCGGGTTGAACACCTGATCGGTGGTGCCAAGCTCGACGACATGGCCAAGGTACATCACCATCACCCGGTCGCTGAGATAGCGCACGATCGACAGGTCGTGGCTGATGAACAGCAGCGTCGTCTTGTTCTTGCGCTGAATCTCCATCAAGAGGTCGGTGACGGCGGCCTGCACCGAGACATCGAGGGCGCTGACCGGTTCATCCGCGACCACGATCTTGGCACCACCGGCAAAGGCGCGCGCGATCCCGACCCGCTGTTTCTGGCCGCCCGACAACTGGCGCGGCATCCGCTCGGCAAAGCTGCGCGGCAACTTGACCAGATCCAGCAATTCCAGCATCCGCGCCGCGCGTTCGGCATCGGACTTGCCCTGGTTGAAAATCTCCAGCGCCCGGATGATCTGACGCCCGACATTCATCGACGGGTTCAGCGTGTCGAACGGGTTCTGAAACACCATCTGCACCGAAGACACCGTATCGGCGTTGCGTTGCTGAATGGGCGTCGATTGCACGTTTTCGTCAAACAGCATGATCGTGCCCGATGTCGCGGTTTCCAGCCCCATCAGCAGCTTGGCAAAGGTACTCTTGCCGCAACCCGACTCGCCGACAATGGCCAGGGTCTCGCCTTCGCGTGCCTCGAAACTCAGGGTCTCATTGGCCTTGACCACCTTGGTGTTGCCACCGCCGAACAGCTTGTTGGCGCTGATTTCATAGTACTTCTTCAGGTTGTCCATCTTCAGCACCACCTTGCCGACCGGGGTCTTTTCGGTGGTCTTGGCGGCGACGGCCTTGGCGGCCCAGTCGATTTCGGCAAACTTGACGCAGCGCGAGCCGTGGCGGTCGCCGCCCGGCACCGTCGCCATCGGGATTTCGCCCTGGTCGCAGCGCCCGGCCTCGAAATAGTTGCAGCGCGGGCCGAAATTGCAGCCGGGCGGGCGTTCGTGCGGCAACGGGAAGTTGCCCGGGATCGAGACCAGCGGGCGGGCGTTCTTGTCGGCGCCCGGCAGCGGGATCGAGCGGAACAGCGCCTGGGTATAGGGGTGGCGCATCTTGTCGAACACCTCGGCGACACCGCCGGTTTCCACCGCCTCGCCGGAATACATCACGCAGAGCCGGTCGCAGACATCGAGGATCAGCCCGAGGTTGTGACTGATGAACAGCAGCGAGGTGCCGTACTTGTGCCCAAGATCGCGGACCAGATCGACGATCCCGGCCTCGACCGTCACGTCAAGTGCCGTGGTCGGCTCGTCGAGGATCAGGAGTGCGGGTTTCGACATCAGCGCCATGGCAATGACGATGCGCTGCTGCTGGCCGCCGGACAACTGGTGCGGGAAGGCGTTCAGGATGCGGTCGGGGTCGGGCAGCCGCACATCGGTCACCACCTGGCGGGCCAGCGCCATGGCGGCGTCGCGGCTGAGGCCTTCGTGGATCATCGGCACTTCGGCCAGTTGCGCGCCGATCTTCATCGCCGGGTTCAGCGAGGCCATCGGTTCCTGATAGATCATCGCGATCTGGCTGCCGCGGATGTGGCGCAATTCCTCGTCGCCCATGATGGTCAGATCGCGGCCCTTGAACTTGATGCTCCCGCCGACGATGCGGCCGTTCTTGCCCAGATCGCGCATCACCGCCAGCGCCACGGTGGATTTGCCGCAGCCGCTTTCCCCGACCAGTCCCATGGCTTCGCCGGGCATCACCTTGCAGGAAAAATCCATGACGGCGGGGATTTCGCGCAGCCGGGTGAAGAAGCTGATTGACAGGTTTTCAATTTCGAGGATCGGGCCGTCATAGGGTTCGGACATTCGGGCCTCCGGTATGGCGGGACGGGGGGGGGGGGGGGGGGGGGGGGGGGGGGGGGGGGGGGGGGGGGGCGGGGAGCGGGGAGGGGGGGGGGGGAGGAGGGGT
>JANNRR010000069.1:0-11569 GCA_031401675.1 Paracoccaceae bacterium
GACTGGCGGGCGCCTCAGCGGACGTGGCGGCCCTTGGCAGCGGGATAATCTGCTTATCCTGCAATCAATGATTCCCACAACGAATACAGTGGGATAAACTTAATGCATGCTGGATCAGACCCTGACCTTGCCCGAAGACCCTGAGGAGTTGCGCAGCTTCACCGCGCGACTTCTGGCCGAGGTCAAGGCGCAGGCGATCCTGATCGAGAAGCTGCGCCATCAATTGGCCGGGCATCGGGCACACCGGTTTGGCGCGTCGTCGGAGACGGCAGAACAGCTTCAGCTGGCACTTGAGACCAGCGAGATTGCCGCGGCGGCCATGACAGCGCGGATGAAGCTGCCGGACATCGAGGACAAGGACAAACCCAAGCGCCGTCCGATCCCGGATCACATCCCCCGGATGGAAGTAGAACTCAGCCCCGGTGCCGATGCTTGTGCCGACTGTGGCGGGCGCCTGCGCCGGATCGGTGAGGATGTGACGGAAGAACTCGAATACGTTCCTGGGCGCTTCATCGTGAACCGCATCGTCCGCCCGCGTCTGACCTGCGCCTGCTGCGAACGGTTCATCCAGGCTCCGCTGCCCTCGCGGCCCATCGAGCGGGGCCGCCCGGGGCCGGGCCTGCTGGCGCACGTTCTGGTCAGCAAGTATGCGGACCATCTTCCGTTGTATCGTCAGAGCCAGATCTTCGACCGTGAAGGTCTCGATCTGGATCGCTCGACACTGGCTGACTGGGTCGGCAAATCCACGGCCTTGCTGGAACCGCTCGCCGATGCCATTGGGCGCCATGTCCTGTCGGCCGATGCGATCTTCGCGGATGACACACCGATCAACATGCTCGCCCCCGGCACCGGCAAGACCCAGACCGCGCGGCTCTGGACCTATGCGCGTGATGACCGCCCCTGGGGCGGCACCGCCCCTCCCGCCGCTTGGTATCGGTTCTCGGGCGACCGGAAAGGCCAGCACCCCAAGGATCATCTCGCCCGATACCGCGGCTGGATGCATGCCGATGGCTATGCGGGCTTCGAGGATCTCTACCGCTCGGGTGCCATCCGCGAGGTCGCCTGCATGGCCCATGTCCGGCGCAAGTTCGTCGACATCCACCGGTCGCAGGGCTCCCCGATTGCCGAAGAGGCCATCGGCCGGATAGCCCAACTTTATGCCGTCGAGAAAGAGGCCAGAGGCTCCCCGCCGGATCGCCGCGCCGAACTCCGACGCGCCCATGCCACCCCGGTCTTCGATGATCTGGAAAGATGGCTGGCCCTGCAACTCACCACGATCTCGGGCAAATCCCCGCTGGCCGGAGCAATCCGATCGTAATCACCCGGTTGTGGCCGCCTTCTGAGGCTGTGGAATTTCGTTTAGAGCCGTTCAGCTTCTCACGGAAGCGTATCCTGAATTGATGAGGTAGTTTGCACATTCCTGCGGACTGAAAAGGGCGAGCAGGTCGCCGATTTTTCGCCACAGGGTTTCCTTGGATCGCTCTGCGGCTTTGCGCAGCAGGTGTTTGAGTTTGGCAAAGACCTGTTCGATCGGATTGAGGTCCGGGCTGTAGGCTGGCAGGAACCACAACCTTGCGCCTGCTGCCCGGATGGCGGCACGGATCGCGGGGGCCTTGTGGCTGCCGAGGTTGTCCAGAATGACGATGTCGCCGGGGTTCAGGGTCGGGACCAGCACCTTCTCGACATAGGTGCGGAACACCTCGGCGTTGATCGGGCCGTCGAACACCCAGGGGGCGTCGATGCGGTTATGGCGCAGGGCGGCGAGGAAAGTCATGGTGTTCCAGTGCCCGAACGGCGCTTTGGCCTGCACGCGGGTGCCGCGCCTTCCCCAACCCCGCAGTGGGGCCATGTTGGTCTTTGTCCAGGTCTCATCAATGAAGACAAGGCGTTGCGGGTCAATCTTTCCTTGATACTGCTTCCACCTTACCCGTCTGCGCGCCACATCGGGCCGATCCTGTTCACTGGCCAGCACGCTTTTTTTTGAAGCTGAGGCCTGACCTTCGCAGATAGCGCCAGACAGTATCATGCGACACCTGCACCCCCTTGGCACGCAGCTCGTCCCGCAGGGTGATTAACGTCACCTCAGAGCATTCCTGCACCCGCGTCATCAGCCAGTCGTGATGGGGTGCAAGGATCGGTTTGCGATGCCCGCCTGTCCGGCCCGGCACCACCGCGCCCGTCCGAGCCTCGAGTTGCGACCACTTCACCACGCTCGAAACCGCAACCCCGAACCGTTCCGCCACAACCCGGCAGGTCGATCCCGCCCGAACCGCCGCAACCACCCGCACCCGAAGATCCGTCGAATAGGCCCGCGTCATCCACCATCCTCCCACGTCCAGACGAGGACAGGGAATCACGAAAACCAACGCAAGGGAATCCCTCACGATTCAGACAAAAGCTGATCCGCTCTAGTTCACCTGTCGTTGTTGACGTCATCAACGGCGTCGTCTGTGGCGGGTGTTTCATGCGACAAGAGGTTTTGACAGGCATCGAACGGCGTCGCCGCTGGTCTGATGCGGAGAAGCGGTCGATCCTGGCGGAGGTGGGTGTGAAGGGCGCGCGGGTTGCGGATGTCGCCCGTCGCCATGACCTGACCCGGCAGCACATCTACCAGTGGCGGGGCGAGTTTCGGCGGCGGGGCGAGCGCCTCGCGGAGGAGACGGGTTTCCTGCCGGTCGAAATCGCGGCAGTGCCCACCGTCACCTCTGCTCCTCCGACGACCGCGACGGTTGAGATCGTGCTGGCCAACGGCCGACGACTGCGGGGGATCGATGGCCTGTCAGCCTCTGGCCTGGCGCAGCTGATCCGGGTGCTGGAAAGCGCATGATCGGCCCGGGCAATGGCGTCCGGGTGTTTCTCGCGGCGGGCACGACGGACATGCGCTGTGGGATCGCGGGTCTCTGCGCACGGGCGAAGAAGGTGCTGGGGGAGGACCCTGCCAGCGGCGCAGTCTTTGCGTTTCGCGGACGCATGGGCGACAGGCTGAAGATCTTGCATTGGGATGGGCAGGGGTTTTGTCTCTATTACAAGGTGCTCGAGCGGGGGTATTTTCCTTGGCCGAAGGCGACCGAAGGCAAGATTGCGCTGACACCGGCGCAGATGGCGATGCTCTGGGAAGGGATCGATTGGCGGCAGCCGCGCTGGACGAGCGCGCCGACGCGGATGTGAGTCAAAGCGTCGCTTTTCCCTTGTTTTGTTGGCTTTTCCGGTGCCTGCATGGTAGCAGGAACCCATGTCGCGCACCGCCTCTTCCCTGCCGGACGACCCCGCCGCCCTGAAGGTGATGATCCTTCAGTTGCAGGCCACGCTGCGCGCGCATGACCTCCTCGTGCAGTCGCTCCGGATGCAGATCGCGCGCCTGAAGCGGCAGGCGTTCGGCAAGGGATCCGAGAAGATCGCCCGCGAGATCGAGCAGCTGGAATTCGCGCTCGAGAGCCTGCAGGTAGCCGAGGCGGAAGTCGCCCCGCCACCCGAGCCGGAAAGCGTCGAGACCGCACCGGTCTCCACAGCGCAGGATGAACAGGACGACGGCGAGGCTCCGGAAAAGGCGCCGCGCCGCCGCCCACGCGTGTCGCCCGACACGCCGCGCGAACGTCAGGAACTGGACCCCGGCGAGAGCTGCCCGGACTGCGGCGGCGCCCTGCGCCTGGTGGGCGAGGACGTCAGCCAGATCCTCGACATGATCACGGCGCGGCTGAAGCTGATCGAGGTGGCGCGGCCGAAGAAGTCCTGCCGGTGTTGCGAGAAGATGGTGCAGTGCCCGGCACCGACCCGGCCGATCCCCGGCAGCCTCGCCGGTCCGAGCCTGCTCGCCTTCATCCTGGTCGCCAAATACGACGACCACCTGCCGCTCTACCGCCTGAACGAGATCTTTGCCCGGATGGGCGCGGACATCCCCGACAGCACGCTCGCGGGCTGGTGCGGCGGCGCGATGCGGACACTGGGGCCGCTGGTCGAGTTGATCCGGGCCGAGGTGCTGGCCTGTGATCTGCTGCATGCCGACGATACCCCGATCCGGGTTCTCGACCGGTCAAAAGCCAATGGGGATCTTGGCAAGGGTGTGAAGGAGGGCCGGATCTGGGCCTATGTGCGAGATCCGCGACCCTGGTCGGGGACGGCCCCGCCAGCCGTGGCATATCACTTCTCGCCCGATCGCAAGGGCGAGCATCCGCAGAAACATCTGAAGGCCGGCAAGGGCATCCTCCAGGCGGACGCCTATGTGGGCTTCAAGGATCTTTACCTCCCCGACAAGGATGGCAAGGCGCAGTTCCGCGAGGCCGCGTGCTGGGCGCATCTCAGGCGGGATTTCTTCGACGTCGAGAAGGAGACCGGCTCGGACCTGGCCCGCGAGGCGCTGGAGCGGATCGGTGCGCTCTACGACATCGAGGCGAAGATCCGCGGCCGCACCGCCGACGAGCGCCGCGCCGTCCGTCAGGAGCACAGCCGCCCGAAGGTCGAGGCTTTCAAAGCTTGGGCCGAGGAGCAGCTCGAGCACATCTCGGGCAAGAGCGACCTTGCCAAGGCCTTCCGCTACGCCCTGAACCGCTGGTCCTCCTTCTGCCTGTTTCTGGACGACGGCCGCGTGGCGATCGACAACAACCCGGCTGAACGCGCCATGCGGCCAATTGGAATCGGAAGAAAAAACTGGTTATTCGCCGGTAGCGACGCTGGCGGCGAAACGCTGGCCCGCGCGATGACGCTGATCGAAAGCGCCAAGATGAGCGGCCTCGATCCGCAAGCCTACCTGGCCGACGTGCTGGCACGCATCAACGACCACATCAACCCGCGGCTCTACGAACTGCTCCCTTGGAACTGGAAGCGGCTGCCATCTGACGGCGACAACAAGATCGCGGCCTGATCTGCGCAGATCTCGTTGACGTCGTTAACGACGTCAATAACGACGTCGTCCCGGTCACCCCATATCCCTGCCTAACACGCAAGGGCGGTTCCAATCGGGTGCTTACCCTAAGGCGGCCCTTTGCTTGGCCGCTGTTCTGTGGAGTGCGGGCCTTGGCCAACCGGCATTGGCCCAAGACGATACGATGGTCGTCAACATTGCGTCGGCGCCCAGCAATCTTGACCCGGCTTGGACCTGTGGGCTCTGGGACATCGGCTTTGTGCAGAATTTCTATGTACGACTGACCCAGTATGGCGAAAAGCCGGGTCCTGACGGCACCACAGTATTCGATTCGTCCAACATCGTGCCCTATCTGGCCGAATCCTGGACGATTTCGGACGACGGCAAGACCTATACTTTCAAGCTGCATGAAGGCTGGAAGTTTCCGAGCGGCAACCCGGTCGACTCGACGGCGGTCAAGTATTCGTTCGAGCGGGCGTTGAAGATGAATGGCTGCGGGGCCTATTACCTGTTGGACGGCTTTTACACACCACCACTGATCGAATCCATATCGACCCCTGATCCGACAACGCTGATCATTCAGCTGGCTCATCCGGACGCCAATGCCCTGCAGAACTGGGCGCAACCCGCGGGCTCGATCGTTGACGCCAGCCTGATCGAGGCGAATGGTGGTGTCGAGGCGGGCAAGCCCAATGAGTGGATGGCCGCGAATGTCGCAGGATCGGGCCCGTTCCTGCTGGAGTCCTACACCGCGAACCAAAGCGCAGCCTTGGTGGCCAACCCTGATTTCGGCGGTCCGGCGCCCGGTGTCGACAGGATTCAGGTCAACTGGATTTCTTCGGCCCCGACGCTTCTGTTGCAGGCACGGACGGGTCAGGCGGATGTGACGCTTGGCATGGCAAAACAGCCGGCCTCGACCTTGCTCGACAATCCGGATGTCCGGGTCATCGCCAATTCGGTGGCCGTTTCGCAGATGGTAATTCTGCCGAACACGAAAGCGCCGTGGGACAATATCAAGGTCCGCGAGGCCGTGACTTATGCGGTGCCCTATCAGGATATCCTCGACAAGATCGCCTTTGGCTGCGGGACCCTGTTCTATGGGGCCCTGATGCCGACGATGGCCGAGTTCAACCCCGACCTCTCGGCCCCCAGGCCGTTCGATATTGAAAAGGCCAAGGCGCTGATCGCGGAAAGCGGCTTGGCCACGCCGATTCCGGTCGAGCTGACGCTGCTGGAAGGCGATGCGGTTCAGTCGCAGATTGCGACGATCCTGCAATCGACATGGAAAGAGATCGGCATCGACATGACCATCCGCATCGTGCCAGCGGCCGAGTTCCAGGATCTGGCCGAAGGTCACAAGGCCCAGACGCTGATGCGACTGGACGGACCGGGCGTCATCGAGGCGGGCTACTTCCTTGGCTATGACATGATCTGCGATTATGATTTCAACCTGACCGAAGTCTGTCTGCCGGACGCCGAAAAGCTGCTGGCCGAAGCGCGCCAGACCAATGATATGGCCCTGCGCGCCGCGAACTTCGACGAGATCACCAAGATATGGATCGCGGCCTCGCCCAAGGTCTATCTCTTCGAGGACAAGATGCTCTCGATCCTCAGCAATCGGGTGGACAGGTACCATTTCGCCCACGAGATGGATTTCAAGACCTGGTCACTGAAAGAATAATCACGGTGCCGGCCTCTCATCGGAAAGGCCGGCATTTCCGTTCCATCGTGGCAGCCGGCGGTCCTTGACCTTTGCCGCAATTCTGGCCTTCTCGGAGTGGATCATGGCAACACGCATTGGCGTCGATATCGGCGGCACCTTCACGGACCTTGTCTATTACGACGAAGCGACCGGTCTGACCGGCGAAGGCAAGGTCGAAACCGTGCCCAAGGCGCCGGAGGAAGGCGTCATCGAGGCCGTGCGGCGCCATGTTCCCAAGACCGAGATCGATGTGGCCGAACTGTTCCTTCATGGCACGACCGTCGGGCTGAATGCGCTTCTGGAACGCCGCGGTGCCAAGGTCGGGCTGTTGACGACCGAGGGATTCCGCGACGTGCTGGAAATCCGTCGGGGCGACCGGGCAGAGATGTACAACCTGTTCTGGCGGCAACCCGAATCCCTCGTCCCACGCCACCGCAGGCTTGGCATTATCGAGCGTATGGCAGGCAACGGACAGGAATTGGTGGCGCTGGACAAGGCCAGCGTTCTGGCCGCCTACAAGGGGCTGATCGACGCTGGCGCCGATGCCATTGCCGTGTGCCTGCTGCATGCCTATGCCAACCCGGCCCACGAACTTGGCGTCGAAAAAATCTTGCGAGAAGCGGGCTTTGCGGGTGCAATCTCGCTGTCGCACCGAATCTCCGGCGAATACCGCGAGTATGAGCGGACCTCGACCACGGTGATTGACGCCTTTGTCCGTGCACGGATGTCGAATTACCTCAAGCGCCTCGAATCACGGTTGCGCGAGCTTGGTTTCAAGGGCCTGTGCCTGATCACACGTTCAGGTGGCGGGTCGATGACCTTTGCCGAGGCCGAGGAGCGTCCCTTTGAAACCATCATGTCGGGCCCTGTTGCAGGTGCGCAGGGGTCGGGCGAACTTGCGCGGACTTTGGGGATCAAGTCATTGGTGACTGCGGATGTTGGCGGCACCAGTTTTGATACCGCCCTCATTCTGGATGGCTGGCCGCAAGTGCTCTACGAGGGAGATGTCGACGGCATGCCGGTTCAGACCCCTTGGGTCGATGTGCGCTCCATCGGTGCCGGCGGCGGATCGCTGGCCTATGTCGATGCGGGTGGGTTGATGCGGGTCGGCCCGCAAAGCGCAGGCGCGGAACCCGGGCCTGCGGCATATGGCAAGGGTGGCACCCAGCCGACTGTCACCGATGCCGCGGCTTTTTTGGGAATGTTGGGCCGCGGGGTTCTTGCGTCGGGGATCACGCTGGATGTGGCAAAGTCGGCCATGGCGCTGAAGACGGTGGGAGTGCAGATCAACCGCGACGAGGAAGAAACCGCGCGGGGCATCCTGCTGATCGCCGCAGCCAGCATGGCCAATGCGATGCGCGAAGTCTCGGTTGAACAGGGCCTCGACCCGCGAGAAATGGTGCTGTTGTCTTTCGGGGGGGGCTGGGCCGCTGATGGCCACGCTGCTCGCGGACGAATTGCAGATGGACAAGATCATCGTTCCACCTCTGGCTGGCAACTTTTCGGCCTGGGGCCTGCTGGGTGCAGATATGGTGCAGTCGGCGGCCCGGACACGGGTTCTGGACCTGACGCAAGCCAACATCGCCGTCGCCAACAGCCTACTTGCAGACCTATTCGACGAAGTTCAGCAGCGCAGCAGCGGGGTCAAGCGCGAGACGGTACGCTCCGCCCGTCTGGACCTGCGCTACAAGGGTCAGGAGCATTGGTTGACGCTGGACGTGCCGGTTGCGGCCAATGCGATGTCCGTTTCGGCCGACCAGATCGCCGCCGATTTTTCCGCCGAGTACCTACGGACCTTCGGGCTTACGATGAACGAGGTCATCGAAATTGTTGCCACGCGCGCCAGCATTCGCGTTCCCTTGCCCCGACGTGAGCAGCGCGCCGCGACCAAGAGCGCGAAGAAATCGGCACTGGGCAATGACACCAACAGTTCCTATTCCTTTGCACTGAAGAAGCGGCTGCCTTTCCGACTGGTGAGCCGCGACGCGATTTCCAGCGATTTCGATGGTCCGGCCATCATCACCGAAAACACCGCCACGCTGTATCTGGATGCCGGTTGGCGGGCATCGACGGGCGAACACGGCGAGTTGGTGCTGATCCGGGTTGCCCTGCAATGACCGGACCGGCAGTTCAGACCACCCCGAGACGCGAAACGAGGAGAGCGGCAGATGAAGGATGAATCGATCGTAGTCTCGCGGGCCGGAGTCGTGCGGACGGGCGTTTCGGCAGATGCCGATCCGATCACCACGGAAGTGGTGCGCCACGCTCTCAATTCTGCCGCCAATCAGATGAAGCGGGCGCTGGTGCGAACCGCCTTTTCACCTGTCATCTACGAAGTGCTTGATTTTGCTGTGGCAATCTATGACCCGGAGTTGCGGTTGCTGTCGCAGGCTCCAAGCTTGCCTCTGTTCATGGGTACGCTCAGTTTCTGCGTCGACGAGGCGGTCAAAAGCATAGGCGGGCCCGACAAACTGGTCGATGGCGACATCATCATCTACAACTGGCCCTATGGCACCGGCTCGCACGCGCAAGACCTTGCCGTGGTGATGCCGGTCTTTGCCAAGGGCAACGAGTTGATCGGCTATACCGTGATCAAGGGCCATTGGCTTGATATCGGCGGCAAGGACCCCTACTGCACCGACACCATCGATGTGTACCAGGAAGGCACATTCTATCCCGGTGTGCGGATCTACAAGGGAGGTGTGCGGGACGAGGATATCTACCGCATCATCATGGCCAACAGCCGGGTGCCCAAGATGATCGCGGGCGACCTGAATGCCGAAGTTGTCGGGGTTCGCACCGGGGCCCGTGCATTTCGCGAAGTCTTTGAACGGTTCGGCGGCAAGGTGTTCCGCGACTGTGTCGAGGCCATGTTCGACCATTCCGAACGCATGGTGCGGTCTTACTTCGAGAAGATCCCCGACGGGCGCTATGTCGGTCAGGGCCGGATGGACAATAGCGGCGTCACCAAGGACAGCATTCCCTTTGACGTGGCGGTCGAGATCAAGGGCTCGGAGGTCCATCTTGACTTCTCGGACGCGCCGCCCTCGGTGGGTGGGCCGATGAACTGCCCACTGCCTTCGACCATCTCGACCAGCCGGGTCGCGATCTCGATGCTCGCAGGCTACGGCGAGGCTCCGAACGAAGGCCATTTCCGCCCGATCACGGTGCACACAAAGCCGGGTACGCTGTTTCACCCCTTGCCGCCCGCACCCTGCTTTCTTTACGGCTGGCCCGCGTTGCAGGCGATCGAAGTCATCTACGGGGCGATCGCCAAAGTGGCCCCGGAAAAAGCCCCGGCATCGAGCGGGGGCTGCATTTACGGCTGCGTCTGGTGGGGAACGCGGGAGGATACCGGCGAGCCCTGGGCCGACGGCGCACCCCATCCTTGCGGGCAGGGTGCATGGCATGACGGTGACGGCGGCACGATGCTGCACATTGCCGAATCCGCCACCCGCTTCACGCCCATCGAAGTTTGGGAAACCCGAAATCCCTGGCTGATCGACAAGGTCGAACTTTCGCAGGACAGTTGTGGCCCCGGACAATTCCGCGGCGGACCGGGCGTCGATTTCCACTTCCGCATGGTCGAGCAGTCCTTCGTCACGACGGTGGTCGAACGTACCGAGTTTGCGCCATGGGGGCTGGAAGGCGGCGGTGAAGCACGGGCCAACATCGCCGGGGTGCGCTATCCTGACGGCAGCTATGTCTCGCGGCCCAAGGAAACTCGCATCGTGGTGCCCAAGGATGCGGTGGTGGAACTCAGGACAGGCGGCGGCGGCGGTTATGGCCCGGCGAAACTGCGCAAGGTCGAGGCGGTTCTGGCCGACCTGCGCGACGGATACATCAGCGAGGAGTTCGCCCGCAAACACTATCCGCAGGCTGCAGACGCGATCACTGCCACTCGGAGGACCTGAAAGCAGGTGCTGCGGTTTGCCGGCAACAATATAGAGTTGAGTGCAGCAATTTTCGCGCTGACGCTTTTGGTGGCCTGCGGTGTCTTTGGACCGTTGATCTGGCAGGTCGATCCGAATGCGGTAGATCTTCTTGCCTCGTTGAGCGGTCCTTCGCTGGCGCATCCGATGGGCACGGACGACGTGGGCCGCGACATCCTGGCGCGCTTCAATCAGGGGGCGCGAATATCCCTGACAGTTGCAACCATCGCGACTTTGGCCAGCATGATCGTCGGCGGGCTCTTGGGCATCGTCGCCGGACTCGTGCGCGGTTGGGTCGATGAAGTCATCTCGACTGCGATGGACGCGCTCCTCGCCTTTCCGCCGCTGATCTTCGCCATCGCCGTCGCCATTGCCCTGGGGGCAAGCGAAAGCTCGGCCACGATCGGCATCACGGTTGCTGCAGTGCCGTTTTATGCCCGGCTCCTGCGCAGCGATGTGCTGAAGATCCGCGAAATGACCTACGTCGAGGCGGCGATTGCCGCGGGTATTCCGTTCCAGTCGCTGGTGATCCGGCACATCGCGCCACAGCTGTATTCAACCCTGTTGATCGAGGCAGCTGCGGTTTTCGGCTTTGCCATTCTGACCCTTGCTGCATTGGGTTTTGTCGGTCTGGGTGCCCAGCCGCCGACGCCTGAATGGGGCAACATGATTACCGAAGGTCTGCCCTATTCGTTGACCGGGCAGTGGTGGCTTGGCGTCTTTCCGGGGCTTGGCGTGTTGGTGGCTTCGGTAGCAACCGGGTTGATCGCTGATCGGCTGCGCGATTTCTATGATCCCAAGACCCATGCCAGATAGCCAGGTCGCTCAACTGTGTTGATGTTTGCCGCAAGCCGCTTCATTCGGGCCTGCATCACGCTGGTCACTGCCTCGCTGATCGCCTTTCTGGTGCTGCGCGCCATGCCGTCAAACCCGGTCCGAAGGCTTATCCCTCTGAAGCCGGTTCCTCTACATGTTGATTTGGCCGGGCAGCCTGTGAAGCCCGCTTTTGGGACGTAGTCGGGGTGAAAATGCTGCGACTGGTCGGTGGCGGCGGGTGCGTGGAGCCGGTTTCTGGCT
>JANNRR010000070.1:0-1846 GCA_031401675.1 Paracoccaceae bacterium
GTAGATCAGCGTGATCGCGGTGGCCGAGCCCGTGGTTGTCGGGATCAGGTTCAGCAAGGCTGACCGCGCCCGGCGCATGTCCTTGGCGGGGCGGTCCACGATGGTCTGCGTGTTGGTCACGTCATGGATCGTGGTGATCGAGCCGTGTCGGATGCCGATCCCTTCGTGAATGACCTTTACGACGGGGGCGAGGCAGTTCGTCGTACAGGATGCTGCGGTGATCAGGTGGTGGATGACGGGGTCGTAAAGATCACTGTTGACCCCGTAGACGAGGTTCAGCGCCCCGCCGTCCTTGACGGGGGCCGAAACGACGACCTTCTTCACCCCGGCGGCGTAGTAGGGTGCCACTTTGTCTGCCGTCTTGAACACACCGGTGCAGTCGATCACCAGATCGACGCCCAGTTCCGCCAAGGGAAGCGCTTCAAGGGTCTTCTGATGGGTGAGCCGGATGCCCACCCCGTTGAGGATGAGCACGTCCTCCTCATAAGAAACAGGCGTTTTCCAGCGGCCATGGACCGAGTCGAATTCCATCAGCAGCGCGTGCTGCTCGACACCACCCACCGGATCATTAATCAGGACGATGTCGCCGCCACTGCCGGTGTCAATCAGGTCGCGCAGGACAAGCTTGCCGATACGGCCAAGGCCGTTGAGTGCGATGCGGGCCATTGGGTTCAGCCTTTGGTCTGGGAATCGGCACTGATGCCAATGCGGTCGACCTGTGTTTGGAGCGCCAGGCGTGTCAGCGACTCGAACGGCAGTTCGACGAAAGCCGCGATCCGGCGCCGCAGTGCGCCGTAGGTTTGCGCAAAGACCAGCGCTTTTTCCGCGTCCGTCCCCTCTGCCTTCACCGGGTCAGGCAGGCCCCAATGGCCAGTGATCGGCTGACCGGGCCAGGGGGGGCATTCCTCGGCGGCTGCGGTGTCGCAGACGGTGAACACGAAATCCATCGCGATGGCACCCGGCTGCTGGAACTCGGAAATGTGCTTGGAGCGAAGGCCCGTCACGTCATGTCCGTTGCGCTGCAGCACCTCGAGCGCATGGGGATTCAGTTCGGTGTTTGGGCGCGTGCCTGCGGAAAAGGCCTGGAACTTGCCCTTTCCCAGATCGCGCAGCAGCGCCTCGGCAAAGATCGAGCGGGCCGAGTTGCCCGAACAGATGAAGAGCACGTCGAAATCGGTATCTTGCATGGCGATGGCATCCTTTTGGGCTGCGAGAAGGGGTGAAAGGAGATCCGGGCGGGCGCGTCCGACATCGAGGGCGAGATAGCCGATGAGGCCTTCGGTCACGTCCAGATCGACCGAGTAAAGCAGCGAACGCCCGCGCCGTTCGACCTGAACCAGACCGGAGGCGGCCAAGTCAGCGAGATGATGCGAGAGGGTGTTCTGTTTCAGCCCGAGGGCAGCAGCGATCTCTGTCGGCCGCACGCCCTGAGGCGCAAAGCGCACCAACAGGCGAAAAACGGCAAGGCGGCCGGGGTGGCCGAGGGTTGCAAAGCCGTGTGAAGCGCGATTCTGTTCCATAATTCCCGAATATCCGAATTGAATTTTGTCGTCGAGTGAACTTTTGATGACAAGGTCTGACTTGCTGACCCGGGCGGCGCGGATTTGCAGGGTTGTGATTCGCTACGATGATGGTTACTCAATATTTCAATACTAATGGAGATGTTGAGACGATGCGCGAAGATAAGGCCCTTTCAGCTTTCGCCGCCTTGTCGCAGGAACACAGGCTGCGGATCGTCCGACTGCTGGTGGAGGCGGGGCCGGAAGGCATGGCTGCGGGGGCCTTGGGTGAAAAGCTTGGCGCCGGATCGTCCAAGATGTCGTTTCATCTTTCGCATCTTGAACAG
>JANNRR010000071.1:0-9969 GCA_031401675.1 Paracoccaceae bacterium
GCGGCTTCACCTCGAACGTCGACATGCGCTCTGGCGCTCCGGCTTTTGGGACGCCGGAATACACCAAGGCGGCGCAGGCTTCGGGGCAACTGGCGCGCCACATCGGCGTGCCGTTCCGGTCCTCCAACGTCAATGCCGCCAACGAGGTCGATGCGCAGGCGGCCTACGAGTCGCAGATGGCGCTGTGGGGGTCGCTGATGGGCGGCGCGCATCTGATCGAACATGCGGCGGGGTGGCTGCATGGCGGGCTGACCGCGAGTTTCGAAAAGCTGATTGTCGATGCCGAGATGCTGCAGATGATGCAGGAATATTTCACGCCGATTGTCGTCGACGAGGCCAGCCTTGCGGTCGAGGCCATCCGCGACGTCGGGGCAGGCGGGCATTTCTTCGGGGCTGACCATACGATGAGCCGCTATCAGACCGCGTTCTATGCGCCATTGCTGTCGAACTGGGACAATCACCCCAGCTGGCTGGAACGCGGCGGCGTGCAGGCGAGGGAACGGGCAAATGGCATCTGGAAGCAGCTGCTGGCCGAATACGAGCAGCCTGCCCTTGATCCGGCGATCAACGAGGCGCTGCTGGACTACGTCGCCCGCCGCAAGGCGGAAGGCGGGGCACCGATGAATTGACGGATGCGCCTAGGTCCATGCGCGCGGCACCCGCCGGATTCAGACCCTGTTCCTGCCTTTTGCCTTACCCGACGGCGATCTGACGGGCCTTTTCCACCAGCACTTCCGCCTGCCGGATCGAGGCATAGTCGATCAGGCGGCCATCGAGGGACACCGCCCCCTTGCCTTCACTGGCCGCCACCGCCATCGCCTCCAGAATCCGCCGGGCCCGCAGAACTTCGGCCTCGGACGGGCTCATGACCTGGTTCGCCAGCCCGATCTGGCTGGGGTGGATGGCCCATTTGCCTTCACAGCCAAGCACTGCCGCGCGTCTTGCAGCGGCCCGGTAACCGTCGGCATCGGAAAAGTCGCCGAACGGCCCGTCGACCGGCCGCAAGCCGTTGGCACGGGCCGCAACCACCATCCGGGCCAGCGCATAATGCCACATGTCGCCCCAGTGCAGATCGCGGCTTCCGTCCGGCATCGGGTCGGTCAGCACGGCATAGTCCGGATTGGCGCCGCCGATGTTGGTCGTGCGCGCCCGGGTCGATGCGGCAAAATCGGCCACCCCGAAATGCAGGCTTTCATTGCGCTTCGACGCCGCCGCAATTTCGGCCACGTTCTGCATGCCAAGCGCGGTTTCGATGATATGCTCGAATCCGATCCGCTTGGCATAGCCTTTTGCCGCCTCGATCTGGGTCACCATCATGTCGACGGCATAGACATCTGCAGCGGTTCCGACCTTTGGCACCATGATCAGGTCCAGCCGCTGTCCGGCCTGTTCCACCACGTCAACCACGTCGCGGTACATGAAGTGGGTGTCCAGACCGTTGATCCGGACCGACATCGTCTTGGTGCCCCAGTCCATCTCGTTCAGCGCCTTGATGATGTTCCGGCGCGCCTGCGGCTTGTCATCCGGGGCCACAGCATCCTCGAGATCGAGGAAAATCACGTCGGCATCCGATTTCGCGGCCTTCTCGAACAGCTGCGGCTGGCTGCCCGGCACCGCCAGTTCGCTGCGGTTCAGCCGCGCCTTGGCCTGTTCGACGACATGGAAACTCATGGGTGGGGGCCTTTCGGTTGGGATGGCGGAAATTCAGCGACTGATGGACGCAAGCGCCCGTACCTGTCAATCGCCGGCAATGCTTGAAATTGCCCCCCCGGTCGCGCTTCTTTCCGAGTTGGGTGCCGGTTTGCCCGATGGCCGCCCCGATATGCCAATTGTGTGGCGTGCATTCGGCTGGCAGAATGCACGCCATGCGAATTCCGGACAAGCGGCGCGCGACGGGCGGGCGCGAGCCTGCCGAGGATCCCGGCGGGCACGCGCACGCCGAGGAGTCGCGCGGGCCCTATGACCCCGGCCCGGCTGACGACGACGCAGCATGGTTCTTGCCACCGCTGGATGCCGCGCCTGATCCGGCCACCTGGCCGGGCCGGACGGGCGACCGCCAGGCCCTGTTTGATGCCGCTGTTTGGCGGGCGGCGCAGATGGACCTGTGCGTTGAACTGGCCGATCTTTCGTTCCGTCTTGGGACCCTTGACGAGCGGTTGCGGACCGGGCCGGCATCTTGGGTGCAACGGCTGGCGCTGATGGAGGTGGCCGAACTTGGCTGGTGGACCGGCGACCGGATCGCGGCAGAACGGCTGGTGCTCTGGACCGGGCTGCACCTTTCGGGTGTGCAGGATGATGCCCCGGCCCTGACCCGTGCCGGTTGGGCAGTGCGCCGGTTGGCCGGCGGCCCCGGCCCGGGTGACAGCGCGCCCACGCTTGCGGCGTTCCTGGGGCGCAGAGCGGCGACAGCGGCGGCCTATCCCGACGGGGCAGAAGATGCGGCCGATGCCTTGGCCGGCATGACCGGACTGCATGACCTGACCCGGGCGGCGGCGCTGTTTCACCTGTGGCGCAGTCTTGGCGACGGTGGTGCCGGGCGCGACATCGAAGCCGTTGTTCTGGCCGCAAGGATTGGTGCCGCCGGCTGTCGCGGCGGTGCCGTGTTCCTGCCGTTGGCGTTTGCCGGTGGCAGCGGTCTGCGCGCAACCGGGTCGGCGGGCGACCGGCTGGCCGCCTGGATCAGCGGTGCGGATCAGTCGATCCTGGCGATGCTTCTGCATCTGGACCGGCTGCAGGGCTGGGCCCGGCGCGCGCAGGAACAGACATCGGACCTGACCGGCCGTACCCCCGCCATGCTGATCCGGCTGCTGGCAGAGTACCCGGCGGTCACCGCGCCGATGGCCAAAGCGCATTGCCCGGCGTCGCGCGCCAGCATCGTGCGCAATCTGAACCTGATGCAGGACCGCGAGGTGATCCGCGAAATCACCGGTCAGGGCCGGTATCGGGTCTGGACAGCCCGGATATGAGGCCGGCTTCAGCCCGGCGCCCTGCTGGTCAGCCCGGCCCGGCGCAGGCGGCGGCATAGGCCCGCAGCACCCGTGTGACTGCGGCCCGGATCAGGGCGCGGGCGGTCGGGGCAACGGCCCCGGCGGCAACCTCGTCTCGGGCCGCCGCCAGATATTGCGAAATCAGCGGGTCGGGAATTCGAATGCCGTCCAGCAGGTCGGTCAGCTCTGCAACGGCTGCCACCGCTCGCGGGTCGGACCAATAATAGCGGATGCGGTCCGAATAACTGAAATGCCGCTGCTGCCGTTGCTCGACAGCCGTCCCGCCATAGTACTTTGCCCAATGCAGCGGATTGCCCGTCATCACCGCTTCCATCGTCGCCCGCAGGCTGCTTTTGCGTGGCGGCAACAGGCAATCGGCAATGTGGTCCAGCCCGTACAGGGCTTCCCGCAGCGCAAAGGTCAGGCCCGGACCGACCTTCAGAATGGCGAACCCGTCCCGCACCAGCGCTGCCAGTGCGCCGGGCGACTGATAGTCGGTGGAATGAGCTTCATACAGCATCGGCAAGGTGCCAACCAGGGCAGTCAGCGGAATGGCGGCGGCTGGATCGTAGGGCACGACGTTTTCATTGCCGAACTCGACACCGGGCTGAACCACCAGCCCGACAACACGGTCAAAGGCGTCGGTGATGCCGGCCTGTGCGAAAGCCGCGCGGTGGATGGCCACGGTCTGCCGCGCCGCATCCGGTGTTGTCAGCGCCAGATGTTCGACGGCTTCTTTTGCACCGCCCGGGACAGGAACCTCGGTGCCGATCACATAGACCGGTCGCTGTTCGCCCGCAGTCTGCTCGGCAACCCGGGCCAGCCGCGCCGCCCGGGCTGCGATGACAGGCTCCGGTACCGGCACCGGATCGCCAGCGCAGGCCATGCTGGTGTCGAGGTGGATTTTCGTGAACCCCGCCGCCGCATAGGCCGCCACCATTTCGCCGGCCAGTTCCATTGCCGTTTCGGCAGGCAGGTGCGTCCAGGGGTTGGGGCCAAGATGATCGCCGCCCAGGATCAGGCGGGATTGATCAAAGCCTTCGTCCACCGCAATCTGCGCGACGAAGCCGCGAAAGTCGGCGGGTGTCATTCTGGTATAGCCGCCCAGCTGGTTGACCTGATTGCACGTCGCCTCGATCAGAACGTCGCTGCCTTCGGCGCGCGTAAGCGCCAGCGCCGCGCCGATCACCACCGGGTGCGCCGAACAGACCGACGTGATGCCGATCGGCCGACCGGCGCGCCGGGATGCGCCAAGCGACATCAGTGTTGCAGTGCCCATCGCACCTCCTGTTCAGACCAGCCTCTGTTCAGGCCAGCCGCGGGCCATATGACCCCTGCAAACGAGCATAGGTGATCAGAATCTTGATTGACAATGATTATTCCGTCGGCCCTACTGCATGAACCCAAGGGGGCTTGCGTTGAATGAAGATTGATCGCGCCTCGGCCATCCGCCAGCATCTGTTTGCCAAGGGCCACTCCTCGATTGCCGAGATTGCCGAGGCGGTCGGGGCCTCTGAGCCCACCGTGCGCCGCGACCTGTCGCTGCTGGAAGCCGGTGGCGCGGTGCAGCGTACGCATGGCGGGGCCCGGATCGCCGAAAGCACCGGCGTCGAGATTGCCTTTGAAAGCCGTGAGCAGATCAACCTGTCGGCCAAGCGCGCCATCGGCGAGGCGGCTTTCCGGATGCTGCGCCCCGACACGGCGGTGTTTCTGGACGCCGGAACCACCGTGCTGCAACTGGCCCGCCGCCTGCGGATGACGCCGCTGCCGTTGCGGGTATTCACCAACTGTCTGCCGGTGGCGCAGCTTTTGATGCCCGTTGCGGGCATTACGGTCACCCTGCTGGGCGGCATGGTCCGGTCGCAGAATGCCTCGATGGTCGGAATGATCGCCGAACAGGCGCTGGAACGACTTTGGTTCGACCACCTGTTCCTGGGCGTCGGTGGCATTGCCCCTGACGCGGCCATCTACAGCAGCGACGAGCAGGAGGCGCGGATCAATGCCCGGATGCTGTCGCGCACTGCCAGCCCGGTCATCCTGACCGATGCCGGCAAGTTCGGCCAGCATCTGACCTATCTGGTGTCGCCGCTGCGCGCCGACATGCACGTGGTCACCGACGCGACGCTCGGCACAGACTGGCAGCAGCGGCTGGCCGACATCGGCTGTCGACTGACGCTGGCGCAGGCAATCTGATGGACCGCGTGCTCGGCCTTGATGGCGGCGGCACCAAGACCCTGGTGGCCATCGCCGATCGCACCGGGGCGGTAGTTGCGACCGCCACCGGTCCGGGGCTTGATCCGACCAATGGTCCGGGATGGGAAGCGCGGTTGACCGCCCTGATCGGCCCGGTGGGCCCGGTCGCGTCGGCCACGCTGGGCCTGCCTTTCCATGGGGAAATCCCCGAAATTTCGGCCCGCCAGATCGCGGTGGCCGCGTCGCTGATCGGGCCGCAGACCCGGGTGCTGAACGATGTCGCAGTTGCGTTCGAAGGGGCGCTGGCCGGTAGCGATGGTGTGCTGATTCTGGCCGGAACCGGGTCGATGGCCTGGGCCCGCGGGCCGCTTGGCACCGTGCGCACCGGCGGCTGGGGCGAGGCCTTTGGCGACGAAGGCTCGGCCCACTGGATCGGGCGCGAGGCGCTGGCGCTGGTCAGCCAGCATCTTGACGGCCGCCGGAACGCGCCGGCGTTTGCCCGCCAGATTCTGCACCGGCTTGGCATTGGCGGCGACCAGCTGCTTGGCTGGACCTATCAACAGGCCAGCCTGCGCGCCGCAGTCGCATCTGTCGCCGTGCATGTCTCGGCACTGTCGGCCGAGGGCGATCCGGCGGCGCAGGGCATCATCGACCGGGGAGCGTCGCATCTGGCAGCGCATGGCCGGGCCGCCGCAGCCGTATCGGGGGCGCCGGAGCCGCTGCGCTGGAGCTATGCGGGCGGTGTGTTCAACGATGCAAGATTGGCCAGCGCCGTCGCATCCCGGATGAAAGCCGATCCCATGCCGCCACGCCTGCAACCGGTTGGCGGCGCGGTGCTTGATGCTGCAAGGGCAGCGGGCTGGACGGTCGGGCCGGAATTTGTCGGGCGGCTGAGCCAGTCGCTGAGCCAGTCGCTCGCCGACCCGCTGCCCGCCGTACCCGCCTGCCCCGCGCCGGCCGACCAAGCGGACCTCAAGCCGGTGCGCCCCACACAATAGCCGAAAGCCCCCGATATGCCGACGATCACCGAAACCGTCATCCGCGCCCAGTTCCCCTACTGGCGGGCCGCCCTGCGCCAACCGGTGCCACTGCTGCGGGCCCGCACTCTGGTTCTGACCGGCTGCGGCACCTCCTTCTACCTTGCGCAGTCGCTGGCCTGTGCTTTCAACGCGCAGGGGCAAAGTGCCATCGCGGTGCCGGGCGCCGAATGGGCCCGGCGGCCCGGCAGCTATCTGGCCGATCCGACCGGCTGTCTGGTGGTCGGACTGTCGCGCTCTGGCACCACAACCGAAACGGTTCAGGCAATCGAGGCCAGCCGGGCCCGGGGCTGGCCGACCTATGCCCTGTCCTGCGCTTCGGATTCCGCGATCCTGCGCGCCGCCGACAGCGGGCTTTTTCTGGCTACCGACCCGGATGAAGGCATCGTGATGACGGTGTCGGCCAGCCTGATGCTGCTGGGTGGTCTGCGCCTTGCCGGGATCACTCTGCCGGATGCCGTGATCGCCGCGGCACAGGCGGCGCTGGCGCAAATGGACGCCGGTCTGGCGGCGATCCTGCCCGGGCGCAGCCATTTCGTCTACCTCGGGGCCGGGGCAAACTACGGCCTTGCCGCCGAGGGCTGCCTGAAGCTGCAGGAAATGAGCCTGTCGTTCAGCCACGCCTTTCACCCGATGGAATACCGCCACGGCCCGATTTCGCTGACCGATGAACGCAGTGTCGTGGTGATCGCCTATTCCGACGATACCGCGTCCGAAGAAGCGCGCGTTGCCGCAGATGTGCAGGCCAAGGGTGCCACGGTCATCGGCTTCAACGGCCCCGGCGACCTGCGAATCGTCCCCGGGGTCACCGGGTTGGCCGCGACGCTGGCCGCCCTGCCCGCCCTGCAAATCATGGGGGAACGGCTGGCCCTGCACAAAGGCATCAACACCGAATCCCCCCGCCACCTGACCAAAGTCGTGGTCCTGACCTGAAGGATTGATCCATGGCAGAGGTATCGGTCAGCGAACTTGTCAAAGCCTACGGCGCGACGCAGGTCATGCACGGCGTATCGTTCGACGTGGCCGACGGCGAGTTCGTGGCGCTGGTCGGCCCCTCGGGTTGCGGCAAATCCACCCTGCTGCGGATGATCGCAGGGCTGGAGGATATCACCGGCGGCACCGTCTCGATTGCCGGGCGCGTGGTCAACGAAGTGGAACCAAAGGCGCGCGACATCGCCATGGTGTTTCAGAACTACGCACTGTACCCGCACATGACCGTGCGCGAAAACATGGGGTTTTCACTGCGCCTGCGCGGCGCGACCCGGCAGGATATCGATCGGCGGGTGGATGTGGCTGCCGGGATTCTGGGGATGACGCCCTATCTGGACCGGATGCCCAAACAGCTATCGGGCGGCCAGCGGCAGCGGGTCGCGATGGGCAGGGCGATTGTCCGGCAACCGGCGGTGTTTCTGTTCGATGAGCCGCTTTCGAACCTTGATGCCGCCTTGCGGTTGCAGATGCGGGCAGAGATTCGCAGCCTGCACGAACGCCTGGGCTCGACCTCGATCTTTGTCACGCATGATCAGGTCGAAGCGATGACGATGGCCGACCGCATCGTGGTGATGCGGGCCGGGCGGCTGGAACAGGCCGGAGCACCGCTGGAACTTTATGACCGACCGGCCAATGCCTTTGTCGCCGGCTTTATCGGCTCGCCGGCGATGAACCTGCTGCCGGGTCTGGCTGCCGACGGGCGGGTCAGCCTTGGCCCCGGCCTCAGCCTGCCGCTGGAGACGCCGGCCGACGGGCGCATCCTGTACGGGGTGCGCCCCGAACACCTGGATCTGGTCGCCGCCGAAACCCCCGACGCCTTCACTGCCACGGTGACGCTGGTGGAAAGCACCGGGGCTGCAATGCTGGTGGCGACCAAAGCCGACGAGGTGCCGCTGCATGCGCAGTTTGCCGACCGCCCTGCCCTGCGGCGCGGCGACCGCGTCGGTTTGCGGCCAAAACCCGGACTTGCCCATGTCTTCGACGCTGAAACAAGCATGAGGATCGGATGACCGACGACCTTGCCCTGTCGCAGTTCCGCCCCCGCCCGTCGCTGGTCGTGCCACAATCCGGCATCACCGCGCCCTGCCGCGACGTGATCGATGCCCACAATCATCTGGGCATCTTCGGCGGCAACTGGGACCGGCACCCGGCCGAAGCGTTCTTTGCCCATCTCGACCGGACCCGGGTGGTGCATTACGTCGATCTGGATGGCGGCTGGGGCGAGGATATCCTTGCCGACCGCCTGCGCCGGTACAAGCAGGCGGCACCGGAACGCTACCGGGTATTTGGCGGCGTCGATTGGGCAAAATGGGCCGACGAAGGCCACGGCTTTGCCGACCGCGCCGCACACCGGTTGCGGGCGCAGGCGGCGCGCGGCGCGCAGGGGTTGAAAATCTGGAAACCCTTCGGTTTGCAGGTTACCGACGATGCCGGCCAGCTGGCTCGGATCGACGACCCAAGGCTTGATCCGATCTGGGCTGCCGCCGGGCAACTTGGCCTGCCCGTCATGATCCATATCGCCGATCCGGTCGCGTTCTTTGACCCACTCAGCTCGACCAATGAACGTTGGGAGGAACTGCATGCCCACCCCGACTGGCAATTCCCGTCGCCGCCGTTTCCGGCCTTTGCCAGCCTGATCGCGGCCTTTGCCACGCTGGTCCGCCGCCATCCCGGCACGACCTTCATCGGGGCGCATGTCGGCTGCTACGCCGAAAATCTGGGCTGGGTTTCGGCGCTGATGGACACCTGTCCTAACCTGATGGTGGATTTTTCCGCCCGCATCGCCGAGCTTGGCCGCCAACCCTACTCGGCCCGCCGCTTCTTTCTGCGCCACGCCGACCGCATCCTGTTTGGCACTGACGCCGGGCCGGACCTTGCCACCTATGGCCTGTACGCGCGCTTCCTTGAATCCGAAGACGAATACTTCAGCTACAGCCCCGACGAGGTTCCCGGCCAGGGCCGCTGGATGATCTATGGCCTGAACCTGCCGCGCCCGGTGCTCGACAAGGTCTACCACGACAACGCTGCCCGGCTGTTCGGGCTTTTGGGGGGATGAGAATGGCCCCCGACACCCTTGACCAAACCCGCCTCCGCAGCCCCTGCCCTGCCCATGCCCCGACCCGATCACCTGCCACCTGTACCCCACCAATCAGCAACGTAAGGGAAAGCCATGAACCGCCTCAGCACCGCCGCCCTCGCCCTCCTGTTTGCCGCGTCTGCGGCCGGGGCCGAAACCACCATCACCTATCAGCTGTGGGGCAGCCCGCAGGAAGGCGAGGTCTGGCAGGCCATCGCCGCAGCCTTCGAGGCGCAGAACCCCGACAAAAAGGTCAACGTCGAGCTGTCCGACTGGGACAGCTATTGGCAGAAGCTGCAGGTTCTGGTGGCCGGCGGCACCCCGCCCGACGTCTTTGCCATGGACGCGCCGTTGTATCTGGACTGGCAATCGCGCGGCGTGCTTCTGGACCTGCAGCCCTATCTGGATCTGGACCCCGCCATCCTCGACGGCGTCTATCCGGTGACACTGCAGGCATACCGGACCGCAGACGGCATCTTCGGCCTGCCGCGCGACTTTCAGACCATCGTGCTGTATTACAACAGGGACATGTTCGATGCCGCCGGTCTGGCCTATCCGACCGAGGCCTGGACCTATGAGGATCTGCGCGCCGCCGCCAAACAGCTGACGCTGGACAAGGACGGCGACGGCGCCACCGATCAATGGGGCTTCTGGGATGGCGGCTACGATATGGAGCCGTTCTGGG
>JANNRR010000072.1:0-10596 GCA_031401675.1 Paracoccaceae bacterium
TGATCCGGAAAGCCGCCGCAAGAACCTACCAGGCCCTGTGGAGACAAGTTGGTGCCGTCTGCGACCTATTCCACCCGCAGGAGTGCCGAAACTACTTCATCGCCGCAGGATATGGGACCAATTGAAGGCGACACGCTCTAAACGCCTGCTTTGGAACAGACGAGTGGCGCGCACTTGCGTATCGCCGAGATACGGACCTATTCGGCAATGAGTTGACGACCAAAAATGGCGGCGTCGCAGAAGGCCTGCTCGATCTCTACGTTGGAAGGTTGAAAGCGATCTTCCCACACGTCGCGACCCCGCGCCTGATCCGCAACACGCGAAACTCGCCACTTTACTACCTGATTTGGGCAGGGCCGAATAAACTCGGTTTGAAGGGTGCTGACTACATCTTGAAGCAGGGTGAGAAGGTTGCGCGGAAATAGACGCCCGCGAACATGAGGCCGCAGACGCGGATGGCAAGCGGGTGCGCCTTGTCCGGATCCCGCGGTGGAGCAGACGTCACCTCATTCGCCAGCACCAGAACCCGGGCCGGATCGCATGGCAGGTGCTGACCGGCATATGCATGAAAGCTGCATGAAACCTGCATGAAACCTGCATAACGGTTTTCGGCGGATTTTTGGAGCGGGTGAAGGGAATCGAACCCTCGTCATAAGCTTGGAAGGCTTCTGCTCTACCATTGAGCTACACCCGCATCTGGCCCCGGTATAGGGCGCAATCCGGCGCAAACGCAACCCCGTCAGGCGGCAATGGCGGTGATCAATCCGGGCCCGCCGGCCCGGTTGGAATTGACCTCCACCCCGACCCGGTGCATCGCAAACACCCCCTCCGGCTGCGGCCGCATCAACAGCGCCGCCCCCTTGCCCGCTTCCCCAAGCCATAGCGGCCAGTCGGCTTTTGACACGGTCACCGGTTCGCGGTGATGGATGGTCTGCATCTGCGGCCCGGCCCCGGTCGAGACGATGGCGCAGCCGGTGACCCGCTGCCCGCCTTGCTCCCAGTCCTGCCAAATCCCTGCAAATACAATATGTTGACCATCTGCGCGGGTAATATACCACGGCAGTCGGCTGCCGCCCGCCCCCTCGGTCCATTCATAGAACCCCGAGGCCGGGATCAGGCAGCGCCGTTCCCGCGCCGCCGCGCGAAACGCCGGCTTCTCGGCCACCGTCTCGGACCGGGCGTTGATCAGCAAGGGCCCGTCGGTCGGGCTCTTGTACCACGTCGGCACGAACCCCCACCGCATCGCCCTGAGCCGCCGCACGCCCGCATCCGACACCACCGCCACGATATCCTGCGTCGGGCAGACGTTGAACCGCGCACCCTGCGGCAGGTCGTTGCCGGGCATTGCATCGAACAGCCGCGCCATTTCGTCGCCGGGCAGGGTAATGACAAAGCGTCCGCACATGGCGGCCAACCTAGCCAGACCGCCCTGGAAATGCTAGCCTTCTCCCGGAAAGGAAAGACCATGCCCCAGCGCCTCGGCCCTTTGCACCAGATCGCCCGCCGCGTCGAAAACCTGGCCCGCGCCCGCGCATTCTTTCGCGACAGCCTAGGGTTGGCCGAGTTGTACAGCTTTCCCGGCCTCACCTTTTTCGCGCTTGGCGACACAAGGCTGATGCTGCGCGAAACCGGCAGCAGGGATGAGGCCGACATATTGTATTTCCGCACCGCCGATATCCACGACCGCCACGCCGCCCTAGGCCACCACGGCATCACCTTTCAGGGCGCACCGCACCGTATCCACACCCACCCCGACGGCAGCGAAGAATGGATGGCGTTCTTTCAGGATGACGAGGGCCGCGTTCTGGCCCTCGCCGAACTGAAGCCGGCTACTGCCCCAGCACCTTGATCCGGCCTTCCACCGCCGCCGTCACTTTGCCGGACGCGGCGATGAAGTCCATCACATGGTTGGCGAGCAAAATGCCGTTGCCGCCGTCGATCATCACCTTGCCACCGCCAAGCGAGCCGTAGCCATCGCCGCCGCCCAGCATGAAGTCGTTGGTGGCCAGCGAGTACAGCTTGTCAGCCTGCAGCGCCGCGCCGGCGACCATCACCGATGCCACCCGCGACCCCGGTGCCGCCGCCGGATCGAACACCACTTCCAGCCCCGACACCTGCGGGAACCGTCCGGCCCCATCCTCGATCTTGCTGAAGCCGTTTTCCAGCGCCGCCAGGATCTGACTGCCCGGCAATTCGGTCAGCACTGTCTTGTTGCCGAACGGCAGTTCGGTCAGGATGTCACGCCGCGTCAGCACGGTGCCCGCATCATAGGTCCGGTCGGCCCGGATGCCGCCGCCGTTGGTGATGGCGATGTCCGCGCCGGTTGCTGCCCGCATCGCATCGGCGATCAGGTTGCCCATCGCCGATTCCTGGCCCCGCACCACGTTGCGCCGCGAGTCGAGCGGCCCTTCGGTCGGCCCGATCGCGACGTTCAGGCTTTCATCCAGCTGCGCCTGGAACGCATCGACCATCGCTTGGCTTTCCGGGTCCGGCGTCACCGCCGCAGTGTCGATGAAACGGAACATCGGCTTCCATTTCACCGATCGCTTGCCGTCCTTTTCCTCAACCTCGACCGTCAGGTCCAGTGGCGACAGATAGCGCCCGTCGATCGAGGTTTCGACATAGGCGGTGATTCCGTCATAGGCTGTCGCATAGGAATGATCGTCGCCCGACAGGATCACGTCGAACGCCTTGCTTTTCATCAGGGCCCGGTCATTCTCCATATTGGTCTGCACCACAGCCACCACCAGATCGGCACCGTCGGCCCGGGCCGCCTTGGCGGCAGCAACCGCAGTCTCGACCGTCGGCAGGAACACCAGATCGCCGGTCGTCGACACCTCGGGCGAAGTGTCCTGCGCCACCGGGATCAGTGCAACCTTCAGCCCGCCGACTTGCCTGACCATCACGCCACCCAGCCCCGGCACCGGCGTGCCGTCGGCTTGCGTGATGTTGATCGCGGCCCACGGGTATTTCGAGGCCGCCATTTTTGTCATGAAGTTCTCGGGCCCGAAGTCGAACTCGTGGTTGCCCGGCACCGCCAGATCGAATGGCACCAGGTTGGTCAGATCGATGGTGTTCTGGCCCTTGTCGAACCCCGACAGGATCGAAGGCGACAGCATGTCGCCATCGAACAGATAGAGCGTGTTCGGATTGGCCGCCTTTTCCGCCTTGGCCACCGCGTTCAGCCTTGCAAAACCGCCCTGATCACCGTCACCGGCAAAGTTGTAGATGTCGCCGATCCCGAGCAGGGTCAGTTTGACGGTTTCCGCCATCGCTGGCGCGCCAAGCACGGCCCCCAGGACTGCGGCGCCGATCACGCCGGCAAGTGCTCGCATATGCATCGTCATGTTCCCACTCCTTGCTGCTGTTGATGCCCCATCCTGAACCTCTGGCGGGCATCCGTCAAATCCGGACCACTTGCTTACAGGCCTCAGGTGACCGCCCGATGACAGCACGGCAATCGGCGGCACCGCATCGGACAGCACCGGGATTGACCCCGGGCGCGTCCCGATGCATGACGCTGGCATGCTGATCCTGAAAATCTTCCGCCGCAGCGAATGGGTGGCGTTTCGCAGCGCAGGCCACACGCTTGGTGCGCCCATCGATCTGGGCGACGGCTACATCCATTTCTCGACACCCGCACAGGTCGCCGAAACCGTGGCCCGGCACTTTGCGCTGGAAAGCGATCTGGTTCTGGTCGCGGTCGACCCGTCGCGTCTGGGCGACGCGCTGAAATGGGAGCCTTCGCGGGATAACGCACTGTTCCCGCACCTGTACCGCGCCCTGCGGCTGGACGAGGTGGTCTGGGACAAGTCGCTGCCGCTCGGGGCCACCGGCCATATCTTTCCCGAAGGCGTGCTGTGACGCCACTGGAACGTTTCGGCCTCAGGGCACTGCATGCGCTGGAACCGGAACGCGCCCATGCCATATCGCTGCTGGCGCTGCGTGCCGGCCTTGGCCCGCGCCCCGGTCCCGTCACGTCCGACAGGCTGCGGTCCAGCCTCGCCGGCCTGGCCCTGCCCAACCCGGTCGGTCTGGCGGCGGGATATGACAAGAATGCGGTGGCGCTTGCCGCCCTGTCCAGGTCCGGATTCGGCTTTCTGGAAGCCGGAGCCGCCACGCCGCGCCCGCAGCATGGCAACGACCGGCCGCGCCTGTTCCGGTTGTCCGAGGATCAGGCAGCCATCAACCGCTTCGGTTTCAACAATCAGGGCATGGCAGCGATAGCGTCCCGACTGGCGTCCCGCCCCCGAACCATCCCCGTCGGCCTCAACCTTGGTGCCAACAAGGACAGCCCCGACCGGCCGGGCGATTTCGCTGCCGTTCTGACCCGCTGCGGCCCCTTCATCGATTTCGCCACCGTCAATGTGTCCTCGCCCAATACCGAACAGCTGCGCGACCTGCAGGGCAAGGCAGCGTTGACCGCGCTCCTGTCACGGGTCATGGACGCCCGCGCCGCCCTGCCGCGCCCGATCCCGGTCTTTCTGAAGATCGCCCCCGACCTGTCGGAGCCCGAGCTTGCGGATATCGTTCAGGTTGCCCTTGCAGCCGGCATCGCCGGGATCATCGCCACCAACACCACCCTTGGCCGCGAAGGCTTGAAAAGTGCAGGTGCGCGCGAAAAGGGCGGTCTGTCCGGCGCACCCCTGTTCGAAAAATCCACCCGCATCCTGGCGCAACTGTCACGGCTTGCCGGCAGTGCCCTGCCGCTGATCGGCGTCGGCGGCATCGCCAGTGCCGGTCAGGCCTATGACAAGATTTGCGCGGGGGCCAGTGCGGTGCAGATCTACACCGGCATGGTCTACCACGGCCTGTCGCTTGCTGCCGACATCGCCCGCGGCCTCGATGCGCTCCTCTCCCGCGACGGCCACACCCGCCTTGACCAGGCCATCGGCACCGACCGCGCCCGCTGGCTCTGACCCGCCGCAGGTTTCTTTTCGGCCTAAGTACCCCTGCCGGAGGCGCCTGCCGCCGCCACCCGTTCGATGCGCGGGTACAACAGCGCCATGCTCACCCCCCGCACCGCATTCAGCACCATCAGCGCTGCCCACAGTCCGTGATTGGCAAGGGCCGGAACCAGCAGCGCCAGCGCCGCCGCATAGATCGCCACCGAAACCACCATGGCATTTCGCATGTCGCGGGTCTGGGTCGCCCCGATGAAGATGCCGTCATACATCCAGCTGGCGATCCCGATCAGCGGTGCCAGCGCCACCCACGGCAGATAGGCGCGCGCCGCCGCCTGCACCGACCCGTCGCGCGCCATCAGATCGATCAGCCAGGGTCCGGCGAACCAGAACACCAACGCCAGCACCACCGCGCCGCCCACCCCCCATTGGCTGGTCAGGATCGCCGCACGCCGGACCCCGGTCACCGTCCCGGCACCGACCGCAACCCCCACCAGCGCTTCGGCGGCAAAGGCGAACCCGTCCAGCGCATAGGCGGTGATTTCCAGAAACTGCAGCAGAACCTGATTGGCGGCCAGTGTCACATCGCCGAACCCCGCCCCCAGAAAGACAAACGCGGTAAAGCTGCCTTGCAGCACCACCGAGCGGATCATGATGTCGGTGTTCACCACCAGCATCCGCCGCAGCCGCCCCAGATCGAACAGCTGCGCCGCATCCCAGCCCTGCAGGGCCGCGCGGCAATACCAGAGCCCGAACCACAGCCCGCTCCATTCCGCCAGCAGCGTTGCCACCGCCACCCCCGGCACCCCCCAGCCAAACCCCAGCACGAACCACAGGTCCAGCCCGATATTGACGCCGTTCATCCAAAGCTGCAGCACCAGCACCGTCCGGGTCCGTTCCTGGGCGATCAGCCAGCCGGTAACGGCATACAGACAAATCGTGGCCGGTGCCCCCCAGACCCGCAGGCCCAGATAAAGCCGCGCCAGCCGCTCGACCTCATCCGATCCCGGGGCCAGCGCCAGCGCCGCCCGGATCATCGGGCCCTGCAGCAGCACCAGTCCCAACCCGGCCGCCGCACCGATCATCAGGGCGCGGATCAGGATCGCCCCCTGTTCGGCGGCATCCCCGGCCCCGCGCGCCTGCGCCACCAGCCCCGAGGTTCCCATCCGCAGAAACCCGAAAATCCAGTAGACGGAGGCCAGCACCACCGCCCCAAGCCCCACCGCCCCGATCGGTGCGGCCAGACCCAGTTGCCCGACCACGCCGGTGTTGACCGCCCCGAGCAGCGGTATTGTCGCGTTCGACAGCACGATCGGCACGGCAATCGCCAGGACGCGGCGGTGCGTCAGCGCCGGTTGGGCGGCCCGGCCCGGTTCAGCCATCCGCTCCGCCCGGACCGGTGGCCACCTCCGGCATCAGGAAATGCCCGGTGGCCTGCGCGAACAGACGGCTGCGATTGTCCTGCCAGGCCTCGACATGCACCGATGCATAGCGCCGCCCGGACCGGTTGACCCGCGCCCGCGCATAGGCATCGCGTGGCAACCCGACCCGCAGATAGTCAACCGAGAAATCGATGGTCTTGGGCAATGGCGGCAGCGGCCCGGCCGCCATGGCTTCGGGGTCGAGCACGCCGCTTTCCATCCGCTCCCACAGCAGCGTCCAGCTCAACTCGATGATCGCCGTCACCTCCAGAAATGCTGCCGTCGCGCCGCCATGCAGCGCCGGCAGCGCAGGATTGCCGATCAGCCGGTCCTGAAACGGCAGCACCGCCGTCAACTCGTCGCCGCGCCGGTCAAAGCCGATGCCCAGAAATCCGATGTAGGGCACCCCGGCAATCAGCGCCCGCAACGCGGCATCGCGGCGCTGCTTGATCACCTGGACCGGCTCGGGGCGGCCGCGGGTCATGCCCGCACCGGCCTGGCAACCGGCCGTTCGGCCACAAAGCTTCCCGTCGCCGTCGCAACCGGGCGGCTGTCGTCGTCGTCGCAGGCGGTGGCCCGCACAAAGGCCACACTGCGCGTCATGTGGTGGCATTCCGCCCGCGCCCGGATGCGCTGCCCCGGCACCGCCGGCCGCATGTAATCGATGCGCAGACTGATGGTGGCAGTGCTGACCGGCGCTTCGGGGTGGCTCATCACCGCCGCCCCGCCGCAGGTATCCATCAGCGCCGATACCGCGCCGCCATGGATCACCCCGGTTGCCGGATCGCCGACCAGCGCTGGACCATAGGGCATGGAAATCACGGCATAACCCGGCCCGATGTCCTCCAGCACCATGCCAAGCGCCCGCGAATGCGGCAGGGCCTCGATGAACTGCCGGGCCTGTCTGATCTGCACGTCGCTCATACCCGCACCCCGGCCAGCACCCCGGCCAGCACCCCCGGCCCGCCCCACATTCCTTGCCCCGTCGCCCGCCAACCCGCAAGCAAATACGCGCGCCGCCACTTGCGCAACCGTTGCGCAACAAGCCCAAAGCGCGTAGATTTGCCCCAGGGGAGGACTGCGGGTGGCTGACGCCCAACTCAGCTTCAAAGAGATGTGCGCCCGGTTCCAGGTCACCCCCCGGACCCTGCGCTATTACGAATACATCGAGCTTCTCCAGCCACAAAAGGATGGCCGCACCCGCAGCTACGGCCCGCGAGAGGTCGCCCGCATGACCCTGATCCTGCGCGGTCGGCGGTTCGGTTTTTCGCTTGAGGAAATCCGACAGTGGCTGCTTCTCTACGATCAGGCCGGCACCAGACCGCAGACCGAGGCCATGATCCGGATGGCCGACCGGCAGCTGGCAGAACTGGCCCGGAAAAAGGCCGATCTTGAAAGCGCCATCACCGACCTGACGGCCCTGCGCGATCTGGCCGAAACACAACTGCGCGACTGACCGGGTCTTTCGGCGAAAATTCCGGACGTGACGCGACGTTTCGTTTACGTTGACGTCAACCGTTTTCTACAATGGCTCTGACTCGCTGCGTTGCCCGCAGGGGGGCAGGTAACCTGTACGAGTATTGGAGACTTTCATGATGACCGATATCCAGATGACGATCCGGGAAATGTGCGACGCCTTCGGTGTGACCGCCCGGACGCTGCGGTTCTATGAGGCCAAGGAACTGTTGTCGCCGGTCCGGCAGGGCCAGAAGCGGCTGTTCACCAAACGCGACCGGGCGCGGATGACGCTTATCCTGCGCGGCAAGCGCTTCGGCTTTTCGCTGGAGGAGATCCGGCAACTTCTGGATCTTTATGCACACGATGGCAGTCAAATGGCGCAACTGACCCGCACTCATCAGATTGCCGGCCAACACCTCGCCGATATGGAGCGGCAGCGGGCCGAACTTGACCTTGCCATTTCCGATCTGCGTGCCGAACTGAACACTGTCGGTGCAATGCTTGCCGCCCGGGATCAGAAAACCGCCGCCGAATAGTCCCCCCAGCATCTTCCCGTCCTGACGCAGCAACGGAGCCAGCCATGCCAACATACGCCGCCCCGACCAAAGACCTGCAGTTCGTCCTGCACGACGTTCTGCATGTCGCCGCAACCGGCATCCCCGGCTACGAAGACCTGGACAGGGCGTTCACTGCCGCCGTGCTGGAAGAAGCGGGCAAGCTTGCCGCCGACGTGCTGGCACCGCTGAACGCCGTCGGCGACCGCGAAGGCTGCCACATGGACAACGGCATCGTCCGCACCCCCACCGGGTTCAAGGCGGCCTATGACCAGATGAAGGCCGGCGGCTGGATGGGGCTTGACTGCGATCCCGACTATGGCGGGCAGGGCATGCCCTATGTGCTGGGAACCGCGGTCGGTGAGATTTTCGTCTCGGCCAACATGGCCTTCAACATGTATCAGGGCCTGACGCATGGGGCCTATTCGGCGATCCACGCGCATGGTTCGGCCGAGCAAAAGGCGACCTTCTTGCCAAGGATGGTCGCGGGCGACTGGTCGGGCACGATGAACCTGACCGAACCGCACTGCGGCACCGATCTGGGGCTGATGCGCACAAAAGCCGAACCACAAGCCGACGGCAGCTACCGCATCACCGGCCAGAAGATCTTCATTTCGGCCGGCGAGCATGATCTGACCGACAACATCATCCATCTGGTGCTGGCCCGGGCCCCCGGCGGTGGCGACGGCATCAAGGGCGTGTCTCTGTTCATCGTCCCGAAATTCCTCGTCAATGCCGATGGCTCGCTGGGTGCCCGCAACGCGCTTTCGGTCGGCAAGATCGAGGAAAAGATGGGCATCCACGGCAATGCCACCTGCGTGATGAACTACGACGGCGCGACCGGCACCCTGATCGGCGACCTGCACAAGGGGATGCGCGCTATGTTCACCATGATGAACGAAGCGCGGATGGGCGTCGGGCTGCAGGGCTACGCCCAGGCCGAAGCCGCTTATCAGAATGCGGTCACCTATGCCCGCGACCGGCTGCAGGGCCGCGACGTCACCGGGGCAAAGAACCCCTCCGGCCCCGCCGATCCGATCATCGTCCACCCCGACATCCGCCGCAACCTGATGGACCAGAAAAGTTTCATCGAAGGTGCGCGCGCCTTCACGCTGTGGGGGGCGCAACTGATCGACCGGGCCCGCCGCTCCAGCGATGCCGCCGACGCCGCGGTAGCCGAGGGGCTGATTTCGCTGCTGACGCCGGTGATAAAGGGATTTCAGACCGACAAGGGCTTCGAAATGGCGGTGGCCGCCCAACAGGTCTGGGGCGGACACGGCTACATCGAAGACGCCGGGATGAGCCAGTTCGCCCGCGATGCCCGGATCGCCATGATCTACGAGGGGGCCAACGGCGTTCAGGCGCTTGATCTGGTCGGGCGCAAACTGGCGCTGGATGGTGGCAAACACGTCCTGGCGTTCTTTGATCTGGTCAAGGGCTTCATAAAGGACAACGCGGCGGATGCGGCGTTGAACCAGGGCTTTCTCGAACCGCTCAAGGCCGCCTCGAAGGACCTGCAGGCCGCAGGCCTTTACTTCATGAACAATGCCCTGAAATCGCCCAACAACGCTTTGGCGGGGTCCTATGACTTCATGCATCTGTTCGGGCATGTCTGCCTCGGGCTGATGTGGGCGCGCATGGCAAAGGCGGCAATGGAAGCGCTCGCCGACGGTGCGCCCGACACCGCATTCTATCGCACCAAGATCGCCACCGGCCGCTACTACATGGCCCGCCACCTGCCTGCCACCGCCCTGCACCGCGCCCGGATTGAAAGTGGTGCCGAAACGGTTATGGCGCTTGCCGCCGACGACTTCTAATGTCGGAACATTGACACGGAGGAGACGATTCCCAAACGCCTGCGCCTGACCCGCCGTTTTCCGGTGGCCATGACCGAGGACGGCTTTCGCCGCCTGCGCCGCTTTGCCACCGAAGCCGGGCTCGACGAGGGCGAGGCCCTGAGTTTTCTGTTCGAGAACTTCGACAGCGTGATGGACGAGGGCAACCTGACCCATCGCCTGCGCCTGTTCAATTCCGATCTGGAGGCGCGAAAAAAGTGATTGCGGCGCTGGACGGAAGAGGAAGAGTGGGGATTCATGTCAGGAAGAGCCCCATCAGAGTGCGCCCCGGCCAGGGGGTGGGTTCCATCCATATGGGGGCGCCACGCAAGGCCGGGGCGGCTTCTCCTTGGGCGGTCATCGGCTCCCCAGCCTGTACCTCAGTGTCCACCGCAGGGAGTCATGGTTAAAGGAGTGTGTTTCT
>JANNRR010000073.1:0-4887 GCA_031401675.1 Paracoccaceae bacterium
CGGGCGAAATTGTGCCGCCCGTTGAAGGTCCAGCCGTGAAACCACAGCCCGGTGGCGGGATCGGACAGATAGCGGGCATGCACCAGAAACTGCAGAACCGCCGCGTCCACCAGATCGGCTCGCCCCGCCGCCTGCCCGTAACGCGCCAGAAACAGGCCCGCCATGAACAGGGTATCGTCCCACAACTCGCCGGGGTTCACCTTGTCGGACACGTCGTGCTGAAAGCCGGCCTCTTCGGTGCGCGGCGCATCCCGCAACAGCCGGTTGGCCCAATCCTCCAGCACCGGCTGCCAGCGTGGCGCCCGCGTTTCGCCCCACAGCAGTGCCAGTGCCAGCATCGGGGCCGTAGTGTTGATGTTCAACGGCGGCAACCCGGCCCGCAACCGCCGGTCAAACCAGCCTTCGATCACCGCCCGCAGGCCGGGATCACGGGTCCTGAGCCACAACTGCATCAGGCCGTACAGCCCGACGCCCTGCGGCCATTCCCACGCCTCGAAGCTGATGTAGTCGCCGGCGGTTCCATCCAGATTGGGCTCGTGAAAGCTGCCGTCATGCCGCAGCCCGGTCAGGCCCGCCACCAGCAGGTCCAGCTTTGCCTGCAACTCAACGGCATCCGGGCGGGTCATGGCACCTCATGCTCCAGCGCCAGGGTATACAACTCGAACCAGGTCTGCCGGTCAATCTGCACCCGAGCGGCATCCGACAGCCGGGCAATCCGGTCCAGCGCGTTGGTGCCCATCACCGGCACGATCCGCGCCGGATGGGCCAAGAGCCAGGCCACCGCCACCGCCGCTGCATCCACGCCCTGCGCCGCGCCGATCCGCGCCATCGCCTCGCGCAACCGCGACGAGGCGTTGGCCAGCAGCGTGCCGCCGCCCAGAGGCGACCACGCCATCGGAACCATTCGCTGCTCTTGCAGAAAGGCGATGTCGCCATTGGCCAGCGCATCATGCGCCAGCAGGCTCAGTTCGATCTGGTTGGTGACCAGCCGGCTTTGCAGCCGCGATTGCAGCAGCGCCACATCCCAGGGGCGAAAGTTCGACACGCCGACCGCCCGCACCTTGCCGCTGGACACCACCGCGTCCAGCGCGGACCCGGTCTCGTCGGGGTCGATCAGCGGATCGGGGCGATGGATCAGCAGAACGTCGATCCGGTCGGTCGCCATCAGCCGCAACGACGCCTCGACCGACGCCATGATATGGGCGCGCGAGGTGTCGTAGTATTTCACCCGCCGGTCGGAATAGCGGCCCGCCGGGGCGACGATGCCGCATTTGGTCACGATCTCGATCCGGTCGCGCAAACCCGGCGCGGCGGTCAGCGCCGCCCCCAGCAGTGCTTCGGCCGCATAGCCGCCATAGATGTCGGCCTGATCGACCGTGGTGATGCCCTGTGCCAGACAGGACTCGATCTTGGCCTGGACATGTCCGGGCCCAGTATCGGGATCATCGCCCAGCCGCCACATGCCATAGGCGATGCGCGACAGCGACAGACCGGGCTGCAGCTCGACCCTGTCCATCAGCGCCGCACCCCGGTGCCCAGCGGTGTCGCCGGGGTTTGCGCCGGAACCCGGCCATACTCATGCGGCAGGGAACAGGTTTTCAACCCCGGCAGCACCCGTTTGCCGAAATGCGCCGCCTCGTCCAGATGCGGATAGCCTGAAAAGATGAAGGCCCTGATCCCCATTCTCCGGTAGTCCTCGATCCGGCTCTGCACCTGATCGGTGCTGCCCACCAACGCCGCGCCACAGCCAGACCGCGCCCGCCCGATGCCGGTCCACAGCGTCGGCTCGGTATAGCCGAATTCGTCCGCCAGTTCGCGGGCCCGCGCCTGATGCGCCACCCCCAGACTGATGCTGTCATGCGCCCGGTCGCGGACCAGCTTGCCATATTCATCATCAAGTTTCGAGGCCAGATGCTCGGCATATTCCCTGGCCTCGGCCTCGGTGTCGCGCACGATCATATGCACCCGCAGACCGTAATCCAGCGTGCGGCCATGCGCCGCCGCGCGGTCATGCGCCGCCCGCATCCGCCCGGCCAGCACATCCTGGGTTTCCGGCCACATCAGGTACACGTCACACTGTGCGCCGCACAGTTCCAGCGCATCCGGCGAATAGCCGCCAAAGTACAACAGCGGCCCGCCGTTCTGCTGATAGGGCTGCGCCGGGTCGGTCGGCACGCCCTTGAACTGATAGATCTCGCCGTCAAAATCGATTCTGTCGCGGGTCCAGGCCTGCCGCAGCACCGCCACCACCTCGTGGCTGCGCTTGTAGCGATAGGCGGAACTGGCCACCTCGCCCGGGAAGTCCGAACTGATCACGTTCAGCGTCAACCGGCCTTTCAGCATGTGATCAAGCGTGGCCACGGTCCGAGCCAGCATGATCGGCTGCATCTCGCCGCAACGGATGGCGGCCAGAAAGTTGATCGAGGCGGTCAGGGGCGCGCATCCGGCGACGAACGACAGCGTATCCTGCCCGACCTGATACGAGGATGGGCACAGGATATTGCGAAACCCCAGCGTTTCTGCCGTTTTCACGATGGTCGAGCAATGATCCCAGCTTGACCGCAAACGCCCGTCCGGCACGCCGAGGAATTCGTAGTCATCCGAACAAAGCGCCGCGAACCACGCCACTTCCACCGCATCAAGGTCAGCCGACGTGATTGGAACCACTGTCATGGACTCACCCTCCCCGGCGATGTTTGATCTTGCGTAGCATCGGCAATGATGTAGATCAATAGTATATCAATTATTTTGACCCCGGACCCGATGCCGCAAAGTGCCCACAGTCTGCCGGTCTATCAGCAGATCACCGAACTGCTGATCCGCGACATCGCGGCGGGTCGGCTGATCGAGGGCGAACGGCTGCCGCCGGAACGGGCCATGGCCGACGATCTGGGCATCGCCGTCGGCACCCTGCGCAAGGCACTGGGTTTGCTGGAGCAAAAAGGCATGCTCGACCGGGTGCAGGGCTCTGGCAACTATGTCCGCGCCGTCAGCGACCCGCAAAGCCTGTATGCCATGTTCCGGCTGGAACTTCTGACCGGCGGCGGGCTGCCGACCGCACAGGTGCTGTCGGTCGACCGGCTGGACAAACCCGCCGACTTGCCAGCCTTTGGCCAAAGCCCGCAGGCCCACCGCATCCGCCGCGTCCGCCGTCTGTCGGGCCAGATCGCGGCGCTGGAGGAGATCTGGCTGGATGGCAGCTACATCCCCGCGATCGCCGCTGCCGACCTGTCGGAGTCGCTGTATCTTTACTTTCGCAGCAAACTTGGATTGCGCATCGTGCGGGCCGAGGATCAGGTCGGGCTGGGCCGGGTGCCCGACTGGTCGCCGGCGGCTTTCCCGCACCCGCCCGGCACGCCGTTGCCGCATGTCCTGCGGCTCAGCTGGGCCCAGGACGGAGCGCGGGCCGAAGTGTCTCGGACCTGGATCGATCATGAAACCACGCGCTATGTGGCGCGGCTGAAATAGGAGGTTCGGGTGGCGGCAGTCGGCTACGGCATCATCGGGTGCGGCATGATGGGGCAGGAGCATCTGCGCAACATCGCCTTGCTGCCGGGGGCCGGGGTTGCGGCGATATTCGAGCCCGATCCCGCCATGCAGGCCGCAGCAGCGGCGGCGTGCCCCGGAGCGGTGATGGCGGCGTCTGTGCCGGACCTGCTGGCGGTCAATGCCGTCACCTGCCTGCTGATCGCCAGCCCCAACCATCTGCATCTGCGCCAGTTGCAGCAGATCGCCGCCATCCGGCCGTTGCCGGTGCTGGTCGAAAAGCCGCTGTTCACCGACCCGGCCGATGCCCCGGCCCTTGCCGCCCTGCGTGCCGCCTATCCGGCTCCGATCTGGGTGGCGATGGAATACCGCTACATGCCGCCCGTTGCCCGCCTGATCGCCGAAGCCCCGGCGGCAACCGGCGGCATCAGGATGCTGACGATCCGCGAACACCGCTTTCCGTTCCTGGCCAAGGTCGGGGACTGGAACCGGTTCAACCGCAACTCGGGCGGCACCCTGGTGGAAAAGTGCTGCCATTTCTTCGACCTGATGCGGCACATCCTGCAGTCGGACCCGGTGCGGGTGATGGCGTCCGGAGGTCAGGCGGTGAACCATCTGGATGAACGCTACGACGGCCAGACCCCGGACATCTGGGACAATGCCTATGTCATCGTCGATTTCGCCAGCGGGGCGCGTGCCATGCTGGAATTGTGCATGTTCGCCGAGGGCGCGCGCTATCAGGAGGAGATCAGCGCCATCGGTCCCCTGGGCAAGATCGAGGCGCACGTACCCGGCCCCGGCCGGTTCTGGCCGGCGCATCTGGGGGTGCCGCCGGTGGCGCAGGTCATCATCAGCCCGCGCGATCCCAAGGGGCCGCGGGCGGTGGAAATTGCGGTGGACCCGGCGCTGTTGGCGGCGGGCGATCACAACGGCTCGACCTTTTTTCAGCATCAGCGGTTCGCCCGGGTGGTGACTGGAAGGGGCGCGGTAGAGGTTGGCCTGTGCGACGGCTGGTGGGCGGTGGCCATGGGCATGGCGGCACAGCAGTCGGCCGCGACCGGGCGGGCGGTTGCGGTGGCTGACGTGGCTTATGCGCCGGTAGGGTGAGGGGCCAAGCGTCTCACCGAGAGACATTTTTTAGTTGTTTTGTTTCAAGTTTTTAGGTGAGTCTGATTAACCTTTTCTTAGGGACTGGAGCCGTCGTGGTGCCCCGGTTGATCGCGGTGCCCTTCGGCGATCCGGTCATTTCCCGGTGCGTGAGGATGCGCGATCCAGACGCACTGCAGGCGGTGTTGCGAATGGCGAAAATTCCCTTGGACTGGATGAGGTCATCTGGAACCGTCGTCCAGCTGCTCTGAGGCCAGTGGGGGTTTTGCACCCCCACACCCCCGCAGGATATTT
>JANNRR010000074.1:0-10588 GCA_031401675.1 Paracoccaceae bacterium
GTGCGGGGGCAGCGCCCCCGCCCTCGCGACGCCCGACGGGCGGCGCTAACCGGGCCGCTCCGCCGTCTGCCCGGATCCGCGCGATGGCCGGATCATGGGGGCGGTCCTCGATCACCGCCGCCTCCCACGATTGCCGCAGCATCCGCACCTGCACCCGCGTGCCCAACGCCGCCAGATCGGGGCGTACATAACCCAAGCCGATCTGCTTGCCGAACGCCTCCGACCAGCCGCCCGATTTCAAACTGCCAGGCCTCGGCCTTTCCTTCGAAAGCGGCCCTTTGCCAGGACAATCCTGAATTTGCCTGGCTTTCCTCAAGCGGGGCCAAAGCGGCGGCCCAGCAGCCGGGGCGTGCCGAAGCAACGCTAAAGCGGGATGAGGATTGGTGGAACCACCACACCGGACCCGTTCCACACAATTTGATTCAAATTTCGCTTCACTCTGGCTCAAATATCCTGCGGGGGTGTGGGGGTGCAAACCCCCACCGGCTCTGATGAAGCCGGATGACGATTCTCCTTGATCTCATCCCGCTCAGCAGGCCCCAGGGACCTTTCGAACCACGTGACGCCGTGTGCCCACCGTGCCGACCGGCACATAGCCAAACGCCTCGAACGCTGGCATGAACCCGCAGAAGCGGTAGCTCGGGCTGCCTTTGTCCACCGGATAAGCCTCGATCACGGTAGCGCCTTCTTTCGCCGCGTGGGTCTCTGCCGCGGCCAGAAGAGCCGCGAAACCCGACTGCTTGCGATGATCGGCGCGGATGAAAAAGCAGGTCAGCGACCACAGGTCAGGCTCAGCCGGTGTGCTGCTCAGGCTCTTGCCAAACATGGAACGCGGCGCAATCGAGCACCAGACGACCGGGACGCCCTGATCATAGCCAAGCAGACCGACGGGCTGGCGCGAAAGGGCCAGCCGTTGCATCGCCGCCTTGCGCTCAGTGGGGAGTTTCGGGGCGGTCGCGCCGTCACTGTGACTCCGCCAAAGCATGCACCAACACTGCATCGGGCCGCCACGCCCGCTGAACAGCGCGGACATATCGGCCCAGGTTTCCGGTGTAACCGCACGGAATTGCCAGTCCGCGCGGTTCATCGCTTACCCATCCACCCTGATCCGCGCATTGCCTGGATCAAACGGGCTGTCCTCGACTACCACCGCATCCCATTCCTGCCGCAGCATCTTCACCTTCAGCCGGGTGCCCACCATCGCCAGTTCCACAGGCACATAACCCAAGCCGATCTGCTTGCCGAACGCCACCGACCAGCCGCCCGAGGTCAGACGGCCAACCTTGACCCCGTCCTTCAGCAGTGCCTCTTTCCCCCAGGGATCGGTATCCTGCGGCCCGTCGATCAGCACCGTCACGCATTTGCTGCGGATACCCGTGGCCAGCATCGCCGCCTTGCCCTGAAAGTCCTTCGACAGATCGACAAACCGCTCCAGCCCGGCCTCCAGCGGCGTGGCATCGCGGCCCAGTTCGTTTCCGAATGCCCGGTAGGATTTCTCCTGCCGCAGCCAGTTCTGCGCCCGCGCGCCCACCAGTTTCATGCCGTGTTCGGCCCCTGCGGCCAGCAACCGATCCCACAGATAGCGCTGCATTTCGATCGGATGGTGCAGCTCCCAGCCCAACTCGCCGGTATAGGCAACGCGGATCGCCGTGACCGGGCACATGCCCAGTTCGATCTTGCGGGCGGAAAGCCAGGGGAAGCGCTTGTTCGACAGCGCCGTCGCCGGGTCGGCATCCCTGATCAGTTCGGCCAGGATCTTGCGGCTGTTGGGTCCGGCAAGGGCAAAGACGCCATACTTCGTCGTGACATCCTCTTCGTTGATCCGGCCGAACCGGTCTTCCTGCTCCATGACGGCGTGGTAGAGGAAGTCTTCGTCATAGGCATGCCAGGCCCCGGCCGAAACCAGGTAGTAGTCATCTTCGGCCAGCCGCACGATGGTGTATTCGGTGCGTGTCGTGCCTTGCGACGTCAGCGCATAGGTCAGGCTGATGCGGCCCACTTTCGGCAAGGCATTGCTGGTGAACCAGTCCAGGAATTCCGACGCTCCCGGTCCGCTGATCCGATGTTTGGCAAAGGCGGTGGCGTCGATCAGACCTGCGGTTTCGCGAATGGCGCGCGCTTCGTCGACAGCATACTGCCACCAGCCGCCACGGCGGAAGCTGCGGGAATCATGGTCGAAATCCTCGGGCGCGTTCAGCGGCCCGTAATAGATCGGCCGCTCCCAGCCGTTCACCTGGCCGAACTGCGCGCCCAGGGCTTTCTGCCGGTCATAGACCGGCGCGGTCCGCAGGGGGCGGCAGGCTTCGCGTTCCTCGTCCGGATGGTGCAATACGAACACATGGTCGTAACACTCCTCGTTCTTGCGCGAGGCGTATTCGGTGGTGATCCAGTTGCCAAACCGCTTTGGATCCAGCGATGCCATGTCGATCTCGGCCTCGCCCGCCACCATCATCTGCGCCAGATAATGCCCGGTACCGCCCGCCGCCGTGATGCCGAACGAAAATCCCTCGGCCAGCCACATGTTGCGCAGGCCCGGCGCCGGCCCGACCAAAGGATTGCCATCCGGCGTATAGCAGATCGGCCCGTTGAAATCGTCCTTCAGCCCCACCGTTTCCGACGACGGCAGCCGGTGGATCATGCTCAGATATTCCGCCTCGATCCGCTCAAGGTCCAGCGGGAACAGGTCGGCGCGGAAACTTGCGGGCACCTCATAGGGAAACCGCGCCGGAGCCCCCTTTTCGTAAGGCCCCAGGATCCAGCCGCCGCGTTCCTCGCGCACGTACCACTTGGCGTCGGCATCGCGCAGCACCGGATGCTGCGGATTGCTCTTGCGCCAGTCCACCAGCGCCGGGTCCGGCTCGGTCACGATGTACTGGTGCTCGACCGGAATCGCCGGAATCCGGATGCCCAGCAGCCGCGCCGTGCGCTGAGCATGGTTGCCCGTCGCCGTCACCACATGCTCTGCCACCACCTCGAACGGCTCGGCGGCCACCAGATTGCCGCCCTGCTCGACCATTCGCACGCACGAAACCAGCCATTCCGACCCGGTCCAGCGATAGCCGTCCACCTGCACGCGGCGCTCGAACGTGCAGCCGAACGCCCGCGCCCCCTTGGCCATCGCCTGCGTCAGATCGGCCGGATTGATGTAGCCGTCCTGCGGGTGAAACAGCGCCCCCTTCAGATCGTCGGTCCGCACCAGCGGCCAGCGCGCCTTGATCTCGGCCGGCGTCAGAAACTCATGATACACATCCGCCGTTTCCGCCACCGACGAATACAGCATGTATTCGTCCATCCGCGCATCGGTCTGCGCCATCCGCAGATTGCCCACCACGAAAAACCCCGGGTTCAGCCCGGTCTCGGCCTGCAGCCCCTTGTAGAAATCGACCGAGTACTTGTGGATATGCGTGGTGGCATAGCCCATGTTAAAGAGCGGCAGCAGGCCAGCGGCATGCCAGGTCGACCCGGCGGTCAGTTCGTCGCGCTCCACCAGCATGGTGTCCCAGCCGGCGCGTGCCAGATGATAGGCAATGCCGGTCCCGACAGCGCCGCCGCCGACGACCAGAGCTTTCACATGGGTTTTCATTGCGGCCTCCGCAGGTGTTTGGCCCATATGGCCCCAAAGACGACCAATTTTGCAAGTCGGGTCGACGCTTGCAGGACGAAAACGACATGGCTGCACAAAAGCAGGAGGGCTGATCGACAGACATCCGGGGTGGCGCTATCGTGGTGGCCAGTATCCCCCAGAAGGTGGCTTGATAATGCCTGATAAATTGATCTTTCGTGGCGCAACCGAGGCAGATGCATCGGACCTGACCATTTTGTTTGACGTGGCCTCGCGCCGCATTGTGTCGTGGTTCTGGAGCACCATCGCGGCACCCGGCCAATCGTGGTTCGAACTGGGGCGTGACCGGATCCGCACTTTGTCGGACAGCAAAAGTCACTGCAGCAAATGGCAGGTGGCCGAACGGGATGGCGCCACGGTTGGTGCCTTTTTCGGATTTTCAGTTGCCGATCCCTATGAACCCGTCGACCTTGGCGAAGAGGAGCCGGTGTTCCGCCCGATCGCCGAGCTGGAAATGCAGGCCAGTGGATGTTGGCTTTTGCAATGCATTGCAATCTTTCCCGAATTTCGCGGGCGGGGCTTTGGCCCGGTTCTGGTGGGCCGTGCCTGCGACGCTGCGCGCGCCGCTGGTCACAGCCGGATGGCGTTGCAGGTTGAAAGTCCGAATGTCGGGGCCATCGCGCTGTATCGCAAATGCGGTTTCGCTGAACAGGCTCGGCTACCCTATGTGCCATTTCCGGGGTCGGATGACGATGGCGACTGGATATTGATGGTCAAGGATTTGTAGCAAGCGTAGGCTAGGTGAAACCCACCAAACCCGCAACAAGCCGGCTACGCCTGCATCGCCCACAAGCTTTCCCGGCGCCGCTCCTGGAGCTTGATCACTCCAATTGAAATTGCACCGCCGAACCACCCCCAGTCGCATTAACCTTCCCTAAAATCCCCCTAACAAAATTCCCTAAAAACAACGAATTCAACCACTTACTCTTCTGTTTCATCGTGAAACAGCCATGCGCAGGAGCCCTGCCTTCACAACATCCCCGGCAGCACCTGATCTGGCGGCCGGTGACCGTCCGCGAAGGTCTTGATGTTGATGATGACCTTTTCGCCCATTTCCACCCGCCCCTCCAGCGTCGCCGAGCCCATGTGCGGCAGCAGCACCACGTTCGGCAAGGCCCGCAGCCTCGGATTGATCTCCTTGCCGCGCTCGAACACGTCCAACCCGGCCCCGGCAATCTCGCCGGCCCGCAACATCCGCGTCAGCGCATTCTCGTCCACCACCTCGCCGCGCGAAGTGTTCACGATCACCGCCGAAGGTTTCATCAGCTTCAGCCGCCGCGCGTTGATCAGATGAAAGGTCGACGGCGTGTGCGGGCAGTTGACCGACAGGATGTCGATCCGGCTGACCATCTGGTCAAGGCTCTCCCACCACACCGCCTCCAGCTCCGCCTCGACCTCGGGCCGCAGCCGCTTGCGGTTGTGGTAATGAATCTGCATGCCGAACGCCCGTGCCCGCCGCGCCACCGCCTGGCCGATCCGCCCCATCCCCAGGATGCCCAGCCGCCGCCCGCCGATCCGCCCGCCCAAGAGCGCCATTGGCGACCACCCGGCCCAGTCGCCGGCCTGCATCACCGCCAGCCCCTCCGGAATGCGCCGCGTCACCGCCAGAATCAGCGCCATCGCCATGTCGGCGGTATCCTCGGTCACCACGCCGGGGGTGTTGGACACCAGAATACCCCGGCTCCGCGCTGTCGCCACGTCGATATGATCCACCCCGGATCCATAGTTGGCGATCAGCTTCAGCCGCGGCCCGGCCTGCGCGATCAGCCCGGCGTCGATCTGGTCGGTGATGGTCGGCACCAGCACATCCGCCGTTGCCATCGCCTCGGCCAGCTCCTCCCGGCGCATCGGCGTGTCGGGATCGCGCAGGCTGACGTTGAACAATTCCGTCAACCGGGTCTCGACCGCCTGCGGCAACCGTCGCGTCACGACAACACTCAGCCGCTCTGCTGGCATAAGGTTCCTCCCGGCTCTTCCCAACACACCCACTTGCTGCCAGACTGAACGATAGCAGGGCGGGCGACAAGCTCTGGCAAATCGGGCAGGACAGAAAGCCGGAACGCACGGGCCCATAGTACGGGCTTGATGCCGGCGGGACAGGCAGGGATCGATGAAACAACTGGTTATCGCGGCAATTGCCGTGGGCTTTGCCGCCTGCGCCGGCATCAGTGCCGCCCAGCAGACCGACACTGCCGCCGATCCGGTCCGGGGTGCAGTGACCAACCTGCCGCTGCCGCGCTTTGTCTCGCTGAAAGGGTCCGAGGGCAATGCCCGCCGCGGCCCCAGCCTGACCCACCGGATCGACTGGGTGTTCACCCGCCGCGACATGCCGCTGGCACTGACCGCCGAGTTCGAGAACTGGCGGCTGGTGCAAGACAAGGACGGCGCCGGCGGCTGGGTGCATTATACCCTGCTGTCGGGCGTGCGCACCGTGGTGATCCAGCAGGACATGCTGCCGCTCCTGTCCAGCCCGGACGACCACGGCGGCGTAACGGCCTATGTCGAATCCGGCGTCGTCGGCCGCATCACCGAATGCCTGCCCGACTGGTGCCGCATTTCCGCCGGCGGCGAAAAGGGCTGGGCCCCGAAATCCGCCGTCTGGGGCGTCGGACCGCAAGAGGTGCTGGACTGACCCGGCAACGGCGATTGCGGCAGACCCCGCCGATGCCATATGACAAAGCAGAGCCGTCCGTTGCCCCCTGCCGGGGCTGGTCCTTCGCCCGGGTAAACCGATGTCCGTCCGCCTTCCCAACCGGCTGAACCTGTCCGCCGGGCTGGCCTCGGTTCTGGTCGCCCTGACGCTTGTAGTCCTGAAGCTCTGGGCACTGGGCGAGACCGGGGCGCTGTCGGTCGCGGCCTCGCTGGCGGATTCGGCGATGGACCTGATGGTGTCGCTGGGCGGCCTGATGGCGATCCTGTATGCCGCCCGCCCGCCCGACGACGATCACGCCTTCGGTCATTCCTCGGTCGAAGACCTGACTGCGCTCGGCCAGGCGATGTTCATCCTGATCTCTGCCGGGGTTATCGCGGTTGCCGCCGGTTCCCGCCTGCTCGAACCGAACCCGGCGCTGCCGACCGCCCAGACCCAAGGCATCGCAGTGATGCTGGTGTCGATCGCCCTGACCTTCGCGCTGGTGTTCTGGCAGCAGCGGGTGGCGCGGCGCACCGGCAACCGGGTGGTCCGCGCCGACAGCCTGCACTACATGGGCGACCTTCTGCCCAATGTCGGGGCGGTGATTTCGTTGTGGGCTTCAGCCCGCTATGGCATGGGCCAGATCGATTCGGTCGTCGCCCTCGGCGCCGCCGCCATGCTGACGCTTGGTGCCCTGCGCATCGGCCGCTCGGCCTGGGACGCGCTGATGGACCGCCGTGCCGATCCGGCGGTGATCGCGGGCATCGCCGCGCTGGCCGCCCGCTGGCCCGGCGTGCACGGCTTTCACGACCTGAAAACCCGCACCGCCGGCAGCCGGATCTTCGTCAACCTGCATATCGAGCTCGACGGCAGCCAGAGCCTGCACGACGCCCACGCGATCGGTGCCGCCCTGCGCCGCGCCATCCTTGCAGAGTACCCGCAGACCGACGTGATCATCCACAAGGACGTGGCGCGCCAGGACACTGTCGCGTCCGGGTCCGAAAACAGAGCCTCCGGCGGGGGAAGTTAGGCGGCGCGTGAGTCCTGGTGGAATCGTCTTTACCCTCGCCACCCGCTCCGCCGTTCGAAGTGGTGCGCCCGGGCCGATCAGGCGGCCGTCCAGTGGACGGACGCCCGGCCCGTTGCCCGAGAGCGTAAGCGAAGGGCAAGGGCGGTTGGGCTTGGTGGTGTGATCGGGAAATCAGACCGCGCCTGCTTGGGCTGGCGCACGCTACGCGCCTGCCAAGGGGCAGGCAGGCGCGGTCTGATTTGATTGAAATCAAATCCGACAAGAAAAACAGAATGATAGCGCCCTGGACCAATCCCGGTCAGCTGCTCAAATCATGCGGGCTGCGGGCAACTATCCTTTCAATGTTTCCACCAAAAGTCACCCTGCTCGAAGCCAAGAAGAAACCGCGTGGATCACGCAACATCCAGCAGCCCGCGGCCCTTCAGCAGCGCCTCTACCCCCGGCATCCGGCCGCGGAACAGGGTGTAGAGCGCCTCGGCGTCCTGTGATCCGCCAGCCGCCAGGATGAACCGCTCCAGCCGCCCCGCCACACCGGCATCGAACGGGTCGCCCGCCTCCTCAAAGGCGGCAAAGGCGTCGGCGTCCATCACCTCCGACCACATGTAACTGTAATAGCCGCTGGAATAGCCGTCCCCGGCAAACACATGCGCGAAATGCGGCGTCGCATGCCGCATCCGGATGGCGCGCGGCATCCCCAGCCCGGCCAGCACCTCGGCCTGCCTGGCCATCGGGTCTGCCACTGCCCCGCCCTGATGAAACGCCAGATCGACCAGCGCCGATGCGACATATTCCACCGTTGCAAAACCCATGTCATAGGTCTGCGCCGCCAGCAGCCGGTCCAGCATCGCCTGCGGCATCGGCGCACCGGTCACCGCGTGGCGGGCGTGCGTCGCCAGCACCTGCGGCACCTCCAGCCAGTGCTCGTACAACTGGCTCGGCAGTTCGACGAAATCGCGCGCCACCGAGGTGCCGGAGATGAAACCATAGCGCACATCCGACAGCATCTGATGCAGCGCATGGCCGAACTCGTGGAACAGCGTCCGTGCGTCGTCATAGCTGAGCAGGGCCGGGTCGCCCTTGGCAAAGTTGCAGATGTTGATCACGATCGGACGGACCTCGCCGCCTTCCTTGCGCTGGTCGCGCATCGTCGAACACCAGGCGCCCGAGCGTTTCGAGCCGCGCGCGAACCAGTCGCCGATGAACACCGCCATGTGCCGCCCGCCCCGCGTCACCTCCCAGGCCCGGGCATCGGGATGATACAGCGCCACCTCCAGCGCCCGGAACTCCAGCCCGAACAGCTTGCCGGCACAGTCGAACGCCGCCGCAATCATCGCATCCAGCTGGAAATACGGCTTCAGCGCCGCCTCATCCAGATCATGCTCGGCCCGCCGGCGCTGTTCGGAATAGTAGCGCCAGTCCCACGGCTCCAGATCGCCGTTCACCCCGTCTGCAAGCATCATCGCCGTAAGCACCACCGCGTCGGTTTCCGCCTTGGCCCGGGCCGGTGCCCAGACCCGCAACAGCAACGCCGCCACCGCCTCCGGCGTCTTTGCCATCTCGGTCTCCAGCTTGAACGCGGCAAAGCTGGCGTAGCCCAGCAGCCTCGCCCGCTCGTCGCGCAACGCCAGCGTCTCAGCCGCAATCCCCCGGTTGTCAGTCTCGCCGCCGTTCTCACCCCGCAGCCCCCAGGCCACATAGGCCCGCTCGCGCAGGTCGCGCCGCGATGAGAACTGCAGGAACGGCACGATCAGCGACCGGTTCAGCGTCACCACATGCCCGTCCAGCCCGCGCTCTGCCGCCGCCTCCCGCGCCGTCGCCACGACGAACTCGGGCAAGCCCTCCAGATCGTCCGCCGCCAGTTCCATGAACCAGCCGCGCTCGTCGGCCAGCAGGTTCTGGGTGAACGCGGTCCCCAGCACCGCCAGCCGCGATTTCACCGCCGTCAGCCGCGCACCGGAGGCATCGTCCAGCATCGCCCCGGCCCGCACGAACATCCGCCGGTACAGCGTCAGCACCCGCAGCTGTTCGCCGCCCAGCCCCAACCCCTCCCGCCCTTGCCACAACGCCTCGATCCGCGCGAACAGCGCCCGGTTGTTGGTCACCTCCGACGCATAGGCACTCATCAACGGGGCCAGTTCACGCTGCAAAGCCTCGCGCGCCGGATTGCTGTCCGACCCCGCCAGATTGTAGAACACGCCCGAAACCCGGTCCAGAACCCGGTCCGCCGCCTCCAGCGCCCCGATGGTATTGTCGAACGTCGGCAGCGCCGGGTCCGCTGCAATCGCCGCCACCGCTGCCCGCCCAGCCGCCAGCCCCGCCTCGAACGCCGGCATGAAATCCGCGTCCCGGATCGCCGCGAACGGCGGCAGCTCGAATAGCGTTTCCCAACGCATCAGCAGCGGATTGGTCATGTCTATCTCCTTTTCCCGGGACCCTAGGCCGGTCCCGGCGCGAATGCCAGTACCGGCGCTTCCGCCTTCTTTGTTCGGAAAATATCCCGGGGGTGAGGCCAGAGGCCGAGGGGGCAGCGCCCCCTATCCCTGCTGCTGCCGCATCCGCTTTTCCAGCCGCCGCAGCCCCAGCGACAGCGTGATGGTCATCGCCAGATAGATCAGCGCCACCACGTTGTAGGTCTCGAAATAGCGGAAATTCCCCGCCGCCGTCACCTTGCCCAGTTGCGTGATATCCGTCACCCCCAGCACCGACACCAGACTGCTGTCCTTGACCATCGCCACGAAATCGTTGCCCAGCGGCGGCAGCACGGTCCGGAACGCCTGCGGAAACACCACATGGCGGAACCGCTGCCAGCTGTTCAGCCCCAGCGCTTCCGCCGCCTCGATCTGGCCAATGTCGACGGAATCGAGCCCGGCCCGGAAAATCTCGGCCAGAAACGCCGAATAGGCCACCGTCAGCGCGATCACCGCCCGCCACAGCAGCGGAAAATCCCGGGTCGTCATCTTCCCTAGCCCCAACGGCTCCGCGACCCAGTTCCATGCGTTCACCATCGCCGGTGCCAGAGCGAACGCCACGTACAGCAGCAGCACGATGATCGGTACCCCCCGCACGATCTCGACGTACAGCCGCGCCAGTTGTCGCACCACGATGAACCGCGACCGCCCCGCCAGCGCCAGCAACAGCCCGGCCACACAGGCCATGCCATAGGCGACCAGCGCCACGAACACCGTGATGCCGATCCCCTTGACCAGCGTGCGCAGTACCTGCGCATAAAGCGCGTCGGCCACCACCTGCCAGAACATATACAGCCCCACCCCGGTCACGAGGAGGAGCCAGTACGGAAAATCCT
>JANNRR010000075.1:0-3836 GCA_031401675.1 Paracoccaceae bacterium
ACACCCAGGTATCCGTTCGGGCCAGTTGGAAAAGAGAGGGGCGATCAAACTCTAGCTCGGCACCCAAAACGCCAGCGTGATGACGATCCATCCCCTCCCGCTGTCGGCGGGCTGTGACCGCCGACAGCACCCCTTCTTCGCCGAAAAGGGCGGGTCAGCATAAGACAAGCGGGATGGGGATTGGTGGAACCCCCGCACCAGACCCGCTCCACACAATTTGATTCAAATTTCGCTTCACTTTGGCTCAAATATCCTGCGGGGTGCGTCCGCCGGTGCGCCACCGGTCCGAGTACCGGTGGACGCGGGGGGTGCAAAACCCCCACCGGCCCTGATGAAGCAGGAGGACGATTCTGCCTGATCTCATTTCGCTTCAATTCGCCCCGGCCTCGAAAACCAGGACATCCGCCGGTGCACTTGCCGCGAACAGGGTCCCTATCCCCGTCACCAAGTTGGCACGTGCCGTGCCGGGCCCGACGCGCGGATCGAACACGTCAAGCCGATCCCCAGAAATATCGATTCCGATGTAAACTTGTGTCATCCCAAAGCCGGTTCACGGGGCGGTCTTTCCGGGCAGAAACCCTGCGCTGCAGGGTTCCTGATCGCCTTCCACCCGCCCCAAGTTTTCGTGCGCAGAGCTTCCACCAAGGCACATGCAACTGTTCAGGCCCCTTGGACAGGAGGTGGCGGCCCGCTTTGCGCTCGGGCTCGGATCCAAGGCAGGCGACGGAGGCGCCACCAGTTCCCGAGCCACGCCATTCCAAACAGACAAGACAGGCGCGGCCCGAATTGATTGAAATCAGGTCGGTCAGGATACAGAGTCCGGCCGGGACCAGCGACGGCTGAATCGCCCGACCTGCACCAACTTTGCGAGTTTACCGGTACCGGGGGTCAGCGCCGGCATCCGGTTTTTCCGGACAGGCAAGAGACGCACGCAGCATTACCGCTGGTTCACCAGCCCCGGCAGCGCCGGCGCTGTGCATCGCGATGCCCGACACCGACCGGTGAGGTCCGGCCGAACCGGCAGCCGAAGCATCAGGCAACCGCCACCCTTGCCGCGCCGGGATATGGGACCCGGTCGACGCGGCCCCTGACGACAGCCACAAGCCTTTGGCCCGCCCCCGGCCTGTGGCCCGCCCCGTCGTCAGACCGGCCCCGACACCTCTTCCGGCTGCAATCGTATCTGTCGCAGCGCCTTTTCCATCCGCCTGGCAAAGCCGGCGCAGTCGCCAAGCGTCCGCCCCCAGGCGTCGCCGGCAAGATGCGCCTTCAGCGCCGCGTGCCGGTCCGGGTTCCGGCCAATCGCAACGGCGCGGGCGACGTAATCGGGGATGTCGTTGGCGATGCAGTCCGGTTGTCCGACGGCTGTCAGCAAGCTGGCAGCCATGCGCGCCGAAAAGGCCTGGCCCAGCACGGTCAACAGCGGCAGCCCCATCCGCAGGGCATCCGACGCAATGGTACCGGCATTGTAGGGCGAGGTGTCGAGGAACAGATCGGCCAGTGCCAGCCGCGCCCGATAGCGGTCCGGATCGACCCGCAGCGCAAAGATCAACTGCGATGTCGACAGACCGGCCGCCTGCCAGCGCTCGGTCAGCGCCAACCGGCTTTCGGGATTGTCGTCGACAAGCCAAAGCACCGCGCCCGGGACCGACCCGACTATCCGGCACCAGGCGGCGAACATCGCAGCGGTGATCTTGTAATGGTGCGACGCGCAGCAGAACACGAAGCCCGTATCCGGCAATCCTTCGCCAGCGCGACTGACGGCTGGCAGATCGGGCTTGCGGCTGTCATTGGCCTGATAGCAGCCCTCGATCCGCAAGGGTCGGGGCTGATAAAGCGCCTCGGCCTCTGGTGGCACCGTCACCGCGTCGCATAGAAGATAGTCGAGTTCCGGCAACGGCACCGGGCCGATGTAGCCCAGATAGGTCACCTGAACCGGGGCCGGTCTCCAGCGGAGGACGCCGATCCGCCCGCCCTTGGTCAGCCCGTTCAGGTCGATCAGGATATCGATCTCGTCCGCCCGGATCCGTGCAGCGGCGTCGGCATCGCTCATTGCGCAGATCGGGACGTGATAGTCCAGCGCCGCGATCACCCGTGCCCGGATGTCGCTGCCATCCTCGGGCGAGGCGCAATAGCCGAATACCTCGAACTCGTTCCGGTCATGCCGCTCCAGCAATTCGGCAATCAGAAAGCTCATGGCATGGCGACAGAAATCGGATGACAGATAGCCAAGTCTGATCCGGTCGTGCCGGTAGCCAGTGGCGGGCGCAAGCCGCGCGCCGACCGGTGCAACCTTGCGCGAGATCCAGTCGGCCGCCACCGCCGCCTGTTGCGCCGGATCGTCGAACAGCGCCAGCGCCGCCAGCGGGCCGCAATGCAGAGCCGATAGGGCATCACTCAGCCCCGGCACCTCCAGCCCGGCGGGTGGCCACCGCGTCATCCGCTGGCGCATGTGGACAAGGTGCTGCTGCACATCCGGCTGATCCGGGGTGATCAGCAACGATGCCCGCAGTTCTTCGGCTGCCGCTCCCAGCCGACCCTGTTCTTCCAGCACGCGGCCCAGCTGATTGTGCAGGGTCCGGCGCTGGTCGCGGCCGGGCAGGGCCATGCGCCAGACCGCCATCGCCGCCTCCGGCTGGCCAAGCGCCTCCAGCGCCGAGCCAAGGTTGATCGCCGCCTCCGACAGGTCGGGCCGCAGCCGCAGCGCGGCCCGGTAGGCATCGGCGGCCCCGGCGGCATCGCCCAGCCGCATCCGCGCCACGCCAAGGTTGAACCATGCGCCACAGGCCTGCGCCTCCTGCCCATGCACCGCCAGCCAGAACTGGTACAGGACCGGTACATCTGCCGGGCCTGCCTGTTCCGCCAGCCCGACCAGTCCGGCCAGATCAAGCGCTGCGGCCGCCCGCGCCAGATGCGCCCGCCCGGCCGCCGCCACCGCGCTGATCCCGCCTTCCTGGCGCAGGATGGCAGTCAGATCGTCGTTATCGGCGGGCAGGGCAAAGGGCATGCGAAAGGCCAGGGTCATCCGTCTCTCCTCGCTGGGTGGTTGCCCCGAACATCAGGGAACAATGGTGAATGGCAGGTGAACAAAGCTGCGGCTCGGCGCAAAATCCTTGCCCGGCTGCCGGCGAACGTAGCGGCTTGGCCCGGCAGCACCGTGCATTCGCTTAAATCTGTGCCCAGTTTCTTCATGCCCCGTCGGCGATGCCCCGGTGCCTCCGGTCCGGAGTTCACGCTTTCATAAGGTCCGCGTGCGAGCGTCCGGCTCAAGACTCTGGTCCAGAAGGGGCCAAGCGCAACCTCGCAGCCGTCGAACGCGTCGGTCCTGCCCCTAACCGGATACGGAGCCCAAAATGCCGATCATCTCTTCCCTGACCACCGCCCAGATTCAGGCGCTGAGCACTGCCGCAATCGTGGCCCTGTCGACCCGCGACATCCAGTCGATGACGACGGCACAGATTGCCGCCCTGACAACGGCACAGGTCGTTGTGTTGCGGCAACTGCAGGTGGCAGCCCTGATGTCCAGTCAGGTTGCGGCGCTGACCACGGCGCAGATGGCGGCCTTTACTACCTCGCAAATCCCGGCATTCTCCACTTTAGGCCTCATCGGGTTGGAAACCGCCGACATGGTGGCGTTCACCACGGCGCAGGCAGCTGCCCTTTCCTCGCAGCAGCTTGGAGCTATCGGCACTGCCCAGATTGTGGCGATGGAGACGGCGGACCTCGCAGCACTCAATCCGCTTGTGATGAAGGGTCTGACCTCGGGCCAGATGGTGGCGCTCAGCACGGCGCAGACGGTGGCGCTGACCACCGGTCAGGTCGCCGGGCTGTCGACGGCG
>JANNRR010000076.1:0-12372 GCA_031401675.1 Paracoccaceae bacterium
TGGTGGCCTTCACCACCGCCCAGGCGGCGGCGCTGTCGTCGGCGCAACTCGGCGCCATCGGCACGGCGCAGATCGCGGTGATGGAGACGGCCGATCTGTCCGTTGTCAACACGTCGGCCATTCGTGGTCTGACTGCATCGCAACTGACCGCCCTGACGGTGGCGCAAGTGGCCAATCTGACGACCGCGCAAGTGTCGAGCCTGACCACCAGTCAGATCGGCGCACTCGGGTCTACCCAGATCACGGCGCTGACGACCGCTGCCGTGGTATCGCTTTCGACGGCACAGATGGCTGGTTGGGGCACGGCGCAACTGGCCCTGATGACTACGGCCCAGATCGCCGCGATGGAAACGGCGGACATTGTGGCCCTGTCGTCCAGTCAGGTCGAGGCGTTCACCACGGCGCAACTGGGGGCCATGAGTTCGGACCAGATCAGCGCCCTGTTCCTTTAGGACGCCGCTCCACAAATCCAGGCGCCCCGGGCCTTTCCGGGGCGCCTGCTGCATTTTGTGCGCGCCACCGCCAACGGGCCGACCGCACCACCGAGCGCGGGCTATTGCAGAGCGACAAGCATCGTTCGGTCCGCGAGGTCCATGCCGAAGCCGGGCGCGTCGCCGAGGCGGAGTTTTCCGTTTTGCGGCATTTGCTCGCCGACAAAAAGCGCGCCGAACACCGGCTCGATCGAATGGCCGTCGGGACTGGCCGCGACATATTCGCAGAACGCCGGGCCGGTCTGACTGGCGATGAAGTGATACGAATACGGGCCGGAGCCGTGCGGCACCACGGGCAGATCATAGGCCGAGGCGTGGGCGGCGATGCGCAGCAACTCGGTCAATCCGCCGACCCACATCACGTCGGGTTGCACGATATCCAGCGTCCGCTCTTCGATCAGCCGACGAAACCCGTAGCGGGTATATTCATGCTCACCAGTGGTCCATTTCAGCGTGGGGTGCGCTTGTTTGATCTGGCGGTAGCCTTCGACATCCTCGGGCGAAAGCGCCTCTTCCCACCAGTAGATGTCGAGGGGTTTGCAGGCTTCGGCCAGGCGAATGGCGTAGGGCACCTCCAGCGACATGTAGCAATCGACCATCAGGGGGAAGTCTGGGCCAATGCTTGCGCGCTGCGCGGCAAGGAAGGCAACGTTGCGTTTCAGGCCGGCTTCGCCGTCATGCGGACCCTCGGGCAGCGGGACCTTGGCACCCCAGAAGCCAAGGGACTTGATCGCGGCAGCATCCGGGCCGGTGCAGTAGAAGCTGATTTCGTCGCGGGATTTGCCGCCGATCAGGTTGTAGACCGGCTCGCGGCGCACCTTGCCGACGAGGTCCCAAAGCGCCAGATCCACGGCGCTGATCGCCATGACGGGTAGGCCCTTGCGCCCGTACGGCAGCGAAGCGCGGTAAAGCTGATCCCATATCTGGTTGATGTTGCGTGCATCCTGGCCCACCAGAAAGCGGGCGAAGTGGTGACGCACCAGCCAGGCCGCTGGCGGCCCGCCGGTGCCGGCAGCGACGCCGACGGTGCCGTCCTGGGTCTCGATCTCGACCACCAGCGACCCCAGCACGCCAATCCCCCAGCTGGATCGCTTGTCGCGGTATCTGGGATGGCCCGACATCGGGTTCGAGATCAGACTGTCGACCAGCCAGTGCCTGGCCTCGCCGGGTTTGAAATAGGTCCCGGCGCTGGGCGTCGGTGCCAGAGTGTAGACCCGCACTTCCTTGATGAGGAATGCTGTGCTCACGGCAGGTAAAACACGCGCTTGAGCGGGATTTGCACCGGCACATTGTCGGCATCCGTCGCCATGATGTCGGCCATGTGCGCCCACCAGCGTTTCACGATTGCGGCATCGGGCAGCGCGTCCATCGTGTGGTCGTCACTGCGGGTCAGGATGCCGAACAGATGGTTGGCTTCGGGGTCAAACCAGATCGAATAGTCCGACACGCCCGCATCCATCAGGGCCTGAGCCAATTCGGGAAAAATCTCGTCATGGCGTTTGCGGTATTCGGCGGCGCGTCCGGGAAACAGGTTCATGCGAAAGGCGATCTGTTGGGGCATTGCATCATTCCTTGGGTCGTGGATCGGCGCTGGCCATCGCCGCGATGGTGGTATCGCGGACATGTTCCAGATGCCGGCGACCGGCTTCGGCGGCCGCGTCGGCATCGCCTGCCAGCACGGCGTCGGCGATTGCGATATGCTGGTTGACGCTTTTTTCGATGGTGCCGGGAACCGTGCTGGCAACGCGGCGCACATCAAGGGCGATGTCGTAAAGCCCTTCGGCCAGCGACGCGAGCAGGCGGTTGCCGGAGGCGTCGTTCAGCGACTGATGGAATTCGATATCCAGCAGCCGGAAGGCGACGGGATCATTGTGAAAGGCGTGGCCGTCGACCGCGTGGCGCATGATCGCCTTACGCTGGCCCGCCGTCGCGCGGACCGCCGCCAGCCGCATGATTTCCAGATCGACAATGGCCCGGGCCTCGAAATGCTCATCCACGTCATAGTCGCTGACGCTGAGCATCGCGTTGAACGGGGCCACCAACCGCGACCACGACAGGTCCGTCACCATGTAGCGGCCACCCTGACGGCTTTCCAGCACCCCCATCAGCGTCAGCGCCTTGAGCGCCTCGCGCAGTGGCGGGCGGGAGATTCCAAAGGCGATCGTCATTTGCTGCTCGGTCGGCAGCCGGTCACCGGCCCGCAGGTTGCCCGATTTGATCATCGCCAGAAAGCGGTTGGCGACCTGTTCGGAGATGGGACGGCGCGATTGTGCCGGCCCGCCCGGGTCGGACTTGGGGTTGGGCCGCCGTTCCGCCTCGACCAGCTCGGAAATGGCATCCGAGGCGGGTTCGTCGGTGCCGGGCATTGCGTCTGGCGGGCGGACGGTCACGGGTGCATCCTTACAGACCCAACCGGTAGAAGCTGTTGGCATTGTCGCGGTAAATTTTCTTCGTGTCGGACTGGCTCAGGCCAAGATCGCTGAAGGCACGGTCGAGGACCTCTACCCATTGTGTCATCGTCGTCGCTGCCAGGCAAATCGGGTAGTCGCCGGCAAAAATGACGCGGTCAAGCCCAAAGGCGTCAAGCGTCGCCTCGATGTAGGGGCGCAGGTCGGCCTCGGTCCAGTTGGTCAAGTCGGCGGTGACGGGCAGGTCAGACAGTTTGATCCACAGGTTCTTGTGCCTGGCCAGCACCCGCACATCGTCGCGGTATTGCGTCAGGGCACCCTGTCGGATGCCGGGTTTGCCGCAATGGTCTAGAATCAGCGGAACCGAGGGCACGCGCGGAACAAATTCGCGGACGATGTCCATCTGGGTGTAGTGCACGTTGATATCGAAGCTCCAGCCGAAGCGGTCGAGCAGGTTGACGCCTTCGATAAAGCTGTCGCTCAGGGTCAGGGCCCGGGGATTTGCGTCAAACTCCACAATACGGCGGATGCCTTTGACGGCCGGATGCTGGTCGCGCATCCGGGTCAGGATCGGCAGCGCCTTCTTGCCCCATTCCAGCGGTGCCATCGCCACGAACCCCTTGATGCGGGGATCGCGTCGGGCTTCGTCCTCGACGAACTCGATCTCTTCGATGTACTGTCCGCCACCGTCCCAGAAATCGGCATAGCATTCCAGAAAGACCATGGCCTCGATGTCCAGATCACCGCAGTCGCGCTGGTAATCCTCGACGTGATAAGGGTGGCCGAAAAGCGGGTGGCCGTCAAAGGCCGAATACTTCAGCCGAGTCTGGTCCCAGACGTGAAGGTGCGTGTCGATGATGGGGAAATCCGGCATTGGCGGCCTCAGCGGGTCAGTTTGAAGTTGCTGTCGGGCGACTTCAGCGTCAGGCCAAAGCCGGGCTTGTCGTCGGACAGATTGATATGGCCGTTCTCTGCCACCGGTTCGCCGTCGAAAATATACCAGAACAACTCGTTGCCGACCTCGACCGGCACCTTCGGAAAATATTCCGAAATAGGCGCGCCGTAGCTGGACATGGTGACGTGGTAGTTGTGCATTTGCCCGGCGTGCGGGATCACCAGCACGTCATAGGCTTCGCACAGATCGGCGATCTTCTTGGCCGCGGTGATGCCGCCCACGCGGTTCACGTCATACTGGACGATGTCGAACGCCTTGAGGTCGAGCGCTTGCCGGAAACCAGCCAGCGTGTACTCATGTTCGCCCCCCGAAATCGACACAAGGTTCATTGCCTTCAGTTCGGCATAGCCGTTCAGATCGTCCGATATCACCGGCTCTTCGACCCAGCGCATGTTAAACGGTGCCAGCATTCGCAGCATCCGCTTGGCGTATTCGATGTTCCAGCCCATGTAGGCGTCGGCCATGATGTCAACGGCGTCGCCGACCGCTTTGCGGGTGGTGCGAACCAGATCGACGTTCCTATGCAGGCCCGCCAGACCATCCTTCGGCCCCCAGCCAAACCGGAGCTTGACCGACTTGAACCCCTGATCGGCATAGCTTTTCGCTTCAGCGAAGAGTGTATCGAGGGGTTGTGAATACAGCCGGCTGGCATAGACCTCGATCCTGGATTTGGTGCGGCCGCCCAGCAGCTTGAAAACCGGTTGGTTCAGGATCTTGCCCTTGGCATCCCAGATCGCCAGATCAACCGCGCTGATCGCGACCATGCCAATGCCCTTGCGGCCAAAGGGCAGGGTGCGGCGATACATCGACTGCCAGATATATTCGCTATCCATCGGATCGGTGCCGATCAGAAGCGGTTTCAGGTAGGTGTCGATCGTGGCCTTGGTCGCATGTGGTGCCAGGGCCGCGTTGCCGATGCCGATGGTGCCGTCGTCGCATTCAATCTCGAGCACCAGCCAGCCCAGAAACCGGAAGCCAGAGATCGAGCCGGTCACGTCCGACACCAGATCGCTGGCCGTGGTGCAGAAATGCGGCGGCATTTGTGCAACCGGGCCGACCCATTCGTAGATCGTCGTGCGAACGTCGGTGATGCGGGTCATGGCGTCTCTCCGGTCAGATTGGCAGCTTGCCGAGGTCGCTGGCCAGGCGCCGCGCCCAGTCCAGCCCATGCCGGGAAGGTATTTCGGATGGATTGCGCTGCGCGCTCGGCTCCAGCCCAAGGCGCAGGGCGGCGATGAACTTGCCGTACAGCACCAGATGACCGAGCCCCTGCATTGCGAAGGCGACAGCGGGCAGCATGCGGCGGTACAGCGCCTCGGCCAATACTTCATCGCCGGCGCGCATCGCCTTTTCCACCGCAACCTGCAGGTCGATGGTGTCCATTCCGGGGATCATGCCGGACACGCCGGCGCGAAAATTGTCGGTCAACTCGAGCCCGGCACGACCGTTGAAAACCGCAATGTCCGGTCCCAGCTTTTCAATCAGGCCGGCGACGGCGACGGCACTGCTTTCGGCTTTGACCACACAGACATTGGCGTGTTTGGCGTGCAGGGCAGCAAGTTCGGAGGCGGTCAGTCCAACGCCCAGGAAATCGGGCGCGTTCTGAATGGCGATGGGGCAGTCGACGGCATCGGCAATCGCGCCGAAATAGGTCACCAGCTGTTCGCCGCTGATCGGCGGGCGCGGCGGCTGCAAGATCACCCAACTGGCCCCCGTACCAACGGCAAAGCGGGCGCTGTCAATCATGTCCGCGACATTGCCGTCGGCAACCGTGACGGAAAGCGGCAGGCGGTCCCGCAGGTCTTTCGACACCCAACCGACGATTCGGCGTTGTTCTTCGCGGCTGAGCTTGCCGACCTCCGTGGCCAGGCCAAGAACGGCCACGCCGGACGCGCCGACAGCGATGGCGGCTTCGATCTGGCGAATGAAAGGCTCCCGCAGAACCTGACCGTCTGCGCCGAAAAAGGCGTAGAGCATCGGATAAGTTCCACGAATACCAGCTTGCACGGCAATTCATCCAATCTGCGCGGCAACCCGTCTGCGGAGAAAAGGCACATTTGCACCCACCCGGACGTCCGCAAGTTCGACGTATCTGGAAATTTGTCAAACAAATAATTGCATCTTGTCAAACTAATTTTTGTCTGACAGCTTGTGCCATGACCGTCGAAAAGTCGGCCGCGCCTTTCAGGGGGAGGGCTTTCCAGTGACGATCTCGCTCCTGCCTCGCCGTCGTGTCGGGGCGACCTCGCTTGAACTGCCGGAATTCGGCTTTGGGGCCGCCCATCTGGGCGAGCTTTATGCAGCGGTACCCGAGGCGCAGTCGCAAGCAACGCTTGACGCGGCTTGGGATGCCGGGGTCCGCTATTACGACACCGCCCCCTGGTATGGCCGTGGCCTGTCCGAACATCGTCTGGGTGCGTTCCTGCGGGCCAAGCCGCGCGGGCAATTTCAGATCACCACAAAGGTCGGGCGCACGCTGCATCGGCCCAGCGATCCGGCGCATTTCGACCGAGCGCCATGGGCTGGCGGATTGAATTTTGAAGTGCGATTTGACTACAGTCATGACGGTATCATGCAGTCTTATCAGCAGGCTCTGCAGCGCCTGGCGCTTGATACCGTTGACGCGTTGGTGATTCACGATCTTGACGCGGGGTTCCACGGCGACAAACAGTCGATCTACGAGCGCCAGCTTTATGACTCGGGCATCAAGGCGCTTGTCGAGTTGAAGAAGTCGGGCGATATCAAGGCTTTCGGCATGGGGATAAACAATAACGAGGCACTGGAGCAGGTGGCATCACGTGTCGATGTCGATTTCTGTCTGGTCGCGATGCCCTATACGCTGCTGGACCAGACAAGCCTGCACCGCGGAATGGCGGCCCTGCAAAAGCGCGGCATCTCGGCCATCATTGGCGCACCGTTTGCGTCGGGCATCCTGGTGACAGGGTCGGCGGGACCCGCACATTACGCCTATGGCCAGGCTTCGCCCGAGGTGCAGGCCAAGGTGCGCGGCCTGGAAGCGGTCTGCGCAGCACACAAGGTGGCGCTGCCGGCAGCGGCGCTGCAGTTCGTGCTGGCCCATCCCATTGTGGCATCCGTGATCCCGGGCGCGGTCAGGCCCGGCGAAGTGACGCAGAATCTGGCCTCGGTCCGCGCGCCGATCCCGCAGGCTTTCTGGCGCGATCTCAAGGCACAAAACCTGATCGATGCCGACGCGCCGGTGCCTTTGGGTCAGCCGACATGATTGCCGACTCCGACAAGCCGGTAATTTCCGCAAGAGGTATCTCAAAGACGTTCGCGACGATCGAGGTTTTGCGCGATGTCGACCTTGATCTGCTGCCGGGTGAAATCCATGCGTTGCTTGGCGAGAACGGGGCCGGGAAATCGACCTTTGCCAAGATCCTTGCCGGTGTCTATCGGCCGACGCGCGGGTCCCTGACCCTGAATGGGGCGACCGTTGAGGTCAGCAGCCCGATTGTGGCGCAAAAGCTGGGCATCACGCTGATCCACCAGGAACCGATTTCATTTCCTGATCTGTCCGTGGCCGAGAATCTGGTGCTGGGCCGCCATGACGGCAGCTGGCTGGCGCGGGTGCCGTGGGCAAAGATGACGCAGGATGCCCGCGCAATGATGGACCTGCTGGGCGTCAGGATCGACGTCACCAGGCCGATGCGCGGCCTGTCGATCGCCGATCAGCAGATGGTTGAGATTGCGCGGGCGCTGGCCTCTAACAGCCGCGTGATCATCATGGACGAACCGACGGCGCCCCTGACCCCGAAAGAGACCGAGACCCTGTTCGCCATTGCCCGCAGGTTGCGCGACGAGGGCCGGACCATCATCTTCATCAGCCACCGGCTGGAAGAGGTTCGGGCGCTGTGCGACCGCGTCACGGTGTTTCGCGATGGCAACAAGGTGGTCACCGATACAATCCGGAACCTGACCGACGCCGACATCATCCGCCACATGATCGGGCGACCGCTCAAGGAATACATGCACAAGAAAGGCACCAAGATCGGAGAGGTCGCCCTGAGGGTCGAGAATCTGACCTTGCCGGGCGTGTTTCGCGACATCAGCTTTGTGGTTCGCAAGGGCGAGATTGTCGGGCTTGGCGGGCTGGTCGGGGCTGGCCGCACCGATGTGGCGCGCGCCCTGTTCGGGGTGGCCCCGGCGGCTTCGGGTCTGGTTTCGGTGGGCGGCAGGGCCGTCAGCATTGCCGAGCCTTCGCAGGCAATAGACATCGGCCTAGCCTTTGTGCCCGAGGATCGGGCCGTCGCCGGGATATTCAGGTCGCTGAGCGTGGAACAGAACATTTCCGCCGCCGTGCCGGGCAAGATTTCCCGGATGGGAGTGATCCGGCGCGGGGTCGAGAAAACGCTGGCCGAGGCGTCGGTTCGCAAACTGAGCATCCGGCTGGCCTCGTTGCGCCAGCCGATTGGCGAACTGTCGGGCGGCAACCAGCAAAAGGCCATTCTGGCGCGCTGGCTGCTGACCGATCCGCAGGTTCTGATCCTGGATGAACCGACGCGGGGCATCGACATCGGCGTCAAGGCCGAGTTCTACGACATGATCGGCGCACTGGCCGTCGGCGGCTGCGCGATTTTGCTGATCTCGTCGGAATTGCCTGAACTGCTGGCGCTGTGCGATCGGGTTCTGGTGATGTCGGAGGGGCGGCTGACCGCCAATCTGAACCGCGGCGATGCCACGCAGGAATCCATCATGCAGGCGGCCGTGCCGCGCGCGGGGGTTGCCGCATGACATTGCTGCGCACCCTGCTGATCCGCCGGGAGGCGGGCATCTTTGTAATGATCGTCCTGTTCTGTCTGGTTGTGGGGCTGATCAAGCCGCAATTTCTGACCCTGAACAGCCTGCGCATCATCCTTTTGCTGGTGCCGTTGATCATGATCGGCGCGATGGGGCAGATGCTGGTCATCGTGGCGCGGCATGTCGATCTGAGCATCGGCTCGATGCTGGGCTTTTCGGCGATGCTGACCGGCATGATGTTCAAGTTCTATCCCGAGATCTGGTGGCCCCTGGGGTTCGTTCTGGCGATTGGTACGGGTACGGCGCTTGGGCTGATCAACGGGATTCTGGTGACCCTGTTCCGGCTGCCGGCGATCATCGTGACGCTGGGCACGCTGAACCTGTACCGCGGACTGACCTATATCGTGTCGGACGCCAAGCAGATCGACCGGCAATTTGTGCCGTCGGCGTTGAAAGCATTGTCGCAGACCTCGCCGATCCTTGGCATTCCTTGGATCATCTTCATCAGCCTCGGGATCGCCTTGCTGGCCTATCTGTTCGCGACGCATACGCAGGTCGGCCGCCAGATTTTCGCACTTGGCTCGAACCCGGTTGCGGCACCATTGCGGGGCATCAATGTGACCGGGGTGACTCTGTTGGTGTTCGCCTTGTCGGGTGCCTTGTCGGGGCTGGCGGGCATCATGTATGCCAGTCGCTGGGGCTTTGTTAATCCCTCCAACACCGGGACGGGGTTCGAGTTTCAGGTGATCGCGGCGGTGGTGATCGGCGGGGTGTCGATCAACGGCGGCAGCGGATCGGTCCTGGGGGTTGTGCTGGGCGTGCTGTTGTTGGGGTGCGTGGCGGCCGCCTTGCCGTTGCTGGGCATTCCGGGCACGACGCAGAATGCGATCTACGGCGCGGTGATCCTTGTCGCGCTGCTGATCGACCGAACGGTGCGCCAGCAGGGCATCAAAGGGTTTTCCAGCAGGGCGGTGGCATGATTCAAGCCGCAAAACCCGCATCCGTCCTGTCGCGAGAGGCGGCGCCGGCCCGGCCACCTTGGCAGGTGCTGCTGTTCCGGCCCGAAACGATGACCCTGATACTGTTGGTCCTGAGCCTGTTCGGCGCCAGCGCCCTGTCGCCCTATTTCCTTGATGCCGGCTACATCCTTGGCAGCTTTGCGCTGTCGGCCGAATTTGCGATGGTGGCGCTGGTACTGACCATGGTCATCATCGCCGGCGAGATCGATCTGTCGCCGGCCTCCAACATGGCCCTGTCGGCCTGCCTGTTCGCCTATGCGCAACAAGCAGGTCTGCCGATGCCGCTGGCCATCGGCATTGGCGTGGTGTCAGGTCTGATCATGGGCCTGATCAACGGCGTCATGGTAATCCTGCTGCAACTGCCGTCGATCATCGTCACCATCGGTACGCTGACCCTGTACCGCGGGGTCGCGCAGGTGATCGCGGGGGACAAATCCATCCGGGTGCCGGAATGGTACATCGGGATCAACAAGCTGACGGTGCTGGGCATGCCCTCGACCGTGTTCATGTTCATCGTACTGTCTATTGTCCTGGGGCTTGTGTTGGGCACAACGGTCTTTGGCCGCCAGATCTATCTGATCGGCACCAACGAAGTGGCTGCCCGCCATGCCGGCATCCGCACCCGGCGCATCAAGATGATCCTGTTCCTGGCGATGGGGCTGGCCAGTTCCGTCGCCGGCCTTTTGACAGCATCGCGGCTGGGGTCAGTACGCTATGATCTGGGGCTGGGTGGCGAGCTGCAGATGGTGCTGATGGCGATGCTGGGCGGCACCTACATTTTCGGCGGTCGCGGCACCATCCTTGGCACTTTTCTGGCCGCCTGGCTGTTGGTGGTGGTGGCCACCGGCATGACCGTTGCCAACCTGTTGCCTGCGGTTCAGCTTACGGTTCTGGGCCTCTTGCTGATCGTTTCGATCATTGCCACCAACGCAATCTATTCCCGCACCCAAAGGTAGCGGGCGCAACGCCGGGCAACCGGCACCCAACTGGAGGAAAAAGGTGAAAAAATCTCTGTTTCTGGGCCTTGGCCTGACCCTGGCAATGTCCACGGCGGCCATAGCGCAAGACCCCATCAAGATCGTCTATATCGGCAAGAACACCGGCAACCCTTATTTTGACAGCATCACCGGCGGCTTTGAGGACGCCTGCGCTGCCAAGGGGTGCGAGTTTGAATTCGTGGCGCCGGCAACCGCCGAGGCCACCTCGCAGATACCGATCATCGAGGCGCAGATCCAGCGCGGCGTCAACGTGATCGGCATCGCGCCCAACAGCCCGGACGCCCTGAACCAGGTGCTGGATGATGCGACGGCCAAGGGCATTCTGGTGATCACGGTGAACGGCGATCTGGTCGGCAATGAAAGCCATCGGGCGGCGACCATCCTGCCGGTCGATTTCACGAAAACCGGCCCGAACCAGGTCGAACTGATGGGCTCGATGATCGGCTACAAGGGCGAGATTGCCATCTTGTCCGCCACCACCGAGGCACCTGACCAGAACACCTGGATTGCCGCGATGGTCGACACATTGGCGAACGATGCCAAGTACAAGGACATGAAACTGGTCGCCACCGTCTATGGCGACGACCAGCCGGAAAAGTCGACCACCGAAATGGAGGCGCTGCTGGCCAACTACCCCGACCTCGTCGGCGTGATTGCACCGACCACGGTGGGGATCGCGGCGGCGGCACAGGTGGTGCAGTCGCGCGGCATTGCCGACACCGTTCATGTGACCGGCCTTGGTCTGCCCAGCGAAATGCGCGACTTCGTCAAGGACGGCACGGTTTCGGCGTTCCAGCTGTGGTCGCCCTATAACGAAGGCTGGCTGGCCGTTCACTTCGCGTTGGGCGTGCTTGACGGGTCGATCAAGAACGAAGTTGGTGCGACGTTTGAAGTGCCGAACCTCGGGACTATCACCATCAACGAAAAGAACGCGATGAACACCCAGGCGGAACTGACGAAGTTCGATGCCTCGAACATCGACGACTTTGATTTCTGACAATCGACGGCCACGGGGATGCGACTTGAAATGGCCTCCCTGTGGCCACCCCTTCAGCATGACCCTGCACGGATGACCTGCAAATGAACCGCTACGATTTCAAAGGCCGCGTTGCGATTGTTACAGGAGCGGGGCAGGGGATTGGCCTGAACGTTGCTGAACTGATGCTGGCGAACGGTGCAGCGGTTTCGATCTGGGACCGCGACCAGCGTTTGCTGGATGCCCTGGCCGGGACCTATGCCGGCGCAGACAATGTGCAGCTTCTGAACGTCGATATCGGCAAGCTCGAGTCGGTCGGGTCCGGCACCGCGCAAGTCCTTGAGCGGTTCACCAAGATCGACGTGTTGATCAACAATGCAGCCATCGTCGGCCCCAACGCCAACACCTGGGAGTATCCGCCGGACGCCTTCATGGATGTGGTGCATGTCGGGCTGGTGGGAACATTTTTTGTCTGTCGCAGTGTCGTCCCGCACATGATCGCACAAGGATACGGGCGCATTGTCAACGTTGCCTCGATCGCGGGAAAAGAGGGCAATCCGGGCGCGCCTGCCTATTCGGCGACCAAGGCCGGCGTCATCGCGCTGACCAAGTCGCTGGGCAAGGAACTAGTGTTCTGCACCTGACATAGGATTCCCGACGGCGCCGCTCTGTGGCATGGTCGGCGGATGAGACGCTCTGATATCTGCCTTTACCTTGGCCCCGCCGACCGCGCTGAGCTTCAAGCTTTGCTGAGCAACCGCAACACG
>JANNRR010000077.1:0-26781 GCA_031401675.1 Paracoccaceae bacterium
AGGCGCTTTATGGTTGAGTCCCTCCTGTAGATGTTCTAGCTCGTGGCGTCACAGAAGCGCCCGCCCGAGGGGGCGGTCGGGCGCTGCCCGGCGGCGCGTGCCGCGCCTTGATTCCGGGCGAAGGGTCTTTCTGGAATGACCGCCTTGGGCTCCGACCAGCCATCCAACTCCTTCGGTCGGCTTAAGGGTCCCATCTTAACATATCCGCGGCAATTGTTCCCCCACCAGCATGTCAACGATGCGGTTGCCGCCAAACAGCGTGCGCATGGTCACCAGTCCGATGTGCTCGGACACAGCACGTCCGATGATCGCAGCACCCGTGCCCGCTGTGGTGGTCTTCATCGCGGCCAGCGCTGCTTGCGCCTGTGGCTGGGGCACGAACAGCACGAGCGTGCCCTCATTGGCCAGATACAACGGATCAAGCCCCAGAATTTCGCAGACCCCGCGCACTTCGGCACGCAGGGGAAGCACTGTCTCGTCGATCTGAATGCCGACGCCTGCCGCCTCGGCCATTTCGTTCAACGCTGACGCCAGCCCGCCGCGCGTGGCATCCCGGGCGGCTACCGTACCGGGGGCGGCGGCAAGGACGGCCTCCATCAGATGGCCAAGGCTTTGGCAATCCGATACAATATCGGAGGACAGCGCCATGTCTCCGCGCGCAGCCAGAATGGCGGCACCGTGATCGCCCAGCACGCCGTTGACGATCGCCACGTCTCCCGGCCGGATATTTGCAGCCGCCAGATTGCGCCCGGCGGGGATCATGCCGATGCCTGACGTCGTGACAAAGACCCGGTCAGCCGCACCCCGCCCGACGACTTTGGTATCACCTGTCACGATACGCACGCCCGCCTGCCGCGCCTCATGCGCCATCGAGGCGGCGATGCGGTGCAAAAGGGCGATCTCGCAGCCCTCTTCGATGATGAAGGCCGCAGACAACCACAAGGGTTTCGCGCCGCCCACCACCAGATCGTTGATAGTGCCGCAGACGGCGATCTTGCCGATGTCACCGCCGGGGAATTCGACCGGCGTCACCACGTAGCTGTCGGTTGTGAAGGCAAGCCGCGCCCCGGGCTCTGCCAGCGCCGGATGGGTCAACCGGGCCTGATCCTCCATACCGGGCGGATCGAAGGCGACAACGAAAATCGCGTCGATCAGATCACGCATCGCCCGACCGCCGCCACCATGCGCCAGCATCACATGCGTGTCACGCAGAGGCGGTCGTTTCACCCCGCCACCTCTGACAGCCGCGCGCCGCCGAATTGCCAATAGGCGGCACAGGCGCCTTCGGACGATACCATCAAGGCGCCAAGCGGCATGTCCGGCGTGCAACCCCGCCCGAACTGCGGGCATTGCGTCGGCTTTATGCGTCCGGTCATCACCTGACCGCAGGCGCAACCGTCGGGCTCGGCCGCCTCGCGCGGGCCTGCGCCATAACCGATGCCAAACTTCTCTTCGGCGTCGAATGCGCGGTATCTGGCGCGGATGCGCAGGCCCGACGCATCGATCTCGCCCAGACCCCGCCACTCGAAACTGGGGCGGCGTTCATAGACATCGGCAATCGCCGCCAGCGAGACCGGATTGCCGTGCTCAGGCACGACGCGGGCGTATTGATTTTCCACCTCGGCGCGACCCTCGTGGATCTGGGTCAGAACCATCAGCACCGATTGCAGCAGGTCCAGCGGCTCGAACCCGGCCACCACGATCGGCTTACCATAGTCGCGGGCAATGAAATCATAGGGATGCGTGCCAATCACCATCGACACATGGCCGGGGCCGACAAACCCATCAAGCACCATATGCGGATCGTCCAGCAACGCCCTGATCGGTTCGGGCACCGTGATGTGGTTGCAAAACAGGCTGTAGTTGGACAGCGCTTCGGCCGCCGCCGTCTGAATGGTGATGGCCGTCGACGGCGTCGTCGTCTCGAATCCAAGGCCAAAGAAGACCACCTCGCGCGCCGGGTTGCGCCGGGCCAGGTCCAGCGCATCAAGCGGCGAATAGACCATCCGCACATCCGCCCCGGCCGCGCGCGCCTGAAGCAGCGACCGGCCGGTTCCCGGCACCCGCATCGCGTCGCCGAAAGTGGTGAAGATCACCTCGGGCCGCTCGGCAAGCCGGATCGCCTCATCCACACGGCTGCGGGGCAGCACGCAGACCGGGCAGCCGGGGCCGTGGATGAACTCGATCCCCGGCGGGGTCAGCTTGTCCAACCCGTAGCGGAAGATCGCATGGGTATGGCCACCGCATATCTCCATGATATGGATGGGTTTTGCGGCAGTTGCGCCCAAGGCGTCGGTGACCCGTTCGATGGCCGCCAGCACTGATTTTGCGGCCAGTGGATCGCGGAATTCGCTGACGTATTTCACCGGGCCTCCTCCATCGCGGCGGCACTTTCGGCCATGCTATCCAAGGCGTCCTGCACCTCACCCAGATCACGCAGCGCGGCAAGGGTCTTGGCGGCCTCGTCCGCATCGATCACGGCCATCGCAAAGCCGACGTGGATCAGCGCCCATTCCCCGATCAGCAAGCTCAGCGGGTCGCGCGCGACACAGGCCAGGGAGACTTCGCGGCGCACACCCGAAATTTCGGCCATCGCCAGCTGGCGGGACGCATCGGTGATGGCGATGATCTTGCCGGGAATTCCAAGGCACATCGGTCTGGTCTCTTTCAAATTCAGGGTGGCAGGCTGGTCGCAGCAGAGCAAGCGGCGGCGCGGGCGATCTTACGCAACCTTGCCCAGCGTCTTTTCCATGCGCCGGACCCGCAGCCAATCGACCCATTGCGCCATGCCCTCGCCGCTGCGGGCCGAGACCCGCAGAATGCCGATCATCGGATTGACCCGGCGCAAGTTGGCCTCGTAGGCGGCCAGATCGGCATCGCAATAGGGGGCCAGATCGGTCTTGTTAAGGATAGCCAGCGTCGATGCGGTGAATATGTCCGGGTATTTCAATGGCTTGTCCTCGCCTTCGGTCACCGACAGGATAGCCACCTTGGCATCCTCGCCCAGATCAAAGGCGGCGGGGCAGACCAGATTGCCGACATTTTCGATGAAGAGAAAGCTGCCGGGCCGAAGCGCGAGGTCGCCCATCGCGTGGCCGACCATCTCGGCGTCGAGATGGCAGCCCTTGCCGGTGTTGATCTGGATGGCCGGCGCGCCGGTCGCGCGAATGCGGTCGGCGTCATGCGAGGTCTGCTGATCGCCCTCGATCACCGCCAAGGGAGCGGCCCCCAACATCTCGATCGTGCGGCACAGAAGGGTGGTCTTGCCCGACCCCGGCGAGGAGACAAGGTTGACCGTGTAAGCCCCCAGCGCTCGCAGCGCCAGGCGGTTGGCGGCCGCAAAGCCATTGTTTTTGGACAGGATATCGGTCTCCACTTCGATGATCCGCGATTGCGAAGGGCCCGGAACCGAAACGCCCGCAGCACCTGCGCCATGGTCATGCCTGTGCCCGGCCCTGCCGTCGAAGGCCACCGTGCTGCTGCAACCGCACACCGTGCACATCAGACCACCTCCAGATTCTTGATCCGCATCTCGTCACCGCCCTCTGGCAAGAGCCGCCCGCCACCGCAGCGCGGGCATTCTGCCAGCCGATCCGCAAACTCTACCACTGTCGTGCAATCAAAGCACCATGCGCGGCCCGGCAGGTCGACAATCTCAAGCCGGGCACCTTCGGCGACGGACCCGCGCATCACCGCGTCGAAGGCAAACTCCAGCGCCGTTTTTTCCACCCCGGCAAAGGCGCCGATTTCCAGGGTGATCCGGCGCACGGCGGAAAAGCCATGTTCGAGGGCCTGATCCTCGATCACCCCCCTGATACCTTCGCAGATCGACACCTCGTGCATGTTGGGTCCCAGTAATCCCGGCCCCTGCGCCACGGTCAATGATCTCGATCAACACCGCAGGCCTTGCGCAGCGGCAATCACCGCCTGACCGAGGGCAAGGCCCCCGTCATTGGCCGGGGTGGTGCGATGGACCAGCACCGGCACGCCCTGCAGCGCCCGGACAGTCATCGCCAGCAGCGTGGTGTTTTGATAGCATCCGCCAGACAAGGCGACGGCCTTTGCCGCCCCGCTTTGCACAAGGTCGCGCGCCGTGGCGGCAAAGGCCTGCGCCAGGCCGGCATGAAACCGCGCCGCCATCATCCCCGGGCTGACACCTGCCGCAAGATCCTGTGCCCAAGCCCTGAACAGCGGGCCGGGATCGATAACTGCCCCCGAGGTCATCGGATAGGAGGCGACCTCCTCCGTCACCTGCATTGCCAAGGACTCAAGACGCATGGCGGCTTCGCCCTCATAGCTTTGCGCCCCCGACACCAGTCCCAAGGCCGCCGCAAAGGCATCAAACAGCCGCCCGGCAGAGGACGACATTGGCGCGTGGACGCCGGAGGCCGCGACCTGTCGGAGCACCGCCAGCGGGGCGTCGGGATACAGCCTGTCCATCACATCCCCCAGACCCGCCTGATCGAGACGGGCCAGAAGATTGCGCAGCGGATGGATCGCCGCCGCATCGCCGCCGATCAACGGGGCCGGGGCAAGGCTGGCAGCACGGGTGAAGCTGCGATAGTCGCCCAGCAGGACCTCGCCGCCCCAGACCGTGCCGTCGGTCCCGAGGCCCATGCCATCCAGCACGATCCCGGCCACCGGCCCGGCGTCCAGCGGCCACAGGTTTTCTGTCAGGCAGCTTGCCAGATGAGCGTGGTGATGCTGGACCTGAACCAGGGGCAAGCCGCACGTGGCGGCGTGGCGCGAAGCGCGATAACCGGGATGCAGATCACAGGCCGCCACGGTGGGGTGGTGATCAAAGAGCGCGGCATAATCTGCGTCGGCGCGCTGGAACTCCACAAAGGTCGCCGCGTCATCCAGATCGCCCAGATGGTGCGACAGCAGCGCCTGACCGCCCTTGATAAGGCAAATCGCGGCTTTCATCTGGCCACCGTAAGCCACCACCTGCGGCGCATCGGCAAAGCCCTGCGGCAGGGCGATTGTCCCGGGTGCGCGGCCGCGCCCATGGCGCAGCACCATCGGGCCCTGCGGTGTGATCCGTTCGACCGAATCGTCCAGCCGGCGGGCGATGTCGCGGTCGTGCATCAAGAATGCATCGGCAAAGCCACCGAGTTTGACGCGTGCCTCGTCGTTGCGGGTCACCTGCGGCGTGCCCGATAGATTGCCGCTGGTCATCACCAGAGGCCCGCCAAACGCCGCCAGCAGCAGATGGTGCAGCGGTGTGTAAGGCAACATCCAGCCATGCGTTGCCAACCCGGGTGCGATGGCATCGGGCAGAGTCTGGCCGAATGGGGTCAGCAGCACGATGGGGGCGGCCGGGTCGGCCAGACGCGCGGCTTCGGCGTCCGAAACCTGCGCATGGGCAGCGATCATCGTAGCCGTCCCCATCAGCGCAAACGGCTTGGCGGGCCGGCGCTTGCGGGCCCGCAAGCGCGAGATGGCGTCGCTGTTGCGGGCATCGCAGGCCAGATGAAAGCCGCCCAGGCCCTTGATCGCCAGTATTTCTCCTGCGTTCAGGTGCAACGCCGCCAGTCCAATAGGGTCGCCCTCCATCTCTTGCTCACCTACCTCCAGCCAAAGCCTTGGACCACAAGCCGGGCAGGCGATTGGCTGTGCGTGAAACCGCCGGTTGGATGGGTCTGCGTATTCGACGGCGCAATCTGCGCACATCGCAAAGGCCGCCATCGCAGTCCGGCTGCGGTCATAGGGCGAGTCGCGCAGGATCGAAAAGCGCGGGCCACATTGGGTGCAGTTGGCAAAGGCATAGCCATAGCGGCGCTGCGCAGGATCAAGGACCTCAGCCAGACAATCGAGGCACGTCGCCGAATCCGGCGCCACGCATGTTTGGGTGCCGTGTCCCCGGCTTGCGGCGATCGTGAAGTCCTTTGGTGCGCAAGTGAAATGATACAACGTTGATTCGACTGCATCCACGCGCGCAAGGAGCGGGGCTTGCGCCCGCAGCGCCACCTCGAACCCGCCCAGATCCTCGCCCGCCACATGGATCAGCACACCTTCGGGGTCGTTCAGGACATCGCCCGCCAAGCGCATCTGGTGGGCGAGTTGCCAGACGAAGGGGCGAAACCCGACGCCCTGCACCTGCCCGCGCACTCGGATGCGACGCCCTTCGATCATGGCATCCGGCGCTTTTCGGACGCTGACCAGCCGCCACTCGCCAGCGTGGACGCCCTTGCAATCCATCCTTGCAGGAATGCAACCGCAAGCGACAGGTTGTCGCGGGCGCGCAGGCTCAGCCCTTCCTTGACCTCGTCGAACTCTTCGCCCGCAATCGCGAGCGTCCAGCCCGGTGGTGCCCGACCAAAAAGCAGCCTGGCCAGTGCCATCGCCGCCTCGGGGCTGACTTGATGGCTGCCAAGCGTTTCAGGCAGTGCCGTCCCGATTTCGGTAAGGCGGAAAGGGTCCGCAAAGCCCATCATCGCATCGGCAAACACCACGACGTCATGGGCCGCGATCAGGGCGGCATGATCGACGGTCAGCTGATAGTCGATCTCGACCGTTACGTTGCCCAAGCCAAGGCCTTCGAATTCAGCGGCCAGTGCCGGGCCAAGACCGTCATCGCCGCGCCCGGGATTGCCATAGCCGATCAGCAGGATGCGGGGGGCCTCAGGATCAGTTGCGACCACTGTCACAGGCATTGCCCGGCCCGGTCGACCAACTGGTCCTGCGCGTCGTAGATCTCGATCTGCAGCGGCATCTGGCCGAGCGCATGGGTGGCGCAGGACAGGCAGGGATCATAGGCGCGGATCGCCACTTCGACATGGTTCAGCATGCCTTCGGTGATCTTCGGCTGACCGGACAGATGGGTGATGGCCACGTCCTTCACCGCGCGGTTCATGCCTTCGTTATTGTGGGTGGTGGATACAATCAGGTTGCAGTACGTCACCTGATCGTTCTCATCGACCTTGTAGTGGTGAATGAGGTTGCCGCGCGGGGCCTCGATCACGCCGATGCCTTCGAACCGGCGCTCTCCCTTGGCGACCAGATCGGTGCCTTGCAGATCGGGATCATGCAGCAACTCGCGGATCTTCTCGACACAGTGCACCACTTCGATCATCCGTGCCCAATGGTTGGCCAGCGTGGAGTGGTTCAACCCGCCCGAAAACGCCCGCAACGCGCCATGGGCCGCATTGGCCAGCGGCGTGTCGATGAAACTGGCGGTGTTCATCCGGGCCAGCGGACCGACGCGATACCAGCCATCCTCCGGGCCAAGATCGCGGATATAGGGGAACTTCATGTAGGACCAGCTGCGGACGTCCTCGATCAGGACCTTGTGGTAATCCTCATACGGCAGCATGTCGAAGATCGGCGCACCTTGCGCGTTCAAGGCTCGCAGCCGCCCGTGGTAAAGGTCCAGCGCGCCGTCCCCATCGCGCACCAGCGCCATGTGGGACGAAGGAAAGTTGCCGAAACTGTCCACCAACGCCTGATTGTCCTGCACATAGTTGCGCGCAATCGCCAGCGCGCCCTGCGCCCAGTCCAGCATCTTGTCCACCTCGGCCAAAAGCCGGTCACGGGTGGCGATGTCGAGATTGCGGTTGATGCCGCCGGGAATGGCCCCGGTGCCGTGGATCTTCTTTCCTGCCGTCGCCTCGATGATCTCTTGCCCGAATTTGCGCATCAGGACGGCGCGCAGGCCAAGCTCGGGGTTCTCGCGGATCACCTCGAAGATGTTGCGCCGCTCAGCCGGGGCGTCAAAGCCGAACAACAGGTCAGGTGCGGAAAGGTGGAAGAAATGCAGCACATGGCTTTGCATCACCTGGCCGTAATGCATCAGGCGGCGCATCTTTTCCGCCGTGGGCGGCAGCACATCGACGCCGACGATCTGGTCCATCGCCTTGGCGGCCGCCAGATGGTGGCTGACCGGACAGATGCCACACAGCCGCTGCACGATCACCGGCACTTCCCACAACAGCCGCCCGCGGATGAACCGCTCAAAACCGCGAAACTCGACGATGTGCAGCCGCGCCTCTTCGACCTGGTTGTTTTCGTCAAGGTGGATAGTGACCTTGCCATGCCCCTCGACACGGGTGACGGGCGAGATTTCGATCAGTCTGGTCTCAGCCATAGCTCGCGCCTCTTGTCAGTCGAAGCGAAGGGTTTCGCGTTCGAAGCCTTTGAACTTGCCATCGAGCAGGGCGACAAGGGTGGAAAAGATGATGTCGCCCGAGGGCGCGCAGCCGGGGATCTGATAGTCGATGTCGACGATGTCCGAACAGGGGTAGACCTTGTCCAGGATCAGCGGCAACACCGGGTCGTTGGGGATCAGCCGCGTGACGTTGCGCAAGTAAGGCCCGGAAATATAGGCCTCTTCCAGACACTCGCGCAGGGGATCGGACGAATGCATGATGGCGTTTCGCATTGCGGGCAACCCGCCCATGATCGCGCATTGGCCAAGCGCGATCAGCACATCGCAGTTCTTGCGGAAGTCGATCAGGGTGTGGACGTTCTCCTCGTTGCAGCAGCCACCCTCGATGATGCCGATGTCGCAGCGCCGGGTGAAGGTCTTGATGTCGGTCAGGGGCGAGCGGTCGAATTCCACCCGCTCCATCAGTGCGATCAGGCGCTCGTCGATGTCGAGGATCGCCATGTGGCAGCCAAAGCACCCGGCAAGCGAGACTGTGGCGACGCGGGCCTTTCGGGGTTCGGTCATTTGCGCTTGCCCTCGATCTCGTGCCCGATCAGGCCGTGGTCGAAATGCCGCGCGCCGATCGGCAGCGAGAACCCCTCGCCTTTGCGGATGATGCAGCCGACAGGGCAAACCGACATTGCATGGTCCGTCACCGCCGCATCGGTATGGGCCAGATCGGCCCCGTTGACCGCAACGCGCCGATGGATGCCGCGCCCGACATAGCCGAACACGCCCTTGCCGTCCTGATCCTGCGAGGCGCGGATGCAGCGCCCACAGGAAATGCAGCGGTTGGTGTCAAGCGCGATATCGGGATGCGAGGCATCCAGATCGCGGCACGGTTCCAGATAGGTGAACCGGGTGGGTTCGGTCATCTCCAGCCGGTAGGCCATCGCCTGCAATTCGCAATTGCCGCTTTTCTCGCAGATCGGGCAGAGGTGGTTTCCCTCGTGAAACAGCATCTCGACAAGATCGCGGCGCACCCGGTTGCGGGCGGGCGTGTCATTTTCCACCTCGAGCCCCGGTTCGGCGGGCTGGGTGCAGGCCGACACCGACCGTCCGGCGGACTTCACCGTGCAGACCCGGCAGCCGCCCTGATGACGCAGGCCTTCGACATCACAGAGCCGGGGGATATAGATGCCGGCGGCATCGGCGGCCTCCATGATGGTCTGGCCGGGCTGGGCCGTCACGTCGACTCCGTCGATGCGGAACTGGAAAGTGCCGGTCATTTGCTGAAATCCCTGTCGTAGAGGGAGGACCGCCGCTTGGCGATGCCGCGCGCGCCCTCGATGGCGGACTGGATGTCGAAAGTGGCCTTGATGCCGTCCTTGGTCGGCTTGGTCAGCGCCGAATAGACCAGCGGGAAGTTTTGCAAGGACGACAAGACCGGGTTGGGCGAGGTCATGCCAAGGCCGCATCGGCTGGTCTCGATGATGGTGGCCGAAAGATCCTTCAGATAGGCGATGTCATCGTCATTGGCCTGACCCTTGCGAAACTTCTCGATTGCCTTCTTCAGGAACACGTTGCCCACCCGGCAAGGCGTGCAATAGCCGCAGCTTTCATGAACGAAGAACGACATGTAATGGTCAACGATCTCAAGGATGTTTCGACGGGGCGAAAAGATGATCACCGCCCCGCCCGTCGCCAGATCGTCAAAGGTCAGCCGCCGGTCGAGGCTGTCGCGGCCCACCATCGTGCCGCTGGGGCCGCCGACCTGGACCGCCGCTGCGTCCTCGCCCCCGGCCAGAGCCAGCAGGTCGCGCAAGGTCAGGCCATAAGGCAGCTCGTAGACGCCGGGGCGGGTGCAATCGCCCGAGATCGAGAAAAGCTTGGTGCCATGGCTTTTCCCGGTGCCGATGGCGTTGAACCACGCAGCCCCTCGGTCCAGAATACGGGCGACATGGGCAAAGGTTTCGACGTTGTTCACCACTGTCGGGTGCCCCAGATAGCCGCGCGTCACCGGGAAAGGCGGGCGGGTTTTCGGCTCTCCTGGCAGACCCTCGCATGACGAGATCAGCGCGCCTTCCTCGCCGCAGATATAGGCACCGGCCCCCATCTGGATGCGGATGTCGAAGGCGTCGCCCAGATTTCCCCGGGTCCGCCGCGCCGCCAGCACGGTCTCAAGATGATCGCGCAGATAGATGTATTCACCGCGCAAGTACAGAATACCCTCACCAGCGCCCACGGCACGGGCGGCGATTGTCATCCCCTCGAACACCAGATCGGCACGATCGGTCAGCAGCACCCGGTCCTTGAAGGTGCCCGGTTCGCCCTCATCGGCATTGCAGATCACGAACCGCCGGTCGGACGGCGCGGCGGCGGCAAAGCGCCACTTGCGACCGGTGGTAAAGCCCGCTCCACCACAGCCGCGCAAACCACTGGCCTCGACCGCATCGATAATCGCGGCAGGCTCAAGCACGCGGGCCGCCCGCAACCCTGCATCCTTGGGCACTGGCCCCAGCAGCACCTCACCCGCCAGCCGGATGTTGTCGTCAACCTGCGCCTTGACGCGGGCGTCGGGCACCAGCCAGGCAAATCCCGCGATCAGCGCCTCTCCGGGCGGCACGCCGCGTTTGAGGGCGCGCGCGATATCGGTCGCCCGTGCCAGGGTCAGCCTTGTGGCCACCACATCGTTGATCATCGCGGCCGGCGCCTGATCGCACATGCCGATGCAAGGCGTGACTTCCAGCGAGAACGCGCCGTCCGCCGAGGTCTCGCCCATCTTGATGCCAAGTTCGGCCTCGAAAACCTTGACCACGGCCTCCAGGCCCGCGAAACCGTCAACAATGTCATCGCAAAGCCGGATCGTCACCCGCCCTTTCGGCGCCAGCGACAAAAAGGAATAAAAGCTGGCAACCCCTTCGACCGCGATCCGGGTCAGGCCAACCGCCTGCGCGATGGTCTCCATCGCCGCGGGCGAGATCCAGCGGCGAGCCTCCTGCACCGTCAGGAGGATGTCGAGCATCCGGTGCGGATCATTACCAAACCGGGCGCAGATCGCGGTGACCTCGTCGTCGGGCAAAGATGGGGCCTTGAGTCCGGGGGTCATGACTGCTCCGTCTTGGGGGCGTTGTGGGCGCCAGACGATGGCCAAGAACGACACCGTCCTGCCAGCACAGGCTAAGACAATTCTTCAACCTTGGGCAATGTTCTTTGCCCGTAATGAGCGGTGTTGAAGCAGATATGTTTGAGACCTGACGCCGCTGTCACCATTGGTATCAGGCCAAGCGACCAACATTGGTCATTCGGGGTCAGACAGACGTGGCATCAGGTAAAGGCAAGAGGTGGCGTCTGACAATCTGCAGCCCCGCGCCCCTTTCTTGGATGCGTTCGCCGACATTCCCGGAGCGCGCGGGAACCTCCGGTAAGCCGGCTCCGGGAAATAGCGCCCACCATTTGAGTCCAGAAGGCCTTCCGTTCTTGCCGAAGCCGCAGAACCGTCGCCGTTCCTCTGGCTACCGAAGTTGCGGACCTGGATGTAGGCTGTGGCCCGACTGGGACAACCGGTGCATGGCCGTAATGCCGCGTCAAGGACGAATGGTCGGTGTGGGGCAGTTGGCGGTGGCGGCCAAACGGCCGCTTTGGGCCGGGGTGTATCAAAATTCACGGCTTGGGTATGCTGCGGGCGGTCATCCAGTGCGGTGCGCGCCATCGGCGGGTTCTGCGCCGATTTCATGAAGCGAATGCCGCCCCTCAGGCCGCGATCGCGGCCATCTGGCGGCGGATGCCGGCCAGGGCGACCAGGCGACTGGCGATCTTGCCCTTGGTGAAGTTGCGGTCGCGGTTATTGACAGCTTTGAACTTACTGCCGTCGATGGCCACGCAATCCCCTTTCAATGTCCCGATCCGGCGGCAGAGTTCGACGAACTGCGCGCAGATCCGCCGGATGGCGGGGCCAGTATCATGGCGGAAATTGGCGATGGTCTGATGGTCGGGCACCAGCCTACCCGTCAGCCACATCGCCTCGACATTACGCCTCGCGCTCAAGCCTGCGGCTGGACCGGATCCCACGGCTGTTTGGCGAGGCGTTCAATCCAGGCAACTGGAACACTGGAATTGTGCGGCTCGACCGGGATCTGATCCGGCTCACCACGCTGCAAAAGGGCAATCTCAGCTTCGGCGGCCATTACGAGGACGCGTTCCTTTCACCGACCCGAATGCAGTGGCAGAGCCAGAATCAGACCACCTGAGACCGATCAGCCGCGCTCTTTGGCTTACGCACGAGCGGCCTGCGCCCGACAGGCGAAGAGATCGGCACCGTGACTGCTGACGGAGCCTATGACACGCGCCGCTGCCATACGGCGATCATCGACCGGCAGGCCACTGCGATAATCCCGATCCGCAAGAACGGGCGGCCGTGGAAAGAGGACTGCCCGGCGGCGATCGCCAGAAACGAAACCTTGCGAGCGACCCGGCACTAACGCAGGGCGTTCTAGAAGCGCTGGACAGGAAATCACGCCCGCAGCCGGATCGAGGTATGAGCCGGGCCAGAGAACGATCCGGGGGATCGTTTTCCCGGCGATTGGATGCGCTGTCTCAAGGCGTTCGGAGAACGCATCGCGGCAAGACACCCCGACAGCCAAACCGCCGAAATCGAGATCCGCGTCGCCCTCATCAACCGCTTCAACGCACTCGGCACCGCCAAGATCGTCCGTGTGGCATGAACTCAATGGGGCAACGGGGCGTCACGCGTCACGCGTGAGTAGCGCAACAACGCCCCTCGCTGGGAAACAAAACCCCGGCAGACGCACGCCGGGCGCTTGAGCAATCTGAGGGCACCTCACCCGGCGCGCTTGCCCAACCCAAGCCGGCAACTATCAACAAGAAAGATTCTCGTTATGAACGAGGGACGACGGGGGGCAGCCCAGCCTGACACCACCCAGTCGACATGTCTCAGTCGATTGCGTTCCAACTCCTGACGGGCATGATCACCTCAGGGCTCGCGCCAAACTGCAATGTCCGCCGGAGCGACCTTCGAGGCGCCAAGATAGAACACTGCAGTCGGGCTGGCCGGAACCACCGCTGTGGTCTCGCCGAAGTTGAAAGCAAAATTCAGCCCTCCGCGGCGGGCCAGTCGTAAGTCACCAACGTCGGGCAGGCTTTCCAGTTGCGACCAACGCAGCGTATCAGCCATGATCGCCTGCAACAGCTCGACGCTCGGCAAAGTCGCCAGATAGCGCGCCTTGTCGTTCCCGATCAAGGCTGGCGAGCCTTCCCGATAGTCACCCTCAAAATGGGCGAGAACCGGCTCGGATGTCACGACGGTTTCGCGCCAACAGCGCGCGGCATAGCTGCCGTTGCCGAACCTTACGCTTTCCGGTGCATAATCCGGCAGGCTTTCAACCCGCGTTACCTTCATGTCCAGCAGCGTGGTCAACGGCCCCGGCGGCAGGGTGTCAGGAATATGCATCTCGGCAGTTTTGCTCCCCGAGCGCGGCCCAAACAGAACCTTGGCCTGCGAGCGCTGAAGTCTGACCACGAACTCTTCTGTCGGGACCAGCAAATCCGGCGCGAGGATCAAGGCATAGCCATCCAGATCCGAGTGCTGGCCGATGATATCCACATCCACCCCAAGCCGCGAAACAGCGGCATACCAATCCAGCGCGATGTGGTGCGGGCGATAGGTCTGGCCCTGCGGCAAACTGCGGCTGGCCCAACGGGACTCGTAGTCCAGCATCAGCGCGGCCCGCGCCTTTGCACGCGGCCCGATGGCCGGGATCAATGCCCGTTCGCGGGCCACTTGCGCCACTTCAATATGACCCTGATCCGGCGTGCTGTCGGGCAGCAACAGACCGGCGTGGAATTGCTCTTGCGCAAAGGGGGCCTGCCGCCAGCGGAAAAAGGACACCATGTCAACGCCATGCGCGAAGGCGAGCCATGTCCATAGCCGGACCATGCCATCGGCGGGAGACGCGTTGTGCGCGGCCCAGTTCACTGGGCCGGGCTGTTGCTCCATCACCCAAACGCGGCCTTTGCCGACGGCACGATAAAGATCGTGGTTGAAAGCCGTCTGATCGGGGTCACCGACACGAAGGTAGCGGGCCTTGTCGGCATCAGAAAGTCGGCCGTTGGTCAGCCCGCCCAGCGGGTAGACATCCCAAGACGCCACGTCGATGTCTTCGCCCAAGGCGTAATGGTCGAAATCGGTGTTCTGGTTCATGAAGTTATGGGTGATCGGACGGCCCGGCGCATGGCGGCGCAAAAGATCGACCTGAGCTTTGTTGAAGGATCGCACCTGATCCGAAGAGAACCGGGTGAAGTCCACCAGATGGCTGGGAGTCGGTTCATCGACCAGATTGTTGGGCAGATCAATCTGCGCGAAATCAGAATAGGTCATCGACCAGAACGAGGTGCCCCAAGCGCGGTTCAATTCGGAAATCGTGCCATAGCGCAGGGCAAGCCAGTCGCGGAAGGCGACCAACGCAGCGTCGGAATAGCTGTAGATCGTATCATGATCGCCATATTCATTGTCGGTTTGCCAAGCGTGAACATGCGGATTTTGCCCATATCTTCTGGTGATCGCCTCAGTGATCCGGGCGGATTCGATCCGGTAGCGCGGGCTGGAAAAGCAGTAATGTCTGCGCGCGCCGAATTTGCGCACCACACCGTTTTCATCAACTGGCAAGATCTCGGGATAGAGATCAACCAGCCATTTCGGCGGCGCGGCTGTGGGGGTGCACAAGATCACCTTCAGACCGGCCCCGCCCAGAATGCTGACGGCCTCGTCCAGCCATGCCCAATCGAACTGACCGGGACGTGGTTCGATTTTGGCCCAGGAGAATTCCGCAATCCGCACCCAGGTCAGACCAAGCGCGGTCATCTCGGATGCGTCTTGCGCCCACTTTTCGCGCGGCCATTGTTCGGGGTAATAGCAAACCCCCAAATCCGGGCCGCTGAGGTATGTGGGAGACGTCTCAAACATGGAAGGCCTTTCAGGGGCAAGCGGGTCAGGCAATGGGGCAGGCAGCCAGATCGGCAAAGGCCGTCTCAAGGGCCGCGCAAAGGATGTCGGCCTCGGTGCGGGCAAACACCAGCGGTGGTTTGAATTTCAGCACATTGTCCATTGGCCCATCGGTTGACGCCAGCACCGCGTTCTGGCGCATGTGATTGACGATCCATCCGGCCTCGTCGGTGGCAGGGGCCAGCGTTTCGCGGTCTGTCACCAGTTCGATACCCAGAAACAAACCAGCCCCGCGCACATCGCCGATCAGCGGGTGGCGCCTGGCCGTGTCACGGAAACGGTCCAGCAGATAACTGCCGGTGGTAGCAGCGCGGGCCTGCAGATCCTCGGCCTCGATCACATCCAGTACTGCCATGCCGACGGCCATCGATACCGGATTGCCGCCGAACGAATTGAAATACTCCATCCCATTGGCAAAACCTGCCGCGATTTCCGGTGTGGTCACAACAGCGGCAAGCGGGTGGCCATTGCCGATCGGCTTTCCCATCACGACAATATCGGGGATGACGCCTTGCAACTCGAAGCCCCAAAAGGTCGTGCCAACCCGGCCAAAGCCGCATTGCACTTCATCCGCGATGCAAAGACCGCCCTTGGCACGGATCTTTTCATAGACGGCGGCCAGGTAGCCGTCGGGATAGATCACCTGACCACCGACGCCAGAGATGCTTTCGGCGATAAAGGCCGCAGCCCCCGAGCCGGTCTTGGCGATGATGTTGGCAAGACAGGCGTCGATATCGGCGGCGTAGGCCTGGCCGGCGGCCACACTCATGCCGCGATGCGGTCCGCGATAGGGGTCGGGGAACCCGGCGATTTCCACGAAATCGGGTTGCGAAAAGCCCCCCTTGCGCTTGAACTTGTAGGGGCTGATGTCCACCATCACGCCCGAGTTGCCGTGATAGGCCCAATCCAGCACCACGGTGCTTTTCTTGCCAATTACCGTGCGGGCGATGCGCAGCGCCAACTCGTTTGCCTCGGTGCCCGAGTTGACGAAATAGGCAACCCGCAACGACCCCGGCAGCTTTGCCGTCAACCGTTCCGAATAGTCGAGCATCAGTTCGTTCAGATAGCGGGTGTTGGTGTTCAACACCGCCGCCTGCCGGGACATGCCGGCGACCACATGCGGATGGCAATGGCCGACATGGGTGATGTTGTTGACCGCGTCCAGATGCCTGCGCCCGGTGTGGTCGATCAGATAGGCACCCTCGCCGCGCACGATCTTCAGGTTGTCGACGTAAGACACCGACAGCGATGGCCCGATGGCTGTTGCCCGCCGCGCCAGCAAGGTGGCAGGCGGGTTGGCATCAACAGCGTAGCTTTCCGCAGGCTGGCGCAGGATCAGGTTGGGGTCGATGCAGATGCCCGACCAGACATCCCACAGGCTGTCATGCCCGACGCCAAAGAAATTGCCCTGCGTTTGGGCCAGAATGTCGGTCATGATCTGGAAATGCAGATGCGGCGCCCATCCACCGTTTTCGTGCCAGTCGCCCAGATGCGCCAGCAGTTGGCCCGCCATCACGCTGGCACCAACCTTGCACAGACCGGGCAGAGAACCGCCAAGATGGCCGTAAAGCGTGTAGAACGGCACCCCTTTGGCGGCTACATGCTCAAGAATTAGCGTATGGCCGTAATCCAGCGGATCGGCGTTATAGCAGACATAGGCGACCCGCCCCGACAGTGGGGCAAAAACCGGGGTTCCGGCCACGTTGAAGACGTCAATCCCGGTATGGCGGGTGCGGCGTTCCGGGCTGGCGGCATCGGCGAACTGATCGGTGGCATAGACCCCGCGCCTTTCGCCGTAAGCACCAAACCCATAGAACGGCACCGATGCGGGCAGGTTCGCGGGTCGCTGCGCCGCAAACCACGCCTCAAACCGGCGATCTGAAAAGGCTGGCATCCCGGCCTGTTCGCCATTGGTCAACAGCGCCATGCGGCCGGACGAAGACAGTGCGGGCAAGAACACCTCGGCCACGTCTGCGGTGGTTAGATGATCTCGCACTGCTGCCTCGGAGCGGGTCGCGGCAAAGCCGGCAGCGCGGCGGAACAGGCAGACCATGAACTCGGGATCAATCTGATCCAGCCGCTCCAGCAAAGCAAAGGCCGGGGCTTGTGAAATCAGCAGATAGTCGTTTTCAGGATGCAGCCGGGATTGCCGTGACGAAATGCAGACGCTGCAAACCAGCCGCATCCGCATCAGATCGTAAAGCTGGTCGGCTTCGGCCTCGTGCAGCGGGAATTCGGCTACATAGCATTCGATCAGGGCGCGCGCAGCGGCGTAGATGTCTTTGGCATCCAAAAGCGCATAGGCCAGCGTTATCGTCAGTTCATTGACGGTGCGGCCAAAACACATATCGCCAAAGTCGATCAGACCAGTGATCTGATCGGGGTCGTCCTTGCTGACGATGACATTGTTATCATTGGCATCCTGGTGCAACACCGAGGCGCGAAGGGTGGGAAGGACCGGCAGCACCCGCGCTGCATAGCGATCAAACAGCCGCTGCACCAAGGCGCGGCGGGACGGGTTTTCGATATCCGGAAGGTTCGCCTTCAGCGTCATCACATGATCCAGCGACCACGGAAAATCGGCGCGGATCGAGGCCGGATGGCCAAAGCCCTGCAAACCCTGCGTCACCCGCCCCATGAAGGCCCCCAGATTGCGCAGTTGCTGTAGAGTGCGCGGTGTCTGGCTAAGCGTGGTGCCGTCAAGATAGCTCACCATCCGCACAAGGCAGGTCTGCCCGGCAACCTCCTCGACCGCATTGTTCGCGCCGGCAAGAGTTGGCAGCAATCGCGGAATTCCCACTACACCCGCCATCGCCAAATGCAGGATCACCGCATCTTGCAGCGCAATCAGAGCTGCATCCTCGCCCGCATTCACCAGCTTCAACACGAATCGGCCCGCAGTCGCATCGACCCGCGCGTTCTGATCGCGCTCGGAGTTCAGCAGCTGCACGCGACCTTCCACCCCGTAATGCCGCCAAGCGACGTCACGGAGGTCATCCAGACTCAGGCAGGGCGGAGCAATTTCAAATGCCGACATTGTATTCCTGGCTGTGACTTTCGGAGGGGAGTCTTGTCGCGATCTCGGGTCGATCACGCAATGAGAAGGCTTGTTTTTCAAAGCCGCGCTCTGAACCGTCGCTTGCCCCAATGTCCACCACGACGCCTTTCGGCACTTGATCCGCATCTCGCATATTCGACTGCTCCTTCCTGCGTCTGACAAAGCAACTTTACATAAAAACGTTTTTATAGTAAAGACGCGGCATCGAGCTCTTGGGTCCTTACACAGCATGGGGCGCTGACATGATTGAGGCTTCTGAGACGAACGCCGCGCCGCTTGCAAAAGTGGCGGCCGTTCTGTCGCCGGGGGCCTGACGGAATGGGCGCTCTTGAAGTCCGCGATCTGAAGAAAAGCTTTGGCGCGGTAGATGTGTTGCGCGGCATCGACTTCAGCGCGGATGCCGGCGAGTTTGTCTGCCTGCTGGGGCCTTCAGGCTGTGGCAAGTCCACATTGTTGCGCTGCATCGCCGGGCTGGAAGCCATTTCCTCGGGTTCCGTGGTTATCGAGGGTCGTGATATGACCAACGTGCCGCCTGCCGAGCGCAATCTGGCAATGGTGTTTCAATCCTACGCACTTTATCCGCACCTCAATGTGCGAAAAAACATGGGCTTTGGCTTGTCGCTGCAAGGTATGAAGCGCAGAGAAATCGACACCCGCGTGAACGAAGCCGCCCGCATGCTCGAAATCGGCAACCTGCTTGACCGCAAGCCGCGGCAATTGTCAGGTGGCCAGCGGCAGCGCGTGGCGATCGGCCGCGCCATCGTGCGTGATCCCAGCGTTTTCCTGTTTGACGAACCGCTGTCCAACCTTGACGCGGCCTTGCGCACCCAGACCCGCTATGAACTGGCGCGGCTGCACAAGGAACTTGGTCGCACCATGCTGTTCGTGACGCATGACCAGATCGAAGCGATGACGCTTTCCACCAAAGTAGTAGTCTTGAACGCCGGCCGCGTCGAACAGATCGGCCGTCCGCTGGATCTGTATCGTCGTCCGGCCAACCGCTTTGTCGCGGGCTTTATCGGCTCACCGCAGATGAACTTCCTGCCCGCCATCCTGCGCCGGGTCGAGGGGGGCGCAGAAGCGGATCTGGCGGGCCAGTCGCTTGGCCTGCCGCTGCCGCCCGGTCGGAACACCGATCTGTCGCGGGTCAGTGAGGCCGGGTTGCGGCCAGAACATATCCGCATCGTCGCTGCGGGCGAACCCGGGCTCGGCGCGCGGGTGATCTCGGTCGAACGGCTGGGGGCAGAGACGCTGGTTTTCACCAAGACCATGGCCGGGCAGGCTTTGGTGGTGCGCGCCGATGGGTCTTTGCCGGTCGAGGACGGCGAAAACGTGACCCTGGCGATTGATCCGGAGCATCTGAATTTCTTTGACCGTGGCGGCGCGCGGGTCGAGTTCGACCTGTCGGCCGCCGGATAACAGTTACAACAACCGAACGGACAACCGTTCATCACTATGGGAGGACGACAATGAAGACGACATTCAGACCAGTCATTTTGGCAGCAGGCCTGGCTTTTGCCGCAGCGGTGGCACAGGCCGAGACCCTTCGTTTTGCCACTTGGGACAGCAACGAAAGCCTGGAGATTCAGAAGGCCATCGCCGCACAATTCGAGGCGGCTCATCCCGGCGTGACCGTGCAGGTCGAGGCTTACGGCGATGGCTATGATACCAAACTGGCCGCCGGCTTTGGTGCCGGCGATGCGCCCGATGTGATGTATATGTGGAACTTCCCGGCCTATGCCTCTTCGCTTTTGCCACTGGACGGCTTTTTGGCGGGTGAAAACGGGCTGGACATGGCCGATTTCGCGGCAGGCCTGCTGCCCTATGCACGCGTCACCAACGATGACGGCAGCGCCAGCACCCTGGGCATTCCGGCGGGCTACACGACCTTCGTGACCTATTACAACAAGGACATGTTTGACAAAGCCGGAGTGCCTTACCCTGCCGAGGGCTGGACCTGGGCCGATCTTCGCGCCGCTGCGGCCAAGTTGGCCAAGCCGGACGAGAAGGTTTACGGCTACGGCGTTGACGGCAACCCCGACCCCTATGATTTTGAAACCTACCTGTGGAGCAACGGCTCATCCTGGATTAGCGCCGATGGCAAGACCACCACCGGCTATCTGAACGCGCCGGAAACCGCAGCGGTGTTCCAGCAATTCGTAGATATGGTCAAAGGCGGCGAGGCCGTGCTGTTTGGTGTCGGCGACAACGGCAGCTACCGCGAGCTGTTCAACGCCGACAAGCTGGGCATGGTGATTTCGGGCACTTGGCCGATGCCGGACTTTGAGGCGGCGGGCAAGAATTTTGGCGTGGTGGGTCTGCCTTCGTTTGACGGCAAGCCGGTGCACAGCAACGTCGGCATATCGTCGCTTTCGATTGCCAAGGACAGCAAGCAACCCGATCTGGCTTGGGAATTCGTCAAGTTCTACGCAAGCCCCGAGGCCGTGGCGATGCGCAAGAACGACATCCCGGTGCTGAACTCGGTGGCCAAGTCCCAAGGCATGGACAGCAATCCGAAATTCGCGCCGTTCCTTGCCATGCTGCCCGCAGCCGACGGCAACCTTTCACCGGCATTCCTGCGCAATGCCAATTGGGGACGGGCTCAGGAGGTTGTGACCGAGGCCATCCAGCAGATCTATATCGATCAGGACGGCATTCAGGCGATCCTCGATGACGCCGCTGCGCGTGCCGACAAGGCACTGACGAGGTGAAACGCCCGCTGGCAGCCCCCGCAAGGCGGCTTTCCCCCCGGCTCCGACCGGGGGCTGCCACGCCCTATCTGTTCATTGCGCCTTGGGTGACAGGCTTTCTGGCCTTCACGCTCGGGCCGCTGATGTTCTCGCTCTACATCAGCTTTTTCGATTGGCCGCTGGTCGGTGAGCCCGCGTACATTGGTCTGCAGAACTACACGACGATCATCACCGATGACGCAGATTTTGTCCGGTCATTGAAGGTTACGCTTAAATTCGCCGCGATGTTCGTGCCCGCGAACCTGATCGTGGCGCTGTTGTTGGCGATGCTGTTGAACCAGCCGATGTTCGCCTCCGGCTTTTTCCGCGCCGCATTCTATGTGCCATCGATCATCTCCGGGGTGGCCTTGGTCACCATCTGGTCCTGGTTGCTTTCGCATGAATACGGCGTGATCAACTACTTGCTCTCGTTGCTTGGCATCGGGCAGATCAACTGGCTGGGCAGCCCGAACTGGGCGCCGGTGTCAATCGTTTTGGTCAGTTTGTGGAGTGTCGGGGCAACGATGCTGATCTTTCTGGCGGGACTGAAAAGCATCTCGAAAGAGCTTTACGAAGCTGCCAGCCTTTCGGGTGTCGGCAAGGTCGGGCAATTCTTCCTGATCACCCTGCCACTGCTGTCGCCGGTCTTGCTGTTCAATCTGGTCACCACGGTGATTGCGGCGTTCCAGCAACTGACACTGGCGCTGCTGCTGACAAAGGGCGGGCCGGTGAAATCGACCTACATGCTGGCGATGTATATCTACGATAACGCCTTCAAGTATCAGGACATGGGCTATGCCGCCGCGATGTCGTGGCTGATGCTGCTGCTGATCATTGCGCTGACGGTGGGGATCTTCAAATTCTCCAGCATGTGGGTGTTCTATGAAACCGAAGTGAAGCGGGAAAAGCCATGACCGAGGGCCGCTCCAAGCTTGGGTTGATCGCGAAATGGTCGGCGCTTTTGGCGGTGACTCTGCTGTTTCTGTTCCCGTTCTACTGGACCTTCGTAACCGCCATCAAAGCCAAACCCGAGCTGTTGACCTGGCCGCCAACCTGGTGGCCCGCCGACGCAAAGTGGAGCAATTTTACCGATGCTTGGGCGGCGCAACCCTTTGGCACTTACCTGAAAAACTCGATTCTGGTGACGGTACTGTCCACCGTCGGCCAGCTGTTTTCGTCGTCACTGGTGGCCTTCGGCTTTGCCCGCTTTGACTTTCCGGGTCGCAATGCGCTGTTCATGGTGCTGCTGGCGGCGATGATGGTGCCATGGGATGTCACGATGATCCCCCTATACATGGAGTTCAACTGGCTGGGCTGGATCAACACGCTGAAACCACTGATCGTTCCGGCATGGTTTGGCGCGCCGTTCTTCATTTTCCTGCTACGGCAGTTCATCATGTCGATCCCGCGGGAGTTGGACGAAGCGGCAAGAATGGATGGCGCCAACATGTTTCAGATCTACTGGAAGATCCACTTGCCGCTGATGCTGCCAGCACTGGTGCTGGTCGGCACCTTTCAGGTGCTGGCGGCCTGGAACGATTACCTTGGCCCGCTGATCTTTCTGAACGACGAAAGCATGTATACGCTGACGCTGGGTCTGGCGCGGTTCAAGACGCTGCATGACACCAACCTGACCGCATTAGCGTCGATGACGATCATCCTTTGCCTGCCGCCGCTGGTGCTGTTTTTGACGGCTCAACGCTATATCATGGACAGTTCCTTGTCCTCCGGCATCAAGGGCTGAGCCGTGCAGGGCTGGACTAACTGGCGCGCCGATCTGTTTGATCCGCACAAGGTGCCGTTCTCGCGGCGGGGCAGCTTCCATGCGATTTCGTGGATCGGGCAAGACGGTGCGTTTTGGCTGCGCAATCTGCGCGGCGGTGATGAGCATACTGATCTGGGCCGGATGCTGCGGTTGGAGGTGTTGGATGCATCGGGGGCCGTGCAAGAGGCGGCGTGGCGTCTGACGCCGGATTGCCTGACCGCGCACAATGCCGCAGGTGAGTTGCGGTTTTCCTTCGACGGACCCGACCGCATCAGCCTTGCCGGAACCGGGCTTGGTCTGCGGCTGCGGGCGGAGGCCGCCAAGTATGACTACGCCCACGCCGCCGCGGATCACATCCATGTCTGTATCGCCACGCAGGATCTGCGCTGCAATATTGCGGCGTCGGTCGGTCGGCTGCATTTGGAGGCGGTCTGGAACGGCCTGTCCTCGGATGAAATCTCGGTTGATCTGCTGCCAGAGGGTGGCATCCTTGCCGCCTCACTTGACCTGTTCCGCATCGTTCAAAACCCGGGTATCCCGGTGCCGCAATCCGAGGCAGAAGCGCGCGTGGCGGCAGAGTTTTCCGCGTTCCGCACGTGCCTGCCAGAAGTGCCGGCCGAATTCGCCGCCGGGCATCTGTTGGCCAGCTACATTCTTTGGTCGGCCTATGTGCCCGCAGAGGGAGCGTTGAACCGCCCTTCAGTCTATATGTCGAAGAACTGGATGACCAACATCTGGTCATGGGACCACTGTTTTGTCGCCCTCGCCTTCGGCGCTTCCGCGCCCGATCTGGCTTTTGAACAGATGCAGGCGATCTTTGATTCTCAAGACGCCTCGGGGCGGTTGCCAGACTACATCAACGACCGTTACGCCTATTGGGCCTTCACCAAACCCCCCGTCCACGGCTGGGCCTTCGCACAATTGCGCAAAATGGCCCCTGCCGCGTATGGGCGGGACCGGATGCGACAGGTCGTTGCCTGGCTTGAGGCACAGGTGGTGTTCTGGATGTCTGGACCACATCTGGGCGGCCTGCCCGCCTACCGCCACGGCAATGACGCCGGCTGGGACAACGCCACCTGCTTTGCCGAGGGCGGCCCGCAGGTTGGCCCGGATCTGGCCACCTTTCTGGTCCTGCAACTGGATGAGATCGCGGCCCTTCACCGCGCCCTGGGTCAACCCGAACAGGCGCAGGCCGCAACCCTGCGCGCGAACACTTTATGCGCAGCGCTTTGCGAGGACCTTTGGACGGAAACCGGATTTGTCGCCCGTCTGGTGAAGGATGGTCGCGCCGTGCAAACCGGGCGGTCGCTGCTGCTTTTTCTTCCCTTGCTGTTGGGAGATCGCCTTGCCGCAGACAAGCGCGAAGTCCTGTTGCGGCGATTGTTGCACCCCGGTCAGCATCTGACGGAACACGGCCTTGCCACCGAGGCTATCGACAGCCCGCTCTACCGCGCCAATGGCTATTGGCGCGGACCGATCTGGGCCCCCACCACGGCTTTGTTCGTCGATGCGTTGCGCCGTTCTGGACAAGGCGATGCGGCGGCTCAGGTTGCCCGGCGCTATTGCGAGATGTGCAATGCCAATGGCATGGCCGAAAACCATGATGCCCTGACCGGGGCGGGGCTGCACGATCCCGCGTTCGCCTGGACCTCGGCGGTATTCCTGCTGATGGGCTGAACCGCGCCCCGGTCACCCGGTCAGTGTCCCCCGACAAGCCGGTCTGCTTGTCGCACCAGAAGTTCCGGGCGGAACACTTCGGCCAAGGCCGAGGTTTCCTCGCCAGCCAACCGACGCAGCAAGAACGAGCCGAGCCGCTGGCCGAGCTGCGCGACAGGCAGATAGAGCGTGGTCAAGGGCGGTGAGAAATAGGCGCTGACGTTGATATCGTCATAGGCGATCACATCGGCATCGACACCAACCGTCAGGCCCAACTCGCGCAGGCCTGCGAGCACGCCCAAGGTCGTCGATTCGTTGACACAGACAAATCCGGTTGGCGGCTCGCCTTGACTGCGCAACGCCAGCGCGCTGGATTTGCCGAAACGCGCCGTAAGATCGCCCGCCACGATAAGATCATCGCAGTCCGCCAAATCGGCCTCGGAAAACGCGCGACGAAAGCCGTCGATCCGGTCCAGCGCATAGGACAGAACCGGATCGGGATTGATAAGCGCGATGCGGCGATGGCCACCTGCAATCAGCCGTTGAGTCGCGGCGTAGGCGGCCCATTCGCTATCGACATCCACATGCGCATACTGCAACGGGCTGCGGCAGCGCCCCATCGTGGCAAACGGAAACCCCACCTCGATCAAATAATCGATCCGCGCGTCCTGCGCCCGGATACCGGAAAAGATCACCCCGTCCGCGATACCCTGGATGACGATCCTGCGCGCCACTTCCAACCCGTCTTCGGCGTCGCGCACGACATGCACGGCAAGGCGATAGGGCGAACCCTCCAACGCCAGACTGATGCCGCTCAGGATCTGGGTGTATTCGACTCCGTCCCATTCAAATTCAGTTTCCGACGGCACCGGCATCAGCACCGCAATCTGATAGGTCAGACCGGTTCGCAACGACATGCCACGCAAACTGGCTTCATAGCCAACCTGCGCGGCAGCCTTTCGGATCGCGTCTTTGGTTTCTTGCGTGACCACCGGCGAATCGTGCAAAGCCTTCGAGATCGTCGCAATCGAAAACCCCGTCAAGATAGACAGCGTCTTGATTGTGGGCCGCCCCGTCGCAGGTTTCGGGTTGTGCTTCTTCATGCCAAAGGCTTCGACTGTTTCAATCTGGGGCCTGCCATTCATTTCACTCTCGTGGGGAGGTGTCAGGGCACGATAGCGCCAAATAAAAACGATTTCAACGGGCCGGTTCGTCATGTCCGCGATCAGTGCCCATTGAACAATCTAGGGTGAGGACCTGACAAATCGCCTGCGCTGATTGTCTTGGTTTGATTCACTCTTGGCATCAAAGGGGGTGCGGCATGAGTGATTTGTCTTGGCTGACTGACGCGCAGATGGAACGGCTCAAGCCGTTCTTTCCGTTGTCACACGGTGTTCCGAGGGTGGGCGGGGCGTTGTAGCACAACTCTGCCCGCAGAGGATTCACAACGTGAATCCATGCGGTCAGACAGGCCGCATGAGCAAGTCATCACCCGCCCGCCACCGCACGACGAACTGGTCCGGCTACACTGCGTCGCTGCGCAAGCGCGGCTCGCTGCTGATCTGGCTGGACAAGGACATGCTCTGGCGCGCGCCGCATGACGGCCGCCCTGGCCGGCCATCGGTGTTCTCTGATGCCGCGATCCAGTTCTGCCTGACGATCAAGGTCCTGTTCAAGTTGCCGTTGCGACAAACGACAGGGATGGTGACCAGCCTGCTGAAGTTGGCAAACCTTGACTGGGCCGTGCCGGATTACACGACCCTGTGCCGACGGCAGCGGACACTGGCGGTCCAAATCCGCTATCGGGGCGCAGATGGGCCTCTCAACCTGCTCGTGGATGGTCGAGCCATGGGAACGCCATTGGTCCGAGAGACCATGGCGAGGGGGATCAAGTTCCTCGGCGATGGCGAATGGCAGGCCCGCAAGCACGGCGTGCAGGGCCGACGCCAGTGGCGCAAGGTGCATCTGGCCATGGACACCGCGACTTCGGACATCCGGGCGGTGGAGTTCACCCCCAGCAGCGACGGCGACAGTCCCGTGCTGCCAGAGCTGCCGGACCGGATTCCCGAAGGCAAAGAGATCGTCACCGTGACTGCTGACGGTGCCTATGACACGCGCCGCTGCCATACGGCGATCATCGACCAGCAGGCCACCGCGATCATCCCCATCCGCAGGAACGGTCGGCCCTGGAAGGAAGACTGCCCGGCAGCAATCGCCAGAAACGAAACCTTGCGAGCCGCACGCCACTCTGGCAGGGCGTTCTGGAAACGCTGGACCGGATACCACGCCCGCAGCCGGATCGAGGTATGAGCCGGGCCAGAAAACGATCCGGGGGATCGTTTTCCCGGCGATTGGATGCGCTGCCTCAAATCCTTCGGAGAACGCATCGCGGCAAGACACCCCGACAGCCAAACCGCCGAAATCCAGATCCGCGTCGCCCTCATCAACCGCTTCAACGCACTCGGC
>JANNRR010000078.1:0-19804 GCA_031401675.1 Paracoccaceae bacterium
CGTGTTGCGGTTGCTCAGCAAAGCTTGAAGCTCAGCGCGGTCGGCGGGGCCAAGGTAAAGGCAGATATCAGAGCGTCTCATCCGCCGACCATGCCACAGAGCGGCGCCGTCGGGAATCCTATGTCAGGTGCAGAACACTAGATGCGTTCAATAAATCTTATCCCGGCGGCTACGTTTCGATGTTAGGCGCCTGCAGGAAAGACCGGGATGGGCATAGATCAATGAATTTTGTCGCACACAGTAAGGCTGCAGTGGCAAAGACGGACCTCTATGGTGATGTTTATGCCATTGGTAGCGGAAAAGAGAAGATTCGAGATTGGTTTGCTCAATACGGGGCATCTCATGGTTCGAATGATTTGAGAATTCGATATGAATTTGAGGCGATTCTTGGTGCCTTGGGCGCAGCGAATGGAATGTTGCTCTATGACACGGGAGCAGTAACGGAGCGAACTGATTGGGGGGCGTATCTTCAGGCACACTTCTTCGACTTTTCCAGTAATCAATGGATTGGCTCTCCATCTTGGTTTCACACAGCCTTCTACTTCCCCAAGAGGAACTCATTGGAAGGAATGGGAACGGTTAAGAATTCGCTTGCTTATGCCCCGAACATGGGTGACTTTGATGGTCTTGCTCTTATCAATGTTGATGGCGACCGATGTTTCACAAAAGGAATGGTCATACTTGATCCATTAAAGCAGGCGAAATCTGAGGATTTCCAGTGGCAAAAATTCCGACCTCAAAGAGTTACGATCTCCTCGATCCGGCCTTGGTGTCCTACAGACTGGATTAGGCACCGAACCCTTAACTTGTTGGAAATGTCGCATGTCGAGTTTGAGTTGACCGAGAGCACTTTTAAGTTCAAAATCACTGATGAAGCTTTATGGAACAAACTCGTTTGGTCGGGATGCTCCGACTGACTGGTCGACTGGGGATTCGAATGTGGAGACGTAAACTGACTCGGTGAGAAATGGCTTGGTACCGGCAAGGAAATCCAATCGTATGGTTTATGCCTTCAGGCGCACCTATACTCCCGTATACCAATCCGTTTGACCCTCCCATAGCGCCGGTCACCCCCCCAATCCTTAAAATCCCCTTAACGCGACCACCCTAACCCCTTGCAATCTCACACATAAAAAAATGTCCCGACTCGGGACACCCCCCTCGCGTCACCCCAAAACCCCCCGCAGCCAGCCCACAATCCCCGCCAGATCCACCGCCCCCACCGTCTCCACCTCCCGCAAGGCCCCGATGTCCAAAGGCCGCGCCCGCCCCGCCAAAGCGACCAGTTCCGGCACATATTCCGCCCCCGGATGCCCCGGCAGCCGGTCGCCCAGCCGCGCCGCATAGCGCCGGCCGACCTCCTCCGGCGGGGCGTGGCACCAGACCTCGGCCACCTGCGAAATCCCGGCCAGCGCCAGATGCCCCGCCAGCACCTCCTCCGGTTCAAACCCGAACCAGGCATCCACGATCACGGTCGACCCCGCCGGAAAGTCCCGTACCGAAGCAAACACCGCCTGATACGCCGCCCGCCCCAGCACCCGGTTCCCGGCCCGGTCGGCCCCGCCCAGATGCTGCAGGAACGGCTCCTTGATGGTGTCGAGCGCCAGCAGCGGCCACCCCGTCGCCGCCGCCAGATCGCGGGCGAGGCTGCTTTTCCCCGAAGCCGGCACCCCGTTCACCAGCACCGCCCGCCTGCCCGCCGCCGCCGGCACCGAAGCCAGTCCCGCCAGCCCGGCCCCGATCACCCCGGCATCGTCCCCTAGCGCCGCGGCCGCCAGCCGCACCCCGAACCACGACGGCACCCCCGGCACCCGCGCCAAAGCCCGCACTGCCGCAGCCCCAAGCCCGCCGCCCAGCACCACCAGCCCCGGATCGAACGCCACCGCCAGGGTTTCCACCGCCACCCGCAGCGGCCCGGCCCATGCCGCCAGCACGCCCAAAGCCACTGCATCATCCCGGCCCAGCAGATCATCCGCCGTGGTCCCCGCCGCCAGTCCTGCCGCCGCGATATGGCCCTGCAATGCCGTGCCGGAACTGTAAACCTCGACGCAGCCCCGCCGCCCGCAAACGCAGACCGGCCCACCGGGATCGACGGTGACATGCCCCAACTGCCCCGCCGTCGCCCGCCCCCGGACCAGCCGCCCACCCTCCAGCACTGCGCCGCCGATGCCGGTGCCGATGGTCAGCATCAGCGCCGACCCCAATCCCTTTGCAGCACCCAAGGCCGCCTCGGCCAGCAGCGCCATCGAACAGTCATTGTCGAGAACCACCGGCAGACCGAACGCCAGCTCGATCCGCTCCGCCAGCGCCAGTCCGGCAAAATTGACAAAGCCGCCCCAGAGCACCCGCCGCGCCGGAAAATCCACTGCCCCCGGCACCCCGATGCCGATAGCGACCACATCGGGCGTCAGCAGCCCGGCGATCAGCCCGGCGGCACTGGCCAGCACTGTCTCGGGGTCGGACGAACTGGGGCAGCGGTCCCGGGCCAGAATCCGGCCATCCACGGAAATCCGCGCCGCCCGCAGATTGGTGCCGCCGATATCGACGCCGATCGCCGCCCGCATGGCTCAGCCGGCCGCCGGGCGGTGGCGGGCAATCACCGCCTGCAGTTCGCGCAGCCGCGGCAGCGCCACGGTTTCCAGCCGCTGCCGCTGCAGCGCCCGGTCCAGCGACACGCAATCTTTCCACAATGACCGCCCGGCAATCATGCCCGAAGCCCCGTTGGCCATCGCCACCTCCACCTGCTGGCGAAAGGTCGCATGATCGACCCCGGCGGACAAGACCGCCCACGGCACCTCGCCCGCCATGGCGGTCACGGCAGCACAGGCCGCAGCCGTGCCGGGATAGGGGATTTTCAGCACCTTTGCGCCCGCATCCAGGCATAGCCGGGCACCGCCGGTGATCAGGTCGGGGGTCAGGGCTGCCAGCCTCTCGGGGCTTTCACCGGGCAGGGCGTAGGACAGGAACTCGACCACCAGCAGCAGGTCCTCGGCGGCATGCTCGGCGATCGTCGCTCGAAGAGTCTCCAGATTGACCGTGTTGGCACCGGGATGGTCCGACCGCAGATAGATCAGGATCTTGGTTCCGGTGCCGCCCAGTTCGCGCACCCGGCGCGCGGTGATGCCGGGCACCATCTTTGACAGGCGGTAGCCCTGCGGTGTCAGGTCAAAACCCGACGCGTCGATACCGATCAACAGACCGGTGCCCCGGTCGATCTCGCCCTCATCCACCAGCCGTGGCACGGCGCAAAACGCATCGACCAGCACGCAGCCGGCATGGCGGGCCAGGACTTGCGTGATATCCACCTTGGTATCGCCCAGCATCTGGTCGGTAATGGCGACCTGTGCCTCTTTGCCATCAACCATCAGCGACCGCATGCTGCCGCGCTGATCGCAGGCAATCACCACCATCGAGCCGCTGGCGTCGCAGATTTGCTGATAGCCGCGCCGTTCCGCCGTGGTCATTCGCGCCATTCTGTACCCCCTTGCCGCCCCGCACCACCCGGACACCACGCTGCATCAGGCGGATTGCTCTGAACCGGGGATTGGAGGATAAGGCTCTGTGTGGTGATCTTCGTAACACGTTGCTGAAAGGAATTGCAACCTGACAACGCCCGCCGAACCGGCAGCCGGTGCCACCCGGGCCATGCTGCACACGGTTGCCAAGTTGCATTACGAGAGCGAGATGAGCCAGGTCGCGATTGCGCGCCAGCTTGGCCTGTCCACGGCCACCATTTCGCGCATGTTGCAGCGGGCCCGGGCCGAAGGCATTGTCCGGATCGAAGTGCGCGGCGCCGTGCCGCCGGACGAGTTGGGGCAGCGGCTGGCGGCGCTTTTGGGGCTGCGCAAGGCGGCAGTGGTCGAGGCACCGGCGGCAGGGGCGCTGCCGGCGCTGGCCGAACCGCTGGCTGCGATGCTGCTGGCCGAGGGGCTGCAGGCCGGGTCGGTACTGGCGATCGGCTGGGGGCGGGCAATGCGCACAGTACTGGATGTCGGCCTGCCGCCGATCCCCGGAGTGCTTGTGGTTCCGGCAACCGGCGGCCTGCAGCAGCAGGCCCCGCATTTTCAGGTGAATGAGTTTGTGCGCACGGCTGCCGCCGCGCTGCAGGGTGTGCCGAATTTCATCCACGCGCCCTATTTGCCGGCGGCTGCGGCGCGACAGGCGTTCCTGTCGGACCCGGCGATCCGCAATTCCGTGGCGCTGTGGGACCGGATCGATGCTGCCATCGTCGGGGTCGGGCTGCCGCATCTGATGAACGATCCTGCGGCCAGCGTTGCCACCCCGGACGAACAGCATCTGCTGCATGCGGCGGGCGACGTGATCCGGCACTATTTCGATGCGGCGGGGGCATTGATCGACTGGTCAGGCGAATCGCGGATGATCGCCGCCTCGGCCGCCCAGTTGCGGGCGGCGCGGCTGTGCATCGGCGTCGCTGCCGATCCGGCCAAGGCGCAGGCCATCATCGGGGCGGCACGCGCCCGGTTGATCAATGCGCTGGTCACCGACATGCGCACCGCCGAAGCCGTGCTGGACGCCGGGACCTGACTCCGGGTGACATTTCAAGAAATACCTTGCAGAAGAAAATTACACTTGACGCAATCGATGCTGCAAAGTGATGATGCCGCTGCGGAGCATTCGACTTTGCCAACCGAATCCGGTTGAGGAACTGCTCGCATTGGGAGGATATCACATGAAACGCCGTTCCGTCTTGCGGACCGCTGCCGCTGCCGCATTCGTCGGCGCGCTGGGGTTCGCGGCTGTGCCGTCGCTGGCACAGGACAAACTGACCATCGCCTTGATACCTGGCCTGACCACCGATGGCTTCTACATCACGATGAACCGCGGCGCACAGGCTGCGGCGGATGCGCTGGGTGTGGAACTGGTGTTTCAGGGTGCGCCGGACTTCAACCCGGTAACGCAGGTTCCGGTGCTGGATGCAATCATTGCCCGCGCGCCGGACGCCATCCTGATTGCACCGACCGACAAGGTGCAGCTGGTCGAGCCGCTGCGCAAAGCCTTTGATGCCGGTATCCCGGTCATCACCGTCGATACGTTCATCGGCACCGGCAAATATCAGACCGGCGCAGGCGACGGCGATTTCCCGCTGTCCTACATCGCGTCTGACAACGTTCTGGGCGGCAAGATCGCGGCACGGGCGCTGGCTGCTGCCATTGGTGGCGAGGGCAAAGTGTACGTATCCAACGTGAAACCGGGCATTTCCACCACCGATCAGCGCGAGGAAGGCTTCAAGACCGCGATGGCCGAGGAATTCCCCGGCATCACCGTTCTGGAAACCCAGTTCAACGACAACGACGCCAACAAGGCGGCTTCGCAGCTGCAAGGCGTGTTTGCCCGTGAACCCGACCTGAAAGGCGTGTTTGGCGCCAACCTGTTCTCGGCCCTTGGTGCTGCCAACGGCGTGCAACAGGCCGGCCAGTCCGGCGTTATCAAGGTCGTGGCGTTCGACGCACCTGTCAGCATCGTCGACAACATCAAAACCGGTCTGGTCGATGTGGCGATTGCCCAGCATCCGGCGGAGATCGGCTACTACGGTGTGGTGTCTGCCTATGCCCATCTGACCGGCAACTCGATTCCGGTCGCCATCGGTACCGGCTTTACCATCATGGACAAGAACAACATCGACGATCCGGAAGTGGCCAAGTATCTCTATTCCGAATGACTCCGTTGCTGCGGGATTGTTGCCCCGCCGCTTGCGAAATCTGATCTGGCGGCGGCCCTTTGCAGGGCCGTCGTTTTCTGATGTTTCCGCTTAACCGGCAATCGGGGCGGGATGAAACTGCAGGATGGTTTGCATGGCTGCTTCACCCCCAACCGACACCGGCGGCAAACATGTGGCACCACCCGCCGATCATGCCGCCAAGGCAAAGACGCTGTTGCAGCGCATCGCCGATCTGCGGGCATGGCTGTTTCTGGTGTTCCTGATTCTGGGCTTCGAGGTCTGGAGCCGCGTCGATTTCGGCGGCACCTTCCTGTTCAATTCTTTCAACATCCAGTCGATCGCCGTGTTTGCCGTGGCCCCGCTGCTACTGGCGACCGGGCAGACCTTTGTCATCATTTCCGGTGGCATCGATCTGTCGATGGGCTTCATCATGGGGCTGGCGGCGGTGGTGTCGGCGCATGTCATCAACTGGGCGGCACCGGGGATCGGCCTTGGTTTGGCTGTGCTGTTCGTCACAGTGGTGGCAGTCGCAGTGGCTGCAGTACCCGGTGCCGTCAACGGCTTTCTGGTGGCGGTGCTGAAGGTGCCGCCGTTCATTGGTACGCTGGGCATGTTTGGTGTGGCGCGCGGTGTCGCCTTCCTGTTGGCGGGGGGCACCACGGTTCCGGTGAAAAACGCCGTCTTTGCCGCCCTTGGCAATGGGCGGATCTACGGCATTCCCTATATCATCATCGTCACGGCGCTGTTCGTGCTGGTGATGCATTATCTGCTCAGCCAGACCAGATTCGGCCAACACAACTATGCAATCGGCGCAAATCCCCAGGCGGCCCGCCGCGCCGGGATCGACATCAAATGGCACCTGATGCGGCTCTACATCCTGTCTGGCATGTGTGCCGGTCTGGCCGGAGTGCTCTATTCCGCCCGCTTTACCGCCGGGGCGGCACAGGCCGGTGAACCGCTTCTGCTGGACTCGGTGGCGGCCGTGGTGATCGGCGGTGCCAGCCTGTTCGGCGGGTCGGGCACCATCTTCGGCACCGTGGCCGGGGCCTTCGTGATCGCCGTCATCCAGTACGGGCTGGTGTTCATCAACGTCGCCCCCTTCTGGCAGTTCATTTCGGTCGGCGTCATCATCATCATCTCGGTGCTGATCGATCAGGCACAACGGCGGTTCAGCGGCGGGCGCCAGGATGAGTGATGCAGCGCCCCTTCTCGACATCCGCAACCTGTCCAAGAACTTTGGTGCCGTGCAGGCGCTGGCCGATTTTTCGATGCTGGTGCGCCCGGGCGAGGTGGTGGCGGTGGCCGGTGACAACGGTGCCGGCAAGACCACGCTGATCAAGGCGATCTCGGGCGTCTACCGGCCCTCAAGCGGCGAGATCCTGCTGCGCGGCGTCCCGGTGCATTTCGCCTCGCCGCAGGAGGCGCGCGAACAGGGGATCGAGACGATCTATCAGGACCTGGCGCTGGCCGACAACCTGAGCATCGGGGCCAACATCTTTCTGGGCCGCGAACCGATGCGCCGCGCCTTCGGTTTTCTGCCTGTCCTTGACCGGGCACGGATGGCCGAAGCGGCCAAGACGACGATGGCGCTGCTCGATTTCCACGTGAACCGACTGGACGCGCCGGTGTCGAACTTTTCCGGCGGCCAGCGCCAGGCGGTGGCCATCGGCCGTGCCGTCTACTGGAACGCGCAGATCCTGATCATGGATGAACCGACGGCGGCCCTTGGGGTTCCGGAACAGCGCAAGGTGCTGGCGCTGATCCATCAGTTAAAAGGGCAGGGGCGGGGGGTGATCTTCATCTCGCACAATCTGCAGGATATCTTTGCTGTCTCTGACCGCATCATCGTGCTGCGCCGTGGTGTGCAGGCGGGCGAACGCCAGATCGCCCAGACGAGCCATGACGAGGTTGTCCGGCTGATGGTGGGCGGCTGAGTAACCCAAGGCAGGAAAGCGTCGATGGACTCCATCAGAAAACTCCGGGTCGGTGTTCTGGGTTGCGGCCCGATCGCCCAGGCCGCGCATTTCGAAGCCTGCACCAAGGCGCGCAACGCCAGCCTGTACGCCATCTGCGACGTGGCCGATGATCTGCGCAGCCGCATGGCTGCCACCCATGCCCCGACCCGCAACTTTGCCGACTATGACGCCATGCTGGCCGACCCCGATCTGGAGGCGGTGATCATCGCCACGTCGGATGGCTTTCACGTCGAGGCCAGCCGCCGGGCGCTGCTGGCGGGCAAGCATGTGCTGTGCGAAAAGCCGCTGGCCACTTCAGTCGCCGAAGCCGAAAGCCTGCGCGCTGTCATTCAGCAGTCGGGCAAAGTTCTGCAGGTCGGGCACATGAAACGCTTTGACGCCGGATTGCAGGCGGCAAAGGAATTCGTCAGCGACGGCATCGGCGATCTGGTGGCGCTGAAGGCGTGGTACTGCGACAGTACGCACCGCTACGCGATGACCGACGCGGTGCAACCGCTGATCGTCACCAGCGCCGACGCCCGCAAACCGTCGGAAAACCCGAAGGCCGACCTTGAACGCTACTACATGCTGGCGCACGGCAGCCATCTGGTCGACACCGCGCGCTATTTCGCCGGTGATATCGTTGCGGTCGATGCGCGTCTGCTGCACCGCGCCGGGATGCGTTGCTGGTTCGTCGACGTCGAGTTTGCCAACGGCGTGCTTGGCCATCTGGACCTTACCGTTGCCGTCAGGATGGACTGGCACGAGGGCTTTCAGATTTACGGGGAAAACGGCTCAATAGTGGGCAAGACCTACAACCCCTGGTATTTCAAAAGCTCCGAGGTCGATATCTTCCACGAGGCCGACGGCTCGACCCGCCGGGTTCTGGGGGCCGACGGGCACTTTTATCGCCGCCAGCTGGAGGGTTTTGCCGATACCATCCTGACAGGCGCAGCGATGCAGGGCGCGGATATCGACGACGGCATCGCTTCGGTCCGCGCCATGGTTGCGATTGCCCGTTCGGCCCGGGACCGCCGCCCGGTGGCGTTGCGCGACGCCGAGGGGTCGGTCTGATGCGCCTGGGAATCTTCGCCAAGACCTTTGCCGGAACCGATCCCCTGTCGGTACTCGCGGCGTCGAAAGCGGCGGGTTTTGTCTCGGTACAATACAACATGGCCAGTTCCGGGCTGGACGCGATGCCCGATGCGATCACCAAGGCCGAACTGTGCGCCGTCGCAGACGCCGCCCGCAGCACCGGCATCCGGATTGCCGCGCTGTCGGGGTCCTACAACATGATCCACCCCGATCCCGCCTACCGCGCCACCGGTCTGCGGCGACTGGCGGTGCTGATCGACGCGGCGGCGGCAATCGGCGTGCCGATGGTCACGCTGTGCACCGGCAGCCGCGATGGCGCCGACATGTGGCGCGCCCATCCCGACAATGCCAGCCCGCAAGCCTGGCGCGACCTGATGGACCAGATGGCGCTGGCCTGCACTCTGGCCGAAGCCCAGGGCATCCGGCTGGGGATCGAGCCGGAACTGGCCAACGTGGTCGACAGTGCCGCCAGGGCGCGGGCGCTGATCGACAGCCTGGCCAGCCCCAGCCCGGCCATCGTGCTTGACCCCGCCAACCTGTTCGAAGTGGCCAGCCTGCCCGAACAGCGCCGCATAATCTCCGCCGGGATCGAGCTTCTGGCCGACCGCATCCTGATGGCCCACGCCAAGGACCGCGATCCCACCGGCACTTTTGTCGCCGCCGGGCAGGGCGTACTCGACTATCCGCATGTCCTGCGGGCGCTGCGGCAAGCGGGCTTCACCGGTGATCTGGTGACGCACGGGTTGACCGAGGCCGAGGTGCCGCAGGTCGCTGCGTTCTTGCAGCGGCATCTGGCGGCATTGTGAGCGAACGGCACATCCTAGAACGTGACGGGCTGGCGCTCGTTTGGCATGATCGCGGCGGCCCCGGCCCGCCGTTCCTGTTCCAGCACGGTCTCGGCGGCGACGCTGCCCAGACAGCGGCGATGGTTCCCGACACCCCGGCGCTGCGGCTGATCACCCTGGAATGCCGGGGGCATGGCGGGTCCGAGGCGGGCGACAGTTTCGGTATCGTCACATTTGCCGATGACCTGATTGCCCTGATCGAGGCGCAGCACCTTGGCCCTGCCCTGATCGGCGGCCTTTCGATGGGGGCGGCGATAGCCTGTCGCGTCGCCGTGCGCCGCCCCGATCTGGTGCGCGGCCTGATCCTGTTGCGCCCGGCCTGGGTTGCCGACGCCGCCCCGCCCAACATGGCCGCCAATGCCGAGGTCGGAGGGCTGTTGCAGCACCTGCCCGCCGCCGAAGCCAAGGCTGCCTTTCTCGCCAGCCCAACCGCGGCCCTGCTGGCCCGGGAGGCTCCCGACAATCTGGCCTCGCTGACCGGGTTTTTCGACCGGCATCCGCAATCGGTCACCGCCGCGCTGCTGGCCGCGATTTCAGCCGATGGCCCCGGCATCACCCGCGCCGACCTGTGCGGTCTTTCGCTGCCAAGCCTGATCTGCGGCACCGACGCCGACCTGATCCATCCCTTTGCCCATGCCCGGACGCTCGCGGCCCTGATCCCCCGTGCCGACCTGCGCCGGTTGCCGCCGAAAGGCCACGACCGCATTGCCCATACCGCCGCCTTTCAATCCGCGCTGAACGCTTTCCTGCAGGAGCTGCCCGATGCCTGACCCCGCCGCCGACTGGTTGACCCGATTGCCGCGCACCCGCCTGATCGCCGAGTTCTCGGTCTGGTCGGCCAACCTTGTGCGCCTGGCCGATGATATCGCCCGGATCGAGCCCTTTGCAGATATCCTGCATATTGATGTGGCCGACGGCATCTTTGCCCCGGCTTTCCTGTTCTTTCCCGATCTGGTCGCCGCCATCCGCCCGCTGACCGCGAAACCCATCCATGTGCATCTGATGGTCGATGATGCCGTGCTGCTGGCGCAGGTCGCGCAGTTTGCCGAAGCCGGGGCCGATCTGATCAGCGTCCATGCCGAAAACGCGCAAGCAGGCCCGGCGCTGGCCGCCATCCGGTCGCTGGGTCTGGCCGCCGGGCTGGTGCTGCGCGTCGAAACGCCGGTGGCCAGCGCCGCGCCGCATCTGGGCGGGCTGGATTTCCTAACCCTGCTCGGCACCGCCATCGGCGTCAAGGGTCAGGGGCTCAACCCTGCCGCCGGTTACCGGCTTGCCCAGGCCGGATCGCTGATCGCCGGGGCCGGTCGCCGCGTCGTTCTGGCGGCGGACGGCGGCATCCGCGATACCACGGTGCCGCTGCTGCGCGCCGCCGGGGCGCAAACCGTTGTGCTGGGTTCACTGGCCTTTGGCGCGGGCGATCTGGCGGCCCGCATGGCCTGGCTGCGGGCGCTCTGAGCCAGGAAGTGAAGATGTCTGACGGAGCCACCGCACTAGTCATCTCCACACACTTTGAAAAAACCTCGCTTCACTCTGTTGCAAATATCCTGCGGGGGTGCGGGGGTGCAAAACCCCCGCTGGCCTCAGCGCAGCAGGAAGCCGGTTCCACCAGATCGCATCCCGACCTACTTCACGACGGTAAACTCGATCCGCCGGTTGCGGCCCTTGCCCTCGGGTGTCGCATTGTCGGCCACCGGCCGCGCCTCGCCGTAGCCCGCCACCTGCATCCGTGCCGCATCGATCCCGCCGTCGCTCAGATAACGCGCCACTGCCGCCGCCCTTGCTTCCGACAGCCGCTGGTTGGCACTATCGCCGCCGTCACTGTCGGTATGGCCCGCCACCTCGATCACCAGATCCGGGCAGCGCTGCACGATCGCCACCACCGAATCCAGCAGCGGCCGGCTTTCGTCATCCAGCCGCGCGCTGCCGGGGCGGAAATAGATGTTGCCGGTGCGCGACAAGATCTCGAACCGCCCGACGCAGGCCTCCAGCGAGAAATCGCCCGCCACTTCCAGGGCCGCGCTCGCAGGCTCAGCCGGGACCACCGGGGCCGGGGTCGCCGCCGAAGTGCCGCGCCGGGCGAACAGGAAATCGAACGTCACTGTTGCCGACGGGATGATGACCACATTCGCCGCCGCCTCCAGCCGGGCGATCCCTTCCTCCAGCCCGAAATCGGCAATCGCGACCGAGATCGGAGCCGACGAGGCCACCGAAACCAGATCGTCGCTCAACAGCGTCACCGCCACCTCGGCCTCGGCGGTTTTCACGACACCGTGCAGATCCAGCGTGTAGCGGACCGGCACGATCTTGCGCCGCACTGTCGGCAGATCGGCGATCAGGCCCGGGTCCAGGCTCAGGCTGATCGTGGCCTCGGGGAACTTGAAGGTTTCAAACAGCATGAACCGCATCCGCACGTTGCGCAGATCGATCGATGTATCGACCGAGTCGAGCAGCACCCGCACCCGCGCCTGCCCGTCGGCCTCGATGCCGCCGGTCAGGGTGGCGAACGAGCTTGATTCGACCTTTGTGGTCTGTTTCACCGATTGAAACCGCAGCGTCGAAGCGCTGGCCTGCAAATCCCAGCCGGTGGCAAACGGGCTGTCCTGCGCCCACCCTGCACCCGCAGGCACCCCAATCATCAGACCGCTGACAACGACCATCCGGATCAGGCCGAACACCAACGACAGTGCATTGCGGTTCATAACGGACCCCCCCCGGGGTTGGCGCGGACCGGCGCGAATGTATCGCATCCGGCAATGGTCAAAGAGTTGCAGTGCCGGGCTGCGAAGGCAAGCAGGGAAACCGCCCTTTGCGCAAAGATGCCGAAAATCCCGCTGACAAGATTGCATTTGCCGGGGCCGGGCCTATCATCCGAAGACCGGGTCAATTCAAGTATTTGCGGGGAACGTTTCGTGATCAGATGGCTTGCGACCCTTGTATTCCTGCTCTGCGCCCAATCGGCTGCGGCCCAATCGGGCGCGGCCCAATCGGCCACGGCCCAGACAGATCAACGCATTGCCCTGGTCGTCGGCAACGGGGCCTACAGGTCGGTCTCGGCGCTCGACAATCCGGTTTCGGATGCCCGGCTGATCGCCGGGACGCTGGTCGCCCTTGGGTTCAAGGTGACGCTGATCACCGATGCAACCCAGCCGGAAATGTCGGCGGCGATCGGGGCCTTCGGCAAGGCGCTGCGCGCGGCCGGGCCGGAGGCGACCGGGCTGTTCTACTATGCCGGGCACGGGGTGCAGTCGTTCAAGACCAACTATATCCTGCCGGTCGATGTGGCCCTGACCGATCCGGCCGATCTGGCGCTGGTCGCGGTCGAGGCGGAATCGGTTTTGCGCCAGATGTTTTCGGCGCGCAACCGCACCAACATCGTGATTCTGGACGCTTGCCGCAATAATCCGTTCCAGAACGTTCCCGATCTGGGCGATGCCGGACTGGCCGAAATGAAGGCGCCGACTGGCACCTTTCTGGCCTATGCCACCGAACCCGGTGCCGTGGCACAGGACGGGGCAGCGGGCAACAGCCCGTTCACCGCCGCACTGGCGCAGGAAATGCAGGTTGCCGGGTTGCCCGTCGAACAGATGTTCAAACAGGTCCGGGTCCGGGTGATACAGGCGACAAACGGCGCGCAGACGCCCTGGGACACCTCGTCGCTGACCGCCGACTTTTCGTTCAACCCGGCGGTCGTGCCCACGGCCGACGAGGTGGCGGCGCGCCAGCTGTGGGAATCGGTGGCCGCGCAAAATGATCCGGTGCAGATCATGCTGTTCCTGCGCGCCTATCCCGCCAGCGCCTACGAGGTGGAAGCCCGCGCGCTTCTGGACGCGCTGATGAAGGCAGAGGCTCTTGCTGCCACCGCCCCGGCTGACCCGCCGCCTGTAGACCCGCCACCTGCCGAAACAGCGCTGGAACAACCGGAACCCGAGGTCGTGCCGGGCGTTGCAGCCACAGCCGAACCACCTCCTCAGGCGGCCATGGCAGGTGTGCGCTTTGACCAGCCGCTGACCGGACTGGACGCCGGCCTCGACGGCAATTCCATTGAAAAGCTGCTGGGCCTGACCCCGCTCTATTCTCCGATCGAGGGGTTGGATGACAGTGTCTGGAAAGACAAGCCCTGCACCGAATGCCATCTGTGGACGCGCGAGGCGCTGTGCGTTCAGGCCGGAACCTACCTGCAGGCCAACGCCGACCGCGCCCTGTCCAAGGCTCACCCGTTCGGCGGCAATTTCAAACTGGCGCTGCGCAGCTGGGCCGAGGCCGGCTGTCAATAGGGCCCGAGCCGGGGTAGCCGGTCTGAACGTGCACCTGACCGCTGGGCGGTTCCTGGGAGCGGGGTGCGCATGGGTGGAGTCGCTTCTTCATCGCCACGCGCTCCGCTATCCGACGCAATGCACTCGGGCCGATCAGTTGGTCGTCCAGTGGACGGACAACCGGCCGTTGCTTGGAAGTGCAAGCCGGAAAGCAAGAGGGGTTGGGCGTGGTGCTGAAATAGGGAAATCAGATCCGACAAGTCAAGCGACAGCAAATCGGTGTTTCCAGAAAAAGTCGTCGGCGCTCTAACCCACACCCCCGGCCACCGACTGTTCCTGATCGATCAAGGCGCCGGTCATCGGGCTGGATGCGTCCGACAGCAGGAATACCGCCAGGCGCGCCACATCAAGCGGCACCAGCAGCCGCCCGAACGGCAGTGACGCCTCGGCCTGCGCCAGCCAGCCCGGGCCATGGCCCAGAGTCTCGGCCTGCATCTGGCGTTCGGCGGGCGTGTCGGTCCAGCCCAGGGCGATGCCGTTGATCCTGATCCTATCAAAACGGTGATGCTGCGCCGCGTTCCGCGTCACCAGCGCCAGTGCCGCTTTTGACGCAGAATAGACCGTCAGGTCGCGGGCACCGCCGTGAATGTTCATGCTCAGAATATTGACGATCTCGCCGCCGACCCCGCGCGCTTTCAGATGCGCGACATGGCGCTGCATCAGAAAAAACGGCGCTTCGGCGTTGACCCGGAACAATCTGGCCCAAAGCGCGTGATCCGCATCCTCCAGCGACCCGCGCGTCGTCAGTGCCGCCGCGTTCACCAGCGCATCCACCCGGCCAAACGCGGCAAGTGCGCTGTCATAGATCAGATCCTCTGCCCCCGGCACTTCCAGATCGGCCGCGACGAACGCGGCCCGCACCGCCAGTTCCTTCACCACCGCCGCCCCGCGTTCGGCGTCGCGGCCACTGATCACCACCGCCCCGGCCCCGCTTTCGGCGCACAGGGCGGCGATCGCCTGCCCGACGCCCTGCGTGGCCCCTGTTACCAGTACAACCTTGCCGGCCAGCCCTACGTCCATCGGGGTCCCCCTACCGCACCGGAATGTTTTCGCGCAGAATGATGCGCGGCTCGATGTATTTCAGCGTCAGGAATGGCGCGGTCGAGGCGATGGACCCCAACAGCCGGATCACCGCCTGTTCCCCGACCAGACGGGCATTCTGATCAATCACCACATCGATCAGGTCTTCGGCCAGAAAGGTCCGGGTCCGGTCGGTCAGGTCGTGAAAAATCACGAAGGGCCGCGGCGTCTTCAGTTCGGCGATGGCGCGGGCAATGCCGGATCGCCCGGCCCCGACGCAATAGATGCCGATGACGTTGGATTGCCCGCGCAGCAAGCGGCGTGCGGCGTTGAACGATATGGCATTGTCTTCACTGGTTTCCAGCGCCGGCAGCAGCCGCATCGCCGGGAACTGCTCGCTGATCACCGCGCGAAAGCCGTTCTCGCGTTCCTCATGCCCGTGAAAGGCGCGGCTGCCCAGAAACAGGCAGACCGACCCCGCCGCCTCGCGCGCCATGCGGCCCATCACCAGACCGGCGGTCCGCCCCGCCACCCGGTTGTCAACCCCGACATAAGCCGAACGCGGGCTCGACAGCACGTCCGAGGCGATGGTGATCACCCGTACCCCGGCGTCCGACAGTTGCCGGATGGCGTTGCGGGTTATCGGATGGTCAACGGCGACCAGCCCGACACCGCTGGTCTGCAGCGCGGTCTTTTCCAGCGCCTTCACCAGCGCCTCCGGCGACAGACCGTCGACCGGGTGGATGGTGCAGGACGCGACCAGCGGCAGGTGCAAGGCGAAATCCCGGATGGCGTCCGCCAGCGTGTGCATGAATTCGCTGCGCCCGAACGGAATGAAGAACTCCAGATGCGCCGGGCGCGACGGCAGGGTTACCTTGTCCTCGGTCGGCAGATAGCCAAGCGCCTTGGCGGCGGAATAGACCCGCTGGCGGCTTTTGGCCGACACCCCCGCCCGCCCGTTCAGCACCCTGTCCACCGTCGCGGTCGAAACCTCGGCCCGCAGCGCGATATCCGTGATGGTGGCCTTGCGCATGGCGTGCCCGATGAACGCGGCGGAGTTGTGCCGCGAAACTTAGCACATCAGTTTTGGTGATGTAACGCAATCAAGCACCCGTGCCATTTCAGCCCGGGGTTGAGCGCTGTTGTCGGCCTAAACAATTGCAAAATATACAGTTAATCATAATGCAGCTTTGCGGAATCTGCCCGCTGTGACGCGCTGATGCGATCCCCCGCGCGATCCGGTGATGCGATCTGATGGATTCTCGGATTGCGCACAGCACGCATTGCGCATCACCTGTCGCTCAAGAGCGGCACACCCCGGACCCGCCCGGACCAAAGCCGCCAGACGGTGCCGGTGCAGCCTGACTGCCCGGCAAGCCGAAGGAAATCGGGCTGATCTGCCCGAAACACGGTCAAAGGAGGAGACCACGATGCTCAGACGGACATTCATCGGCCTGACAACGGCCCTTGTCACCCTGGCGGCCAGCGGCACCATCGCGCTGGCCGAGGGCAAGACATTCTACTGGATCTCGCACGGCGGCCCGGCCGACCCGGTCTGGACCTATTTCCTGCAGGGCGCCGAATTGTGGGCTGCGGATACCGGCAACACTGTCAACACCTCGTTCCACAACGCCGACGTGGCCTCGCAGCAGGAAGCGATCCGGTCCGCCGTCGCAGCCGGTGCCGATGGCATCGTCACGACCAGCCCCGACCCCGGGTCGCTGATCCAGGTCATTGACGAGGTCAACGCCGCCGGTGTTCCGGTGGTCAACTTCAACACTCCCGACGCCGAGGTCGCCTTTCCGGCCTATGTCGGCAACGACCTGTTCGTGGTTGGCCAGCGCTGGGCGCAATACGTGGTTGACAAGGGCGGGCTTGTGTCCGGCGATTTCGTCTGGATGCCGGTCGAGATCCCAGGCGCCTCCTACGGCGTCGAGGAAGAGCGCGGCATCGCCACCGTGTTCGAACCGCTTGGTATCAAATGGGAAGTGACCGAGGCCACCCTTGACCAGGCCGAGGTGATCACCCGGATGTCGGATTACCTCCTGGCCAACCGCGACAACATCGACGCGATCATCGGCCTTGGCGATCTCGTCACCGGCTCGATCAAGCGGGTCTTCGATCAGGTCGGCGTTGCGCCGGGCGGCATCACTGTTGTCGGCTGGGGCAACTCGCTCGACACCACGCAGGCGGTGATGGACGGCTATGTCAATGCCGCGATGTGGCAGGACCCGCAGGCGCAAAGCTATGTCGCGCTGACCCTTGCTGCGATGATCAAGTCCGGCGTCCCGGCGGGCTTCAACGTCATTACCGGCGCGCTGTACGAGGCCGACACTGCTGCCGTCTATCACGGCATCATGGGCGGCAACTGACTGCCCGTCCTTGACCCAAGACCATGCCCCCGGCGCCACTTCGCGGCGCCGGGGGACCTCTTTCCTTGGCCCGCAGGATGCCCATGCAGCGCTCGTTCCTTGGACGCATGATTGACAAGCCCGAATTTGGTCCGTTCGTCCTGCTCGTCCTGATGATCGTCGTCTTTACCGCGATCAACCCGGCCTTTCTGTCGTTGGGCAACGTCGGCAACCTTCTCGCCTTCACAGTCGAACTGGGCCTGATCGCGCTGGCAATGACGCTGCTGATGACCAGCGGCGAATTCGACCTTTCGGTCGGCTCGGTCTTTGGCTTTGCCGCTGTCATCATGTGGACATTGTTCAATAACGATGTGATGCCCCTGGCGCTGGCCTTTCTGGTGGCTCTTGGGCTTTCGCTGCTGATCGGCTTTGTTTCCGGCCTGTTCGTGACAAAACTGGCGATCCCGTCGTTTCTGGTCACATTGGGAATGCTGCTGGTGGTGCGCGGAACCTCGCTCTGGCTGACCGACGGGTTCCCGCAGCGGGCCTGGAACGCGGGCGACGAGTGGCTGGCTGAACTGCTGGTGGGCGATTTCTACGTCTGCGCGACCGGGATCGAGCAGGAAACCTGCGGGTTGCGGATCTACATGTCGGTGGTCTGGTTCATCCTGTTCGCGGCACTCTGCCACTATGTCCTGACCCGCACCCGATTCGGCAACTGGATGACGGCGTCGGGCGGCAACGCCAACGCGGCGCGCAACCGGGGTGTCAAGGTCGACCGCGTGCGTATCGCGCTGTTCATGTTCTCGTCCTTCATGGCCGGGCTGGCGGGCATCATTTCCTCGATCCGCACCTCGGCCGCCAATCCGAACTCGGGCACCGGATACGAGTTGGAAACCATCGCGATGGTGGTGATCGGCGGCACCGCGCTGATGGGCGGGCGCGGCACGATCATCGGCACCGTCCTCGGAATTTTCATCCTGCGCCTGATGCGCAACGGCATCGTCCTGGTCGGAGTGCCTGGCCTCGCCTACAACATCTTCATCGGCGCGATCATCCTGGGGATGATGGCTCTGCATTCCTGGCTTGACCGCCGCAACCAGTCGGCTGGCTGAAGAAAGGGGGCTAGGATGAGCGAAGAACTGGTCCGGATGGAAAATATCACCAAGTTCTACGGCCGGGTCAAGGCACTGGAGGATGTGAACCTGCGGGTGGTGCGGGGCGAAGTTGTCGGGCTCCTGGGCGACAACGGTGCCGGTAAATCGACGTTGATCAAGGTGCTGTCGGGGGCCATTCCGCTGACCAGCGGCAGCATCTTCATCAAGGGCAAGCCGGTCACGATCAACAACTCCACCGATGCCATCGCCAACGGGATCGAGACGATTTATCAGGATTCGGCTCTGGTCACGCAATTGTCCATTGCCCGCAATCTGTTCCTCGGGCGCGAGCCGACGCGGGGGCCGAGCTTTCTGAATCGCCTTGACATGCCGCTGATGGAAAAGGTGGCGGCCGATCTGCTGCGCGAGATCGGTATTTCCAAGAACATTCCGCCGTCCACCGCCATCGGCCAGCTGTCCGGCGGCGAAAGGCAGGCGGTTGCGATCGCACGCGCCATGCATTTCGATTCCGACCTGATCATTCTGGACGAGCCGACCAACAATCTGGGCGTCGCCGAAACCCAGGGCGTGCTGCGCTTTGTGCGCAACGCCCGCGATTCCGGGCATTCCTGCATCTTTATCGCCCACAATATCCACCACGTCTTTCAGGTGGTGGACCGCATCGTGGTGATGCGGCGCGGTACGGTCGTCGCAGATGACATCGATCCCCGGCAAAGCTCGGTCGAGGCGGTTGAACGGGTGATCACCGGCATGGACGACTAAACTTTTGCGGCCAAACGGGAAATTTCTGCACGCGCCCCGGCCCCCTGCAATTGTGACAGACCATTTGGGCCAGTTGACTCGGGCCGTCATTGCGGGAAAACTGTCGCAGCAGGCGCTCATAAGCCTGCGCCGCTGCGTCATGGGGCCTTCACATACCTTTCATATCTGTGTGGGTGTTCGCGTGCGGACAGCTTTGCAGGCAAAGCAACGGTTCAACACGTCTGACAAGACAATGGGAGAATAGTCGTGACAACATCTACCTTCAACCGCCGCAAGTTCCTGCAGGGAACAGCCATCGGTGCCGGCATCCTGGCCGCTCCGGCCTTGCTGCCGCGCAAAGCGCTTGCCTCCTCGGGCGAGCTGAACTTCATGGGCTGGGCCGGGTACCCGGGGATCGCCGAAAAGGTTCTGCCCGCATTCGAAGCTGCCACCGGCATCAAAGTGAATTTCACCGAGCAGCCTGGCCAGGACGACATATTTGCCCAAGCCAAGCTGGCGCTGCAAACCGGCGGCCTTGACGTGGCCGAGCCGACGGTGGACCGCGTCGGGGGCTGGGCGTCCAACGGCCTGGTACAGGGTTGGGACCTGAGCAAGATCAACCTCGACAACTATCTGCCGGGTCTGGCTGACGGCCATATGGGCGAGATGGCGACCGTGGACGGCAA
>JANNRR010000079.1:0-15515 GCA_031401675.1 Paracoccaceae bacterium
ACCGCCAGCAACATCATTCCGGAAGCGGCGTGGTTCTGTGCCACCATCCGCACTTTTGACACCACGTTGCAGGCGATGATCCAGCGCCGTTTCGGCGAAATCGTTGCCGGTACGGCGGCGGCCTACGGCGTGCAGGCGCGGCTGGACTATGAAATCGGCTACCCCTCAATGGTGAACGACGCGGAAAAGTCCGATTTTGCCGCCGAGGTGGCCCGCGATATTGCCGGGCCCGCCGGGGTCGAGCCACGGGCCAAGCGCGAAATGGGGGCCGAGGATTTCTCGTACCTGCTGCAGGTGCGTCCCGGCGCCTATCTGCAGCTTGGCCAGGGCAACGGCCCGGGCCTGCACCATCCGGCCTATGATTTCAACGACGAGGTAGCGCCGTTCGGGGCCAGCTTTTTCGCACGCCTTGTTGAAACCGCACAGCCTTTGGCCTGAATGCGCTGACCGGGCCAGCGTCGCTGCACAGACACTTGCGGACCCGCAACAGAAAGCGTTAGGGCAGGGCAGAACGGCGCGGCGTGCGCCAAGGGTCAGACTGTGACATCCGGAGGGTTCGAATGAAACTGCAGGCAATCGGTGTTCTGGCGATCTGTGTCCTGCTGGTGGCGGCCTGCGGTCCGCGTGAACGCACCACGGTAACGACGGTGCGCACCACCCAGACAACGGTCGCACCGGTCCCGGCCGGAGCAACCGCCAAAACCGCCGGCGCAACCGCCGGGCAAACCGTCGCCGACACCGGATCGGCGGGCTCTGCCAGGGTGCCGCGCCTGCGCCGGGCCAACCAGCAGTCAGATTTCGGCAAGATCCTGTTGGGCGGGGCAGTGGCCGGAACCATTATCGCCGGCTCGAACGGCGAAGGCGGGGCAGTTGCGGCGGCCACCGGCCCGCAGTGCGCGAACCCCTTTGGCGGCGCGCGCCGGCGGCCCCGGCGCAGTCGATCTGTTCCGACCGCGCCGAACAACTGGCCTGTCAATGCGACACCGACGGCTGCGCCTTGATCCCGACGGGGCTGCTCGCCTGCACCCCGACCGGTGCCGTGCTGCCCTGATCCGGGCGCCAGACCCTTGAACCTGCAGACCCCTTGAACCTGCAGACCCCTTGAACCTCTCGCCCTTCCGGTAGCACATGGCAGCAGTCGCGGACGGAGGACGGCATGGGCGTTGAAGGCAAGGACGAGATCGATCTGGCAATCACCCGGCAGGGCTACCGTGGCGCATCGCTGGAAAACGCCTTTTCCGGCGTCACCTCGTTTCTGCGCACCAGCTACGCCAAGGACCTGACCGGGGTCGATCTGGCCATCACCGGCGTACCGTTCGATCAGGCCGTGACCCATCGCCCCGGCACCCGTTTCGGCCCGCGCGCCATCCGCGAAGCCTCGACGCTGCAGGCGATGGACGCGCCCTATGGCTGGGGCTTTGATCCGCGCGACCAGTTCAACATCGCCGACGCCGGCGATCTGGCATTCGACTATGCCCGCACTGCCGACTTTCCGGCGGCGTTGACCGCGCATATCCGCGCCATCCTGGCCAAGGGTGCGGCCAGCCTGACGCTGGGCGGCGATCACTACATCACCTTTCCGATCCTGCGCGCCTATGCCGAGAAATACGGCCCGATGTCGCTCCTGCATTTCGACGCCCATTCCGACACCTGGCCCGATGACGACATGTCAAGGATCGATCACGGCACCATGTTCTACAAGGCGGTGAAGTCCGGGATCATCGATCCGGCGCGCTCGGTGCAGGTCGGCATTCGCACCACCAATGACGACCCGCTTGGCGTCCACACCATCGGTGCGCGCGAGGTGCATGAAACCGGTCCCGCCGCCGTGGTGGCGAAAATCCGCGCGATCCTCGGTCAGCACCCCACCTACCTGACCTTTGACATCGATTGCCTCGACCCCGCCTTTGCCCCTGGCACCGGCACCCCGGTCTGGGGCGGGCTGTCGTCGGGGCAGGCGGCAATCATCCTGCGCGATCTGGCCGGGATCAATGTCGTTGGCGGCGATGTGGTCGAGGTATCGCCGCCCTACGATACCACCGGCGCTACCGCCATCGCGGGCGCACATGTCGCGACCGAAATCATGTGCCTGACGCTGTGGAACCGGAGAAAAGAATGAGTTTCATCCAGAAACATCGGGTGCTGATTGAATTGTCGGGACTATTCTTGATACTCTTATCAGTGGCCTGGGAGGTCTTTCTTGAGGGAACCGTAGAGGATATTTTGCTTGGAGAAAAGTTCGCTGCCGTTAACAGCGAACTGATGTTGATTTGGCGTGGATTGGCGTCTGACAACCCAGGACTTTTCGTCCACGACAACTTTGGGCAATTCTTCGAAGAATATGATCGAGGAAATAACTCTAGACATGATCAAGACTGGGTGACTCAAGTAAGGTTCTGGATATTTTGCGTTGGGTCAGTGTTGCTCATTTTGGGACGATTCTTCGAGTTGAATAGGCGAAACAGTTGATGTTTAATCAGCCGCTTGGCGGCAATGACATGCCGCGCTTTGCCGGGCCGGGCACGTTCATGCGTCTGCCGTCGCAGGCCACGGCAAAAGGGTTGGACGTTGCATTTGTCGGGATTCCGATGGATATCGGCGCGTCCTGGCGATCCGGCACCCGGTTCGGGCCCAAAGAGGTCCGCGCCGAGTCTGCCATGCTGCGGCCCTACAACATGGGCACAGGTGCCGCGCCGTTCGACAGCCTGCAGGTCGCCGACCTCGGCGACATTGCGCTGAACACCTTTGATCTGAAGGACTCGGTTCGCAGGATATCAGAAGCCTACGATGCGATACTTGCCCACGACGTCATTCCGATGGGCATCGGCGGCGATCACACGCTGACGCTCGCCACCCTGCGCGCCATCGCCAAAAAGCACGGGCCGGTCGGCCTGATCCATATCGACGCCCATGCCGACATCAACGACACCATGTTCGGCGAAAAGATCGCGCACGGCACCCCGTTCCGCCGCGCCTATGAAGAAAGGCTGATAACCCCCTCGCGTGTCTGGCAGATCGGCCTGCGCGGTACCGGCTACACTGCCGAGGATTTCAACGAGGCGCGCGGCTGGGGCTTCAGCATCGTTGCTGCCGAAGCCATTTGGCACCAGAGCCTGAAACCCCTGGCCGCCCGCATCTGCGCCGAGATCGGCCCCGGCCCGGTCTATGTCACCTACGATATCGACAGCCTCGATCCGGCCTATGCCCCGGGCACCGGCACGCCCGAGATTGCCGGCCTGACCACGCCGCAGGCGGTGGAACTGATCCGCGGTCTGCGCGGCCTCGATATCGTCGCGTGCGACCTGGTCGAGGTGTCGCCACCCTACGACCTTTCGGGCAACACTGCCCTGACCGGCGCCAACCTGCTGTATGAAATGCTCTGTGTCCTGCCTGGCGTCACCTACAGATGAAGTCCCGGACTGTTGTTGCAGCCGCAGCCGTGCTGTGCCTGACCGGTTTCGCCGCCGCGATCCGCTTCGCTCCGCTCGACCCGGTGCGCTGGCACACCGATCCGGCACTGGCTGAAGCATCCGGCAGCGCAAACCAATATCTGCTGCGGCCCCTCGCCGGCCCGGCCGCAGATGACGCCAAAACGGGCGACGCACCGGCGGGCGATTACGATCTGACATCCGGCGCGCTCTGCCAGAAGCTTACGACCGCAGCGCTGGCTGAACCGCGCACCGTCCTGCTGGCCGGGGACTGCGCCACCGGCTTTGTCACCTTTGTGCAGCGCTCGCGGTTCATGGGCTTTCCCGACGTCATCACGATCAGGACCATGGCGAACGGTGCCACCACTTCGACCCTCGCCATGCTGTCCCGGTCGCGCTTCGGCAGCTACGATCACGGCGTCAACCGTGCCCGTGTCCTGCGCTGGCTGACCGTGGCGGAACCGTTCCTGTCCCTTCCTCAGCCCGATCCGCAGCCCGATTCGCATCCCTGCCCCTGACCGCCCCCAGGACTTCATTCCGGCGCAAATATCCCGGGGGGGCCGCAGGCGGGGGCAGCGCCCCCCCTTGACCCTCCACATGCAACCGGCCAAACCCCGGTGCATGGTGCCCTTGGAAAAACTTGAACAGATCACCCGTCGCTTCCAGTTCCTGGAGGCCCGGCTGAACGAAGGTGCCGCCGCCTCCGAATTTGTCGCCCTAAGCCGCGAATATGCCGAACTCGTGCCGGTCGCAGTCCAGATCGTCGCCTATCGCCAGCTTTTGATCGACATCGACGAGGCAGAGGCGATGCGCGCCGACCCCGAGATGCGCGGCCTCGCCGACGAGGAACTGCCCCGACTGAAAGCCCGGCTGCCCGCCGCCGAACAGGCGCTGCGACTGGCGCTGTTGCCCAAGGATGCCGCCGACGCCCGCCCTGCAATTCTCGAAATTCGCCCCGGAACCGGCGGCGAAGAGGCGGCGCTGTTTGCCGCCGACCTCCTTCGGATGTACCAGCGCCATGCCGAGGCGCAGGGCTGGCAGTTTCAGATCATCGAACAGCAGGACACAGAGCTTGGCGGCATCAAGGAGGTGATCGCCAACGTTAAGGGCACCGGCGTCTTTGCCCGGCTCAAATACGAATCCGGCGTCCACCGCGTGCAACGGGTGCCCGCCACCGAAGCCTCGGGCCGCATCCACACCTCGGCCGCCACTGTCGCGGTGCTGCCCGAAGCCGAGGAGGTGGAACTGGACATCCCCGCCGCCGACATCCGCATCGACACCATGCGCGCCAGCGGTGCCGGTGGCCAGCACGTCAACACCACCGATTCGGCGGTGCGTCTGACCCACCTGCCCACCGGCATCATCGTGACCTCGGCGCTGAAGTCGCAGCACCAGAACCGCGCCGTGGCGATACAGGTGCTGCGCGCCCGGCTCTACGACATCGAACGCCAGCGCGTCGAAAACGCCCGCTCGGCCGACCGCAAAGCGCAGGTCGGCTCCGGCGACCGCTCCGAACGCATCCGCACCTACAATTTCCCGCAAGGCCGGATGACCGATCACCGCATCAATCTGACGCTCTACCGGCTCGACGCGATCCTGCAGGGCGATCTGACCGAAGTGATCGACGCCCTGACCGCCAATGATCAGGCGGCAAGGCTGGCCGAGATGGAGGCATGACGGCGGCCGCCGCACTGCCCGCCGCCATCCGCAGGCTCCGGGCCGCCGGCGTCCCCGAAGCGGCCGGCGATGCCCGCAAACTGCTGGCGCATGCCCTGCAGATCGCCCCCGACCGCCTGACCCTGCACCTGAACGACCCGATGACCCCGGCGGCCCGTGCCCGCTTCGATCAGGGGCTGGCGGCCCGCACCCGCCGCCAGCCCCTGTCGCAGATCATCGGCCACCGGCTGTTCTGGGGTCGCCGGTTTCAGGTGACCTCCGATGTGCTCGACCCGCGTCCGGAAACCGAAATCCTGATCGCCGCCGCCCTTACCGCGCCCTTTGAACGGGTGCTCGACCTTGGCACCGGCACCGGCTGCATCGTCCTGACCTTGCTGGCCGAACGGCAGTCGGCAACCGGCCTGGGCGTCGACATTTCGCCAGCCGCGCTTGCCGTGGCCCAAAGCAATGCGCAGGCCCATGACCTGACCGCCCGTCTGACCCTGCACCTGTCAGACTGGTTCAGCGCGGTCACCGGCCAGTATGATCTGATCCTGTCCAATCCGCCCTACATCAGCGCGCCCGAATTTGCCGGCCTCGCCCCCGAGGTCCGCGACTGGGAGCCACGGATCGCACTGACCCCGGGCGGCGACGGGCTGGCCGCCTACCGGATCATCGCGGCACAGGCCCCGGCGCATCTGGCCCCCGGCGGGCGGCTGCTGGCCGAAACCGGCCCTGCGCAAGCCGCTGCCGTCGCCGCACTGTGGCAGGCGGCGGGTCTGACCGATGTCGCGATCCGGACTGATCTCGATGGCCGCCCGCGCGTGGTTTGCGGACGTTTGCCACCGTTCCTGAGCTTTTGATGCAATCTGCCGCGCTATTCCCGGCGCCACCCGCCAGGAGCCACAGATTCCGCTTGTCTTGACAGCGCGCCCATGATTAGTCAGCCGCAGTGCGCGGCCCGGCTTCTGATCCTTGCCCGCACCATATGCCAAACATCGCCCGGACCGACCATTTCAGACCGCGACGCCGACAGCGCGCATGTGTTCGGGCAAGCCACACCAGGGCTGGAAACAAAAGAAAACCATGAGATCATCCAAACAACGTTCGCGTTCGAAACCGAACCGCCCGCGCACCATGGGCAATATCGTCAACCGTGTCTTCGACAGCTCTGGCCCCGAAGGCAAGGTGCGGGGCACCCCGCAGCAGATCATCGAGAAGTATCAGGTGCTGGCCCGCGACGCGCAATTGTCGAACGACCGGGTAGCCTACGAGAATTTCCTGCAACATTCCGAACATTATACCCGCATGCTGGGCGAAGCGACGCGCGAGATGCAGCGCGAGGCTGACGACCGCCGCGACAGCAACGGCAATCCGGCCCGCCAGAACAACGGCTTCGATCAGGGCTCCTCTGCCTATCCGGACGACGACGCCGAGGCTGACGGTTTCGGCGAACAGCCGCGCATGCAGGCTCAGACCCTGCAGGGGCAGGGCGGGCAGTCCCGGGACTATCCGTCCCGCGAACCGCAACCGGGCCGCGACCAGTCACAGCGCGATCCGCGCGACCAGCCGTCACGGGATCAGTCGCCACGGGATCAACAGTCACGGGATCAGCAAGCGCGAGGGCAGCAGCCGCGAGAGCAGCAGCCGCGAGAGCAGCAGCGTGACCCCCGCGATCAGCAGCCCCGCGACCAGCAATCCCGCGATCAGCTTCCCCGCGACCCTCACCTGCCAGAGCAAACCGCGCGCGACCCGCACCCGCGCGAACAAACTGCACGCGACCAGCAGAAGCGCGACATGCCAAAACGCGAACCGTCTCCGCGTCCGGCAACTGCGCCTCGCACGATCATCTCGTCGATGATGCCCGATCTGACGGCGCTCGGTGCCACGTTCGAGGATGATGGCGACAGCGATACAGGTCTGGTGGAAACCCCGGAAATGAAACCCGAGGAAAAGCTGGTCGCCAAACCGGCCACCCGTCGCCGTCCCGCCCCGCGCAAAGCCAAGCCCGATGCGGCGGACGCCACGGCCGAGCCCGCTGCCGACACCTCGGACAAGGCGGCAGAATAGCCCGCGAGCCGGGCCCGGGCTTCGGCGCGGGTCCGGCAGATGCAGCTCCGGTCCTGCGACCCGACCGGCTTCAGCCCGCGTCCTGTTCCGCCACCACCCGGGCCAGCGCGCAAAACCGCTCCAGCGAGATCTCTTCGGCCCGCGCCGTCGGGTCGATGCCGGCAGCCCGCAGCTTGGCTTCGATATCCGGCGAGACGCCACGTAACGAGGCGCGCAGCATCTTGCGTCGTTGCCCGAACCCGGCCGCCGTCAGCCGCAACAGCACCGCCTCGTCCGCCGCAAATCGCGGGCCGTCGCGCCGCACGATCTGCACCACCGCCGAGTGCACCGACGGTGGCGGGGTAAAGGCTTCCGGCGGCAGTGTCAGCACAATCCGCGCGTCGGCCCGCCACGCGGTCAGCAGCGCCAGCCGGCCATAGGCCTTGGACCCCGGCTGCGCCACGATCCGCTCGGCCACTTCCTTCTGGAACATCAGCGTCAGGCTCTGCCAGAACGGCGGCCAGACCGCAGGCGTCAGCCAGCGCACCAGAAGCTCGGTCCCGACATTGTAGGGCAAGTTGGCCACCACCCGTACCGGCGGCTGCAGCAGCCCGGCAATGTCCAGCGTCAGGGCATCCGCCTGCATCACCTGCAACCGCCCGGGGTAGGCCGCAGCGATCAGGGCCAGCGCCGGCAGGCAGCGCCCGTCCTTTTCCACCGCCAGCACCCGCCGCGCCCCCTCGGCCAGCAAACCGCGTGTCAGGCCGCCGGGGCCTGGCCCGACCTCCAGCACGTCACAGCCAGTCAGATCCCCGGCCAGACGCGCGATCTTCGCTGTCAGGTTCAGATCCAGCAGGAAGTTCTGCCCCAGCTGCTTTTTCGCCTGCAACCCATGTGCTGCGATGACCTCGCGCAACGGCGGCAGCCCGTCAATCGCACTCATCCCGCCACTCGCCCATCTTTGTTCCGAAATAGCCCGGAGCGCGAGGCAGAGCCTCGCTCCGCCCTTACCGCCCGCGTGCCGCCGCCATGTCATGCGCCAGCCACAACGCCGCAATCAGGCTGCCGGCATCCGCCACGCCGCGCCCGGCGATGTCCAAGGCGGTGCCGTGATCGGGCGAGGTCCGCACGAACGGCAGCCCCAGCGTCAGATTGACGCCGCCCGTGAAATCCAGCGTCTTGATCGGGATCAGCGCCTGATCATGGTACATGCAGATCGCCGCGTCATAGCGTGCCCGGGCGGCGGCATGAAACAGCGTGTCGGCCGAAACCGGCCCCCACAGATCCAGCCCCTCGGCCCGCAACCGGTCCAGCACCGGGGTTATCACCGCAATTTCCTCGCCGCCCATGGCCCCGCCTTCTCCGGCATGCGGGTTCAGCCCGGCCACCGCCAGCCGTGGCCGGGCAATGCCGAAATCCTGCGACAGGCCGGCGGCGGTGATGCGGATCGTCGCTTCAAGCAGCTCGGGGGTCAGGGCGGCGGGCACCTCGGCCAGGGGAATGTGGATGGTTACCGGCACCACCCGCAATTCCGGGCAGGCCAGCATCATGACCACGCGCTGCACGCCTGCCAGTGCTGCCAGAAACTCGGTATGGCCGGGAAAGGCAAAGTCCGCGCCATCCTTCAGCGCCTTTTTGTGGATCGGATTGGTGGTCAGGGCCACCGCCCGGCCGTCCCGCACCAGCGCCACCGCACGCGCGATCACGTCGATCACACCCTGCGCATTGGCCGGATCAGGACGGCCGGGCAGCGACAGTGCCGGAAAGTCATGTGGCAACACCGGCAGGACCGATCCTGGCAGCGCCAATGCCTCGGCCGGGTCGGCGATAGCCTGCCACGCCGCCCCGGGCGGCAGATGCCGCGGATCGCCGACCAGAAAGAACGGCAGGTTGCTGCCCAACGCCGTCCGCGCCTTGACGGCGAGTTCCGGCCCGATCCCGGCAGGCTCGCCGCAGGTCAGCGCCACTGGTGCGCGTATCATGGCGCTACCTTCATCGGGCCGGCATCATGGCGCGACGATCGTGGCTTCTGCCATCAGTTCAGCCAGATAATGCTCGGCCATGCCGCTCAGTTGCTGATTGATCAGCTGCGTGCGCACGCTGTCGCGCGACGGCGGCGCCTCGGCCACAAGTTCGCGCTTGCACAGCATCAGGAACACCAGCGCGTTGCCCCGCACCAGCGCTACCGAGCTTTCGCCCTCGTCCAGCTTGGCCAGCTCCAGCGCGATGTCGCCCGGCACCTGGTCCATGCTCAGAACGTCGCGTTGCAACTGCTCAGGGGGCAGTCCCTTGGCCACGGCATACAGATCATTGCACTGATCCACCCGCGCCCGGACCGCCGCCGCCTCGGCCAGCGCCTCGGCACTGCGGCCGCCCGCAATCAGGAACTGGGCATAGTCCACCGACACCGCCGATGCCGGCAGGTCCTGCACCTGCTCGACTGCCCGCAGCAAGAACAGCGCGATGGCATTCGGCACCGGAAACGGCGGGCTGACCTGGCCCGGTTCCAGCGCCAGCAGCACCGGCCCGATCTGCGGCGGCAGGTTGGCCAGCGGCACCCAGTCGATGCGCCCGCCCTGATCGCGGGTCGGTGCCACGGAGTACTGCCGGGCGGCGGCGGCAAAATCCGCCTCGCCGCGCAGGCTGGCTGACAGCCGCAGCGCCAGCGCCTCGGACTCGGCCGCAACATCAGGGGTGGCGGGCAGGATCAGTTCCGACAAGAGCAGCCGCACTGCGCCGCGCTGCGAGGTCAACGCTAACGCCCTGTCGATATCGGCTTCGGTGATCGCAACCCGGTCGCCAAAACGGGTCCGCACCACATCGCGCCAGATCAGCCCGGCCCGCACGAAATCGCGGAACGTTTCCGGTTCGACCCCGCCTTGCGCGATCGCCTTCAGGAACTCCTCGACGCTCAGCTGCGCCCGCCCGGCAAACTCCTCCATCCCTGCCAGCAGCGCTTCGTCGCTGACGCTCAGGTCCAGTCGTTCCCCCGCCTCCAGCCGCAGCCGGTCCTCGACCAGCCGGGTCACCGCCTCGGCCTCGACATCGCCGGGCGCGCGCAGCAGTCTCAGAAACAACGCCCGTTGCCCGACCTCGAATCTTGTGATCGCCTTGTCGTTCACGATCACCTGCGGCGCAAACAGCTCCTGCTGCGCCTGGGCAGAAAACGCCGCCATCAGCAGCAGCAGGCAGATCGGCAGAATTCGGTGCAATCGCATCAAAGGGTCCGTTCTCTCAAGTCAGGGGCACACTGTCGCGGCACCCTAGCGTCGGCAACTGCGGCGCACCGTGCCCGCCTCGGCGCCGCCGCCAAAGCCCGTCAGATTGACGGAGAGCCCGAAGTCGGTCGTGGGGGTCACGCTTGCCGAAGATGTAAACCTGCGCGAGAGCGAAAGATCAAGCGTAAGACATTCATTGCGGAACTGCAGGCCCACCCCGGCGCTGGTGGCGCGGTCGGCGACATAGTCGTAACGCCAGTTGATCCGGCTGTTCCATTGCGGCGTCAGAGCATAAGCCGCACTCAGCGCCCACTCCGACGTGGCGATGGGGCGGTTTTCCGACGGATCGGCCTGCAGCCACAGGTAACTGGTGCCAAGATTCAGCCGGTCACGCGCCAGGTCCAGTCGCAATTCGTTCTTGGATACGGTCAGGTCGCTGTCCAGGAGCGCACGGTTGGTCAGCGAGATTCCGCTGTCGGTGCGTAGCTGTAACGCTGCAAGCCAGTCCGATCTGGTGCCCTGCAATCCTGAACCGGTGTTGAACTGCCCCAGATCCTCGGCCCGCAGCACCTTGCCGACCGTAGCGCTGGCTGACCAGCCCGCCGGGTCAAACCGCGTCCACCCGATCCCCAGATTGGCCCGCAGCCCGCGTTCGGTGACATCTGCACCGGGAAAGCGGTTCAGCGCGAACAGGTTGCCCTCGTCAAATTCCACCAGCAGCGAATCTTCGTTCGGCACGTTCTGGCCGTCCGCCGGGCTGAATACCAGCTGTGCCACCGGCTCGATCACATGGCTGACCCCGCGTCCGGTGGTGCGGGCCCACGGCCAGCGCACCTCGATTGCCGCCACCGGTGTGATCCGGCTGACCGTGGCCGGAAAGCTGCTGTCCTGATTGATCGCATAGATATCAGCGGTGACCGTGCCAAGTGCCGACGCCGAGATGCCGCCCGGTAACAGCCAGTTGCGTCGCCAATCCAGCCGTCCCGATGCCCGCGCCGTATCGCGTCCGGCCCGGTCCGCCGCTGAAGTCCGCAACAGCGTGTAGGTCTGAAACCGGAACCCGCCCTCGCCGCCCAGAATCGCCGGGCTGAACCGGCGGTGAAAGGTCAGATCGCCCACGACGCTCGGCAGGGTCGCATTGTCCTCGCCAGCCCGGATCGACGTATACTGCAAGAGCTGCGCGCTGAAAAAACTGTTGCGCTTGGTGCGCGTCACTTCGACCACACTGCGCAGCCGATCGGTTCCGCTGTAACCATAGTCCAAAAGATAGGCGGCATCCGATACCGCCTGTACCGCAAAGACCAGGCGGTAGTCGTCGCGCAGGGAAAAGTAGCCGTTGCCGAACAGATAGCCCCGCAGCTTGCCCGGCACCAGCGTGTCCGAAGTGACCGCCGCGTTGAATTCCAGCCTCCCGGTCGGCAGTGCCTGACGGTAGCGCAGGTCCAGTGTCTGGGTGGCGCCGGTCGACAGATACGGCGTCAGCGTCAAATCGCGGCTGTCGCCGATCGCCACGAAGTACGGCAGTTTCAATCCCGGGCCAAGCGTGCTGGTTACCCGGAACGACGGCATCAGAAACCCGGTCGCCCGCTTCAGCGACGGGTCGGGCATCCGCAGACGCGGCAGATAGAAAACCGGCACCCCGGCCACCCGGAACTGCGCCTTGTCAAAGTACAGCTGCCGTTCCTGCTGGTCATGCACCACGCGCGCGGCGCGAATTTCCCAGATCGGCGTCGGATTGGCGGCGCAGACCTGGCACGAAGATGCGACGGTCCGGCTCAGCTGCGTATAACGCCCACCCACCCGGTTGATCTGGGCCGCCGCCAGCTGCAACTGTTGGTTCAGCACCATCCGGGCTCCACGCAGAATGCCGTCGCGCAGGTCAGCGGACAGATCGGCGGCATCCGCCAGCAGGATCAGCGCGTCGCCGTCGACAATTGTGATCGGTCCTTCGATCTGCAGCCGGTCGGTGGTGCGGTCAAAGCTGATGCGGTGGGCACGAAGCCGCGTGGTCTTGAAAAACACCTCGACATTGCCCTCGGCAATCAGCGTGCTGTCGGCGGCGATGCTGACCTTGTCCGCCACCAACGTCGCCATGTCTTGCGCCAGTCCAGGCGATGCCAGTCCAAGCCACAGCAACGCCAGCAAGCAGATTGCGCCCAGCCTGATTGCCCGCAGCCCGGCCATCAGCCATCCTCCAGATGCAAAAGCAAACCCAGCGACAGCAAGGTACAGGCCACCGGCGGGCTCCACGCCGCAAGCGCCACTGGAATCTGGCCGTTCTCACCCAGAACCTGCGCGAAATTGCGCAGGAAAAAGATCGCGAACCCCGACAGCAGCGCCAGCAGAACCATCATCCCGGTGCGGCCGAACCGGGTATGGCGCATGGTGAACCCGGCCCCGACCAGCACCATCGCCACCAGCATCAACGGCAGCGCCAGTTCCATCTGAAACCACACCCGGTGCTTGCGCGCCGAAAATCCGGCCTTGGTCAGCTGGTCGATAAAGGCCGGCAGCTCCCAGATCGGAATCGCGCGGGGCGTTCCGAAACTGTCCCTGATCTGCTCGCGTGTCAGGTCGGTCGGAATCCGCAAGCTGGCCAGTTCCACGGACGCCCGTTCGGGGTTGCCGCCTTCGGCAAAGGTCCAGCGCTTGGCCCGGCTCAGCACCCAGGCCCCCGGCGTCAGATCGGCCTCGGCCGCCTCGATCCGGCTCATCGGCCCACCGGCCGGCGCAAAGGTGATGAACGACACTGCCATCAACCGCGTACCGTCCAGATTGGCCCGCGCCGCACTGATCACCATCTGCCCGTCATCGCCGCCCTGTCGCAGCCACAGGCCCTCGCGGCTGATCGACAGCACCGAGGTGTCGCCCCTTGCATACTGGTTCGACAGCAACTCGTATTGCTTGGACGTCGCCGCCACGATCGGATTGAACACTGCCACGGCGATCAGCCCGATCAGGAACGCAGTCGCCCCAGGTGCTTGCAGACTGCGCAGCGCCGAGCGGCCCGCCGCCCGCGTCACCACCAACTCGCTGGTCCGCGCCATCCCCAGAAACAGCATCAGCGTCGCCAGGATCGTGACCAGCGGCAGGATGCGGTACAGGTTCTGCGGCACATTCAGCGCCGCCAGTTCCGCCGCCTGCCAGAAACTGACCTGAAAATCGGCGAACTTGCGGATTTGCTCGACCATGTCCAAAAGCAGCATAATTGCCAGAAACACCGCGAAAACCACCAGGAATGACCCCAGAAATTTCCGCGCGAAATACAGACTCAGCCTCATGCCGCCGCCTCGGTGTTCCGCCGGCGCTTCGGCAACCCCGCCACCCACAGCATCGCCGCGGCCAGCCCCGCTCCAAAAATCACCGGCAGATAGACCACCGGATACAACCGCGCGTCCGACTGGGCCAGATCGGTCGCGGCATTGCTGATCAGTTGCGTGACGATCAGCAGCACCACCGCACCGATGATCTGCCGCCACACCCCGAACCGGCTGAAGGCCCCAAGCATCAACGTCGAAAACCCGATCAACGCCGCCGCCGTGCCCAGCAGCGGCTGCGCCAGACGGTTGTGCGCCTCGACCAGAAAGCCGGCGCGGCTCTGCCCGGACTGCGTCGCATCAGCGCTACTGGCCCGCAGCAACTCCAGCGTGCCCAGTTCTGCGGCATTGCGAACCTGCGGCTCCTGTTCGGCAATCAGCGCCGCCATGTCATAGGCGAAATCGGCAAAAGTCGTGGTGAACAGCCGGTTGTTCGGGGCCCGAAGCGTCTGCGCCATGCCGTCGAACATCAAGAGCTTCGGCCCGGTTTCGCCGCGCACCAGCAATGCCCGCCGCGCCGTGTAGGTGGTCCGCTGGTCCGGCGTGCGCGCATCCGAAAGAAAGACGTCGCGCAACTCGCCCAGTGGGGTGATTTCCCGGATATACAGCGTCAGGCCTTCGGCCGGATGCAGGAACGCGCCCTCGACCAGAAACCGCGCGGTGATGTTCTGGCTGATCTCGGCGCTGCGCTGCGCCAGTTGTGTGCGGCTGGCCGGCACCAGCACATTCATCAGGATCGCCATCATCGCGGCAACGATCAGCCCGAAATACAGCACCGGCCGCGCCAGCCGCCACGGCGAAAAGCCGGTGGCCTGCATCACCACCAGTTCGCTTTCCGTCATCAATCGGTTGGTACAATAGATCGCCGCGACAAAGGCCGACACCGGCAGCACCAGCCGGATCACTGATGGCAGGGTCAGTGCGGTGAACTCCAGAAACACCAGAGCTGTCTGACCATCGCCAATCAGCTGGCCAAACAGCGAAACGGCGCGGTTGATCCAGTAAACCCCGACCAGCACCAGCGAGAAGAACCCGAACAGCACCATCAGTTGCGACAGCATGTATCTGTCCAGTCTGGTCACGCTGTTCTGCTCCCGTCCCCGTCCGGGCCGGACCCTAATCCATATCCCGCGCGCCGAAAACTGCTATCTGGTCATCCGCCGGGGCAGCGGCTACCACTGGCCAAACCCGCCATTGCCCGCCCGCAGGAGCTCCGCCGATGACCACGCCCGTTTCGCTCAGTTTCGCTGCCGCCAGCGCCGCTGCCGCCACCGCCGAAGCCATCGCCGCTTTCAGCGGCAGGCTGGTGGTGTTCGCATCCGGAACCGGCCCGCTTGACACAATGGCCCGCCGGGTCAACCGCCTGATGCGCGGCGGGCTCGACAGGGTGATCGCGTCCGACGCCTACGGCAAGCTGGCCGCCGGCGAAGGCTTCGATCTGGCCTATCCGGTCGGTCTGGCCGCCGAAGCGGTGCATCTGGTCAAGCTGCCGCGCCGTCCGTCTCTGGCCGAGGCGCGCAAGGCCGGGGCGGCCATCGGCAAGGTGACCGGCACCTCTTCGGTGCTGATCCTGGCCGGGTCGCTGCCGCAGGTCGCCGAACTGGCCTACGGCCTGTCGCTGCGCCGCTACGAGTTCACCGACCGCAAGACCGGCGAAAAGCCCGCCGCCGGCAGCGTCAGCATCATCGTCGCGGATCCTGCCGCCGCCACCGCCGCCTTTGCCCCGCATCTGGCCCGCACCGAAGGTGTGTTCTTCACCCGCGATCTGGTCTCGGAACCGGCCAACGTGCTGACAACGCAGGAGTTCGCCGACCGGCTGCAAGCATTGACCAGCCTGGGGCTGCAGG
>JANNRR010000080.1:0-22114 GCA_031401675.1 Paracoccaceae bacterium
GGCGGCCAGCGCGCCGGGGCGAAAGGCATAGACGCCGACATGGTGAAACACCGGCGTTTCGGCTGTGTCGGGATAGAGGTGGCCGGTATAGGGAATCACCTCTTTCGAGAAATACAGGCTGCGCCCGCCGGACTTGCCGGGGCTGCTGGCGAATACCGCTGTGGTGCCGCCCACCCGCCCGGCCCGCCGGTCGGCCAGAAAGCCGTTCAGCGCCCGCCCGTCGCAGCGCAGCACCGGCGTCGCGATTTCGGCCGCCGGATCGGCCTCCAGACCGGCAATCAGGTCCTCGACGAACCACGGCGGGGTCAGGGGCGCGTCGCCCTGCAGGTTGACCACGATGTCATAGCCGCCGCCCAGCACGGCATGCGCTTCGGCCACCCGCTCGGTGCCGTTGACCCAGGTGTCGGCTGTCATCACCACTTCGGCCCCAAAAGCCGCCGCCGCACCGGCGATGCGCGCATCATCGGTGGCGACCACCACCCGCGCCACCCCCCGCACCTGCGTCGCCGCCCGCCAGCTGCGCTCGATCAGGGTCTGCGCCACGCCGGTCGCGCCGCGCAGCACCACCAGCGGCTTGCCCGGATAGCGCGCCGAAGCGTAGCGGGCCGGAATGACGATCAGGACACGCATGACCCGGTCAGCCGGGAACCGCCGGGGTCAGGCGCACCCCCGGCGCATAAGCGATGAAGAACGGATTTGCATAGCCCGGCTTGCCATAGACCAGCGGCTTGTGGTCGTCGAAGCGCACCACCTCGCCGCCCGCACCGCGCAGCACCGCATCGCCCGCCGCCGTATCCCATTCCATGGTGCGGCCCAGCCTGGGATACAGATCAGCCTCGCCGGTTGCCACCAGACAGAATTTCAGCGACGATCCGGCACTGGTCATGTCGCGGACCGCATACTGCGCGATATAGTCATCGGTCGCCTGATCGCGGTGCGATTTCGAGGCTACCACCATCAGCGCCCGGTTGTCGGGGGTCGATACGCTCAGCGGCACCTGCGGCCCGATGCGGTGCGGGTGATGGGCCCCGGTTTCCTCCACCGACCGCCCGTCGGCCAGCGTGTAGAACAGCCGCCGCTGCGCCGGGGCAAAGACCACGCCGCGCACCGGCACCCCGTCCAGCACCAGCGCGATGTTCACGGTAAAATCGCCGCGCCGCTGCACGAACTCCTTGGTGCCGTCCAGCGGGTCGACGATGATGAAATCGCGGGCCACATGCGAATGGCTGGCCGCCTGTTCTTCGGTGATCACCACCACCCCGGGAAGGGCTTCGGCCAATCCGGCGGCAATGATCGCGTCCGCCGCCTCGTCGGCCTCGGTCACCGGGCTCAGGTCCGACTTGGCACGCACCGCGAAATCCGGGTCGGCGTAGATTTCCATGATCCGGGCACCCGCCGTCAGCGCCAGCTGTCGGAAAACAGTCACAACCCGGTCGAAATCCATCGGCATCCCCCGTGATCGCGGCACTGTGCGGTCCGCGACATTGCATCACATCATTTTGCCCCTTATCCTCGCTCGGTAAGGCAACGGCAAGATTTCCCGGCGAAAAACGATCGGGAAGCTCTGTCCCGGCAGGATGTTGACGGCAATGTTCCGCGTCGAAACCAAACGATCATCCCTGCGCACCGCCCTTGGGCTGTTCGAACTGACGTATCATGTCGCGGTCCGCAGCATCCGCAAATCCCAGGGCAACGCCATCATCGGTCTGGCGATGAACATCTTTCAGACCGTTCTGCTGATCCTCGTGTTCTATTTCATGATGACCTTCATGGGCATGCGCGGTACCGCGGTGCGCGGTGACTTCGTGCTGTATCTGATGAGCGGGATCTTCCTGTTCATGTCCCACACCAAGGCGATGGGCGCTGTGATGGGGGCAGAGGGGCCGACTTCTGCCATCATGAAACACGCGCCGATGAACACCATCGTCTCGATCCTCGGGGCAGCGCTTGGCGCGCTCTATCTGCAGATGCTGTCGGTGGTGGTGATCCTGTATGTCTATCACACCGTCTGGGGCCCGATCACCATCGAGGATCCGATCGGTGCCATGGAAATGCTGCTGCTTTCGTGGGCGGCGGGCATCGCCATCGGCACCTGTTTTCTGGCGTTCCGGCCCTGGGCCCCCGGTTTCGCCGGCATGGCGCAGTCGATCTATTCGCGGATCAACATGATCGCCTCGGGCAAGATGTTCCTGGCCAACACCCTGCCGCATTCGCTGCGCAAGTTCTTCGACTGGAACCCGCTGTTTCACACCATCGATCAGGCGCGGGGCGACGTGTTCATCAACTACAATCCGCATTTCAGCTCGATCAGCTATCCGCTGTACCTGACGCTGATCTTTCTGGTGATCGGACTGATGGCCGAGTTCTATACCCGGCAGTACGCCTCGGCCAGCTGGTCGGCGGGGAAGTAGGGCCGGATTCTGGCTGACTCATGGTGGCTTTGGGTAAAAGCACAGAAACTTGCTGCATGCAGTCACTTTAGTCGAAACGCAAGTGCAGGTCTGCTTGCCCGGCAATTCCGTTCGGCCCTATCCTTCTATTTTTCTTGCTGGATTTGATTTCAATCAAATCAGGGCGCGCCTGCCTGCCCCTTGGCAGGCGCGTAGTGTGCGTCCGCGCAGCCAGGCGCGCCCCGATTTCCCAAACACGGCACCAAGCCCACCCCCCCCCTTGCCCTGCGGCTTGCGCCTCCAGGCAACGGACCGGGCGTCCGTCCACTGGACGGCCACCTGATCGGCCCGCGCGCATCACACCGACTGCCGGGGCGAGCGGCCAGATTGAAGGCAGTCCCTTCCAGCGTTTCCCGGCTCTGACGCGCACTTTCACGTCACCACCCGCAGCGTCAGATTGATCCGCCCGCCCTCTGCCAGCAGCCGCGATGACCCGAACCGGATGCGGTCGACCCCGTGGTGGATCAGCCGCGCCGGCCCGCCCATCACCAGCACATCGCCGGATCGCAGCCACAGGCTTTCGGTCGCGCCACCCCGCGTCAACCCGCCAACCCGGAACAGCCCCTCGTCCCCCAGCGACACCGACACCACCGGCTGCGTGAAATCCGCCTCGTCGCGGTCCTGATGCAGCCCCATCCGCGCGCCTTCGCCGTAGAAATTCACCAGACAGCACTCCGGGTCGCGCGCCGGGCCCGCCACGGTCCGCCAGATCGCCAGCACCGGCCCGGGGATCGGCGGCCAGGGCATGCCCAGCGGATGGCGCGGCGCATAGCGGTAACCGCCGCGGTCGCTGATCCAGCCGAACGACCCCGCCGCCGTCATCCGCACCGACATCGGCCTGCCCTGCGGCGTCATGTGCTGTATCAGCGGCGCCGCAAGGATCACCGCGCGCAGTGCCTCGACCAGCCCGGCCTGCGCCACCGCACCCAGCATCCCCGGATAAACCGTCACACCGCGCAGGCTCAGCCCCGCCGGGATCGGTGGCAACCCGGACACATCCTCTCGATTTTTCACCACTCGCCTCCGACATTGCGGCGGGACAAACGCTTGCAGGCTCCCGGCCCCCTCCTTATATACGCCGGGAAGCTGAGCGGGGACTGAACCCGCAATGATTTTGGGATCGGAGGGCAGAGGCCGCTTTCGGGTCTGCGCTCCACAACATCGCCGTAGAGAAGGGTTTGCTACATGGCTAAAGTCATCGGGATTGACCTCGGGACCACGAACTCCTGCGTCGCCATCATGGATGGGTCGCAACCGCGTGTGATCGAGAATTCGGAAGGCGCGCGCACCACGCCCTCCATCGTCGGGTTCACGGAAAGCGAACGGCTGGTCGGTCAGGCCGCCAAGCGCCAGGCCGTGACCAACCCCACCAACACCGTCTTTGCGGTCAAACGCCTGATCGGGCGGCGGTTTGACGATCCCCTGGTCAACAAGGACCTGAAGAACCTGCCCTATACCGTCGTCAACGGCGGCAATGGCGACGCCTGGGTGGAAACCCGGGGCGAGAAGTACTCGCCAAGCCAGGTCTCGGCGATGATCCTGCAGAAGATGAAGGAAACCGCCGAGTCGTATCTGGGCGAGGAAGTCACGCAAGCCGTCATCACCGTGCCCGCCTATTTCAACGACGCCCAGCGTCAGGCGACCAAGGATGCCGGCAAGATCACAGGCCTTGAAGTGCTGCGGATCATCAACGAACCGACGGCGGCGGCGCTGGCTTACGGCCTCGACAAGAAGGAAACCAAGACCATCGCGGTCTATGACCTGGGCGGCGGCACCTTCGACATCACCATTCTGGAGATTGACGACGGCCTGTTCGAGGTCAAATCCACCAACGGCGACACCTTCCTGGGTGGTGAAGACTTCGACATGCGCCTCGTCAACTACCTGGCCGATGAATTCAAGAAAGAGAACGGCGTCGACCTGTCAAAGGACAAGATGGCGCTGCAACGTCTGAAAGAGGCGGCGGAAAAGGCCAAGATCGAGCTGTCGTCCAGCCAGCAGACCGAGATCAACCAGCCGTTCATCAGCATGGACCGCAACTCGGGCCAGCCGCTGCACATGGTGATGAAACTGACCCGCGCCAAGCTGGAACAGCTGGTCGGCGACCTGATCAAGCGCACGATGAAACCCTGCGAAGCCGCGCTGAAGGATGCCGGCATTTCCAAGGGCGACATCGACGAGGTGGTGCTGGTCGGCGGCATGACCCGAATGCCGAAGGTGGTCGAGGAAGTCACCAAATTCTTCGGCAAGGAACCGCACAAGGGCGTCAACCCCGATGAAGTGGTGGCGCTCGGTGCCGCCATTCAGGCCGGCGTGCTGCAGGGCGACGTCAAGGACGTGGTGCTGCTGGATGTCACGCCGCTGTCGCTGGGCATCGAAACCCTTGGCGGCGTCTTTACCCGCCTGATTGACCGCAACACCACGATCCCGACCAAGAAGTCGCAGATATTCTCGACCGCCGAAGACAATCAGAACGCCGTCACCATCCGCTGTTTCCAGGGCGAGCGCGAAATGGCGCAGGACAACAAGATGCTCGGCAGCTTCAATCTGGAGGATATCCCGCCCGCCCCGCGCGGCATGCCGCAGATCGAGGTGACGTTCGACATCGACGCCAACGGCATCGTGTCGGTCAACGCCAAGGACAAGGGCACCGGCAAGGCGCAGCAGATCACCATCCAGGCCTCGGGCGGTCTGTCCGCAGACGAGATCGACAAGATGGTCAAGGACGCCGAAGCCAACGCCGACGCCGACAAGGCCCGCAAGGAACTGGTGGAAACCCGCAACCAGGCCGAAAGCCTGCTGCATTCCACCAAGAAATCGATCGACGAACATGGCGACAAGGTCGACCCCTCGACCGTCGAGGCCATCGAACTGGCGATGGGCGCGCTGCAAGAAACCCTTGAAAAGGACGATGCCGGCAAGATCAAGGGCGGCATCCAGAACCTGACCGAGGCGGCGATGCGTCTGGGCGAAGCCATCTACAAGGCCTCGGCCGCCGAACCGCCGGCGGGCGGCGATGATGACAATCCGCGCGGGGTTGACGAGGATATCGTCGATGCCGATTTCGAAGACCTCGACAAGCGCAAACGGTCGTAACAGGACTGGCGAACCTTTGGGCCGGCCCGACATCCGTCGGGTCGGCCTCCGCGTTCCGGCAAGGGGTCTTTGATGGCAAAGCGCGACTTCTATGACATTCTCGGCACCAGCAAGGGCGCCTCGGCCGAAGAGCTGAAAAAGGCCTATCGACAAAAGGCCAAGGAACTGCACCCCGACCGCAATTCCGCCAACCCGAATGCCGAGGCGCAGTTCAAGGAAGTGAACGAGGCCTATGACGCCCTGAAGGACCCCGACAAGAAAGCCGCCTATGACCGGTTCGGCCATGCCGCATTCGAAGGCGGCGGCGGCCAGCGTGGCGGCCCGGGCTACGGCCAGGGTGATTTCACCTCGGCCTTTTCCGACGTGTTCGAGGATCTGTTCGGCGATTTCATGGGCGGCCAGCGCGGCGGCGGTGCGGGCCGGGCCCGGGCGCAGCGCGGCTCGGATCTGCGCTACAACCTGCGGGTCGCGCTGGAGGAAGCCTACAGCGGCGTGCAGAAAACCATCAATGTCCCGACCGCGCTGGCCTGTGAGGTCTGTTCCGGAACCGGTGCCGAAGGTGGCGCCGAGCCCGTCACCTGCCCGACCTGTTCCGGCATGGGCAAGGTCCGGGCGCAACAGGGCTTTTTCACTGTAGAACGCACCTGCCCGACCTGTTCCGGCATCGGCCAGATCATCAAGAACCCCTGCCGCGCCTGCGGCGGTGCCGGGCGCACCGAAAAGGAACGCGCCCTGTCGGTCAACATCCCGGCCGGCGTCGAAACCGGCACCCGCATCCGGCTGTCAGGCGAAGGCGAGGCCGGAATGCGCGGCGGCCCGGCGGGCGATCTGTACATCTTCATCGAGGTCAAGGAACACGCGATCTTTCAGCGCGACACCGTGCACCTGTTCTGCCGGGTCCCGGTCAGCATGGGCACCGCCGCCCTGGGTGGCGAGATCGACGTGCCCTCGATCGACGGCGGCCGCAGCCGGGTCAAGGTCCCGGCCGGCAGCCAGACCGGCAAGCAGATGCGGCTGCGCGCCAAGGGCATGCCCGCCCTTCGCGGCGGCGGGGCCGGCGACATGGTGATCGAACTGGCGGTGGAAACCCCGGTGAACCTGACCGCCCGGCAAAAGGAAATCCTGCGCGAGTTCGAGCGGCTGAGCGAGGAAAACAACCCGGAAGGCTCGAGCTTTTTCGCGAAAGTGAAGGGGTTCTGGGACGGGATGAAGGGGTGAGGCTCAACAACGCTCCTGGGGAGCGTTGTTGAGCCGAACGCACGGCGCGAAGCGACGGGCGGGCAAGCGCAGATCTCGGACCGGGCTTTGGGTTACTCCAGCGCAGAATGACTTCGTGTTGAAACGCGGAATTCCTTGTAGACTCATGTCCGTGCAACCAACGCAGCTGCGCAGTTCTGCCCTCCCGGCGGCGACGGTTGCCTCGATCCTCCTGTTTTTCTTGCCGGATTTGATTTCAATCAAATCAGGGAGCGCCTTCCTGCCCCTTGGCAGGCGCGGGTAGTGCGCCAGCCCAGGCAGGCGCGCCCTGATTTCCCGAACAACGCACTCAACCCAATCCCCCTTGCCCGACGGCTTACGCCTCTGGGCAACGTGCCGGGCGTCCGTCCACTGGACGGCCACCTGATCGGCCCGGGCACTACCACATCGATCGGCGACACAAGTGGCGAGGCGAAGGTGACTTGCTCAAGGCTCATCCCGCTCCGGCGCGCAGCGTCTTTGCCGGTCTGGGAAACCAACGCTTCAAAGTGAACCTTGCTTCCACTCCGCGCGGGAGTATTTTGTTGAAAAGGAAACCGGGCTCAAGAGTAGTTAACCCTTCATAAACCACGTTGCGCCACCCTGTCGCAATGACCCGCCCCCGCGCCTTTTCCGAAGCCCCGCAGATGCAGTTCGAGCCGGATGAGGCCCCCGAACAGCCGCTGCCGCCGGGCAAGCTGCCATCCTACATCGCCGATCACCGCAAACGCCTGCGCACCCGGTTCACCGAGGGCGGGGCGGCGGCCATGCCGGATTACGAACTGCTGGAACTGGTGCTGTTCCTGATCATCCCGCGTCAGGATGTGAAGCCGCTGGCGCGTCTGCTGCTGGATACGTTCGGCGATTTCAACCGGGTAATCTCGGCCCCGGTATCGCGCCTCAAAACCGTGGACGGCGTCGGCGAGGGGGTCATTGTCGGGCTGAAAACGCTGGAGGCGGCGGCGCAGCGGATGGCGCGCAGCAAGGTGATGCACAAGCCGGTGCTGTCCAGCTGGGCGGCGCTTCTGGACTATTGCCACACTTCGATGGCGCACCGCGAAACCGAGCAGTTTCGGGTGCTGTATCTGGACCGGAAAAACACCCTGATCGCCGATGAGGAACAGGCGCGCGGTACCGTCGATCATGTGCCGGTCTATCCGCGCGAAGTGGTGAAGCGGGCGCTGGAGCTGAACGCTTCGGCGTTGATCCTGGTGCACAATCACCCGTCGGGTGATCCGACACCGTCCGACAGCGATATCGCCATGACCGCACAGGTGCAGGATGCGGCGACCGCCCTTGGGCTGTCGCTGCATGACCACCTGATCATCGGCAAATCGCGCGAACTCAGTTTCCGGTCTTCGGGCTATCTTTAGCCACGCCGACCGCCGCTGGCCGAAGCCAGACCTCGACCCGGCGGTTGACCTCGGAGCCCAGGTCGGTATCGTCGCAGGCCATCGGCAGCGCCTCGCCGAACGCCTCGACCAGCAGCGCCACCTGATCGGCATCCAGCAGGGGTGCTGCGGCCAGCACCGCATCGCGCACCGCCTCGGCCCGCGCCCTCGACAGCCGCAGGTTGGCCGCAGCAGCGCCGCGCCCGTCGGAAAACCCGGCAAACACCAGCTCCTGCCCGTCATGCATCCCGGCCTCCAGCGCCCGCGCCAGTGCCAGCACATTGCCCTGCGACTGCGCATTCAACCCCCGCGCCCCGCCGTCGAACCGGAAGGTGGTGCTCAAGCGTTCGGCCCCGGCCATCACCGCCACCATGGCCTGCAGCGCCGCCAGATCGACCTCTGGCCCGGCCGCCGCGATGGCATCGGCCAGCCGCGCGCCCTGCGCCGCGACCCCGGTGCGGGCCGGCAACTGATCGGTCAGTCCGGCCGCGCCCACCGTCAGTTGCGCCTGCGGCGACGACAGCCAGTCCAGCAGATCGCGGATCACCGGGGCCTGCCGCCGGCCAGCGACATACAGGGTCAGTGGCAGCCCCAACGGGTAATCCTCGGCCTTGATCGCGCCCGGGGTCGCCCGCATCAGCACGCCGCAAGCGCCGCTCAGGTCCAGCGCCCGGACATTGCCGAGGTCCGAGGCGGCGGCGATGCCCAGCGCCCAGGGGTCGCGGGCCACCGCATCCACCAGATCACCGGGCGTCTCATGACGCAGCGCGGCGGCACTGGTCACCACCTGCAACCGGGCCTCCAGCGCCTGTTGCATCCCGGAACCGGCCGCCATGGCATGCAGAATGATCGGCGCATCCGGCCCGCCAAGGTCGGCCCAGTTCGTCACCTGCCCGGACAGGGCAGCGGCGAGCATGGGCAGGCTGATCTGGCGCAGGGGATTGTAAGGGCTGACCACCGGCACGCCCGCATCCAGTGCCAGCACCTGCGCCTGCCCCGGTAACCCCGGCAAAGACCGCAGCGACAGCGCCAGATCGATCCGGCCCGCCTGCAGGTCGGCCAGTCCCTGATCGGTTTCGTCAAGCCGCAGGGTCAGCCGCGCGATCTGCAACCCGGTTGCGGCATCGCCAAGCAGAAAGCGCACGCCGTTGCCCGCCAGCAGCACCCGGTCCAGCGCATAGCCCTGTTGCACCGCAAACGCCTCGATCAGCGCTGGCAGCAGCCGGGCGGCGCCTTGCGGGGCGGCAATCGTCACCTCGGCGACAAAGGCGGTCAGGTCGGGGCAGCCCGGACCGGCACATACCACGCCCTGACCGTCCAGCGTCAGCAGTCCGTAGCCGGTCATCACCCGGTAGAACTCGCCGTCATAGCCTTCCATGGTGCCGTGCAGGGTGATCAGCCCGTCACGCGAGGTCAGCGTGACATCCTGCGCCCACAGCCCTTGCGCACCGAAGACAAGGAAAAGCGCGGCGAATATCGCCGCGCGTCGCAACATGGGTATCATGGGTCCGCCAGTGAACCGAAGTCGGGGCCTGCGTCAGTTGCGGGCGATCTTCACGTCTGGCAGCAGGTTTTTCAAGACCACAAAGTCACCGATGGTGTCGCAGCCCGGCATTGCCAGCATCAGGTCGACGATCTTGACCGGCAGTCCGGCATGCGCCTCCAGCGTTTCACCCAGCATGTCGCGGCCGCAGGTCGCGGCGCTGACCTCGGCCTCGATGCTCAGGCGCACGACGCCCTGGCGCTGGCTGCGGCCCGACGGAAAGGTGTAGACCTCGGCCAGCATCGGCAACAGCACCGTGTCATCGCCCAACAGGCTCAGGAAGCCGCCGGTCGCCTGCTTGGCAAACCCCGGGGTCCGCGGCCGCCCGGCCGAAACGTGCCCGGCGTCGCCATAGTCGGCCCCGAACTCAAAGGCGTGCAGCTGAAACGCATCGTCGCCCTGCCATTGCACCGCCAGCCGGTCAAACCCGGCCAGCGCCGGCACGGCGATATCAGCCTCGGCCAGTGCCCCGTCTGCCAGCACCACGCTGAAATGCGCCGCTTGCGCCATCGCCGGGATCGCAGCCGTCATCATGCCGCTGTCAGAGGTGACGGCGGTGACCGCCAGCCCGGAATGCCTGATCACTACCCGGGCATTGCTGTGGCAGGGCGCGTTCAGGGTCAGCCCGACCATTGCCGCGTCCAGCGCCACCAGCGACAGGCTCGGGGTGCAGCTCACCACCGGGGCGGCCCCGATGACCGGGTCTGCCATCGGCGCCGGCATCGGCTGGGCCGATGGTACTGGCATTGGTTCCGGCGTCAGTTTGGCCATCGGCGCAACCAGCTTGGGTTTGGCTGCCAGATCGGGGGCGATCACAGTGGTCGATGACCCGGCCAGCGGCGTGATCGCCACCGGCTCCATGTCGGTTGCCAGATCAAGCGCCGCCAGTTCGGTGGCGTCCGGCTTTTGCGCCGGCGATCCGCCGATGAACGGCGTGCCGTTCTGCATCAGATGCCCGGTCGCAGCGGCCAGAAAGAACGTGGCCCCGACCATGATAGCCCTGCGTTTGATTTGCATTCCCGCCTCCAGCAATGGAATTCGATGCGGTCACGCTAGGGGGGAAAAGGGGCAACGCCATGACGCGGACAAGGCATTTCAACCGGCACGTGCCGGCCCGGGTCGCGCAACAATGGCACGGGTCAGGTCGATTTTCGCCAGCAATTAACCAATTCCGCCCGAAAGCGCATCGGCATTTCGCCGCATTTCAGCCATTTCGGCGCACAACTGGCCGAACAGCGGCACAACTGCGCCGCGATTCGGTCAGGCGATCTTGCCGTGGCAATGCTTGAACTTGTCGCCCGAACCGCAGGGGCAGGGGTCGTTGCGCCCGGGATTGCCCCAGGTTGCCGGATCGGCTTCGTCAAAACCGGCCAGCCGCTGGCCCGCCGCCATTGGTGCCGGTGCCAACGGCACTGCCGCCAACGCCGCTGGGGTCAATGCCGCCGGTGCCAACGCCGCCGACGCCGCAACCGGCACCCGCACCACTTGCTGCGCCTGCAATTGCGCCTGCTGCTGCGCCACCAGCTGCCGCATCATGGTGTCCTGCTCTTCCTGGGTCAGCGGCCGGATCTGCCCCAGTTTCTGGGTCACATCGACCCGCAGCGCGTTGAGCATCGACTCGAACAGCCCGAAACCCTCAGACTTGTACTCGTTCAGCGGGTCGCGCTGCGCATAGCCGCGAAAGCCGACGACAGACCGCAGATGCTCCAGCGTCAGCAGATGCTCGCGCCACTTGCCATCGATGGTCTGCAACAACAGCTGCTTTTCGATGTTGCGCATGGTCTCGGGGCCAAAGGCCGCCGCCTTTTCAGCCATAAGCTTGTCCGACGCTTCGACAATGCGCTCGCGCATTACCTGATGGTCGACGCCTTCCTCTTTCGCCCAGGCCATGACCGGAACGTTGACGCCCAGCCGCTCGATGCAGGCCGCATACAGCCCCTCGGCATCCCATTGTTCGGCATAGGCCTTTGGCGGCAGATGCACGTCGATCAGGTCGTCGATCACCTGATGCCGCATGTCCAGCACGATCTCTTCCAGATCGGCCGCCTCCATGATTTCGCGCCGCTGGCCGAATATCACCTTGCGCTGATCGTTCATCACATCGTCGAACTTCAGCAACTGCTTGCGGATGTCGAAGTTGCGGCCCTCGACCTTGGCCTGCGCCTTCTCCAGCGACTTGTTCACCCACGGGTGAATGATCGCCTCGCCTTCCTTCATCCCCAGCGACGACAGCACCTTGTCCAGCCGTTCGGACCCGAAAATCCGCATCAGATCGTCTTCCAGGCTCAGAAAGAACGACGACCGTCCCGGATCGCCCTGCCGCCCGGACCGGCCGCGCAGTTGGTTGTCGATCCGACGGCTTTCGTGCCGTTCCGTCGCCAGCACATACAGCCCGCCCGCCGCGATCACCGCCGCCTTTTCCGCCGCATGATCCGCCTCGATCCGGGCCCGCACTTCATCGGGATGCAGGCTCGGGTCGGCGGCAATCGCCTCCAGCACCAGCATTTCCACGTTGCCGCCCAACTGGATGTCGGTACCGCGCCCGGCCATGTTGGTGGCAATCGTCACCTGCCCCAGCTTGCCGGCATCGGCCACGATCTTGGCCTCCTGCTCGTGCTGGCGGGCATTCAGCACATTGTGCGGCACCCCGGCCTTTTTCAGCATGTCCGACAGGAATTCCGATTTCTCGATGCTGGTGGTGCCGACCAGCAACGGCTGGCCCAAACCGTTCGCCTCCTGAATGGCCTTGACCACCGCCTCGTATTTCTCGCGGCCGGTACGGTAGACGGCGTCATGCTCGTCCTTGCGCAGCACCGGCTGGTTGGTCGGCACCTCGACCACGCCCAGCTTGTAGATCTCGGCAAACTCCTCGGCCTCGGTGGTTGCCGTTCCGGTCATCCCGGCCAGTTTCTGGTACAGCCGGAAATAATTCTGAAAGGTGACAGAGGCCAGGGTCACGTTCTCGGCCTGGATCTTGACGCTTTCCTTGGCCTCGATCGCCTGATGCAGCCCGTCCGACAGCCGCCGGCCCTTCATCATCCGGCCGGTAAACTCGTCGATCAGCACCACCTCGTTGTCGCGGACAATGTAATCCTTGTCCTTTGAAAACAGCTTGTGCGCCCGCAGCCCCTGATTGACGTGATGCACGATGGTGGTGGATTCCGGGTCGTACAACGACTGCTCGCCCGGCAGGATGCCCGCCGCATGCAGCCGCTGTTCCAGAAACTCGTTGCCATCCTCGGTATAGGTGACGTTGCGGGTCTTTTCATCCAGCTTGAAATGGGCCTCGGTCAGCTCGGGGATCAGCACGTCGATGGTCTTGTACAGTTCCGACCGGTCCGACGACGGCCCGGAAATGATCAGCGGCGTCCGCGCCTCGTCGATCAGGATGCTGTCCACCTCGTCGACAATCGCATAGAAATGGCCGCGCTGGTTCATGTCCTTCAGGTCAGACTTCATGTTGTCGCGCAGATAGTCGAAGCCCAGCTCGTTGTTGGTGGCATAGGTGATGTCGGCACCGTAGGCCGTGCGCTTTTCGTCTTCGGGCTGCTGCGGATAGACCACGCCGGTGCTCATGCCCAGTTTGGCATAGACCTTGCCCATCCATTCCGCATCGCGCTTGGCCAGATAGTCGTTGACCGTCACGATATGCACGCCTTTGCCCGCCAGCCCGTTCAGATAGGCCGGGAACGTCGCCACCAGCGTCTTGCCCTCGCCGGTCTTCATCTCGGCGATATTGCCCTGATGCAGGAAAATCCCGCCCATCAGCTGCACATCGAACGCCCGCAGGCCAAGCGCCCGCTTTGCCGCCTCGCGGCAATTGGCAAAACCTTCCGGCAGCAGGTCGTCCAGGCTCTCCCCCGCCGCCACCCGCGCCCTGAACGCCGCGGTCTTCTCGATGATCTGCGCGTCGGTCAGCGCGGCAAAGTCAGGCTCCAGCGCCGTGATCCGGGCCACCAGCGGGCGGGTCGATTTGATCTTGCGGTCATTCTGCGTGCCAAAGACTTTCCTGGCGAGTGTTCCAAAGCCCAGCATTTTTTCTCCGCTTGGCGCAATTGACGGCATCGTGTGAGGCTTTGCCTTGCCCGATCCGAACGCCTTGCCTAGAACAGCGCTGGAACGGGCGGACCCGCATTCACCAGACCCATGCGCGATGTAAGGGGCGACCGTCAGAGTGTCAACGCCGCGCACAGTCGCGGCCCGAGCCGGAGTTGCAGGGATGTCTGATTTGTCAAAGGTCTGGTCGGGCCTGACCGTGATCGCACTGGCGTCGCTGGTCGCCTCGGTCGCTTGGGCCGAAGATGCCGCAGTCGCGCCCGAGCCTGCCGCCGAAGCCACAACCGCCGCCCAGCCCGTCAGCGCCGATACCGCCAGTGCCGATACCATTGTGGCAACCGTCAACGGCACCGCCATCACGCTTGGTCATATGGTCGTGTTGCGCGCCCAGTTGCCCGCCGAATATCAGAACCTGCCCGACGACGTGTTGTTCAGCGGCATTCTGGACCAGCTTGTCCAGCAAACCGCTCTGTCGCAGTCGATGGAGCCTGTCATCACCCGGCGTGACGCGCTGGCGATGGAAAATGACCGGCGCTCCTACCTGGCCGGTGCCGCGATCGAAGCCGCGTCCGCCATGGAAATCACCGAAGAGGCGCTGCAGGCCCTCTATACGGAACGCTATGCCTCGGTCGAACCCGCCCGCGAATTCCATGCCGCCCATATTCTGGTCGCCACCGAAGACGAAGCCAGGGCGCTGAAGGCCGAGATCGACGCCGGTGCCGATTTCGCCGAAGTGGCGATGGAACATTCCAGCGACGGCGCTGCGGCGGGTGGCGGTGATCTGGGCTGGTTCGGCCTTGGCATGATGGTCAAGGAGTTCGAGGACGCGGTGGTGTCGATGCAGGCCGGGCAGGTGTCGGACCCGGTGCAGACCCAGTTCGGCTGGCATCTGGTCAAGCTGACGGAAACCCGTTCCATCGCCGCCCCGGCCCTGGCCGATGTGCGCGAGGAACTTCTGACCGAAGCCCGGCAAAAAGCTGTCGAGACGCGGATTGCCGAACTGACCGCCGCCGCAAACGTCAGCCGCGCGGTCGAAGGGATTGACCCGGCAATCCTTCGCGATCAGACACTGCTGGCGAACTGATCAGCAGCAGACCGGCAAGGAGGGCGGGCGATGGCCAAGAAGGAAAAGTCCAAAAAGGACAAGCTCGCCGGCAAGCCGGAAAAGGCCAAAGCAGCCAAGGTCACGGCCAAGGCCCCAAAGTCGGCGGCGGTCAAGGCCCGGCTGGTCTCGCCCCTTGCCCCGCGTGGCGGCTTTCCGCGCCTGCCGGTGATCGACGGGGTGCGCTTTGCCACCGCCGAGGCCGGGGTGAAATACGCCGGCCGCACCGATGTGATGCTGGCCCAGCTGGTCCCCGGCACCAGCATTGCCGGCTGCTTCACCCGCTCATCCACCCGCGCCGCTCCGGTGCTGGACTGTCAGGCGAAACTGCGCGGGCGGCCTGACCAGACCGCCGGGGCCGCCATCATCGTCAATTCCGGCAACTCCAACGCCTTCACCGGTGCCGGCGGCGTGCAGGCCGTCGCTCGCATCACCGCTGCCGTTGCCGACGCATTGGCCCTGCCCGCCGCCCGCGTCTTCTCGTCCTCCACCGGGGTCATCGGCCAGCCGCTGCCGGACGAGCGCATAATCGCCAAGGTTGCAGCACTTGCTGCCAGCCTGCGCCCCGATACCATCGCCGCCGCCGCCGCCGCGATCATGACCACCGACACCTTTGCCAAGGGCGCCTTTGCAGAAATCGAGATTGACGGCGCCACCGTGCAGATCGCCGGTATCGCCAAAGGCTCCGGCATGGTCGCCCCCGACATGGCGACCATGCTGGTCTATATCTTCACCGATGCCACCGTCGCCCAGCCGGTCCTGCAAAAGATGCTGACCCGGCTGACCGACATCACCTTCAACTGCATCACCGTCGACAGCGACACCTCGACCTCGGACACGCTGCTGCTGGCCGCCACCGGCACCAGCGCCGCCGCCGCGATCACCGATCAGCGCAGCAAACCCGCCAAGGCGTTTCAGGCGGCGCTGCGTGCGGTGATGCTCGATCTGGCGCATCAGGTGGTCCGCGACGGCGAAGGTGCCACCAAATTCGTCGAAGTCCGGGTGACCGGTGCCGACACCGACGCCGACGCCCGCAAGGTGGCGCTGGCCATCGCCAACTCGCCGCTGGTGAAAACCGCCATCGCCGGGGCCGATCCGAACTGGGGCCGCATCGTCATGGCGGTCGGCAAATCCGGGGCACGGGCCGACCGCGACCGCCTGACCATCCGGTTCGGCGATGTTCTGGTCGCCGAAAACGGCTGGGTCGCGCCGGGGTACCGTGAAGCGGACGGCGCCGCCCACATGCAGGGGCAGGAGCTGCTGATCCGCGTCGATCTGGGGCTGGCCAAGGGGGTCAGCACGATCTGGACCTGCGATCTGACCCACCGCTACATCGAGATCAACGCCGACTACCGGTCCTAGGCGGGGATGGCTCTGGTTGGAAATACGGGTTGGATTGGTGCGTCGCACCAGGGGGCCACAGTGGCTGTGCTTGTTGGCCGCTATTGGTTTTTTGAACGATCTTTCTGGTTCTTGCCCGATCTGATTTCAGTCAAATCGTGGCGCGCCTGCCTGCCGCTTGGTAGGCGCTATGGTGTGCGCCCGCCCAGCCAGGCACGCCCCGATTTCCCGACCATTGCACCCGACCCAGCCTCCCTTGCCCCACGGCTTGCGCCTTCGGGCAACGGGCCGGGCGTCCGTCCCCCAGACGGCCACCTGATCGGCCCGGTCGCACACCATCGCCCGGAGGCGCGGGTGGCGCAGCCGAGTACGGCTCGACCTTTGTTCACCCCGCATCCCTTGACCCGCCCATGCCACTGATCCTTGTCGCTGCCGTCGCCCTGATCGACCGCGATGGCCGGGTTTTGCTGGCGCAACGCCCGCCCGGCAAATCCATGCCCGGCCTCTGGGAGTTTCCGGGCGGCAAGGTCGAACCGGATGAAACGCCGGAGGTGGCGCTGATCCGGGAACTGCATGAGGAACTGGGGATCGACACCTGGGCCAGCTGCCTGGCCCCGCTCAGCTTCGCCAGCCACGCCTACGAAACATTCCACTTGCTGATGCCGGTTTTCGTTTGCCGGAAATGGCAGGGAATCCCGCAGCCGCGCGAAAGTCAGGCGCTGAAATGGGTCGCCGCCCGCGACCTTGGCACTTACCCGATGCCGCCCGCCGACCTGCCCCTGATTCCCGTCCTGCGCGAACTGCTTTAAGCAGGCTCAACGCAGATGAATCCAGATATTGATTTGCGCCCTGCTCTAATCAAAATGTTGATTTCCCAGTAAGCGAAATTTCGCAAATCGGTCAAGAAAAAGCCACATTTCACTCACGTCTGCGTAATTTTGGGGTGTTTTGTTTACCAATTCACCCTAGGTTAACTGTACGCCGGTCTTTGGGGAGTACTGGTTCCATGCTGAGAACAATCACGCTTGGCAGTTGCGTTTCCGTTCAGGGAACCTTCATCCGGCAATACGACGATGGCAAGATCATGATCCGGGTGGACGAAAAGACCTTTGTGGGTTTTCCCGTCAAATCCCGCGCCGCCAAGGCAGGCTAGCCGACATACCACTCACGGAGCCTGGCGGGGGTCGGTCCCCACGCCCGGCAAGTCGGAAAGCTGCAGCGCAATGAACCAGGGCCATGACCGGATCTCCCGGTCATGGCCCCATTCTTGACGGCGGCACCTTGCCCTACAGCAGCTTGCGCTCGACCGATTCCCGCTCGAATATCTCGATCACATCGCCTTGGCGGATGTCTTCATAGTTCTCGAACGCCATGCCGCATTCCTGGCCGGAAATCACTTCCTTGACCTCATCCTTGAACCTTTTCAAGGTCTTGAGCGTCCCCTCGTGGATCACGACCTGATCGCGCAACAGCCGCACACCGGCCGACCGGCGCGCCACGCCCTCGGTCACCAGACAGCCAGCCACGTTGCCGACGGTTGATACCTTGAACACTTCCTTGATCGTGGCATAGCCGATGAACTTTTCCCGAATCTCGGCCTTCAGCAGCCCGGAAGCCGCTGCCTTCACATCGTCGACCAGATCGTAGATCACCGAATAATACCGGATCTCCACGCCCTTCTGGCTGGCACTGCTGCGGGCCGGCGCATTGGCGCGGACGTTGAACCCGATCACCGGCGCGCCCGAGGCTTCGGCCAGCCCGATGTCGCTTTCGGTGATGGCCCCCACGCCGTAATGCAGCACCCGCACCCGGACTTCCTCGTTGCCGATTTTTTCCAAAGCCTGAACAATCGCCTCGGCAGAGCCCTGCACATCGGCCTTTACCACCAGCGGCAGTTCGGTCACGCTCTGGTCGGCCTTGGCCTTGGCCATCAGCTGTTCCATGGTCGTGGCTGCCCCGACAGCGGCGCGTTTGTCCTTGGTGGTCTGTTCGCGATAGGAAACGATCTCGCGCGCCTGCGCTTCGGTTTCCACCACGTTCAGCACGTCACCGGCCTGCGGCGTCGATCCCAGCCCCAGCACCTCCACCGGCACCGACGGCCCGGCTTCCTTGATCCGCGCGCCCTTGTCGTCGATCAGCGCCCGCACCTTGCCCCAGACCTCGCCGGCCACGAAGATATCGCCCAGCCGCAGCGTGCCGTGCTGGATCAGCACCGTGGCCACCGGCCCGCGCCCCACATCCAGCTTGGCCTCGATCACCGCGCCCATTGCCGCCCGGTTCGGGTTGGCCTTCAGGTCCAGCAACTCCGCCTGCAGCGCGATGTTTTCTAGCAGTTCGTCCAGCCCCTGGCCGGTCTTGGCCGAAACCTCGACATCCAGCACGTCGCCGGACATCTTTTCCACCACCACCTCGTGCTGCAACAGGTCTGTCCGCACCTTGGTCGGATTGGCACCCGGCTTGTCGATCTTGTTGATCGCAATGATCATCGGCACCTTGGCCGCCTTGGCATGCTTGATCGCCTCGACGGTCTGCGGCATCACCGCATCGTCGGCCGCCACCACCAGAATCACGATATCCGTGACCTGCGCGCCACGCGCCCGCATCGAGGTGAATGCCGCATGGCCCGGCGTGTCCAGGAACGTCAGCTTGGCACCGCTGTCGGTCGTCACCTGATAGGCGCCGATATGCTGGGTGATCCCGCCCGCCTCGCCCGCCACCACCGACGTCTTGCGGATCGCGTCCAGCAGGCTGGTCTTGCCATGATCGACATGGCCCATGATCGTCACGATCGGCGGCCGGGTGATCAATTGTGCCGCATCATCGGTCACGGTGTCGATCACCTGTTCCACGTCGCTGTCCGACACCCGCACCGCCTTGTGGCCGAACTCCTCGATGACCAGTTCGGCGGTGTCGGCGTCGATGGTCTGGTTCATCGTCGCCATCACGCCCATCTTCATCAGGCTTTTCACCACGTCGGCAGCGCGTTCCGCCATCCGGTTGGCCAGTTCCTGCACCACGATGGTTTCGGGCAACTGCACGTCGCGCACCATCTTTTCGCGCACCATGTTCAGGCCCAGCGCTTTTTGCCGCGCCCGTTCCTGCTTGCGCTTCATCGCTGCCATGGACCGCACGCGCCCGCTGTCGCCGGCCAGCGCCTCGGTCAGTGTCAGCTTGCCGGTGCGGCGGCTGTCATCGGATTTGGCCTTGGCTTTCGCTCCCTCGGCATCGCGCTCGCGCTCGGTCTTGCGCGGGGCCGACGACGGCGGGCGGGCCAGCGAGCGTTCGCTCAGCGGGGCGGCAACCGCCTCGGGCTTGGCAGGCGAGGATGTGCCCGGGCGCGCCCGTGCATCTGACCGAGGCGCCGGGCGCGCCGTTTCCTGTTTCGGTGCGGCCGCCCGTTCGGCGGCAATCTCGGCCTCGCGCCGGGCGCGGTCTTCCACGTCGGCCTTGGCGCGCGCAGCGGCCTCGGCCTCGCGGACTTCGCGCTCCTTGGCCTCGTTCTCGTCGCGCCGCCGCTGGCGTTCTTCTTCGCGCACCTTCTCATCGGTGACACGCTGCGCCGCGTCGGCAACTTCGCGCGACCGCGCCGCCTGCACCGCTTTCAGGCGGCGCTCCATTTCACTGTCGCTGATTCCGGCCGGACGTTTGGACGGATCGCCCAGATGGCTGTTGCTGACGGTGCCCGCAACCGGGGCTCCGGGCTTGGTCGGCACGACAACACGCTTGCGCTTTGTTTCGACGACAACGCTTTTGGTCCGGCCATGGCTGAAGCTTTGCTTCACCTGACCGGGCGTCGTCCCAACCCGGAGACCGAGTGGTTTCTTACCGTCTGTATCGCTCATGCGTCTTTCGTTTCCTTCGCGGCGACCTGGTCGCCCGTCTGTCCGTGGATGTCCGTAGGCTCGCGGATGCCCGCCTGTTCGCGTATTCCCGAAAGCCTTGCGGCCTCCTCTACAACACGCGCGCTGAGTCCACCAGCCGCAAGCGCGCAATGTATCACATGTTCACGCCCAAAAGCCAAACCCAATTCCAAAGCGGTAAGGCAGCCAATAAACGTCGCTTTTCCATCGGCTGCAGGGTCCGGCGGATGCAGCTTGGACTTGCCCCGCTCCGACCCGTCGGTTGCCTGGATCAGCACCTTTGCGTAATCCTTGGTCAGCCAGTCCTTGACCTTTTCATAGCCGGCCACCGCCTCGCCCGCTTTGCGCGCCAGACTGATCAGATCAAGCGTCCGGCGCAGCAGCAGCGCCTCGACCTCGTCGACCAGCCCGAGCGGCACCACCACCGCCTGCTTGGCGGCGCGGGCAAACAGCCCCTTGCCCGCCGCCCGGGTCAGGGCCGCCCGCGTCGCCACAACCCAGATGCCGCGACCCGGCAGCCTGGCCTCGATGTCGGGGTAGATCCGCAGATCAGGCCCGACCACGAACCGGATCAGCCCATGCTTGCCCTGCACCTCGCCGGTGACAATGCACCGCCGTTCGGGTCCGTCCTGATCCTTGATGCGGCCACCACGGGTCATCTGTGCTGCGGTTCCTGCGATCAGGTTCCGGCCTCCTCGGTTTCGGCGTCGGCCGCATCGGCTTCCTCGACATGGCCGGGCAATTCGCTGGGATCGACCCAGCCCAGCAGCACCCGCGCCGTCATCACCAGATGCTGCGCCTCTTCCAGGCTCATCTCGAATTTCTCCAGTACGCCCTCGTCCTTGACCCGCGCGCCGTTCACCGTGGTCCAGCCGCCGGCCAGTTCCCAGTCGGCACAGGTGGCGAAATCCTCCAGGGTCTTGACCCCGTCCTTGGCCAGCGCCTCGACCATTTGCGGTGTCAGGCCCTCGAACTCGATCAGGCTGTCCTCCACCCCCATGGCGCGGGCATTTTCCAGCGCCTTCTGGTTGGCAGCTTCCAGCTGGTCACGGGCCCGCATCTGCAATTCGGCAGCGGTCGATTCGTCAAAGCCGTCGATGTTCAGCAATTCGTCGATCTCGACGTAGGCGACCTCTTCCAGAGAGGTGAAGCCTTCCGAAACCAGCAGTTGCGCCAGCACCTCGTCCACATCCAGCGCATCGACGAACAGTTGCGTGCGCTCGGCAAACTCGGCCTGACGGCGTTCGGATTCCTGCGCCTCGGTCATGATGTCGATATCAAGGCCCGTCAGCTGCGACGCCAGCCGCACGTTCTGCCCGCGCCGGCCAATCGCCAGCGAAAGCTGCTCGTCCGGCACCACCACCTCGATCCGCCCGCCATCCTCGTCGATCACCACCTTGGACACTTCGGCTGGCTGCAAGGCGTTCACCAGGAATGTCGCCTGATCCTGATTCCACGGGATGATGTCGATCTTTTCGCCCTGCAACTCGTTGACCACGGCTTGAACGCGCGATCCGCGCATACCCACACATGCCCCCACCGGATCAATCGAATTGTCATAGGAAATCACTGCGATCTTGGCGCGAGACCCCGGATCCCGCGCCACCGCCTTGATCTCGATGATGCCGTCATAGATCTCGGGCACTTCCATCTTGAACAACTCGGCCATGAACTGCGGGTCGGTGCGCGACAGGAACACCTGCGGACCGCGAGCCTCGCGGCGCACGTCCTTGATATAGGCGCGGATGCGGTCGTTCGGGCGATAGCTTTCGCGCCCGATCTTCTCGTTGCGGCGCAGGATCGCCTCGCCGCGCCCGATGTCCACGATGATGTTGCCGTATTCCTCGCGCTTGACCTGCCCGTTGATGATCGTGCCCTTGCGGTCCTTGAATTCCTCGAACTGCCGGTCGCGCTCGGCCTCGCGCACCTTCTGCAGGATCACCTGCTTGGCCGATTGTGCCGCGATCCGGCCCAGATCGACCGGCGGCACTTCGTCGATGATTTCGTTGCCGATTTCGGGCTCGGCCAGGAACTTGCGG
>JANNRR010000081.1:0-11762 GCA_031401675.1 Paracoccaceae bacterium
AGCCCACGACCAGCAGTTCGCAAAGGTCCTGCCGCGCGTTGTCGGCGCGGGGATCGGGGATGTCATCGAAGGCGGAGAGGAAGATGTCCATGCGGGGAAAGGGCTCCAAAAGGGCGATCCCCGCCCAAGAATCCATCCTCACGAAAACCGCAAGACCCGTCAGATCAGGTCAAATCCCAAACGCGATTCCCCTGACCTCAGAGGAAGAGCGAAATTCAGCAACCCGTTTCAATCTTGTTACCACCTCAGGGTGCGACGATATGGCGCCAACGCTCCTCTTTGTTGCCCAAAGGCAGTATCGTTGTAGGCCCCTCACATACTCTGCGCCGCCCAGAAGGCGACGGAAGTTCTCGTCTCTCTCTGCTTTCGATAGATTGAGTCCACCCAACTCGCCCATCGCGAAGGATAGATGGCCCCCCGTCGATGGGCATATTGCTGAAGACCATGGTTGCCTTTGCGCCAATTGGTTTGGTCGATGATTCCACAAAGATGTTTGCGCTTGGCACCAAATATGCATTCATGTTTTCAACCCGCCTAACTTCGTCGACACCGTCGCGAGTAGCCTCTGCAATATATCTTGGCTTGGTAGAGCGTCGTCGAACGCCAATGATTGAAACGATCACTCCTGCATTGTGAGTTGCGAGGTTGGACCATTTAAATTTTTATTGGCGAAACCAATTTCTAGGTCACCCTTCAAGAGAAATGGCCAAAGGCCAGATACCGCCTTGCCCTGACAAATCGAATTAGTGCTCACAAAGGCGTAGCTTGCGCCAATCTGCCTCGCGACCTCGCTTGCCTTTTTGAACCACCCTGAAACATAGTCGAAGCCCTTCCAATTGGCGTTCACATCTTGAAAGACCTGACGAAGGTCGGTCTTCTGCTCTGCGTCTAGCGACTGGCTGCCCTTATAAGGCGGGTTCCCGCAAATATACGTCTCCCCGTCCTCATTCTCGAAATCAATCTGCGCCTGATCCAGCGGCGTGTGAAACAGGTCCTCGGCGTGATACCGCACCCCGGTGCCGGTGGGCGGGCAGATCGAAAGCCAGCCCAGCCGCAGGGCGTTGCCTTGGGCGATCCAGTTCTGCGCGTTGAGCGGCAGGAACTCGGCCCGGGCCTGCACCTCGCCGCGATAGGTCACGTCGCACTGGAACTCGGCGATGATCAGCGCCAGCCGGGCGATTTCAGCAGCAAAGTCGCGCAGTTCGATCCCGCGGAAATTGGTTTTAGGCACATCGGTCTTGCGATCCGCCTCGCCCCGGCGCTGGTTGATCACCGCCTCGATCGCCCGCATTTCCATGTAGGCGATGACAAGGAAGTTGCCCGATCCGCAGGCCGGGTCAAACACCCTGATCTTGGCCATCCGATTGCGCAGGTTCAGCAGTTTGCGGGGGTTGTCGCCCGCCTCCTCCAACTGCGCGCGCAAGTCATCCAGAAAAAGCGGGTTAGCACCTTCAGGATGTTCGGCACGGAGGTGTAGTGCATGCCCAGCGCCGAACGCTCGCCCTCATCGGCGACGGCCTGAATCATCGAGCCGAAGATGTCGGGGTTGATCTTGGTCCAGTCGAGGCTGCCGATGTGCAGCAGGTAGCTGCGCGCGATCTTGGAAAAGCGCGGAACGTCGGTGTCGCCAGAGAAGAGCCCGCCGTTCGCATAGGGAAAGGCGTTGGCCCAATTGCGCAGGTCTGAAGTGGGGCGCAGGTCAAGGTGGGTGTCCATCGCGCGAAAGATTTCGCTGATCACCCAGTTTGTGTTGCCGCCGTCCTTGTCGCTGAACTGACTGATGGTAGTGGTGAACAAACCCTCGGCATGGAAAATGCCGGTGTCTTCGGCAAAGAAGCAAAACATCAGCCGCGCCATGAAGTGATTCATGTCGTGGCGGTGCCCTTCGGTTCCCCAGTCGGGGTTTTCGTTCAGCAGTTCAACGTAAAGCCGGTTCAGGCGGCCGGTCACCTTGATGTCAAAGGCGCTTTCGCGGATCTGCTTGACGGTGGTGATGCCCGCGAGGGGCAGGAAGAATCCGAAATGGTCGTGGAAATCCGGATAGGCGCAAGCAACGGGCGGGTCGACAGAGGTCAGGTCTTCGGCCTCGAGCGTTTCTCCATCGGTGGCAAGGATGAAGCGCGCCTTGCCCTTGGCCGTGGCGGGGCTGGCGCGCAGGCGGCAAGGATGGCTGAAGTTTTGCCCGAGGCGCAGGTGGCGATGTGGATGTTGTTGGTCTGCAGCAGGCCGCCGAGGTCGGATTTGTTCGACACACCCTGACGCAGGCGTTTCAGCGTGGTTTCCTTGTTCCCGAAGGCTTCGAGATACTGGAAGGGGAACTCCTGCCGGTCAAAGGGTTTCTCGGCCAGTTCGGAAATGGCCTGCTCAATTTCAACGGCGTTCATTGGTCGTTCCAGGGGTTAATCACGCGAACACCGCAGCCGTCAAAATCCTTGACGTTGCGGGTGGCAATGGGGGCATCTGAGGCGCGGGCAATGGCCGCGATCTGGCAGTCAGCCTCGGCGACGGGGCGGCCAGCAGCGCGGCGGTGGGCGGCGATATCGGCATAGGCTTTGGCAGCAAGGCTGTCGAAAGGCAGAACGCGTGACTGGAAATCCTGATCGATCATCGCGTCGATGGCCAATTGCAGCCGGTCACGGCGCTGGCCGTCGGGAAGAATTGCGACGCCGGTGCGGAGTTCTGCTTCGGTGATTGCCGAGATGAACAGATCGGCCGCGTCATGTTGGCCGAACCAGTCCAGCACGGTCTGGGCCGGTTCGGCGCGCATCAATTCGGAGACTACGTTGGTGTCGAGCAGGATCATCGATCACTCGAAGTCCAGTGTGGGCCGCATCGGGCTGCGCTGCGCGTGTGCCAAGTCGATCCCACCCACCGCCGCGAACCGTGCGTGGATGGCCTCGCCAAGGTTGCGAGGCGCGCTGGGCTGGCCGACAACCTGCCGCAGGATATCGCGCGCCTCCTCCTCCATCGAGCGACCATGCTCGGCCGCCCGTACGCGCAGGCGGCGCTTCACATCATCGTCAAGGTTCCGAATCGTTATGCTGGCCATGGCACCCTCCGGTTGCAGAACCAAAGCTAGGCAATGATTGCAGTGCAATCAAGCGACGTTTGCCCGAATGTCTGCGGAACTGCCATCGCTTTCCACCACCTTCAGTCTTGGCTTCAGCATTTCCCCTACCGCGTTCACCCCTACCCGCACCGGCGAGGCGATCAAGTGGGCATGGCGTTGGGTGGTGCCGATCTGGGTGTACGGCAGCAGCCGCCCGATCATTTTCAGCGAGGAGCCGCCGCTGACCAGCAGGGAGGCGAAGGTGTGGCGCAGGGCGTGAATACGGACATTCGGGATCCCCACCGCCTTCTGGATCGCCGACCAGAACCTGCCGATTTCCATCACTGGCTGTCCGGGCACATCGCCGGGAAACAGCAGGGCGCAGCCGCGCGGCACCAGCAATCGCCGCTGGCGTACTATGGCCGCCGCCTCGTCAGAGACCGGCAGGCGGTGGATCTTGCGCTGCTTGGTCGAAGGCTGAGTTTCTGGGTGGCGAGACCTGGACTGCTTCCTGCCGTATGGGTTGCCCCGCTTGCCGAGCAAGAGATACTCATGCTGCTGCCGGAAATGGATGCCGTTGAAACAGGGGGGCGTTCATTGCGGCCGTATTGATGAAGGGCATGACCAGCCCCGCTGCCGTGCCGCGCGCCGGACAGACTGCGCCAAAGAGGTAGGCCCATTGATAGCGGGTATCGCGGGGCGCGCGGGGTCTGGTGCCGCGCCGGGCCCAGATGCGGGTCAGGCTGCCCTGCTGGCCGACCCTCGCTTCATCCTGGAACCAGATCTCCAACGGCTTGCCCTGCGCCCGCGCCGGGATCGCCGCCGCTACCGCGTCGGGGAAGTTTTTTGAACGCTTCTTGCGCCTGCGGGTCCGACTTCGGGTGCTGCGGACGCACCAAGAGTCGTCGAGAATCCAGTGCCGCCGGTTGCTTGCCGACGTTGCGCTCGTGCAGGGTGAGACCGAACTCGGCCTCAATGCGGGCCTGCAAATCCTTGCGCCGCCAGCGCACCACGCCGTCGCGCTCCCGGTCAGGACCGGCCTCGACCCAAGCGGCAGGCGCGGCCAGCTGCGCGGGTGCCAGCCGCCTCGGGCGCTGCGGAACCCTCCGGTTCACCAGCCCGGCCAGACCCTCGGCATTATAGGGTTGCTCCCAGTCCCTGAGCGTCTGGCGGTCCATCCCGCAGGTCCGGGACGCCACCGCGCTGTCAACGTCCTCCAGCACCAGAGCGATTGCCAGCATCCGCCGCGCTGCCCGCGCATCCTTCGCCCGGCCCGCCGCCGACCTCAGTTCCGAAGCCGTCAAATCCAGCCGCGTGATCACAATCCCGGCCATATCGGCCTCCATCCATCGAGGCCACATTGAGTCAGACTTCGCGACTCTTGGGAATCCCCAACGAGTCAACCGCAGGGGCCGTTGGTATGATACGGCTGGTCTGGCCGGTGTTCTCACTCCTGTCCGCCGTCTGGTTCGTGGCGACACCCCGGATGCCTGCGATGTCGTTCCGCCTGCGTCGCCGTCGGCCCCGGTGCGCGCCTAGCGATCCCGGATCGAGGCGCCCAGCCCTTCGGGAGGGGGGCGAAGTGTCAGACAAAGGCCGGGCGATCAGCCGCCTTCCGCTCGGATCCTCTTCAATCCGCCGGGCGCAGCATGATTTTCAGGTGTTTGGGCTGGAAGTAGGTCTCGAGCCCCTCGGGGCCGAGTTCACGCCCAAAGCCGCTCATCTTCCAGCCGCCGAACGGGGCCCGAAGTTCACTCGAATCGTTGACGTTAACCCCGACGGCACCGAACTCCAACCGCTCGGCAATCGACCAAGCCCGCTCGAGGTCGCGGCCATAGACATAGGCGGCCAGGCCATAGTCAAGACCATTGGCAAGCGCCAGCAGGCTGGCGGTGCTGTCAAAGGTCGCCATGCCGACGGCCGGGCCAAAGCTTTCCTCGGTCATCAGCAGGCTGTCCGGTGGGGCGTCGGCGATCACTGTCGGGCGGTAGAAAAGGCCGATGTAATGGCCGTCGCCACTGGCACGCCGGCCACCGGCGATGACACGGCCCCCCTTGGAGGTCGCGTCGGCGATGTGGTGGTCCATCCGGGCGATCACGCCGGCGTTCTGGACCGGGCCATAGCCGGTCGCCGGATCCATGCCGTCACCGATCAGGGTCACGTCAGCGAGTGTCGCCAGGGCCTCGGCAAAGCGCGGGGCAAGAGCCTTGGCCACCAGGATGCGGTTCACACTGATGCAGATCTGTCCCATGTTGGAATAGGCGCGGCGGTGGGCGGCGCGGGCGACCGCCTCGACATCTGCATCGTCCAGCACAATGAACGGCGCGTGCCCGCCAAGTTCCAGACAAAGCCGCTTCATGTTGCCCGCAGCGGCGCGCATGATCGCCTGGCCGGCAGGGACCGAAGCCGTGCAACTGCCCCCGGCGCAGATCAAGGCCTTTGCCCTTTCCCGGGGCACGCGGGCTAAGACAGACCGGATTGATGCCGGGCTCATCGCCCGGTTCATGCTGTCCCGGCCAGAAGCCGGGCGAAGGCTGCCGAGCAAGAACCTGCGTATTCTCAGAGCCTTGACGGCACGGAGGGCCCAGATCGTCGACATGCGCAAGCGGCTATTGGCGCAGATCGCCGCGCGCAGGAAACAAGATGTCCCCGCCAGTGTCGAGGGTATGGACGAGGATCTCAAGCCCCTGCTGGACACCCAGATCGGCGATCTGGAGCGCCGGATCGAAAGCGTCATCGCGCAGGACGACAGCTCTGCCACCATAGCGAGGCTCCTGCGATCCATTCCCGGCATCGGCCCGGTTTCCGCAGCCATGCTGATCGCCGAAATGCCGGAACTCGGCCGGATGACAGCAGGTGAGGCCGCAGCCATGACCGGCCTCGCACCAGTGCCTCACGACAGCGGAACGATGCGAGGCAGGCGCGTAATCGCGGGAGGACGGCGCGCGCTGCGACAGGTCCTGTTCCAGGCCGCACTTGCCGCTGCCTGTCACAACCCGATTCTAAAACCGGTCGCACAGCGCCTCAAAGAGCACGGCAAGCCGCACAGGCTCATCATCGTGGCCATCGCGCGCAGGCTCGTCACCATCGCAAACGCGATCCTCAAAACCGGGGCTCCATGGAAACCTCAACCCGGCTCATAGACACAGTTGCTTGGTGCGACCACCGACCGTGACACATAAAACGCTTGCCAGCGTTGGCCTTTCCGCTTCTAGTTTGACTGCATAACCCCGTGCGGCGGGGCTACAGGACCTGGGGAGGTTCCATGACATGTCAATGAAACGCACACTTGCTGCCGGCCTGATGACGGCGGCGCTGCTGGCCACCGGCGCCTCTGCTAAGACGCTTGTATTTTGTTCCGAGGGTTCGCCCGAAGGGTTCGATCCGGCGTTGCACACAGCGGGAACCTCGTTTGATGCCTCGTCGCAGACCGTTTACAATCGGCTGGTCGAATTTGAAAATGGCACGACCGTCATCAACCCTGCGCTGGCGGAAAGCTGGGAAATTTCGGCCGACGGGCTGGAATACACCTTCAAGCTTCGCAAGGGCGTGAAATTCCATTCCAGCGACAGCTTCACGCCGACCCGCGATTTCAATGCCGATGACGTGATTTTCAGTTTTGACCGGCAGCGTCTGGCCGCGGACCCGTATTTCACGGTTTCGGGCGGCACCTGGGAATATTTCAATTCGATGTCGATGCCCGATCTGATCAAGCAGATCGATCGGGTTGACGACTATACCGTCAAGTTCGTTCTGAACCGGCCCGAAGCGCCGATGATCGCGAACCTTGCGATGGATTTCGCGTCGATCGTGTCAAAGGAATATGCCGACGCCATGCTGGCCGCTGGCACGCCAGAACTGCTGGACCAGATCCCGATCGGGACCGGGCCGTTCAAGTTCGTCGATTATCAGAAAGATGCGGTCGTACGCTTTGCCGCGAACCCGGAGTACTGGGGCGGTGTTTCTCCGCTGGACAATCTGGTTTTCGCCATCACGGTCGACGCCGCCGTGCGCTATCAAAAGCTGAAGGCCGGCGAATGTCAGGTCATGGTCTATCCGAGCCCGGCCGATATTGCCGCGATGAAGGCGGACCCCGGGCTGCTGGTGATGGAGCAGGAAGGTCTGAACGTGGGCTATCTTGCCTACAACACCACGGTCGCACCGTTCGACAACGTCAAGGTCCGCAAGGCCCTGAACATGGCCATCGACAAGCAGGCCATCCTTGCGGCGGTGTATGAAGGTTCGGGGCAGATCGCCATAAACCCGATCCCGCCGACGATGTGGTCTTACAACAACGCGGTCGAGGACGATTCCTATGACCCCGCCGCTGCAAAGGCTGCCCTCGAAGCCGAAGGCGTCAAGGACCTGTCGATGAAGATCTGGGCCATGCCGGTGCAGCGCCCCTACAACCCGAACGCCCGCCGCATGGCCGAACTGATGCAGGCCGATTTTGCCAAGGTCGGCGTGACCGTGGAAATCGTCTCTTACGAATGGGGCGAGTATCTGGAGCGCGGCAAGGCGCTGGACCGGGATGGCGCGATCTTGCAAGGCTGGACCGGTGACAACGGCGATCCGGACAACTTCCTGGCCGTTCTTCTGGGCTGCGACGCGGTGGGCGGCTCCAACCGGGCGCAGTGGTGCAATGCAGAGTTCGACGCCTTGGTTCAGAAGGCCAAGATCACCTCGGATGTGGCCGAACGCACCCGGCTTTATGAAGAGGCGCAGGTGGTGTTCAAGGATCAGGCACCTTGGGCCACGATAGCCCATTCGGTGGTGTTCATGACGATGTTGCCGTCGGTGACCGGCTACAAGATGAACCCGCTGGGTCTGCACGTCTTTACCGGCGTGGATATTGCCGAGTGAGGCCTCAAGGGGGCGGCCTTGCGGCCGCTCCTTTCGTCTTTTCGGCAGGTTGCCTGCATCGACCTTCAAGCACCGGAGCCATTGATGACCGACCGTTACCGTGATTTCCGGCAGCTTGCCGTCAATCTGGGCGTAGATGCCGTGGCGATTGTGCCCGGACCCAATTTCGTGCGGCTTTTCGACAAGAATTTCCACAGCCACGAACGGCCCTTGGTGGTTCTGGTCCCGACAGCGGGACAGCCCGCCGCCCTGGTGCCCAATCTCGAACTGCGGTCCTTCGATCTGATCGGGTTCGAAGGCGAGGTGTTCGACTGGCGTGACCAGACCGGATACGACACGGCGTTTGCGGCGCTTGCGGCGCATTTTCCGATGAACTCCGTGGCGGTCGAGGGGCAGGTGATGCGGGTGTTCGTGCATCATGCGATGACCAAAGCCTGGCCCGGATTGCGCATTCTGGACGGCGAACTGGCGATCTCCGGTCTCCGCCTGCACAAATCGCCCTCCGAGGTTGCGGCGCTGGAAGACGCGATCCGGGTGTCGGAAGCAGCCTTGGCCGACACGTTGGATCAGGTGCGTACCGGGATGACTGAAACCGATGTGGAGCGGATTTTGACCATCGCGCTGTTTTCGCACGGCGCCGAGGAACATGCCTTTGGACCGATTGTTGCCGCCGCCGACAATTCCGCCCGCCCGCACGCCCATGCCCGAGCAGACTATGCAATCCAGCCCGGTGACGCCTTGCTACTGGATTTCGGGGCGCGCAAGGGCGGCTTTTGCGCCGACATCACCCGGACGGTTTTCGTGGGCCATGCGGCGGACGAGGCGCAGCAGGTTTATGACACCGTCCTGCGGGCCAATCTGGCAGGCCACGCCATCACCCGCCCCGGGGTGACCGCGCATGCCATCGATGATGCGGTGACCGCCGTGATGGAGGCTTCGCCCTTTGCCGACCGGATCCGCACCAAGACCGGTCACGGTCTGGGCCGAGATGTGCATGAAGCCCCCTACATCATGCGCGGCAACATGCAGGTGATGGAACCGGGAATGGTCTTCACCAACGAACCCGGGCTTTACAAGCCGGGGGCGTTCGGCGTGCGGATCGAGGATGACATGCTGGTGACGGAAACCGGTAACCGGTCCCTGACCACCTTTCCAAAGACCCTGACCGTGGTCGGCTGATGTTTGGCCATGTGCTTTCCCGGCTGCTGACCTTCATTCCAACGTTCTTCGGCGTCACGCTGGTTTCGTTTTCCTTCATCCGCATGCTGCCGGGCGACCCCATCGCAGTTATGGCCGGCGAACGCGGCGTAACACCCGAGCGATACGAAGAACTGGTGCGGCAGTTCGGCTTCGACCGCTCGATCTTCGTGCAATACCGGGATTACCTGTGGTCGGTGCTGCACGGCGATCTGGGCAATTCGTTTGTGACCAAGAAGCCGATCTGGGACGAGTTTTTCACGCTGTTTCCGGCAACGCTTGAACTGGCCTTCTGCGCGATGATCTTTGCCGTTGCGCTTGGTCTGCCGGCCGGGGTGATCGCCGCCGTCAACCGGGGCAAGTTCTTTGACCGCGCCCTGATGTCCACCGCGCTGATCGGCTATTCGATGCCGATCTTCTGGTGGGCACTGCTGCTGATCATCGTCATGTCGGGCTGGTTGGGGCTGACGCCGGTGTCGGGGCGGATCAGCCTGCAGTATTACTTTGATGACGTGACGGGCTTCATGCTGATCGACAGTCTGCTGTCCGGCCAGAAAGGGGCATTCGGATCAGCCGTGCTGCATCTTATCCTGCCGACCATCGTGTTGGGAACGCAGCCGCTGGCGGTGATCGCGCGGCAGACACGCTCCGCGATGCTGGAGGTGCTGAGCGAGGATTACATTCGCACGGCCAAGTCCAAGGGACTGTCGGCGGCCCGGGTCAACGGCGTTCACGCCTTGCGCAATGCCCTGATCCCGGTGGTCACTGTCATCGGGTTGATGGTGGGCACCCTTCTGGCCGGGGCCATCCTGACCGAGACGATCTTCAGTTGGCCCGGCATCGGAAAATGGATGGTCGACAGCATCTTCCGGCGGGATTACCCGGTGGTGCAGGGCGGGCTTCTTCTGATCGCGCTGATGGTGATGGTCGTCAATCTGGCCGTTGACATGCTGTACGGCTTCATCAACCCCAAGATCCGGGCCCGCTGATGGTCGATCCCGTGGCGATGAACGCAACGCGGCCCGGCCCGCTGAAAGAGTTCTGGCACTATTTTCGCGAGAATCGCGGGGCGGTCCTTGGTCTTTGGGTTTTTGCGGCCTTTGTGCTGATGGCCGTTCTGGCCGATGTGCTGGCACCCTACGACCCGATCGAGCAATTCCGCGACCACCTGCTGCAACCCCCGTTCTGGCAGGACGGCGGTAATCTGGCCTTTCCGCTGGGCACCGATGCCGTGGGACGGGACCTTCTGTCGCGGCTGATCCATGGCGCGCGCTATTCGTTCTATGTGGGGATCGTCGTGGTGGCCGTGTCAGCGGTCGGGGGCATCCTGATCGGGCTGATCGCGGGCTTTGCGCCGCGCTGGCTAGACACGCTGATCATGCGGATCATGGACATCATCCTTGCGTTCCCGTCGCTTCTGCTGGCGCTGGTGCTGGTGGCCATTCTGGGGCCGTCCCTGACCAACGCGATGATCGCCATCGCCCTGGTGCTGCAACCGCATTATGTGCGTCTGACCCGCGCCTCGGTCATGGCCGAACGCACCAAGGACTATGTGACGGCGGCCAAGGTCACCGGGGCCAGACTGCCACGGCTGATGTTCGTGACGGTGCTGCCGAACTGCCTGTCGCCGATCATCGTGCAGGCCGCGCTGTCGTTTTCCAACGCGATCCTTGATGCGGCGGCTTTGGGGTTCCTGGGCATGGGGGCACAACCGCCCACGCCGGAATGGGGCACCATGCTGGCAGAATCGCGCGAGTTCATCCTGCGCGCCTGGTGGGTCGTGACGTTTCCAGGTCTTGCCATCCTGATCACGGTGCTGGCGGTCAATCTGATGGGCGACGGACTGCGCGACGCGCTCGACCCCAAGCTGAAGCGGAGCTGACGCGATGGCGCTCCTTGAAATCCGCAACCTTCGGGTCGAGTTTGCCACCGCCTCAGGGGTGTTCCGCGCGGTTGATGCGGTTGATCTGTCGGTGGTTGCGGGCGAGGTTCTGGCCATCGTCGGCGAAAGCGGCTCGGGTAAATCGGTGGCCATGCTGGCCTTGATGGGCCTGCTGCCCTGGACCGCCCGGGTGACAAGTGATGTGCTGTCCTTTGGCGGACGGGACTTGCGCAACATAGCCGCCGCCGAACGTCGCCGGGTTATCGGCAAGGATATGGCGATGATCTTTCAGGAACCGATGTCCTCGCTCAACCCCTGCTTCACAGCCGGGTTCCAGATCAAGGAAGCCCTGCGCCAGCACATGCGGCTTGACGCAAGGGCGCGCCATGCCCGCGCCATTGAGCTGTTCGAAATGGTCGGCATTCCGGCCCCCGAACAACGTCTCGGGGCGTTTCCGCACCAGCTTTCGGGCGGGATGAACCAACGGGTGATGATCGCGATGGCCATCGCCTGCAACCCGATGCTGCTGATCGCGGACGAACCTACGACCGCACTTGACGTGACGATACAGGCGCAAATCCTCGATCTGCTGACAGCCCTACAGCGCGATACCGGGATGGCGCTGATCCTGATCACGCATGACATGGGCGTGGTGGCGGAAACGGCCGAACGGGTCGCGGTGCAATACGCCGGGCAAAAGGTTGAAGAACAGCCCGTCGCCACGCTGTTTGAAACCCCGCACCACCCCTATACGGCGGCTTTGCTGGCGGC
>JANNRR010000082.1:0-32747 GCA_031401675.1 Paracoccaceae bacterium
ACGGATACCTCGCAAGGTCCTACTTCCGAACCGGCTTCACCTTCCTCAGAAACCGCCTCCGCTCAGATCACCCGAACATTCTTGTCGAATGGATCAACCTCCCAAAAACACTCAAAAACCTGGGAGTCGTGTAGTGTGAAATTCCCTTAACCGGACCACCCCAACCATTTGATTCCAAACACATAAAAAAATGTCCCGCGCCGGGACGCTATCCATCCCGCAACCCCGGCTCGTCCAAGAGATGCCGCCCGGCCTTGTCCTCGACCTCGATCACCCACAGATCGGGGTCATGGCCACGCTGCCGCGCCACCGCTGCCTCGACCGCCGGGTCGGCACCTTCGGCCAGCACCACCCAGGCCCGCGCCCCGGTTGCCAGATCGAACGACCGCTGATACAGCACCGCCCGCCCGTCCAGCGTCGCCAGCTTCACCAGCACCGCCCCGGCGCCCGCGTCGCCCCGCGCCACGACAAAGGCCGGAATATCCGCCAGCCGCAGCCGCGTCAGATAGGCCGCCACCCAGAACTCCGCCGTCAACCGCGCCGCCATGCCCTGCCCATATCTTTGTTCTGAAAATATCCCCGCCGGAGGCACCCACCCCCAAGCAAGCACCACCGCCGCCGGTCAGTTGCCGTCCTTGAAGTCCAGCCCCATCTCGACATAGTGCTCGGCCTCTTCCAGCCAGTTCGGGCGCACCTTGACCTGCAGGAACAGATGCACCGGCCGCCCCAGAAACTCCACCAGCTCCAGCCGCGCGGCGGTGGAAACGCCCTTGATGGTCTCGCCGCCGTGCCCGAGCACGATGCCCTTGTGCCCGTCGCGCATCACGTAGATCAGCTGGTCGATCCGGGTGGACCCATCCTCGCGGTCCTCCCAGGCCTCGGTCTCCACCGTCAGCTGGTATGGCAATTCCTCGTGCAGCCGCAGCGTCAGCTTTTCGCGGGTGATCTCGGCGGCAATGCTGCGCATCGGCGCGTCGGCAATCTGATCCTCGGGGTAAAGCCACGGCCCGAACGGCAACGCGCCCGCCAGCCACTCTTTCAGATGCTCGACCCCATGCCCGCGCTCGGCTGAAATCATGAAGGTCTGCTCGAAGTCGAAACTCGCGTTCAGCTTGGCCGCCAGCCCCAGCAGCACCTCCGCCTTGACCCGGTCGATCTTGTTGATCGCCAGCACGACCCGCGCCCGCTCCCCGGCTTGTGCCCTGAGCGCGTCCAGGATCGCCTGCACCCCGTTGGTCAGCCCGCGGTGCGCCTCGACCAGCAACACCACCAGATCGGCATCCGCCGCCCCGCCCCAGGCCGCCGCCACCATCGCCCGGTCCAGCCGCCGGCGCGGCCTGAACAGCCCCGGCGTATCGACGAACACGATCTGGCAGGCACCGGCCATCGCAACGCCCCGGATCCGCGCCCGCGTCGTCTGCACCTTGTGGGTCACGATCGACACCTTGGCCCCTACCATTCGGTTGAGCAACGTCGATTTCCCGGCATTCGGTTCGCCGATCAGTGCCACGAAACCGGCCCTTGTCTCGCCCGGCACCGCCTGCGGCAGGGCTGTGCCCGCTTCATCCATTCCCGCTCTCCATCCGTTCCAGCAGCGCCCGCGCCGCCACTTGTTCCGCCTGCCGTTTCGACGGTGCCACCGCGGTTTCGGCCTGCCCCGAGGCCAGCCGCACCTCCACGGTAAACACCGGTGCATGGTCGGGGCCGGAGCGGAAGGTTTCCTGATAGACCGGCGGCACCTGACCCCGCGCCTGCGCCCATTCCTGCAACGCGGTCTTGGCGTCGCGGGCGTCGCTGGCCACCCGCCCGATCCGCTCGCCCCACAGCCGCAGGATCACGTCGCGCGCTGCCGGAAACCCGGCATCCAGATGCACCGCTGCAATCACCGCCTCCAGCGCATCGCCCAGCAACGCCTCCTTGCGCCGCCCGCCCGACAGCATTTCGGACCGCCCCAGCTTCAGCACGTCGCCCAGCCCGACCCCGCGCGCCACATCGGCGCAGGTCTCCTTGCGAACCAGCGCGTTGAAGCGCGGCGCCAACTGCCCCTCGGGCGCACCACGGTCGGCGGCCAGCAAGGCCTCGGCCAGCACCAGCCCCAGCACCCGGTCGCCCAGAAACTCCAGCCGCTGATTGTCCGGCCTTGTCGGCGTCGCCAGCGAGGCATGGGTGACCGCCTGCACCAGCAGTTCCGGCCGGGCAAAGCGATGCCCGATCCGATCACAGAACGCCGCAAGGTCAGCCGCCAGCTTCACGTCGCCGCCATGATCACAGTACCGCCGCCCTCATTCCACCGCTCTCATTCCACCGGCCTGAAAAACCGGTCCGCCCGCCAGGTCCAGAAAAACAGCATCGAACGCCCGGCTGCGGAAAACACCACCCGATCCACCCGCCCGATCAGATTTTCAACCGGCACCATGCCGACCCCGCCGACCGCCTGCGCAAGTCGGCTGTCATTGCTGTTGTCGCGGTTGTCACCCATGAGGAACAAGTGGCCCGCCGGCACCGTGTACACCGGCGTACTGTCGGCACTGCCCGCAGACGGATTGTCCATGATGTTCAGAATGCCGTGCATCCGGCCATTGGGCAAGGTTTCCTGCAACCAGTCGCGCACGCAGATGCCGCCGAACCCGACCGGGGTCTGGCAGCGCGGCGTGGCGCCAATCGGCCCCTGCCGCTCGAACACTTCCGTGAACTGCCCGTCCGCCGTCACCGTCACTGCCGCGCCGTTCAGATGCAACAACCCGTCCGTCACCTGCACCCGGTCACCCGGCAGCCCGATCAGCCGCATGGCGAAGACCTGCCCGCTGACCGGATGGCGAAACACGCTGACATCCCCCTGCCGGAGGTCCGCCGCCGACAGCAGCGACACCGCGATGTAGTCGCCGACCAGCAGCGTCGGCTTCATCGATTCCGACGGAATCCAGTAGGGTGTCCAGAACAGTCGCGATGCCGCCGCCAGCACCAGCGCGACCAGACATGCCGCATAAAATCCGCGCGCCAGCCGGTGGCCCTCGCGGGACTTCGGCAAGGGGCGCGGCGGCAACACCAGGATGATCAACAGCGGGATAAGCCCTAGGTAGGGAATGTGGGTCGCCAGCACCCAGGCACCGGACCGCCCGGCATCATGCAGACGCTGCACCGTCACCACCGCCGATGCCGCCACCAGAATGCCAAAGACCGGGAACAACCACCGGATCCACGGCACCCCGGCATCGATCCCACCCGTCAGCAGGGCACCCGCCAGAACCGTGACCAGAACCACCGCCCAGCCCCGCCCGCGCGACGCCCGTCCGTTCAAATCGAACCAGGACAGGACCGAGCCTGCGCCGCGCGCCATGCCCGGCGTCTACTCGACCGCCTTGAAAAACCGGTCCGCCCGCCAGGTCCAGAAAAACAGCATCGACCGGCCAGCCGAGGAAAACATCACGCGATCCGCCCGCCCGATCAGATTTTCGGCCGGCACCATGCCGACACCGTTCGGCTGGGCAAACCGGCTGTCCTGCGAATTGTCGCGGTTGTCGCCCATGAAGAAATACTTGCCTGCCGGCACCGTGAACAACGCGGTGTTGTCGGCCGAGCCCTCGCCCTCGCTGTCGCGGATGTTCAGGATGTTGTGGCTGACCCCGTTCGGCAGCGTTTCGCGGAAGCGGTCGCGCACGCAGATGCCGCCGACATCCACCGGTTCCTTGCAGCTTGGCCGGTTGCGCATCGGTCCCTGCTCTTCATTGACCTCCTCGAACACCCCCGCCGGCTCCACCTTGACCGGGGTGCCGTTGATCGCCAGCACGCCGGCCGTCACCTGCACCGTGTCGCCCGGCAGCCCGATCAGGCGCTTGATGAAATCCTGACCGTTGACCGGATGCCGGAACACCACCACGTCGCCGCGTTCGGGTTCGCTGGCCAACAGCCGCCCCGGGAACGGGCAGAGCGAGAACGGGCAGGAGTGCCGCGAATAGCCGTAAGCCATCTTGTTCACGAACAGGAAGTCGCCGATCAGCAGCGTATCCTTCATCGATTCCGACGGAATCCAGAACGGCTGAAAGAACAGCGTCCGGAACACTCCGGCGATCAGCAGCGCATAGACCACCGTCTTGATCGTCTCGACGACGCCATTTTCTTTCGCTGCCATAGGGTCCTGCCTGAATTGTTCGGCGCTACATGGGCTGACGCCGCCGTTAAGTCAAGTTGCGCGGTCCGCCGGGCCCGGCCCGTCGGGCACGGCTTCAATCACCACGAATGCTTGGGCCCAGGGGTGATCGTCGGTCAGCGACACATGCACCACGGCGCGGTGGCCGGGCGGGGTCATCGCTGCCAGCCGGTCGGCGGCCCAGCCGGTCAGATGCATCACCGGCTGTCCGGTCGCCAGATTGCTGACGCCCATGTCCTTCCACGCAATCCCCATGCGCAGCCCGGTGCCAAGCGCCTTGGAACAGGCCTCCTTGGCCGCCCAGCGTTTGGCATAGGTGCCCGCCACGTCGGGTCGGCGCCCGGCCTTGCGCTGCTCGACGGGCGTGAACACCCGGTTGCGGAAGCGGTCGCCAAACCGCGCCAGCGTCGCCGCGATGCGCTCGATGTTGGCCAGATCGGTGCCGATGCCGAGGATCATCGCCCGCTGCCCGCCGCCGGCCCCAAAATCCTTCCAAGGATCTTGCCAAGGTTCTTTGAAAAATCTTGCGTCACGCCACCGCCGCCGCGCGGGCCTGATCCATCTCTGCCCGCATCCGCACGATGGCGGGCTCCAGCCCGGTGAAAATCGCCTCTGCGATCAGGAAGTGTCCGATGTTCAGTTCCATCAGTTCCGGTATCGCGGCAATCGGTGCCACCGTCCCGTACGTCAGCCCGTGCCCGGCATGCACCTCCAGCCCCAGCGAATGCGCATAGCGCGCCGCTGCGGTCAACGCCGCCAGTTCGGCATCGCGTTCGGCAAAGCGGCCCTCGTGGTGCAGGTCGCAATAATGCCCGGTGTGCAGTTCCACCACCGCCGCCCCGATCCGGGCGCTGGCTGAAATCTGGCGCGGGTCGTGGCCAATGAACATCGACACCCGACAGCCCACCGCCCGCAAAGGTGCGATGAAATCCGCCAGCCGGTTGTCATCGGCGGCCACATCCAGCCCACCCTCGGTCGTCCGCTCCTCGCGCTTTTCCGGCACCAGACAGACAGCATGCGGCCGGTAGCGCAGCACGATTGCCTGCATTTCCGCCGTAGCGGCGCATTCGAAATTCAGCGGTCCGGTCAGCGCCGCCATCAGCGCCTCGATATCCTCGTCCCGTATATGCCGCCGGTCCTCGCGCAGATGCGCCGTGATGCCGTCGGCCCCGGCCGCCTCGGCGATCTGCGCCGCCCGCACCGGGTCGGGATAGGCGGTGCCGCGCGCATTGCGCACCGTTGCCACATGATCGATGTTCACCCCAAGCCGAAGCCTGCCGCCAGGCGCACTGGTCATTCCGCTTCCCCCTGTTGTAGTCAGACCTGATCGACCCGGTTCTGGGCCGCCAGCCGATCCGCCTCGGCCCGCGCCGCCTTGGCCGCACGCACCTTTTCAATCCGTTCCTTCAGCTTCAGCAACCGCAGCTTCTGATAGCCTTTGACCACTGGAATGCTGGCATAATAGAAGACGAGGCTGACAGCAATTCCGGGCCCGATGCCGCCCACCAGATAGGGCAGGAACACCACCTGGAAGAATTGCCCCAGCCGGTCCCAATGCGTCACGTCATCGGTGAAGATGGCCCTGAAATTCCGCCACAGTTCCAGCCCGGCATCGCTGAACGCCCCGAAAATCGCCGACAGCGGCATGCCGCCGGGGATCCCCAGGATCCAGTGCCCCAGTTCCACCGACGAATAGGCCACAAGCGGCGTCGTCAGCGGGTTCCCGGCAAATGTCGCCAGGAGCGCCGCCAGAATGTTGCCGCGCACCAGCCAGGCGATCAGTCCCGCCAGGATCAGGTGAAACCCGAAAAACGGCGTGAAGCTGATGAAGACGCCTGCGAAAATGCCGCGCGCAATCCGGTGCGGCTCGTCCGGCAGCCGACGCAGCCGGTGCGTCACATAGGTGGCCGCCCGCCCCCAGCCGCCACGCGGCCAGATGGATTCCCAAACGATCTGGCTGATCGGGCGCCGCTTGCCCCGCTTGAATACCACGTCCCGTTCCCGCCCGCTTTCCGTTGCCCCCGGTCAGGGCTTCCGGCTCAGATCCCTGTGCCGTTCGATCCCCGCCACGTCGCTTTCCGCATCAAGTGCCGTCATCACTGCATGCAGATGTTCGACATCGCGCAGGTCTACCTCGACAATCAGGCGATAGTAGTCCGGCTTTCTGTCAAGAAAATGTAGATCGGATATATTCGCTTTCTGCTCGCCGATAAGGGTGCAGATCCGCCCCAGCACGCCGGCGTCATTGCTGATCGTCAGATTGAGGCTGACGGTATGGATCGCCGGATGCCGGCCGGCGTTCCAGTGCAGATCGACCCAGCGGTCCGGGTACTCTTCGAATTCCTCCAGCGCCGGGCAGTCGATGGCATGCACCACCACGCCCTGGCCGCGATAGGTGATGCCGACGATGCGCTCGCCCGGCACCGGCTGGCAGCAGTTGGCGCGCCGGAACGCCTGTTCCGGCGACAGGCCGACCACCGGGCGTTGCGCATCGACCTCGGGACCCGGCTTGGTTGCCAGATCGGGATACAGCGCCTCCACCACCTTGCGCGTGGTGATCTCGGCGCTGCCCAGTTGCGCCAGCAGATCCTCCTCGTCCACCAGCCCGAGGGTCTTGGCGGCAGTGCGCAGCGCCTTGTCGGTGGCCTTCTTGCCGATATGCTCGAACGCCAGCCGCGCCAGTTCCTGCCCCAGCTTGATGAACCGGCCCTTGTCCTCTTCGCGCAAGGATCGCCGGATCGCCGCCTTGGCCCGGCCGGTCACCACGATGTCGATCCAGGTCGCCTGCGGCCGCTGGCCCTCGGCGGTGATGATCTCGACCGACTGGCCGTTGCGCAGCCGGGTCCAGAGCGGCACCCGGATACCGTCGATCTTGGCCGAAACGCAGGAATTGCCGATCCGCGTATGAATGGCATAGGCATAGTCCAGCGGGGTCGCCCCGCGCGGCAACTGGATCACTTCGCCCTTTGGCGTGAAGCAGAAGACCTGATCGGAATACATCTCCAGCTTGACGTTTTCCAAGAACTCCTCGTTGTCCTCGCCCTGATCGAACCGCTCGGTCAGGGTTGACAGCCACCGCGCCGGATCGACCGCAAACGGGTTTTCCGCCCGGGCCCCGTCGCGGTACGACCAGTGCGCCGCTACTCCGGCCTCGGCCACCTCGTGCATCTGCCGCGTGCGGATCTGGATTTCAACCCGCTTGCCGTCGCGCCCCGACACCGTGGTGTGGATCGAGCGGTAGCCGTTGTTCTTCGGCTGGCTGACGTAATCCTTGAACCGCCCCGGCACCGCCCGCCAGCGGGTGTGAATAACCCCCAGCACCCGATAGCAATCGGCATCAGACCGGGTAATCACCCGAAAGCCGTAGATGTCCGACAGCCGCGAAAACCCCAGCGACTTTTCCTGCATCTTGCGCCAGATCGAATAGGGCTTTTTCGCGCGACCATAGACATCGGCCTCGATATCGGCCTTTTCCAGCTCCAGATGGATATCGGCGGTGATCTTGTGGATCACATCCCCGGTCTCGCGCTGCAAGGTGATGAACCGCCGGATGATCGAGGACCGCCCCTCGGGGTTCAGCACCTTGAACGCCAGATCCTCCAGTTCCTCGCGCATCCACTGCATGCCCATCCGGCCGGCCAGCGGCGCAAAGATTTCCATCGTCTCATGCGATTTGCGCGCCTGCTTTTCCGGCGGCAGGCTTCTGATCGTGCGCATGTTGTGCAGCCGGTCCGCCAGCTTGACCAGAATGACCCGCAGATCCTTCGACATCGCGATCAGCAGCTTACGGAAGTTCTCGGCCTGCTTGGCCTCGGACGACGTCAGTTGCAGGTTTGTCAGCTTGGTCACGCCTTCGACCAGTTCGGCCACCTCGTCGCCAAACAGCCGCGCCACCTCGGTGTAAGTACTCTTGGTATCCTCGATGGTGTCATGCAGCAGTGCGGTGATGATGGTCGCATCATCCAGCCGCTGCTCGGTCAGAATGGCGGCAACCGCCACCGGATGCGTGAAATACTCCTCGCCCGAATGCCGCATCTGGCCGACGTGCATCTTGCGGCCATAGGCATAGGCTTGCCGTATCTTGTCGGCATCAGTACCGGGGTTGTAGTTGCGGACCAGGGCGATCAGGTCTTCGACATCAATCATTCCGCCCGCCTTCCGCCCTCCAGAAGGGCTTAGCCCTGCCCCTGTGCTTCCATCAGGGCGCGCAGCAGCTTTTCCTCGGACAGATCGTCATGCATCGGACGATCGACCTCGGTCCCCATCAAGAGCGCCATCTCGTCGTCCTCGGGCATGTCGACCTCGATCTGCGTCTGCAGGCTCTCGATCATCCGCTCGCGCAGCGCCTCTGCCCCTTGCGTCTCTTCGGCAATCTCGCGCAAGGACACCACCGGGTTCTTGTCGTTGTCGCGATCGACAGTCACCGGCGAGCCCGCCGCGATCTCGCGCGCCCGGTGGGCGGCCAGCATCACCAGTTCGAACCGGTTCGGAACCTTGTCAACGCAGTCTTCAACCGTCACGCGGGCCATACGAGCTCCAATCCGAAAAGAGGTGGAAGCGCCTATTTAAGCGCAGCCACCGGCGATGACAACACCGATTCGGCTGCTTGTCGCAGCGGTGCCAACGGCACCACTGCGGCAATATCCGCCTCGGGAAGTCCGCACAGCATCTGGCTTACGTCCAGCCCCAGCACCGGGTGGCGCCAATCTGCCGCCACATCCGCCAGCGGCACCAGCACGAACGCCCGCTCATGCAGCCGCGGGTGTGGCAGGATCAACTGGTCCGGCGCACGCAGGCGCTGCGCGTCAGCCTCCAGTTCACGCCATATCTTGTAGGTTTCAGGGTCCGGGCGCACCAGATCATCATAGGCCAGCAAATCCAGGTCCAACGTCCGGTTGCCCCAGCGCGTCAGCCTTTGCCGCCCGAATGCCACCTCGGTTGCGTGCAGGTGTAAAAGTAGTGATTCTGGGGATAGAACTGTTGATAGAATCGCAACAGCGTTGGTATAGTCGGGACCAGCCCCGGCGGGGAAGCAGGGCGTCATAAAAAAGCGACTGATCGCTGCGATCATGACCGAATCATTGGTCAACGCAACGGTCGCCGCCTTCATGGTTTCGGCGGGTGTGCCCGCTTGTGACGCAACGTTACCCCCCAAAGCCACCAAAGCGATGTGTCGCAATGGCGTATTTGCGACCTCATGTTTGCATTCGGAGCCTTGAGCCACCGCTGGAATCCTCTAAACAGACGTCTGTTCTGCAGGTCATTTCAGGTCGCATTTCCACTCTCTGAAGTCGATAGGCAGGACACATTTGAAAGGGCTTTAGATGTTTTACAAAGACGAAAGGCTGGCGCTGTTCATCGACGGCTCCAACCTCTACGCCGCAGCCAAAGCCCTGGGCTTTGACATCGACTACAAGTTGCTGCGTCAGGAATTCATGCGCCGTGGCAAGTTGCTGCGCGCGTTCTACTACACCGCTCTGCTGGAGAATGACGAATACTCGCCCATTCGCCCGCTGGTCGACTGGCTGCACTACAACGGCTTCTCGATGGTCACCAAACCGGCCAAGGAATACACCGACAGCCAGGGCCGCCGTAAGGTCAAGGGCAACATGGACATCGAACTGACGGTCGATGCCATGGAGCTTGCGCCCCGGGTCGATCACATTGTGTTGTTCTCGGGTGACGGCGACTTCCGGCCATTGGTCGAAAGTCTGCAACGACAGGGCGTCCGTGTTTCCGTTGTGTCAACAATCCGCAGCCAACCACCGATGATCGCCGACGAACTGCGCCGCCAGGCCGACAATTTCATCGAGCTGGACGAATTGCGCGACGTGATCGGCCGCCCGCCGCGCGAACCAAGGTTTGAACGCGAGGAAACCGTCCAGACCGAACACTGAAGCAGCCGGAGCATGCGTGCTCCGGTCCCCGCCTCCGGCCGCCAAGGGTTTACCGCTCTGCGGCTTGCGGTTACGACGGGCTGCAACCGCACGGACCGCACCATGACCGAACCGCTTACCCTTCTGATCGCCGCCCCCCGCGGTTTCTGCGCCGGTGTCGACCGCGCCATCCGGATCGTCGAACTGGCCATCGAGAAGTGGGGCGCGCCGGTCTATGTCCGGCACGAGATCGTGCACAACCGCTATGTCGTCGACGGCCTGCGGGCCAAGGGTGCGGTCTTTGTCGAGGACTTGGCCGATTGCCCGCCGGACCGTCCGGTGATCTTTTCCGCGCACGGCGTCGCCAGGACCGTTCCGGCCGAAGCAGCGCGGCGACAACTGCTGGTGGTCGATGCGACCTGCCCCCTGGTGTCCAAGGTCCATATCGAAGCCGAACGCCATCATCAGAACGGGCTGCAAATGGTGATGATCGGCCATGCCGGTCACCCCGAAACCATCGGCACCATGGGCCAGTTGCCGCCGGGCGAAGTGCTGCTGGTCGAAACCGCGCGAGACGTGGCGGGGCTGGTGGTCCGCGATCCGGAACAACTGGCCTTCATCACCCAGACCACGCTGTCGGTCGATGACACCGCCGAAATCGTCACAGCCCTGAAGGCCCGCTTCCCCGCGATCGTCGGGCCGCATAAAGAGGATATCTGCTACGCCACCACCAACCGTCAGGCGGCAGTCAAGGCGATTGCCGCCCGGATCGATGCGCTTCTGGTCATCGGCGCGCCAAATTCCTCGAACTCCCGCCGGCTGGTCGAGGTCGGGCAGGCCGCAGGCTGTGTCTACGCCCAACTGATCCAGCGCGCCGCCGACATCGACTGGCGTGCCTTGGCCGGGGCAAAAGCCGTCGGGCTGACCGCCGGGGCCTCGGCGCCGGAAGTACTGGTGAACGAAGTGATCGCCGCCTTTCGCGCCCGCTATGCGCTGACCACCGAACTGGTCGAAACCGCCGTCGAACACGTGGAATTCAAGGTGCCCCGCGTGCTGCGCGAGCCTGCTGCGTGACCGGTTGGCTGACCTTCGATGCCGTGATCGAACCGGTTGAGTGGGGCCGCGCCACCTACACCATCCTGCGCCTGCCGCCCGACGTTGCGTCCGAACTCGCCGTGATCGGGGCCCGCCGGGTCGAAGGCGAGTTCAACGACCACCCTGTCAACCTCGCCCTGAACCGCGCCCCCGTGGTCGAGGGGCCGTTCCTGTGGGCGGGGAAAAGCCTGCTGGACCGGACCGGCCTTGCGCCGGGCGAACCGTTCGAGGCGCGCCTGCGTCCGGCCCCCGATGACCTGATCGACCTGCCGGCAGAGGTCGCCGCTGCCTTGCGCGCCAACGACGTGCTGGCCGAATGGGAGGCGCTGCCCCCCGGCAAGCGGCGGGGTCTGCTGCATCCCGTGACCACCGCGAAAACGGCCCCCACCAGCGCCAGACGCATTGCGGCCCTGATCGCCGGATTGCTGCCATGACCGCGATCCCCCGCCCGGCGCTGCTGCTCGGCCTCGCCGGGCTGTTGCCGTTCGTGGCAGGGGCCGCAACCAGCCTGTTGCCGGGGCTGGCCGCGCCGGTCACCGAGGCCATCGGCCCCCGCTTCGTCGGCCCCGCCTTGCTTGTCGGCTATGGCACCGTCATCCTGTGCTTCATGGCGGGCGTGCACTGGGGCTTTGTCGCCCGTGCCGACGGCCCGATGGCCCCTCGCGCCTATGCGCTCAGCGTTCTGCCCGCCCTCTGGGTCTTCTTCTTTACAGGCACCGGCACCGGCACCGGCCAGTCGCTCTCGGCGCTGCTGGTCGGCTTCTTGGCACTGCTGGCGCTCGATCTGCAGTTCACGCTCTGGCGGCTGGCACCGGCCTGGTGGATGCGCTTGCGCCTGATGCTGACGCTGGTCGTGGCCGCCTGCCTCGGCGCCGGGTTTCATGGCTGACCTGTTCGCCTATACCGATGGCGCCTGCAGCGGCAACCCCGGCCCCGGCGGCTGGGGCGTGCTGATGCTGGCGCGCGAAGCGGGAACCGTGGTCAAGGAACGCACCCTGTCGGGAGGCGACGCGATGACGACCAACAACCGCATGGAACTGATGGCCGCCATCTCGGCGCTGGAGGCGCTTGTCCGCCCCTCCGACATCACCATCATCACCGACAGCGCCTATGTGAAGAACGGCATCACCGAATGGCTTGCGGGGTGGAAAGGCAAGGGCTGGCGCATCGCCTCCGGCAAGCCGGTCAAGAACGAGGACCTGTGGCGGCGGCTCGACACGGCCACCGGGCTGCACAAGGTCCGCTGGGAATGGATCAAGGGCCACGCCGGGCACCCCGAAAACGAACGCGCCGACGAATTGGCCCGCGCCGGAATGGCGCCGTTCAAACCGGGCCGGGCCAAACCCGTCCGTTGACCGGCATTCTCTGTCCCGGACCGGTAACTGGCCCGGCTGCGGATTTCGGGGGCAAGGCAACGCCCCTACCTTGATCCACCGAAAACCGCGCTGGACGCAGTTGCCGCTCTTGACATGAATGGCCGTTCGTTTACCTGTGGGCGCATGCCGAGAACCAGACTGATATCCGACACCACGATCTTCGAGATCATCCGCACCCTGCTTGCCGAAAGCGGGCCGCGCGCCGTCACCTTCGCAACCGTCGCCCAGAAAAGCGGCTTGTCGGGTCCGTCGCTGGTGCAACGCTACGGCACCCGCGAAGCCATGCTGCAACTGGCGATGCTGGCCGGATGGGACGCGCTGGATGCGGCGACCGAGGCGGCGATCACGGCGGCGCCGTTGTCGGCCAAGGGGGCCTCGACCCTGCTGAAAGCCCTTGATCCCGATGACCTGGCTTTGCCCGCGTCAGAGCTTTCAACCCTTTCGGCGGATTTCAACGACCCGGTCCTGCGCACCCGCGCGCAGAAGTGGCGGACCCGGATGGTTCAGGCGCTGTCGCATCGGCTTGGCGGCGGCGGCAAGGACAAGCAGGGCGCGGAAATGCTGTTCGCCGCATGGCAAGGCCGCATGCTGTGGGCGGCCACCGGCACCGAGGGGTTTCGCCTGCGCGACCTGCAACGCCGCCTGACACGCGGGGCCGACGACTGACGGCTTGGCGATTGAAACCTACCGCCGGATATAGGTTTTCCACAGCCAGATCAGGACCATCGCCCCGACCACTGCGCCGACGAATCCGGCGGCCCAACCGAACAGCGACAACAGGAGCCGCAGCGCCAGCCCGCCGACCAGCGCCCCGAAAATCCCGATGGCGATGGTGGTGATCAGGTCGGTTTGCAGCCGCATCAGCCGCGTGGCGATGAAACCGGCAGCTGCCCCGATGACGATCAGTGCCAGAACAGGCATGGCGGATCCTTCCCTACTCGGCCTTTATATTGGCGGTCTGTCCCCTGATTTGAAGGGGGCATCAGCCCGGCAGTGACATCAGCCCGGCACCGCATCAGCCCAGCACCGGCGGCAGCGTCAGCCCGTGCAGTAACTCAGTCGCCGGCATCGGCCGCTTGCCTTCGCGCTGCGCCAGCGTGATCTCTACCGCGCCGTCACCGCAGGCGACGACAAATCCCGTCAGCACCTGCCCCGCAACCCATTTCTCGGGCCCGTCCCGACCCGCCGCTACCCGGCTGCCGAGCAGCTTTAGCCGCTCGTCTGCCACATCGCACCAGGCCCCGGGGCTTGGCGACAGCCCGCGGATGCGGCGGTCAACCTCGCCCGCCGGCAGCGTCCAGTCAATCCGCGCCTCGGCCTTGTCGATCTTTGCGGCATAGCACACACCGGCTTCCGGCTGCGCCACCGGCGGCAACGTATCCAGCCGCGCCAGCGCCTCGATGATCAGCCCGGCCCCGGCCTGCGACAGCCGGTCCTGCAATTCGCCCGTGGTCTCTTCCGCCCCGATCGGCAGCACCGCGCGCATCAGCACCGGCCCGGTATCCAAACCTTCGTTCATATACATGATGCAGACCCCGGTTTCCCGGTCCCCGGCCAGGATCGCCCGATGTACGGGTGCCGCCCCGCGCCAGCGCGGCAACAGCGACGCATGGATGTTCAGGCATCCAAGCATCGGCGCGGCAAGCACAGCCTTCGGCAGGATCAGCCCATAGGCCACCACCACCGCAATATCCGCCGCCAAAGCTGCAAACGCCGCCTGCGCGCCCGCGTCCTTCAGCGACGCCGGGTGCCGCACTGCCAGCCCCAGCGCCTCGGCCCGGCGCTGCACCGGGCCGGGCCGGTCCTTCTTGCCGCGGCCCGCCGGGCGCGGCGGCTGGCAATAGACCGCCGCCACCTGATGCGCCCGGTGCAGCGCCTCCAGCACCGGCACCGCAAACTCCGGTGTGCCCATGAACACCACCCTCACCGCCGCCTCCCCAACTTTTCGGACTTGTCGATCAGCATCCGCCGCTTCAGCGCCGACAGATGATCGATATACAACCGCCCGTTCAGGTGGTCGATCTGATGCTGGGCCGAGGTCGCCCAAAGATGCACGAAATCCCGCTCCTCGATCGCACCGCTTTCGTTCAGAAACCGCACCATCACCGCCCGGGGCCGCGCGATCACCGCTGATACCCCCGGCAGATTCGGGCTGGCCTCGAGTTGGTCGCGCAGTACCGCCGAGGCGTGCAGCACCTGCGGATTGGCCATCAGCACCGCCCGACCGCGCTCGTCCGAACAATCGACCACCGCCAACCGCAGCATTACCCCGATCTGCGGTGCCGCCAAGCCATAGCCCGGCATCGCCTCCATGGTGTCGACCATGTCGCGCCAGACCGCCCGCACCGCATCGGTCACCTCCGTCACCGGTGCCGCCACTGTCCGCAGCCGTTGGTCGGGCCAGCGCAGGCAGACCCGCACGCTCATGCCCGCAACTCCAGCGCCGCCAGCGCCGGATCCAGCGCCGCCCGCGCCCCGGCGGCCAGATGATCGATGCACAGGATGCCGTCCAGGTGGTCCAGTTCGTGCTGGACGCAGACGGCGGCAAACCCGTCGAACACGCCTTCATGGCCGGCACCGTCCAGCCCCTGCCAGCGCAGCCCGACCCACCCGGGCCGCCCCACCTCGGCGACGATCCCGGGCAGCGACAGGCAGCCTTCGGCAAAGCCCACGCAGTCCGCCGACCGCGACACCACCACCGGATTGACCAGCACCCTTGGGTCGGCCATCCCTTCCTTCCAGGTGCAGTCCATCACGAACAGCCGCTGCATCACGCCCAGTTGTGTTGCCGCCAACCCCCGTCCGGGGGCCGCATACATGATGACCAGCATCTCGGCTGCCAACCCGGTCAGAGCGTCATCGAAACCCGTAACCGGCAACGCCCGCGCCCGCAACCGCAGGTCCGGCCACACCAGCACCGCGCGCCGCGTCACGCCCGCGCCCGTTCGCGCTTCAGCTTTTCCATGCGGCGGGTGATCATCTGGCGGCGCAGCGGCTTCAGGTAATCGATGAACAGCCGCCCGTCCAGATGGTCGATCTCGTGCTGGACGCAGGTCGACCACAGCCCGGAAAACACCTCTTCCGCGTCGCGCCCGTCCGGTCCCAGCCAGCGCACCCTGACCTCGGCCGGGCGCTCGACATCGCCGTACTGATCGGGGATAGACAGACAGCCCTCCTCATAGACCGTCCGTTCCTCCGACGCCCAGGTGACCACCGGATTGAACAGCACCAACGGGCGCGGCACCGTCTCGTGGCCCTTTTCGCAGTCCATCACGATCAGCCGCATGCCGACCCCGACCTGCGGTGCCGCCAGCCCGATGCCAGGTGCTGCATACATCGTCTGCAGCATGTCGGCTGCCAGCGCCACCAGTTCGGGCGTGATCAGGCGCACCGGTTCGGCCAGCCGTTTCAGGCGCGGGTCGGGATGCAGGATGATGGGGCGCACGGTCATTGCCGCGATTTAAGCGATCGGCCAGCCCCGTGCAATCCCCACGCCCATGGCACGGCCCCCCTTGCGCCCGGGTCCGCAGAGGATAGCTTGCCGTCCAAAGGAGCATCCCATGGGTCTGGACGAAATCACCGGGTTTGACGAAATCATCGAACGGCGCGGCAGCCATTGCTCGAAATGGGACATGATGGAACGGACATTCGGCGTGCCCGCCGACGGCGGCATCGCCATGTGGGTGGCCGACATGGATTTCCGCCCGCCACAGTGCGTCGCCGCCGCCGTGCAGCGCATGGTCGATCACGGCGTCTTCGGCTATTTCGGCAACGACGGACCCTACCTCGCGGCCGTGTGCTGGTGGATGCAGAACCGCCACGGCTGGACGGTCGCGCCAGAGGCGGTCCTGACCACGCACGGTCTGGTGAATGCCGTCGGGGTCGGCGTCGATGCCTACACTGCGCCGGGCGATGCCGTTGTGCTGTTCACCCCGGTCTATCACGCCTTTGCCCGCATCATCAAAGCCGCCGGTCGCACGGTGCGGGAACTGCCGCTGACCAATGTCAACGGCCGGCTGCAGATGGATTTTTCCCGGTATGACGCGCTGATGACCGGGGCAGAGCGGCTGGTGATCCTGTGCTCGCCGCACAATCCCGGCGGCCGGGTCTGGACGGCGGCCGAACTGCGCCAGGTTGCCGACTTCTGCGCCCGCCACGATCTGATCCTGATCTCGGACGAGATTCACCACGATCTGGTCTTTCCCGGCCACAAGCACGTGCCGATGCCGCTGGCGGCCCCCGGCTGCCTCGACCGGCTGGTAATGATGACCGCCACCACCAAGACCTTCAACATCGCCGGCGCACATACCGGCAACGTCATCATCCCCGACCCCGCCCTGCGCCGCCGCTTTGCCGACCGCATGCTGGCGCTTGGCCTGTCGCCGAATTCCTTCGGCCTGCACATGGCCACCGCCGCCTATTCCCCCGAGGGCGCGGCCTGGGTCGACGATCTGATGCGCTATCTCGATGGCAACCGCCGGCTGTTCGACGCTGCCATGAACGCCATTCCCGGGGTGAAATCGATGAAGCTGGAGGCGACCTACCTTGCCTGGGTCGATTTCGCCGATACCGGCATGGAACCGGCCGAGTTCACCCGCCGGGTCGAGCAGCAGGCGCGCATCGCCGTCAATCACGGTGCCCCCTTCGGCACCGGCGGCGAAAGTTTCCTGCGCTTCAACCTCGCCACCCCGCGCGCCGTGGTGGCCGAGGCGGCGGCCCGCCTGCAACAGGCCTTTGCCGACCTGCAATGACCCGGCGCCGGCTGTCTGCGGCTCTGACCGGGCTTCTGATGCTGGGTCTCGTGGCCCTGGCCCTGCAAGCCATCTGGCAGCGGCCCACCCCGCCCGCGCCACTACCCGGCTCGCTTGCCGGCCGCATCGATCATCTGCTGGTCGAAAAATCCGCCCGCCGCCTGACTGCCTACCGTGCCGGTCAACCGCTGAAAACCTACCGTATCGCGCTCGGCTTTGCCCCGGTCGGCGACAAGCAGCGCCAGGGCGATGGCCGCACCCCCGAAGGTCTGTTCCGGATTAACCGCCGCAATGACGCCAGCGCCTTTCACCTGTCGCTGGGCATCGATTACCCACAGCAAAGCCACCTGATCGCCGCCAGCACCGGCGGCTACGATCCCGGCGGCGACATTTTCCTGCATGGCCAACCCAACGCCCTGCCGGATGCCTTGACGGGCGGCAGCACCCTGGCCCGCGACTGGACCGCCGGCTGCATCGCGCTGTCAAACGCCGAGATCGCGGAGCTTTGGCACGTCACCCGACTTGGCACCACCGAAGAGATCCGCCCCTGATCCCGCCCGCTGCCAGGGCATCCGCTTCGCCTTTCTTTGGTCCGAAAATATCCCCGCACGGAGCGCCCGCCGCAAGGCGAAACCTTGAATGCGCTCCGTGCGGGGATATTTTCGGACCAAAGAAGCGAGGAACGTCAGCGCTCAGCCGAAGACCTGCCTGCAAAACGTCAGGCTGGTTGGCCGGTCGTAGCCCGCATGCGCCGTGGCGGCAGTCTGGCGGAACCCCAGCGCCGCAAAGGCCGCGTGATTCTCGGTCAGTTCCACCCTTGTCTGCAATTCCAGCTTCGGTAAACCCAGCGCCCGCGCCCGTTCTTCGGCCAGATCGATCAGCCGCCGCGCCAGCCCGATCCGGCGCGCAGCCGCAGACACCGCCAGCTTGCCGATATAAAGCGCACCCGGCCTGACCGTCAGCACCACGCAGCCCAGCACCGGCACCCCGATCAGCCAGACCTCGCCGGCTTCGGCCTGCCGCGCCAGCTCGGCCTCATTCAGCAAATGCACCGACGACGGCGGATCGACCCGCCCGTCCATGTAGGCGAAACTGTCTCGGATCAGCGCCAGCACAGCGCCCCAGTCCTCGCCCGCCCCAGCGCGGCGCGGGGTCATTGCTTCGGCAACCCGTCGCTCAGATGCACCCAGGGCAGATGTTCGGCCCAGTTCACATGCGCCTGCGGTTGGGCTCTGCCGGGGTCCTCCAGCGCAGCCGCATAAAAATGCGTCTCGTCCGGCCAGCGGTCGCCCTGAAACGCCATCTGGCTGCCGCATGTGCTACAGAACCAGCGCCGCACCCCGGGCGACGAGGCGAACAGCTGCGGCGCCTCGCCCGTCCAGCGCCATTGGCCATCCGCAACCCCGACAAAGGTGGTGAACGGTGCCGAACAAGCCCGTCGGCAGCTTTCGCAGTGACAATGCGCTTGCCACTTCGGCACACCCTCAATCGCAAATGTCACCCGCCCGCACAGACAATGCCCCTGCATCACCACGCCTCCAACCGTTTTTCCATGAACAGACTGGCGGGATGCTCGGCGTAATCGCCGAACGGTCCGCGCACATGGTAGCCCAGTGCGGCGTACAGCCCCAACGCCGCCACCAGAACGTCGCCGGTTTCCAGCCGCATCAGCATCTGACCCCGCGCCGCCGCATGCGCCTCCAGCGCCGCCATCAAGGAACGCGCCACCCCCTGGCCGCGCCCCTCCGGCCCGACATACAGCCGCTTGATCTCGCCATAATCGCCGCAGTCCATCAGCGCCACGCAGCCCACCGCCCGGCCCCGGTCCCGCGCCACGAAAAACGCAATCTCGGGGATTGCCAGTTCCGCAGGCTCCAGCGTGAAGATCTCGTCCGGCGCGAACACCTCCAGCAACGCCTCCTGACTGCCGGCGATCAACATCAGCCCGTCCGGGCTCAGGGGGGATTCAATGGCGACGGTCAGCATCGGGTGGACCTGCAATGGCTTTGCGGCCATAGAAGCACCGGCGCGCAGCGGGTCAAGGGGCAACATCTTGTGGATATGTCCCCGTCCGCCGCCAGATACAGGGCGACCCGATTGACACCGCCCCACTTAGCGCCAATCCTGCTCCACCAACGGAATCACGGACCCCGGCCTTTGCGTTTCACCCGTCTGCGCCTCAACGGCTTCAAAAGCTTCGTCGACCCGACCGATCTCCTGATCAGCGACGGGTTGACCGGCGTCGTCGGCCCCAATGGCTGCGGCAAATCCAACCTCCTAGAGGCGTTGCGTTGGGTCATGGGCGAAAACCGCGCCAGTGCGGTCCGTGGCGACGGCATGGAAGATGTGATCTTTGCCGGCGCCGCCACCCGCCCGGCCCGCAACTTCGCCGAGGTCGGCCTGACGCTCGACAACAGCGAACGTCTGGCCCCGTCGGGCTTCAATGATGCCGACGCGCTGGAGATTGTGCGCCGCATCACCCGCGACGCCGGCTCGGCCTTTCGCGCCAATTCCCGCGAGGTCCGGGCCCGCGACGTGCAGATGCTGTTCGCCGACGCCTCGACCGGCGCGCATTCCCCTGCGCTGGTGCGTCAGGGCCAGATCGCCGAACTGATCAACGCCAAACCGCGCAACCGCCGCCGGGTGCTGGAAGAGGCGGCGGGGATCTCGGGCCTGTATCAGCGCCGCCACGAGGCCGAACTGAAACTGCAGGGCACCGAGGTCAATCTGGTCCGGGTGCAGGATGTGGTCGAACAGATGGCCGCCCATCTGGCGCAACTGGCGCGCCAGGTCCGCGCCGCCGCCCGCTACCGCGAAATCGGCGCAGAACTGCGCCAGGCCGAAGCAGCCCTGCTGTACCGCCGCTGGCGCGAAGCCGATCTGGCGCTTGTCGGCCTTGACGCCGACCTGACGCGGCACCTGCACCAGTCCGCCAGTGCTGAAGCCGCCGCCCGCGCCGCCGCCACCCGGCGCGCCGCCTGTGATGTGGCCCTGCCGCCCGTGCGCGAAGCCGAGGTGATCGCCTCGGCCATCCTGCAGCGCCTCACCGTCGAACGCGATGCCCTCACTGAACGCGAACATCAGGCACAGACCGCGATCGACGCGCTGCAGGCGAGGGTGCGCCAGCTGCTGCAGGATATCGACCGCGAGGCGGATCTGAACCGCGACGCCGGCGACACTATCGCCCGGCTGGACGCCGAACAGGATCAGCTGATCCACGCCGAACAGGGCCACGACCAGCGCCTGTCTGCTGCCGCCGAGGCAGCCCGCGCCGCTGCCGCCGCCCTGAACGACGGCGAAGCGGCGCTTGGCACCGCCACCGAGGATGCCGCCCGGCTGGCGGCCCGGCACCAGTCAGCCAACCGCCTCATGGCCGATGCCGCCACCCTGCTCGGCAAGGCCGAAGCCGAAGCCGCCCGCGCCAAATCGGCCGAAGCCGAGGCCCGGACTACCCTTGCCCGCGCCACCTCCGATTTCGCCGCCGCCGGTTCCAGCCATGCCCAGGCGTTGAGCACGGCCGAAAAGGCCGAAGCCACGCTTGTCGCCACCGAGGCCGCCCGAACCGAGGCGCAGGGCCGCGAAGCCGACGCCCGCGCCGGTCGCTCCACCGCCGAAGGCGAAGCCAGCGCCCTGCGCGCCGAGGTTGCGGCCATGGCCCGGCTTCTGGCCCGCGAAGCCACGGCGGGCAGTCAGGTGCTGGATCTGGTGCAGGTCGCGCCGGGGTACGAGGCCGCACTGGGGGCCGCCCTCGCCGATGATCTGCGCGCGCCACCGGCAACCAACACCGCCGCCTCGGGCTGGGTCGGCCTGCCGGACTATCCCGATACGCAGCCGCTGCCCGCCGGCGTCACGCCGCTGGCCGCCCATGTCACTGTGCCGAAGCTGATGTCCCGCCGGATCAGCCAGATCGGGCTGGTCGACAACCCGTCCGACGGCGCCCGCCTGCAACCGGCCCTGCTGCCGGGACAGCGGCTGGTCAGTCTTCGCGGCGACCTCTGGCGTTGGGATGGCCTGCGCGCCGGGGCCGAGGATGCCCCCTCTGCCGCCGCCCTGCGTCTGCAACAGCTGAACCGTCTGGTGGTGCTGAAACGCGATCTGGAGGAGGTGTCGGCCCGCGCCACCGGCGCGCGACAGGCGCACGAACTCCTGACCACGCGGCTGGCCGACCTGGCACGGGCCGACCAGATGGCGCGCGATGTCCGCCGCGCCGCAGATCAGCGCGTCACCGAAGCCAACCGCGCCCTGTCACGGGCCGAGGCCGACCAGAGCATCGCCTCGGGCAAGCTTGAAGCCGCCCGTTTGGCGCAAGCTCGCCATCAGGACGAGGCGGCGCAGGCCAGCGCCGGCCTGACCGAAGCCCGGTCCGCCATCAGCGAACTTGGCGATCTGGCGGCGGCGCGCACCGCGCTTGCTGCGGTGAAACAAATCGTCGAACAAGCGCGCATCACCATGATGGCCCGCCGCGCCGTGCACGACGAGGTCCGCCGCGAAGGCGAGGCGCGGGCCCGCCGCCTGCAGGATATCGGCAAGGAGCGTGCCACCTGGATCAGCCGCCTTGAAACCGCGCAACTGCGCAGCGCCGATCTGGGCACCCGCCTGCATGACGCATCCGCCAGCCTGTCGCAGGCCCGCACCGCCCCGGAAGACCTTGCACGGCAGCGGTCGCGGCTGGCCGAGGCTCTGGCCACCGCCGAAACCCGCCGCCGCAAAGCCGCCGACGCGCTGGCAGCCACTGAAACCGCCGCCCGCGACGCCATCGCCGCCGAACGCGAAGCCGAACGTCTGGCCTCTGAATCCCGCGAGGCCCGGGCCCGCGCCGAAGCCCGGGCCGAAGCGGCGCGCGATACGGTGGCACACTGCGTCGCCCGTATCCAGGACGAAGCCGGCACCACACCCGCCGGTCTGCTTGACAGCCTGACCCTCGACCCTGACCGCCTGCCAGCAGCCGAGGCGATCGAGGCCGACGTCAACCGCCTGAAACGCCAGCGCGAAGCCCTTGGCGCCGTGAACCTGCGCGCCGAAGAGGATGCAGCCGACCTGCAGGCCGAACATGACACGCTGGTCGCCGAAAAGGCCGACCTGGAACAGGCGATCCGCAAGCTGCGCGCCGGTATCGCCGCCCTGAACCGCGAAGGCCGCGAGCGGCTGCTGACGGCGTTCGAACAGGTCAACGTCAACTTCGCCCAGTTGTTCACCCATCTGTTCGGCGGCGGCGAGGCACGTCTGGTACTGGTCGAATCCGATGACCCGCTGGAGGCGGGGCTGGAGATTCTCTGCCAGCCGCCGGGCAAGAAACTGGCCACGCTGTCGCTGTTGTCGGGTGGCGAACAGACGCTGACGGCGCTGGCGCTGATCTTTGGCGTCTTTCTTGCCAACCTGGCCCCGATCTGCGTGCTGGACGAGGTTGACGCGCCGCTGGACGATGCCAACGTTGCCCGTTTCTGCGATCTGCTGGACGAAATGACCCGGCGCACCGACACACGGTTCCTGATCATCACCCACCATTCGGTGACGATGAGCCGGATGGACCGGCTGTACGGGGTCACCATGGCCGAACAGGGCGTCAGCCAGCTGGTCTCGGTCGACCTGAAAAGGGCGGAAATGCTGGTCGCCTGATCCGCGTCACCGCTGCCATTCCCATTTGACCAAATCCGATGGCGGGCATAGATTTCCCGCATTGCAGTCACGTGTTGGATCAGGAGGAAACCATGCGGATCCCGTTCATCGTCGCCGTTTCAATCATCGCTCTGGCCGCGCCCGCGCTGGCCGAGACCAAGCGGATCATCCGCATCAATCCCGCTGCCGCGCAGGTCAAACCCGCCGAACCCGTCGCGGCTCCGGAGGCGGCTCCAGAGGCGGCTCCGGAGGCGACTCCCGAAATCGCCCCGGCCGAGGCACTGGAAACCCCCGGCTTCGAAGCCTCGACCTTCGATGAACCGGTGGTGGCTGACACCGGACTCACCGGCCCGATGATCACAGCCACCGACCCGATGACCGTCGTGCAGGCACTGCAGGATTACGGCGTCGCGGCCAAGCTGGAAACCGACGATCAGGGCGACCCGGTGATCCGCGTCAAGATCGGCGGGGCCAGTTCCAACGTCTATTTCTACGGCTGCGACGACAACGGCGCTGATTGCCGCTCGCTGTCGTTCAGTGCCGGGTTCGAACTTGACGCGCCCTATACCGTCGAACAGGCCAATGAATGGAACATCAACAAACGCTTCTCGAAAAGCTACGTGACCGAGGATGGTGCCGCCCAGCTTGAAATGGACGTGAACATGATCGCCGGGGGGGTGAACGCCGAAAACTTCGCCGACACCATCGACTGGTGGGACTATTCGATCAGCGAATACAAGGAGTTCATCGGCTGGTAGACCCGTAGTTCGCGGAGCGCCCGTTCTGTACGTGATGACTTTGAGTGGAAACACCCAAGTTTTGGTCGCATCCGGTCAGTGTGGGCGGGGCAGTCTTGCGGTGCTGTGTGATTGCCTCGGCCTTCGGCGAATTCCTACTGCTTTTCTTGTCGGATTTGATTTCAATCAAATCAGACCGCGCCTGCCTGCCCCTTGGCAGGCGCGTAGAGTGCGCCAGCCCAGTCAGGCGCGGCCTGATTTCCCGACCACGGCACCAGGCCCTACCGCCCTTGCCCTTCGCTTGCGCTCCCGGGCAACGGGCCGGGCGTCCGTCCACTGGACGGCCACCTGATCGGCCCGGGGCTTCACTACATACGACTGCACAAGTGGCGACGGCAAAGGCGTCCCCCCCAAGTTCATCCCGCGTCAAACAGCCGGGCGCGCACCTCCTGCAACGGTGGCGCGCCGGTCAGCAGCAACCCCTCCTCCTCCAGCCGGGCCAGCAGTTCGGGCGATGCGACCTGCACCGCCTGAAAGAACCCGGCCAGCGCCTCCGGCCCGGCGTTCTGGAAAAACGCCTTGCTGGCCGGCCGCCCGGAATAGGCCCCCAGGCTGGCGCGATACTCCAGATGCGCCAGCCAGTCGGCCATGCCGGCCACGTGATAGTGCAGCAGCACCAGCCCGCGCATGAACCCGGCCTCGACCTTTTCCCCGCCGATCCGGGGCGCGTGAATGCGCGGCGTCAACCCGGCAATTCCGGTGCGCGACAGGGTCTTGCCCACCGAATGGCTCAGCATGCCGTCCACCAGCACCGCCGCATGCGGCCCATAGATGCTTTGCAACAGCGGCCCCCGGCCCGGCCCGGCGGCAGGCGGCGCCCGGAAATGCCGCGGCGGCCCGCCGTTCGGATCGATCAGCGCCTCATAGGGTCGCAGCCGCTGCAGCGCCACCTCCGGCCCCACCGCCGCCAGCCGCTCGGCGACCGTCGGCGCAGGTGCCGCGTCGCCCGGCCAATGCAGCGGCAGGATGAACTCGTCCACATCGATATGCGCCAGCCACGCCACCTTGGTCCGCCGATAGGCATCCTGCGCGTTGGCGCTTTGCCGCGTCGTCTTGCGCTCGGGCCGCCGCCCCATCAGCCTGGCCCAATGCGCCGCGTCGCAGCGAAACGCCTTGACCCTCGGGGCCAGCGGCAGCAACCGGTCATAGCCCGGATCATCGGGGTCGTCGAAATACACCAGCACCCGCTCGGCCCCCAGATGCAGGTGCCAGGCCACGAACGTCTCCACCGCCGCCACGCTGGCCTTGACCTGCGCCACCACGCCCCAGGTCGGCCCGCCGCTTGACCCGCCGCCAGACCCAAGGCCCGGCGTGCCCCCGTCACTCGTCATAGGGCCTGCAGCAGGTCGCGCGTCGGCCAGGCATCGGCCGGCAGCCCCAGCCGCGCCTGCTCCTTCTGCACCGCCGACCGCGTGGCCGCCCCCAGAATGCCGTCGATCTTGCCGACATCATGGCCCCGCGCCGCCAGTTTCTTCTGCAACGCCATCATGTCGTCGCCGCTCAGCGCCGGATCGGGGTCGCCCGCCGCATAGGGTGCCGCCCCCATCAGCCGCGTCGCGAAATAGGCCGCCGTCGTCACATAGACAAAGCTCTTGTTCCATTCGAACAGCACCCGGTAATTCGGATAGGCCAGAAACGCCGGCCCCCGCCGCCCCTGCGGCAACAGGACCGAGGCTTTCAGCCCCCGGGCCAGCTCGCCGTCGCGCGCCCGCACCCCAAGTCGTTCCCAATCCGCCGTGCTCAGTTCCGTATCCAGCCCGGTCCGGCTCCAGTCCAGATCGCCCGGCAGCACCACTTCCTGCAACCACGGCTCGTTCGCCCGCCAGCCCAGCGTCGAAAGCACCCGCGCCCCGGACATCAGCGCATCGGGGGCCGAGGTCTTCAGCGTGATCCGCCCGTCGCCGTCACCGTCAACCCCGCGTTCCAGAATGTCCTTGGGCAGCATCTGCACCATGCCGATCTCGCCCGCCCAGGCACCGGTGGTGGTGGCCGGATCGAACATGCCGCGCCGGTACAGTTCCAGCGCCGCCAGCACCTGCGGGCGGAACAGATCGGGGCGGCGGCAATCGTGCGCCAGCGTCACCAGCGCGTTCAGGGTGTTGAAATCGCCCTGCACCTGACCAAAATCGGTCTCGAACGCCCAAAACGCCAGGATGATCCCGGGTTGTACCCCGTACTCGGCCTGCATCCGTTTGAAGACGCTGGCATATTTCCCGGCATAGGCCTTGCCGTTCGTCATCCGGTTCTCGGAAATCAGCGCCCGGCTGAAATCGAGGAAGGTCTTGCGAAACACCGATTGCGACCGGTCGGCCTTCAGCACCTTGCTGTCCTGCCGCGCGGTGGCAAAGAATGCATCCACCCTGCCGGCATCGTGACCCGCCGCAACCGCCTCGGCCTTGATCGCCCGGATCCAGCCGCCAAAATCGCCGCCACACTCGGCCTGCACCATTGCTGGCAGCGCCAGCCCCAGCATCACCGCCGCAACCCGTCCAAAATGCATCGCCACCCCCCGCGTTTGCCGCAATCTACCAGTGTTTCGGCGAACGGCAACCGGGGGGGGACAGGGCGGGTGACAGGGCAGGATGCGCATTGATGGAACCCGATGATGATTGGGGTGTACTCGACGTCAAAAGGCGGCCCGGTCGACCAAGACCATCGCCGGCCACTGGATTGTGGTCCTGCCGTTTCTTTCGTCTTCTTGCCCGATTTGATTTCAATCAAATCGCGGCGCGCCTGCCTGCCGCTCGGCAGGCGCTATAGTGCGCGCCCGCCCAGCCAGGCGCGCCCCGATTTCCCGCACAATGCACCCGGCCCAACCTCCCTTGCCCGACGGCTTGCGCCTTTGGGCAACGGACCGGACGAATGTCCCCCGGACATTCGCCTGATCGGTCCGGGTCTGTGATGACGAGTGCAAGAGCATTCCCACAGGCAAGAAGAGCATTCTTTTCATTGTGCATCGCACCGGCCGCAAACAAGTCCGCTCCCACCCCGGCAGCAACCACTCCACGCATAAATGAACGGCCAGTTAGCGAACCCATGGAATACCATTAAAATCAAACCCCTACCCACCATAACACGCGTGTTACGCCACCCCTCAGACCAGCGCCAGCAGCGCGCACAGAACGGCCAGTCCGCCCCAGCACCGCCACAACACCGCAGCCGCCGCATCGATCTCGGCCGACCCGATCTCGGCCCGCCCTTCCGGATGCACCACCGGAAAGTCCCGCATCCGCCCCTCGTAACTGCGCGGCCCCGACAGTTGTATCCCCAGACCCACCGCCATCGCCGCTTCCGGCCAGCCGGCATTCGGTGACCGGTGCAGCGGCGCGTCGCGCAGGATCACCCGGCCCGCATCCCACCGGCCCAGCACCACCGCGATCAGCACCGCCGTGACCCGCGCCGGGATCAGGTTCAGCAGATCATCCAGCCGCGCCGCCGCCCAGCCGAACTCGGCATGCCGTTCGGTGCGGTAGCCGATCATGCTGTCGGCGGTGTTGATGATCTTGTAAAACAACAGCCCCGGCAGCCCCGCGACCAGAAACCACAGCGCCGGCGCCACCACCCCGTCGCTCAGATTCTCCGCCGCACTCTCGATCGCGCCGCGCGCCACCGCCGGACCATCCATCGCCGCCACATCTCGCCCGACGATCCGCGCCACCGCCCGCCGCCCGTCGCCCAGGCTCAGCCGCAACGCAGCGCCGACCGCGCCGACATGATCGGCCAGCGACCGCTGCGCCAGCAGCACCGCCGCCACCAGCACCTCCAGCACGCCAAAGTCGGGCACGGCGGCAATCGCCGCCCCCAGCCCCAGCGCCGCCGCCGACAGCAGCCCCACCACCATCACGCCGCGCAGCCTGCGCCCGCCGCCGCGGTTGCAGCGGTCATCGCACCAGCCGATCAGCCGCCCCATCAGCACTGCAGGATGCGGCACCCGGCCCCACAGCCATTCCGGCTCGCCAAACAGCGCGTCCAGCAGCAGCGCCAGCAACAGGATCAGCGGCGTCGTCATCGCCTACCTCAGCCCGTTCAATGCCACGCCCAGCCGATCCCAGCCCGACGTCTGCCCCGGCAACCCCAGCCGCAACCAGCGCCGGTCATAGGCAAACACCCGGGTCCAGATCCGCGACGCCGCCAAAGCCCTGTGCCAATGCCCGGCGTCCGCCACCTCATACAGCCGGAACAGATCGGTCCCGCCCACCAGCCGCGCCCCGACCACCGCATCCAGCCGCACCGCATCCGCCGCCAGCCGCGCCCGCGTCCGCTCCGCCCAGCCGACATCTCGCAGCGCCGCCGCCCCGATGGCCAGCGCCGGGCCGGATACCGGCCACGGTCCCAACATCCCGGCCAGCCGCGCCAGCAGCGCCGGATCGCCGATGGCAAACCCTAGCCGCAGCCCGGCCAGCCCCCAGAACTTGCCAAAGCTCTTCAGCACCACTATCCCCGGCTGATCCGCCAGCCCGATCAGGCTGCGCTCCGGGCAGACATCGCAAAAGCTCTCGTCGATCACCAGGAACCCGCCCGGCGCGCCGGCCCAGAACCGCCCGTCCGGATTATTCGGATGCACCACCACCCGCGCCGCCAGAACTGCGCCGCCACCCGCGCCGCCACCCCCGCCGCCACCCAGGCCCTCGTCCACCTGCCAGCCCGCCGCCCGAAACGCCGCCGCATGCTCGTTATAGGTCGGCCCGGCGATCTCCACCCGCGCCGCCGCCTGCAACCACGGCAGCCGCGCGATCAGCGCCGATGCGCCGGGCGCCGCCAGCACCTCTGCCGACGCCGGCACCCGCCAGAACGCCCTCGCCGCCGCCTCCAGCGCCGCCGCCGCGCCCTGGTCCGGCAAAGCACCCCAGACATCCGCTCCAAGCTTCGGCACCGGATAAGCAACCGGATTGATCCCGGTCGACAGGTCCAGCCAGTCGCCCCGCGCACCGCCAAATTCCGCCACAGCCGCATCCAGCCCGCCGCCATGGTCCCGCACCACCGGTTCCGCCGCCGCAGCCGCCGCAAATCCCGAACCCTCCGGGGTCATGTGCAACACCTCTGCCATTGCATCCCCTTCAATAGCCACTGGCCAATCCGGCGCAACCACCCTTGCAGCACTCCGCGATCCGCTTCCGTCTCGCCCGGATACTCTCCAGATACCCCGGCGGCCCACAGCGACGGCAGCGCCGCTTCCGCAGCCTCCTATCATCCCCGCATCTGCCAACGCCCATCCAGGGCTGCCCCCCGACACCCCGTTCCACTCCCGGCTTCACTCTGGCCCAAATATCCCGGGGGTGAGGCCGGAGGCCGAGGGGGCAGCGCCCCCCTTCCCTCCGCCAGCCCGTCACCCCCGCCCGTGCGGCGCGGTGAAATCCAGCACCGGGTTGATCGGCACGATCCGGAACGGATTGATCGTCACATGGCTGTAATGATAGTGCCGCACGATATGGTCCAGCCGCACCGTCGCCGCCACCCCCGGCCACTGGTACAATTCCCGCAGATAGCCCGACAGCGCCGGGTAGTCGACGATCCGCGCCCGGTTGCACTTGAAATGCAGATGATACACCGCGTCGAACCGCAGCAGCGTCGGGAACAGCCGCCAGTCGGCCTCGGTGATCCGCTCGCCCAGCAGATAGCGGCTGGCCGACAGCACCCCCTCCAGCCAGTCCAGCGTGGCGAACACCTCGGCCACTGCCGCGTCATAGGCGCCCTGCGTGGTGGCGAACCCGGCACGGTACACCCCGTTGTTGAAACCCTGATAAATCCGCGCGTTCACCGGCTCGATCGCCGCCCGCAACCCCTCCGGCCAGTAGTCGTCGCCATTCCCGGTCACTGCGTCAAACGCACTGCCAAACATCCGGATGATCTCCGAACTTTCGTTCGACACAATCGTCCCCCGCACCTTGTCCCACAGCACCGGCACCGTCACCCGCCCGGTCATCCCCGGATCGGCCCGCAGATACAACTCGCGCAGATACGCCAGCCCGAACAGCCCGTCGCCGGTCGCGCCGTCAAAATCGGTGGCAAAACTCCAGCCGTCGTCCAGCATGTCCGGATGCACCACCGACACCCCGACATGCGCTTCCAGCCCCTTCAGCGCCCGAAAGATCAGCGTGCGGTGCGCCCACGGGCAGGCGTAGGAGACATACAGATGATAGCGCCCGCTCTCGGCCCGGAACCCGCCCTGCCCGGTTGGCCCCGGCGACCCGTCCGCCGTCACCCAGTTGCGAAAGCCCGCGTCCCTGCGCACGAACGCCCCGCCTGTGGCGCGCGTGTCATACCAGGCCGTGCTCCAGATCCCGTCGATCAGTTGTCCCATGCCGTCCTCCTTCGCGACCAGCCTAACCGCAGCCGCCCCCCGCATCCAACCGGCCGGAATGCGCAGCCCCTCCCCGATTCTCGCACACTGTGCCGGCAATCCCCGGCAATCCGCACAAAATGCCCTGAAAGCACCTTGCCAACCCCCGAATTCGCCCGAATTCACCGCTTAACAATCCTTAACTTGATTTTTTTCCCTTCACCCGCATACTCTTATGCGGCGGGCTTGGAGTGGTGAGGATGCTGCAATATCTGTCGAACGAGGTCCGTGACGGGCTGGAGGCTGCGCGCAAGCTGGCCCAAAAGCGGCGCTCGCGCCTCAGGGTGCATGTCGGGCAGGACATCTACCCGATCCTGCGCTACTGGCAGAACGGCTTCGCCATCAGCGCGGACCATGCCGGCCACCTGCGCGGGCTGGTCGATATCTATGACGGGGCCAAACACCTGACCCAGTGCCTGATCATGGCCTCGGTACAGGAAAACGGCGAACTGATCTGCGAGTTCAAACGCAACACCGCCGCCCTCGATCAGGCCCCGCTGGATTTCGAACAGGACGAGGGCCGCCCCGTCGCCCTGCTGCCCCGGAGGTTCTGAGCGGCTGGTCGCGGGGGCATGACGGCGAAGTGCGGCGCGCAATTGGAACCTTTTGGACAAGCAGAAAGCCGGGAAAGAGATGCGGCAGTTCGGGAAAGTGCAGATGCCAGAACAGACGTTCATGACTGCGTTGAAGATGGATGCGCGAGACGCCGGCGGAAACTGAAAGTAGAGTGCGCATTCAGGTGCACCGCTCCCCGTTGGACCAGCACCTTGACTTTTTCAGGATCGCTTGACAAACTGCCGCGACAATATGCTGTTATCTTTTGCGTGACAGGTTGCTTCGTCGGCAGTCCATGTCGGCCTGCGTTTCGCCGTCAGCCGCACCTGATGGCAAGTCTCTTTGAAAATCTGGCCGCGGAAGTCCCGAGCAAACAGCCTCACCGATCCCGATCCGATGTTTCGGAAGGGTTGGTTGGCACCGCGATCCAAAGGAGGAATTGATCATGGTGAAAATGACACTGGATTTCTCCACGTCCTACCGCGCCATAACCGACGCTGACATTACCCATCAACTTTCGAGGGAAACGGTTACATTTGACGGCAACGACATCCCGATCCATCAGGTAATATTGAGATCTCCGGGGGGCGATTTTGTCATTCCGGCCAGCACTTTCGCCATAAGTACTCCGTATGTACTCTCTCACAGCGCTCATGCAAACCAATTGGATTTGTACAGTACCGAAAACATCCCCCTACACCCCTATCTGCGGTTTCCAATCGCGGTAAATGGGCCGCCGCTTCACGAAAATTATGTCCAGCCCGTTTATAATGGCCTGGCGGCTGGGCAATATGCCATCGACAAGAACACTTTCGATCTTGCCCTGGTGGCCTGGATAAACTATCTCCAAACCAATCCATTCAATGCCAGCGCCGCAACCCTCACCGACGATGGCGGACTTCTGGCGCAATTTTCATCTGACGCACCGACGCGGATCGAGAATTTCGAGAATCCCACCAGCCTCTTTTCATGCATCATTCGTGGCAGCGGCTTTGATGATGCGTTCAGCGCGGGTCAATTGCCGAGCACTCTTCGTGGCGGTGCCGGCGACGATGACTTGTTTGGCGGCGCGGGTAACGATGGCATTTTTGGGGACGTCGGCGCGGACATTCTGTACGGGGCGGCGGGAAATGACGTCATGTTTGGCGGCACCGAAGGCGATGCAGTGCGGGGTGGCGATGGGTCAGACTTCATCAATGGTGGAGCCGACAATGATCTGATTTCCGGTGACCTTGGCAACGACAACCTGTTGGGGGTCGCCGGGGATGACCAGATTGACGGCAATGGCGGCAATGATACTCTCAACGGCGGCGGAGGTGTCGACGTTCTTCAGGGTGGAACCGGTGCCGATACGCTGCAGGGGGGGCCAGGCCGCGATCTGCTTTTTGGTGACGTCGGCCCGGACGTTTTGTATGGCGACGACGGCAATGATTTTATCCGCGGCGGGGTTGGCAAGGACACTCTGACCGGGGGGGCGGGCCGCGACGAGTTCAATTTCGAAATTGTGGGCGCGACGAATGCCGACCGTATCGTTGATTTCTTGCGTGGCACCGACCGGATTGCTCTGACGAGCGGCGCTTTTCCCGGCCTGAATGGCACCATGAATGCGCAGGAATTTCGTCTTGGCACCGCCGCCGCGGATGGCGATGACCGCATCCTCTACGATCAGGCGACCGGCCGGCTCTTTTATGATTCCGATGGCAATCTGAACGGGGCGCAAAGCGCCCCTCCCGTGCTTTTTGCCATCGTTGGCAACCACGCGGCGCTTTCCTCCGGGGATTTCTTTGTGCTTTGACTACGCCGCAGGGTGGGTGCCAGCCTACCACTTCCCGCCAGGCAAGCCGCAGGATGCCGCATTCATGCGCACCGCCACGCGCTGCAAACCGTAGCTTGGGTGGAACCCACCAGGTCGGGGCGATTGGGGCGAAGGGGTGCAATCCGAAAGCTGGGAAATCCCCGGCTTTGCCGCCAGTGATGGGTTTCCACCCTACGCCCGGTGTCCAAGTAGGGTGGGGTTCCACCCCACCACAACCCCTGCAATCCTTAAGAATCCCCCACACTACACGACTCCCAGGTTTTTGAGTGTTTTTGGGAGGTTGATCCATTCGACAAGAATGTTCGGGTGATCTGAGCGGAGGCGGTTTCTGAGGAAGGTGAAGCCGGTTCGGAAGTAGGACCTTGCGAGGTATCCGTG
>JANNRR010000083.1:0-7326 GCA_031401675.1 Paracoccaceae bacterium
ACCACGCCGGCGCCGACGGTGCGGCCGCCTTCGCGGATGGCGAAGCGCAGTTTTTCCTCCATCGCGATCGGGGCGATCAGGTCGACGACGAACTTCAGGTTGTCGCCCGGCATCACCATCTCGGTACCCTCCGGCAGGATCACCGTGCCGGTCACGTCCGTCGTGCGGAAATAGAACTGCGGGCGATAGTTGGCAAAGAACGGCGTGTGCCGGCCGCCCTCGTCCTTGGTCAGGATATAGGCCTCGGCCTCGAACTTGGTGTGCGGCTTCACGCTGCCGACCTTGCACAGGACCTGGCCGCGCTCGATGCCCTCGCGGTCGATGCCGCGCAACAACAGCCCGACATTGTCGCCGGCCTCGCCCTGATCCAGAAGCTTGCGGAACATTTCCACACCGGTGCAGACCGTCTTCTTGTTCGGTCGGATGCCGACGATCTCGATCTCTTCGCCGACCTTGACGATGCCGCGCTCGATGCGCCCCGTCGCCACGGTGCCGCGGCCGGAGATCGAGAACACGTCCTCGACCGGCATCAGGAACGGCTGATCGACCGGGCGCACCGGGGTCGGGATGTAGGTGTCGACCGCTTCGATCAGCGCCCGGATGCTGGCCTCGCCGATCTCGGGCATGGTGCCGTTCATCGCGTGCAGCGCCGAGCCCTTGATGATCGGGATGTCGTCGCCGGGATAGTCGTATTTCGACAGCAGCTCGCGGATTTCCATCTCGACCAGTTCGACCAGTTCCTCGTCGTCGACCTGATCGATCTTGTTCAGATACACCACCATGTAGGGGATGCCGACCTGACGGCCCAACAGGATGTGTTCGCGGGTCTGCGGCATCGGGCCGTCGGCGGCGTTCACCACCAGAATGGCGCCGTCCATCTGCGCCGCACCGGTGATCATGTTCTTCACATAATCGGCGTGGCCGGGGCAGTCGACATGGGCATAGTGGCGGTTGGCGGATTCGTATTCCACATGCGCGGTGGAAATCGTGATGCCGCGCGCCTTCTCTTCCGGGGCGGCATCGATCTGGTCGTACGAGCGGAACTCGCCGAAATACTTGGTGATCGCCGCCGTCAGCGTCGTCTTGCCATGATCGACATGGCCGATCGTGCCCACGTTCACATGCGGTTTGGTCCGTTCAAACTTTGCCTTCGCCATCGTGCGGCACCCCGTTTTGCGGGCCAGCCATGACCCGGTTGAAACATCGCCGGCGATCTATGCGCTCGGCGCGGGGAAATCAAGCGCCGGTTCGGGATTTGGCCGCCATATGGCCGGGATCAAGGGGGCCAGTAAGGCGGCCGGGCCTTCAGTCCAGCGGTGCCACGGTGACCAGATCGACGACCGGTCCGGCATCCGGCACGATCGCTGCAGTCGGATCGTCCGGCAGTTCCAGCGCCGACGGCGTTCCCGGCGGATTGCGGGCAGCTTCACCGCCAAACCACGCCTCGTTCTCGCGCAGCCAGTCCTCGATCTTGCGCGCCATGTTGTAGCTCAGGTTCTTCAGTTGCTCCGCCTTGTTCTGGGTCAGACCCGATCCGACAAACGTCGCACCGGTGAAGCTTTCAAACACGAAAAGCTGCTTCGGCTCGGCGTTGATCTTGGCCCCCAGAGCATCGTCCCACACCGAAACCGACGCCACCAGGATCGACTTCGGCTTGGCCACAACCGGAATGCCGGGAATGGCCAGGGCGTAAGCGTCGATGTTCACCCCGAGGTGATAGTACTTGTCGCCGGTGTAGCGCCCCATCCGGGCCTCGATCGCCTCTTCCAGCGCCGCCTTCAGTTGCTCTGGCGTGGCTTCGCGCGACAAGGGACCGATCTGGGCGTTTTCCGAAACCACGATGTTGTGGCCGAAAAAGAAATTGCCGATCGGCACCGGCGTTTCGGCCAGGTCGTCCTTCGGCGCGCAGCCGGCCGCCAGACCCAGAATAGAAATCGCAATCAGGCAGCGCAGGGCAGGGATCATCGACGGCCATCCTTTGTCGGGCGTGGCCAGCAATACCGCAGCGCCTTGGCCGCTGCAATCACGCCTGCTTGATGGCGTGCATTGGGCACCAGCCACACCGGCGCAGTTCCGCACACTGTTCCGAAACGCTTGATCATCAGGACAATCCGCTCAAAAGACATCAGGTGTCACGGTTGGAACTGGTTTCAACACTGTCGAACGATCAATTGACAGGCATTCATTCAAGGGGGTATCATGGGGTCCATAGAAACACTTTATGACCCAATAGGACCCCATGAAAACCGAACTTGAAATCAGCGACGTCGTCATCTGGTTCAAGCACCTTCCGGCAGCCGATCTTGTCTCGCGTCTGGACGGGCTGGAGCCTGAGGCCGAGATCGTATTGCAGATCAACGAGGTGGTCGGTTCATGGCGACGGATGAAAACCGGGAAGGACGGACGGCTGACACGCGGGATCAGGCCGGTGGGTCGCATGCAGCCGATCTGGCAAGGCTGGTATGAAACCCGCAAGGGCGAACGGGTGACGGTGCAGGAGGTGACGCTTGCTGACGACTACCTGAGCGCGTCAACCGCGCTGTTCAGCGAATGGTCCGAACCCGAAGACGAGGCGGCTTTCAGTGATCTGTGACCGGTTGGAAACCGTGGTAATTCCGTTCCCCTTCGCCGAAATTCCGGTGCTGAAGCGGCGTCCGGTTGTGGTCTTGTCGGGCCGGAGCTTCAATCAGGCGAACGCGGCAACCCTGGTGGCAATGGTAACCTCCACCACGACAACAGCGTGGCCGAGCGACTTGCGGATCGGCAACCTGGAGTCTGCCGGTCTGCGGGTGCCCTCGATCCTGCGGTGGCGGTTGACCACAATTCCCAATGGGCTGATCATCCGCAAACTGGGTCGGCTGACCGGGCTCGACCGCCTTGCCTGCGAGCGCGGCGTGGCGGACATGATTCTGGATTGAGCCAAGCGGTCAGGTAAACCGGTTGTCCCTCGGGAAGCCGCGCGGGGCCGTGCGGCCAGCGGTGGCGCGTTTGGCCAGCCATTCGGACAGATCGCTTTCGGTGCGGGTGCGACCGGCAGGGTCCTTCCAGGTCAAGCCGTCGGCCAAAGCAAACGTCGTGGCGTCGGCCAGCCCGCCATCCTTGTACTTCTGCAACCTGACACCCTTGCCTCGCGCCATTTCCGGCAGGTCCACCAGCGGAAAGACCAGCACTTTGCGATTGTCACCGACCACGGCGACATGGTCGCCCGCCACAAAGCGGCAGACCAGCGCCCGCGCCGCCCCGGTCAGATTCAGCACCTGCTTGCCGGCTCGGGTCTGCGCCACCACCTCGTCCGCCGCCACCACAAAACCGTCACCGTCGGTCGACGCGACCAGCAACCGCGCGCCGGGGCGGTGGATGAACAGAGCGACAATCTCGGCCTCGTTCGGCAGATCGACCATCAGGCGCACCGGCTCGCCCATGCCGCGCCCGCCGGGCAGGGTGCTGCCCGCCAGGGTGTAGAACCGCCCGTTCGAGGCGAACAGCAGGACCTTGTCGGTGGTTTCGGCATGGAACAGGAACCGCCCTTCATCCCCGTCCTTGAACTTCAGGTCCTGATCGGCTGGCAGGTGCCCCTTCATTCCCCGGATCCAGCCCATTTTCGAACAGACCACGGTGATCGGCTCGCGCTCGATCATGGCTTCGGGCGACACTTCCTCGACATCGGCGGCCAGCGCGAACCGGGTCCGGCGCGCCCCGGCGCCGGTGCCCTTGCCGAACAGCTTCTGGACGTCGCGCAGTTCGCTGCCGATGCGCTTCCATTGCAGCTTGTCGGACTCCAGAAGCCCTTGCAGATCGTCGCGCTCCAGCAGCAGCGCATCCCGCTCTCGCCGCAGTTCCAGTTCCTCCAGCTTGCGCAGCGACCGCAGCCGCATGTTCAGGATCGCCTCGGCCTGAACCTCGCTCAGGGTCGGGTCATCGTCGGCAGCGGGCAACGGTGACACATAATCGCGTTCCGAGCCGGCCCGCGGCAGCGCGCGCGCCCAATCCTCGAACATCAGGGCCTGCTTCGGCTCGCCGTCGTAGCGAATGATGTCGATGACCCGGACAAGGTTCAGATAGACGATGATGAAGCCCTCCAGGATTTCCAGCCTGGCATCGATCCGTTCCATCCGGTGGCGCGACCGCCGCAGCAGCACGTCGCGGCGGTGGTCGAGAAACGCCCGCAACACGTCGCGCAGGCTGCAGACGCGGGGGGTCCGCCCGTCGATCAGCACGTTCATGTTCAGGCTGAACCTGATCTCCAGATCAGAGTTGCGAAACAGCATGCCCATCAGCAGGTCGGCATCGACTGTCCGGCTGCGCGGCTCGATCACCAGCCTGACATCCTCGGCGCTCTCGTCGCGCACATCGCCAAAGATCGGAATTTTCTTCAGCTGGATCAGTTCGGCCAGCCGCTCGACCAGCCGCGATTTCTGCACCTGAAACGGGATCTGCGTGACCACGATCTGCCACATGCCGCGCCCCAGGTCCTCGATCTGCCATTCCGAGCGCAGGCGGAACGACCCGCGCCCGGTCCGGTACGCCTCCAGAATGCTGTCCGCCGGTTCGACGATGACGCCGCCAGTTGGGAAATCCGGCCCCGGCACCAGCGCCACCAGCGCCGCGATGCTGGCCTCCGGTTCCTTGATCAGCAGCAGACAGGCGTCGATCAGTTCGCCCAGATTGTGCGGCGGGATGTTGGTGGCCATCCCGACGGCAATGCCGCTGGAGCCGTTGGCCAACAGGTTGGGGAACGCGGCTGGCAGCACCACCGGTTCCTCCAGCGTGCCGTCGTAGTTCGGGCGGAAATCCACGGCATTTTCCGCCAGCCCCTCCATCAGCGCTTCCGAAGCTGCGGTCAGCCGCGCCTCGGTATAGCGGGCGGCGGCAGGGTTATCGCCGTCGATGTTGCCGAAATTGCCCTGCCCGTCGATCAGCGGGTAGCGCAGGTTGAAATCCTGCGCCAGCCGGGCCAGCGCGTCATAAATCGCCTGATCGCCGTGCGGGTGGTAGTTGCCCATCACGTCGCCCGAGATCTTGGCCGACTTGCGAAAGCCGCCGGTTGGCGACAGTTTCAGCTCGCGCATCGCATAAAGGATGCGGCGGTGCACCGGTTTCAGCCCGTCGCGCGCATCCGGCAGGGCGCGGTGCATGATGGTGGACAGGGCATAGGTCAGATAGCGTTCGCCGATGGCGCGGCGCAGGGTTTCGGAAACCTGCAGCGGCCCATCGCCGTTGCGCCCGTCGCCCGGGGGGGTGGCGTCGCCGGGCACGTCGTCGGGGATGTCGGTGGTATCGGTCATGCAACCCGTGTAATTCGGGCGGTGAATCCGGTCCAGTGCCGAATGCGGGGGTGCTTTGGCACAGAAATCGATCCTGATCACCGGTTGCTCGTCCGGTATCGGCTTTGACGCAGCGCACGGGTTGCGCCGGCACGGCTGGCGGGTGTTCGCCACGTGTCGGAAACCCGCCGACTGCGCGCGCCTGTGGGCCGGGGGGCTGGAAAGCTTTCCGCTCGACTATGCCGATCCGGCCAGCCTTGCGAAGGCCGTCGCCGAAACGATTGCCCGCACCGGCGGTACGCTGGACGCGCTGTTCAACAACGGTGCCTACGGTCTGCCCGGCGCGGTCGAGGACCTGCCGCGCGACGGCCTGCGTGAGATTTTCGAGGTCAACCTGTTTGGCGTGCATGACCTGACCCGCCGGATCATCCCGGTGATGCGGGCGCAGGGGCATGGCCGGATCGTCAACTGCTCTTCGGTGCTTGGTCTGGTCGGTGCGAAATGGCGCGGGGCCTATGTCGCCACCAAGTTCGCCTTGGAGGGCCTGAGCGATGTGCTGCGGATTGAAATGCGCGACACGCCGATCCGGATCATCCTGATCGAACCCGGCCCGATCACCAGCCGCATCCGCGCCAATTCCATCCCGCATTTCGAACGCTGGATCGACTGGCAGAATTCGCCCCGCGCCGAACAGTACCGCCAGAGCCTGCGCAAGCGGCTGTACGACGACAGCGGCCCGGACCGCTTCGAACTGCCAGCCGCCGCCGTCACGGCCAAACTGATCCGGGCTTTGGAGGCGGCGAACCCGCGGCCAAGGTACTATGTCACCACGCCCACCCATGTTGTCGGCAGCCTGAAACGCCTGCTGTCCAGCCGCGCCCTCGATTGGGTGCTTGGCAAGGGCTGATCCACCAGACCCCAGTCCCATGACCCGCGACCCGCGACCCGCATTTTCGCATTCGCTTTTCCGGCCGCCCCCCCTACATAGGGCAGGTTAGCGCACGGAACCGCCCGAGGAACCGCCAATGTCCAATGACCCGCTCTTCATCGTTGCCGCCATTGCCGCGCTGGCCGTTCTGGCCATTCTGATGTTCGGCATCGGCAGCTTCACCAAGGGCGGCGAGTTCAACCGCAAATACGCCAACAAGATCATGCGCGCCCGCATCATCGCGCAGGCGGTCGCCGTGGTGCTGATCCTGGCGTTCGTCTATTTCCGGCGAATGGGAAGCTGAGCATGGTCGTCCTGAACAAGATCTACACCAAGACCGGGGATGCCGGCGAAACAGCACTCGGCAACGGGGCCCGGGTTGCGAAACATTCGCTGCGGGTTTCGGCCTATGGCACGGTGGATGAAACCAATGCCACCGTCGGGCTGGCCCGGCTGCATGCCACCGGCGACATGGACAGCCAGCTGGCAATGATCCAGAACGACCTCTTCGACCTCGGCGCCGACCTATGCCGCCCGGACATGGAGCGCGATGCCGACAGCCCCTACCCGCCGCTGCGGATGATCGCGTCGCAGGTTCAGCGGCTGGAAAACGAAATCGACGCGATGAACGACCGCCTGACGCCCCTGCGCAGTTTCATCCTGCCCGGCGGTTCGGCACTGGCCGCGCACCTGCACCTGTGCCGCACCGTTTCCCGCCGCGCCGAGCGGCTGGTGGTGGAACTGGCGACGATGGAGGCGATCAACACCCAGGCGGTGATCTATCTGAACCGGCTGTCGGACTGGTTCTTCGTGGCCGGACGCATCGCCAACAATGACGGCCGCGATGACGTTCTGTGGGTGCCGGGCAAGTCGCGGTAGGATGTCCCGGCACGGGACATGTTTCGGGTTGTTGGATTTCAATGGGTTGCAAGGCCGACGTAACGAAAAATCCACACTACACGACTCCCAGGTTTTTGAGTGTTTTTGGGAGGTCGATCCATTCGACAAGAATGTTCGGGTGATCTGAGCGGAGGCGGTTTCTGAGGAAGGTGAAGCCGGTTCGGAAGTAGGACCTTGCGAGGTATCCGTGGGTCTTGCGGGGCGGGGCGGATTGGCCGAGTTTTGTTCTGGCGG
>JANNRR010000084.1:0-113293 GCA_031401675.1 Paracoccaceae bacterium
GGGGAAACTTAACTTTCTCCCTAGAACCGTCGGCAATCACCGCCTGAAGCCGCAGGATCGCCTGGGGTTCAGGCCACAAGCAGTGCGCCGATCCGGGCGACTTCCTCCTGACGTATCTCGTGCCCGCCTTGGTGCCAGAACAGATCGACCGTGGCCCCCTGAGCGGTAAACCAGTCAGCCAGGGCCTGGGTCCGGGGTGCCGGGCAGATCGGGTCCTGCCGGCCGGCGGTGATCAGGATGCGTTTGCCCGCCAGCCCCGGTTGCGGGGCGGGGGTGAAGGGGACCAGCGGATGCATCAGGATCATGGCATCAAACAGGTGCGGATGCGCAAAGGCGGTGGCCGCCAGAATGTTGGCACCGTTGGAATAGCCCAGACCGATCGTTCGGCCCGGGCGGCGGCTTGCCTGTGCATCGGCCACGAACCCGGCCATCCTGGCCACGGCGCGCGCCAGATCTTCCATGTCGAAAACGCCTTCGCCGGTTCGGCGAAAATAGCGGTTCGCCGCGTTTTCCTGCACGTCGCCACGCGGCGATATCACGGTGGCACCCGGCATCAGGTCGCGGGCAAAGGAGTGAAATTGATGCTCGTCGCCGCCGGTGCCGTGAAAGGTGAAGAACAGCGGCGTGTCCGGTCCCCCTTCGGTAATGGCGTTTAGGTAAGTCATAGGCGGTGCCTTTCGGACGGAAACAGGGTTGCTCTGGTCGCGGCAGTGGCGCGACGGCTAGTCGGCAATTGGCTCCAGACTGCGCTCCAGCGTCTGTCGCAGATGCTCGTGCTGGCGCGGCAGCTTCAGCGCCTGGCCAAGGTGCGCCGTATCTTCGTCGCGGTCAAACCCCGGCTCGTTCGTCGCAACTTCGAACAGCACGCCGCCGGGCGTGCGGAAATAGATCGACCAGAAGTAGTCGCGGTCGATCACCGGGGTCACGGCGTAACCGGTATCGGCCAGCGCCTGCCGCACCTCCAGTTGCCGGGCGCGGTTTTCCACGGCAAAGGCGATGTGGTGCACTGAGCCTGCGCCTTGTCTGGCCGGATTGGCACCGGCGATCGTCTGAATGTCGATGCTGTCGGCCCCGTTGCCGCCGGGCATGACCAGCCGGGTCACATCGCCGTCCTGCCCGGCTGCGACATAGCCCATGTAGGTCAGAAGCTCGGTGGTCGCAGCGGCATCGGTCAGGCGCAACGCTGCGGAATGAAAGCCGTGGATCGCCATATCAATGCCGACGCCGTTGCCGGTCCATTGGCTGCGGGCGTCATCCGCAACTTCGACCAGTGCGAACAGGTCGCCGTCCGGGCCCTCGAAAGTCAGGCGCGCCTCGCCGAACCAGGTTTCATGCCGCAGCCCCTTGCTGCCACGGCTAGTCAGCCGTTCCACCCAAGTCGGCAGGCTGCCAACCGGGACGGCAAAGGCGGTCACCGACACTTCGCCGGCCCCGGGTTTGCCGCGGGCGGCGTGCGGAAACGGAAAGTGGGTCATCACCGTGCCGGGAGTGCCGTGTTCATCGCCGTAATACAGATGATAGACATCGGGGGCGTCGAAGTTGACGGTCTTCTTGACCCGGCGCAGGCCAAGGCCGTGGGTGAAGAAGTCGTTGACAGGCTGGGCATGGCTGGCCAGCGACGTGACATGGTGCAGGCCTTTGATCTGGGTCAGCATGGCGGGTCCTTTCAGGTCGGGGTGTTCGCGGTGCGACAGAGATAGATCTGTGAAGGGATAAACGGAACTACTGCAAAGTTCACATGATTGGTGCGCGGGCGAACCGATCAACGCGTCCGGCTTCATTCCGGCACAAATATCCCGGGGGAATCGGCGCAGCCGATGGGGGCAGCGCCCCCCCGATTCCTTGCGATGGACCGGGATGCGGTGGTCAGGCACGGCAATGCTGACGGGGCGGCAATACGTGAAACAAGTGGTTTTATTGGCGCGGTTACAGGCGTAGATTGGACCCGATGGAATGACTGAACCGAAAGGATTGATCATGGGACTGCGCATCAACGACATCGCCCCCGATTTCACCGCCGAAAGCACCGAAGGCACCATCCGGTTTCACGACTGGATCGGCAGCGGCTATGCCATCATCTTCAGCCACCCACGCGATTTCACGCCGGTCTGCACCACCGAATTCGGCGCGGTGGCGCAGCTTTCGGCAGAGTTTGCCAGGCGCAAGACCAAGGTGATCGGCGTGTCGGTGGATTCCGTTCAGGACCACGCCAAATGGAAACGCGACATTGAAAGCTTCGCCGGGACCACCGCCGATTTTCCGATCATCGACGACACCAGTCTGACGGTGGCGAAAGCCTATGACATGCTGCCGGCGGAATACTACCTGCCGACCGAGGGTCGGGCACCTGCCCATACCGCGACGGTCCGGACGGTCTACATCATCGGGCCGGACAAGAAGGTGAAGCTGACGATGACCTATCCGATGTCGGTCGGGCGCAACTTTGCCGAGATTCTGCGGGCACTGGACGCGGTGCGGGCGACCGACGGCGTGCCGATTGCCACCCCCGCCAACTGGGTACCGGGGCAGGATGTGATCGTGGCACTGAGCCTTGACAACGCAGCAGCAGAGGCGAAATATGGCAAGCTGGACATGAAGCTGCCCTACCTGCGGTTTGCAAAGGACCCGAACTGACGGGGCAAGGTCATTTCGGGGTGCCTGCGTTCGGGCCCCCCCCAATCCACCGGACCGCAGGAAGCGGGTCGGCAACAACGGGGACAGGATCATGTTCAGGGCATTTGTTTTTGCCGGGCTTGCAGGGATGTGGGCCGGGGCGGTTTCGGCGCAGGCGATCGGCGGGCTTTACGAGGTTCAGGGCAAGAACTTCGACGGCTCGCCCTATGGCGGCGAGGCGGCGATTGCGTTGACATCGGACGTGACCTGCGAAATCGTGTGGACAACCGGCAATTCGTCATCGACCGGAATTTGCATGCGCAGCGGTAATGTGTTTGTCGCGGGCTACGAGTTGAACGGCAAGGTTGGGCTGATCATCTATCAGGTGATGGACAATGGTGTGCTGGATGGCAGCTGGACCATCGCCGGCACCAATGCCGTGGGCTACGAGGTTCTGGTGCCGAAATGACGCGGGGCGGCTGCGGCAACTTCTGACCAGTGATGGTGCGGTATTGCCGTTGGTGGCCGTGGCGCAGCCGTGTCTTGCCGGCCTCGCAACCCGACGCGGCACGGGACGCGGAATATGGTTGGGCGGGTGTGAGGCTGACCTATCTTCGGGCTGACAGGGAATCGGAGGGATCACCATTGGGGCGGTTCAGGCCGGCCCGCTCGGCGTCCGACAGCAGCGCCGCAACTGCGTCAACAACAAGGGCCACGGCTGCATCCCGCCCCGGTGCCTCGTTGGCCGCTTTCTGCAACCAGAGCCCGTCAATCAGCGTGCTGACGGTGCGCGACACCTGCACAAAGCGCCCGGCAGGCAGCCTGTCTGCAAAGACCGAAGCCAGGTTGGAGCGCAGGCGTCGGTAGGACACCGCCTGAAGCCGGGCATAGCGCGGTTTGACCGCCGCCGCAGATACCACCGAAAGCCAGGCGTTTGCGACGTTCTGCTGGTACAGTGTCACCGGAAAGTTGCCCTCGACAATCGCGGTAAACCGATCCCATCGGGTTTGCGCCGCACCCAAGCGTACTACCACATCTTCCATCAGAAGTCGGTTGTTCATCCGGACCATCGCGAACAACAGATCTTCCTTGCCCTTGAAGTAATAGGAAAGGATTCCCGCGGACATGCCTGCCTCGCGGCAGATCCGGGCAGTGGTCATGCCGCTCAGTCCATGTACCATGAAAACCCTGTGCGCCGCCGCCGTCAACTCGGCGCGGCGCAAATCCTCGATCCGGGTTCGTCTGGGGAAATCTGCCATGCGCCATACTTAGCAGAGGATTTTATTGAATGACTATACAAATTCCTGTATTGACGTACAGTATTTCCAGCGGCATGCTTCGCGAAATCATCGGGGAGGATGGACCATGCGCAGCGGAATGCGGAATTTGTTTCTGAGCACGGCACTGATTTCGGCAGGGTCGGCCCACGCGGCAGACCCGGAAGCCTGCAAGGCGGTGCGCATGGCCGATCTGGGCTGGACCGATATTGTCCTGACCAATACCTCGGCCGAGATTGTGCTTGCCGCGTTGGGCTATCAGCCGACCCAGACGCTTCTGGGACTGGATGTGTCGTTTGTTTCGATGCAGGGCGGTGACATCGATATCTTCCTCGGCAATTGGCGACCCGTGCAGAATGATCAGTACAAGGCCTTTTTCGACGATGGCTCGGTGGTGGAACTGGGCCGCAATCTTGATGATGCCAAATTCACACTGGTGGTGCCGAAGTATGTCTCGGATGCCGGGGTCAAGAGCTATGATGATCTGGCGGCCCATGCCGAGCAATTCGGCAGCAGCATATATGCGATCGAGCCGGGCTCCAATTTCCCGCTGACCAATATGGTGGAGACAAACGCGCACGGTTTGGGCAGCTGGGATATTGTCGAGACAAGCGAGGCAGGAATGCTGTCGCAGGTGGAGCGATCGGTGCGGGACCAGGAATGGGTGGTGTTTCTGGGCTGGGCGCCGCATCCGATGAACTTGAACTACGAGTTGACCTATCTGACGGACGGTGATGCTGAATATGGCCCAGACTTTGGTGGTGCAACAGTGCATACCCTGTCACGCAAGGGCTATGCCGAGGCGTGCCCGAACGCGGCGAAGTTCTTTGCGCAACTGGCCTTTGACATTGAGTACGAAAATCAAGGAATGCAGAAGATCATGGGCGAGGGCATGGCTGCACCGGAGGCCGCGCTTGCGATGATCGCCGCTCGGCCGGATCTGCTGGAAGCGTGGTTGAAGGATGTCACCACGCTGACGGGCGAACCGGGGCTGCCTGTGGTGAAAGCAGCACTGGGCCTTTGAATGCAAACCATGCGGGCGGCGGTTGTTGATGGCCACGGCCAGCCACTGCGTCTGGCCCGCTTGCCGGTGCCTGTGCCCCGATCGGGCGAGATTCTGATCAGGCTGGAAGCCAGCGGCGTTTGCCACAGCGACGTTCATGCCTGGAAAGGCGAAAGCCTGCCGGCAAAGCCGCCGGTTCCGTTTATTCTGGGCCATGAAGGCGTTGGCACCGTTGCAGCGATTGGCCCGGATGTGGTGGGCTGGTCGCTGGACGAACGCGCCGGGGCAGCATGGATTCACGATACATGCGGCACCTGCGCTCTGTGCAAAAGCGGCCACGAATCCTTTTGTCCCGACCAGCGGGCGCATGGCTATCACGTGCCCGGGACCTTTGCCGAATATGTGATCGCGAAAGCCGACTATGCCCTAAAACTGCCCGCAGGCGGCGCCGCGGCGCTGGCCCCGCTGATGTGCGCCGGGCTTACCGCCTTTGGTGCGATCGAGCGGTCGGCACTGCGCCCCGGCGAGACCTGCGCGATTTTCGGCTGTGGCGGGCTGGGCCTTTACGCGGTGCAGCTGGCGGCGCGCCGCGGGGCCCGTGTTGTGGCGGTCGACGCCGATCCGGAAAAGTTGGCCATTGCTGCACGTCTGGGCGCGCAGGTCACCCAGACCGCCACGCCCGAGCTTGCCGATCACTGGCCCGAAGCCAATCGCGCCGATGTCTGCATCAATTTCGCGCCCACCACCCGTACATGGGCACCGATGCTGGCCGCCACCCAGCCTCTTGGCCGGATCATTGCTGCCGCCATGGTTTCGGAACCGGTGCCGCTGGTGCAGGAGTGGCTGACCTGGACGGGCATTTCGATCACCGGCACGTCGGTGGGCACCCGGGCCCAGATGCGCGATCTGATGGCACTGCATGCTGCCGAGCCTTTGCATGGTATAGTAGAGGAAATCGGGCTTGAAGGCGCGTCGGATGCGCTGTCGGCCCTGGCAGACGGCCGGGCCAAAGGCCGTTACTGCATCATTTTCTGAGGCTGTCGGCCGACCGGTTTCCCCGAACTGCCCGGCCTTGTTGCCTGCTACTGGTCGCATCGGCAGTTGCTGCCGCCCCTTCGGGTGCGCTAGGCAAGCACGGAAACCGGCGGGAGGCACAATGGATACTACAACTCTGGCGCGGCTGCGCCGTGACACTCCGGCTGCCGACGTCCGCGTTCATTTCAACAACGCCGGTTCGTCGCTGATGCCCGCGCCGGTGTTCGACGTGTTGACGCGGTATCTGGCGGACGAGCGTGATCTGGGCGGCTATGAGGCCGAAGCGGCGAATGCGGGCGTGCTGGCGCGGTACTATTCGGCCTTTGCCGAACTGCTGCGGGTTCAGCCGGATGAAATCGCCTATGTCGAGAATGCGACGCGGGCCTGGGACATGGCGGTGTACGGGCTGAAGCTTGGCGAAGGCGACGAGGTGCTGCTGCACGCATCAGAGTACTCGTCGAACTACATGGCGTTTCTGCAGATCGCCCGGCGGACCGGGATGCGGATCGTGCTGGTGCCGTCGGACGGCAGCGGACAGATCGACGTGGCGGCACTGGAGCGGCTGGTGACGTCGCGGACCCGGGTGGTGGCAGTAACGCATGTGCCGACCCAAGGCGGGCTGGTCAATCCGGTGGCCGACGTGGGCCGGGTGGCGCGGGCGCACGGGCTGATCTATGTGCTGGATGCCTGTCAATCGGCGGGGCAGATCGACCTGAACGTACCCGAGATCGGCTGTGATGTGCTGTCGGGGACCGGGCGCAAGTTCCTGCGCGGGCCGCGCGGCACCGGGTTCCTGTACGTGTCACAGCGGGTGATGCCGCTGATCGAGCCGCCGTTTGTCGACATGCATGCGGCGCGCTGGACCGGGCGCGAGGCCTACGAGTTCCTGCCCGATGCCCGGCGGTTCGAGAATTTCGAGAGCTTTCTGGGCGGGCGGGCGGCATTGGCGGCTGCGGTCGACTATGCGCTGGCGATCGGGTTGCCGGTGATCGAGGCGCGGGTGCAGGGGCTGGCGGCAGCGCTGCGCGCCGCGCTGGCCGAGGTGCCGGGGGTGACGGTGACCGATCTGGGGGCGGTGAAATCAGGGATTTGCACCTTCATGGTCGCGGGGATGGATGCCGCCGAGGTGGCGGCGAGGCTGGCGGCGCGGGGGATCAATGTCTCAGTTTCCAGCGGGGCCTTGATCGACTTTGAGGATCGCGGGCTGGAGGCTTTGGTGCGGGCTTCGGTGCATTATTTCAACACGGAAGAGGAGGTGACGCGGGTGGTGGCGGCGGTGGGCGAACTGTCCGAGCGTGGACAGTTCGGAAATTAACCAGATCGCAAGAGTCCGTTAACTTTCGTTCATTGAATATTGAGGGGATTGTGTCTTGTGCGAATCACTTCTGGAATATCGGCCAGCGCGCGTAGGGTGGGTGAAATCCACCGCCTATTCGGAAGTGGGGCCAATTAGGTGAGTTTCGCCCACCCTATGCGCGCTGATCCGAGATGCTTTTAGAAAGGGTGACAATGGTGTCAATTAGGGATGTTCTGAATCTCGACCAATGGCCCGATCTTGTTGTCGGACAAAATGGCTATGCCGCCAGAAGGCGAATCGACATTGCACCGCTGGCCTATGAAATCAAGATCAATGCTCCGTTGAGTGCTTTGATGATCGAAGAGTTGATTGAGTACGCCGGAAGGGCTGATGCCAACCTTTCCCGAGACCTCTTCAGCCTTTGCAATGGAATTCGCGTTGGGGCGACGAAGTTTGCAGTCTATGGTGTTTTGAGGCAGATTGATCGTGCGTCCGATGATGTCGCTTTGCATCCCCCCCTTGATATCAATGTTCCAAATATCTATGGGCGCCCAAAGGGATGGCCGGACGAATTCCTGATTGTTGGCTCCTCTACCGAGGACGGAGTACAAGCTGAGTCTCGCAAAATGATCCATGCAATTACGCCATATGGCAGCATCATCGTTGCCGAAGAGTACGACTATGCAGCGGTTTCGCGAGGATACCTTGCAGTAGGTCAATGGCTGGCAGCAGAAGTTGATCGTGCACTTTCGGATGCCAATAGATACTAACTGAGGAATGAACTCAGCCAAGCGTTTCAAGATTTGGATAAATCTGGGCAGTACTCTCCACCAATTGCGGCTCCGCCTCCGGCCTCTTTCTCGACCACCAAGTCCTTCGATTTCGACGCCGCCGCCCCGAACGCCACGCAAGGCTACATCGTCGAGGGTTATGACCCCGATGCCGGGCTGCAATTCCTGAACGCCCGCTACTACGACCCCAAGCTCGCGCTATTCCTCCAGCACAGCTGTAGGGTGCGTGATTCACTTACCGCCCCCCGTTCCGGATTGGTGCGTGAATCACGCACCCTACGCCCGATCGGGCCTGGCCAAATCTTGCGGCGGACACCTGAAACGGTCGGGCGCGCCGATGAACCTTCACACTTCCTTCACAACAAACGGGTCGACTTTGGGCTCGAATCGCAAAATATGGCGGCGGGGCACGAGGGGATTGCGGATGGCGGAGCGGCGCGAAGCGTTCGAGATTGCGGGCCGCCGGATTCCGCCGCGCCGCCGGGCGACGGTGAACCTGCCGATGACGGCGCTGGCTGATCTGACGCCGGTCACGTTGTCGCTGCATGTCATCCACGGCGGCAGGCCGGGGCCGACCATGTTCGTGTCGGCCGCCGTGCATGGCGACGAGATGATCGGGGTGGATATCGTGCGGCGGTTGCTGCGGGCACCGCAACTGAACAACATTGCCGGAACGCTGCTGGCGGTGCCGATTGTCAACACCTTCGGATTTCTCAATCACTCGCGCTACTTGCCGGACCGGCGCGACCTGAACCGGTCGTTTCCGGGGTCGGCGGGTGGATCGCTGGCGTCTCGGCTGGCCTATCTGTTCCGGACCGAAATCATGGCGCGCTGTTCGCATGGCATCGACCTGCATTCGGCGGCGATCCACCGCATCAACCTGCCGCAGATACGGGTCTCGCCCGGCAGACCGGCAGCGCTGGCGCTGGCGCATGCCTTTGGTGCACCGGTGATCCTGTCGTCGAAGACCCGCGACGGGTCGCTGCGCGAAATGGCCGGGCAGATGGGGGTGGAGACGCTGCTGTATGAAGCGGGAGAAGGGTTGCGGATCGACGAGGACGCGGCGCGGCAAGGGGTGTTGGGGATCCTGCGGGTGATGGCCAGCCTGGGGATGATTCCGGCGGGAAGCCTGCCGCGGAACCGTTCCAAGCCGATGTATTGCCGCAAGAGCGAATGGCTGCGGGCCCCGGCTGCCGGGTTGGTGGCGATGCAGGCCGGCATTGGCGACAAGGTTGCGGAAGGCGCGATCCTGGGCACCATTTCCGATCCGTTCGGCGAGACGGAAACCGAGATCATCGCGCCGCGCGCCGGGATCATCATCGGCTGTGCCACATTGCCGGTGGCGAACGAAGGCGACGCGGTGTTTCATCTGGCGGAACTGCCGCCAGAAGTGGTAGGGGACGAGGCCGATACCGACGCGCCGCAGATGCCGGATGAGGATGAGATCATCTGATAGGGACGGGTAACCCTTGACCTGATAGTCTGCACCGGCAATCCCGAATGGCAATCCGAAAGGCACGATGATGCAGTACAGAAAACTTGGAAACAGTGGCGCGGTCGTCACCTCGCTTTGCCTTGGGACCATGACTTTCGGGGCCGAAGCAGATGAAGCTGCCGCCGGCGCTATCCTGGCCGATTATGCGGCGGCGGGCGGCAATTTCATCGACACGGCAGATGTTTACAGCGCCGGAGCGTCCGAGGCGATCATCGGGCGTTGGCTGTCAGCGCATCCGACCGAGGCGCGGACGATGGTGATCGCCAGCAAGGGCCGCTTTCCGATGGGCAAGGGGCCGAACGATCTGGGCAATTCGCGGCGGCATCTGGTGCAGGCACTGGACGCCTCGTTGCACAGGCTGGGGGTAGGGCAGATTGACCTTTATCAGTTGCACGGCTGGGATGCGTTGACGCCGCTGGAGGAAAGCCTGCGGTTTCTGGATGACGCGGCCCGCTTGGGCAAGATCGGCTATTACGGCTTTTCCAACTTTCTTGGCTGGCAGGTGACAAAGGCCGTGCATCTGGCTAAGGCGGGCGGTCTTGCGCCGCCGGTCACGCTGCAACCGCAATACAATCTGCTGGTGCGCGACATCGAGCATGAGATCGTACCGGCCTGTCTGGACGCCGGGATCGGGCTGTTGCCGTGGTCGCCGCTGGCCGGCGGCTGGCTGGCGGGCAAGTATCAGCGCGATGTGTTGCCGGTTGGCGCAACGCGTTTGGGCGAGAATCCGGCGCGCGGGATGGAGGCGTACGGGCCGCGCAATGTCGACGAGCGCACCTGGGCAGTGCTGGCCGAGGTGCAGGCAGTGGCATCGGCACGGGGGGTCAGTGCTGCCGAAGTGTCGCTGGCCTGGGTTGCGGCACAACCGGCGGTAACGTCGGTCATTCTGGGGGTACGGACGACGGCGCAGCTGGCCGCCAATCTGAAATCCGCCGCGTTGCGCCTGACGCCGGAGGAGGTTTTGCGCCTGACCGAAGTCAGTGCTCCGGTGCAGCCAGATTATCCCTACGGTGCCGCAGGGGTGGCGCAACGGCACCGGAAGATCGAGGGTGGACGGTAGGGCCGAAGCCAACCAATTTCATCGCGCTGCTGATTTGGTTTTCTGTTGCGTACTTGGATTGGTCAAGCTCAATCTCCTCGCACAATATCAATGAGTGGCTTGAACGCATACATGGCGGGCTTTCGGCCTGATGGGGCATCAATTTGAACTATTAATCCCGCCTCGCGCAGCTTTCGTGTCATTGTCATCGCAACGTGAGATGGAATGTTTTCCAATTGAGTAAACCGGTTGTTCCGAAAAGTTGGATTCGAAAACATGAAATCCAACGCTTCGACCGACCACTGGCTGCTTAACTCCGAACGGAACCGAGCCTTCATGTCCTCGTAAAGCTTGAATATTTTCTCGGCTGTTTCGATGTTTTGCTTTGCTTGTTCTTCCAGCCCTTTTAGGAAGAAGGTACACCATTCCGTCCACTCGTTGTGCGATGAGACCCGGCGCATCCGTTCAATATATTCATCCCTCCGGTCCTCGAAATATGAGCTTACATAGAAATTAGGCTGCCGAATCAACCGGTACTCCCAAAGCATCAACGTGATGATCATGCGGCCAATTCGTCCGTTGCCATCCTTGAATGGGTGGAGAGCCTCAAACTCGACGTGGGCGATTGCAGTTTTTATTAGCCTGTTAACTGGGCTTGTCCCGATGAACGACATCAGATTCTGCATCCCTGCAGGAAGGCTTTCCGGCGAAATCGGTACGAATGATACGTACTTCCGTCGCTTTTCGCCGATATAGTTTTGCTCAGTCTTGTATCCGCCGGGAGACAACGCGGCCCCGCGGCCATACGACAGTAGAATCTGGTGTGCTGATCGTATTAGAAACTCTGAAAGAGGATGTCCCAGTTCCATTTGCTTTTGGGTTCGCTGAATAGCACGCGCATACAAAAAGGTTTCTACTGCCTCCAAACGTGCCGTCCCGAACGCTTCACCGTCGTCGTTGGCCGCTTCGGCCTCAATCTTGAGAATTTCGTCAAGCGTGGAAATTGTTCCTTCCATCCTGGAAGAAACCACAGCTTCTTGATTTCGCAATGGAGCCAGCAGCACCTCGCTGTTGCGCATGCTCGCAAGCATCTGATCGTACCGGGTGATCGACGCGGTTGCTTCGCTTACCGGATCGATCAGACGATCATACTTCAGATCTGACGGTGGAAACTGGCCGTAGTGGTAACCTACTGGGCTGTCGGGGAGGTCTTCTGGCATTGACATACTCCAAGATGCGATTCGAGCACACCAACCATACTTGTAGGAGTTTCAAGGCCCTCTAGCAAGCTTGATGCACTCGATGCACACGCTGAAGTTCATCTATTGGTGTTGTGGAAGTCGGATGCGAGACTAGGCTGTTTGCTGTGCTCAAGGAGGAGAAGAAAAGACAACAAAGGCTCCGGGCGAGCCCGAAGCCTTCCGCTTGCCCTGCACGCCAGGAAAATTTACGCGTCTGCGGCTTCTTTCGCCTCGGTGATTTCCAGCCCGGTCTCCTGATCCACCATCTTCATCCCCAGCTTCACCTTGCCGCGGTCGTCAAAGCCCAGAAGCTTGACCTTCACTTCCTGGCCCTCTTTCAGCAGCTCGTTCGGATGGTTCAGCCGTTTGCCGGCGATCTGCGACACGTGCACCAGCCCGTCGCGCTTGCCGAAGAAGTTCACGAACGCGCCGAAATCGACCAGTTTCACCACGCGGCCGGTGTAGATCCTGCCTTCTTCCGGCTCGGCCACGATGGACCAGATCATGTCATAGGCGCGCTTGATGGCAGCGGCGTCATTCGAGGCAATCTTGATCATGCCGTCGTCGTTGATGTCGACCTTGGCGCCGCTGGTTTCCACGATCTCGCGGATCACCTTGCCGCCCGAGCCGATCACTTCGCGGATCTTGTCGGTGGGGATGGTCAGGGTTTCGATCTTGGGGGCATACTCGCTGAAGCCCTTGGCGACAGTCAGCGCCTTGGCCATTTCACCCAAGATATGCAGGCGGCCGTCCTTGGCCTGTGCCAGCGCCTGCTCCATGATTGCCGGGGTGATCCCGGCCACCTTGATGTCCATCTGCAGGCTGGTGATGCCGTTCGCGGTGCCCGCCACCTTGAAGTCCATGTCGCCAAGGTGGTCCTCGTCGCCCAGGATGTCGGTCAGCACGGCGTAGCGGCCATCGTCTTCCAGGATCAGGCCCATGGCGACCCCAGCCACCGGCGCTTTCAGCGGTACACCGGCATCCATCATCGACAGGGAACCGCCGCAGACCGAGGCCATCGAGGAGGAGCCGTTCGATTCGGTAATCTCGGACACCACACGGATCGTGTACGGGAAATCGGTGGGGGCGGGCAGCACCGCCTGCAGGGCGCGCCATGCCAGCTTGCCATGGCCGATTTCGCGACGACCGGGGGATCCGACCCGGCCAACCTCGCCGACCGAGTAGGGCGGGAAGTTGTAGTGCAGCAGGAAGTTGGACCGCGAGTTGCCGTGCAGGGCGTCGATGATCTGTTCATCCTCGCCGGTGCCGAGCGTGGTCACCACCAGCGCCTGGGTTTCGCCGCGTGTGAACAGCGAAGAGCCGTGGGTGCGCGGCAGGATGCCGGTTTCGCTGACAATCGGGCGGACGGTCTTGTTGTCACGGCCGTCGATCCGGGCACCGCCATTGATGATGTCGCCGCGCAGGATCGAGGATTCCAGCTTCTTGATCGCCGAACCAAGATTGGTGTCGGCCAGCTGGGTTTCGCTGAGGGCCGCCTTGATGGCGGCACCGGCGGCAGAGATGGCATTCTGCCTGTCCTGCTTGTCGCGCAGGGCAAAGGCGGCACGCATCTGCGCTTCGCCTGCCGACTTTACCACTGCATACAGTGCGGAATAGTCGGGCGCGTCGAAATGGAACGGTTCCTTCGCGGCAGATTCGGCCAGATCGATGATCAGATCGATCACCGGCTGCATGGCGTCATGGCCGAATTTGACCGCGCCGAGCATTTCGGCCTCGGTCAGCTCATAAGCCTCGGACTCCACCATCATCACGGCGTCCTTGGTGCCGGCGACGACCAGATCGAGCCGCTGGTCGGGGTTGTTGCGCATGTTCTGCAGATCGTCGACCTGCGGGTTCAGCACATACTGTCCATTCGAGAAGCCGACGCGGGCGGCAGCGATCGGACCCATGAACGGCACGCCGGAAATTGTCAGCGCGGCAGAGGCGGCGATCATCGCGACGATGTCGGGTTCGTTGACCAGATCGTGGCTCAGCACGGTGGCCATCACTAGCACTTCGTTCTTGAAGCCTTTGACGAACAGCGGGCGGACTGGGCGGTCGATCAGCCGCGAGGTCAGCACTTCCTTTTCGCTTGGCCGGGCCTCGCGCTTGAAAAAGCCGCCGGGAACCTTGCCCGCCGCATAGTATTTTTCCTGATAGTGCACGGTCAGCGGAAAGAAGTCCTGGCCGGGCTTCACTTCGCGAGCGTAGGTGACATTGGCCATCACAGAGGTTTCGCCCAAAGTGGCGATGACCGTACCGTCAGCCTGACGGGCGATCTTGCCCGTTTCAAGGGTCAGCGTCTCGCCGCCCCATTCGATCGATTTCCTGGTAACGTTGAACATATCATTTTCCTGATTTGGCCAAGGGACCCTCCCCCAGCCCGGTTTGCAGCATCCGGTGATTGGACGGGCCGGGCCCCGTTCGTGACGGCAAGACAAGCCGCGCCCCGGAGGGGGCGCGGCGGGACGGATCAGCGGCGCAGGCCGAGCTTGGCGATCAGCGCTGCGTAGCGCGCTTCGTCCTTGCCCTTGAGGTAGTCCAAGAGCTTGCGGCGGAGCGCGACCTGTTTCAGCAGCCCACGGCGGGAGTGGTTATCCTTTTTGTGGGTCTTGAAATGCTCGGTCAGGGTGGCGATGCGCGACGACAGGATGGCAACCTGAACTTCCGGCGAACCGGTATCGCCTTCCTTGGTGGCATGTTCCTTGATGACGCGGGTCTTTTCTACGGCAGTTATCGACAACGGGGGCTCCTTTCAAAGGATGAAGGCACAAGCCGGGATGTCGTCCAGCAGGGCCCGTGGAGAAATCCGCCGGTCCAGCGAAGGACGGCCGGGCGGATGCGCGCGTATAGGGGAGAAGCGGGGAAAAGGAAAGCGGGTTTTGGCCGCAGAATCCGCACGGTGGTCGCTCGCCTGGCCTGCGGTTTTGAGATGATCGGGTTGAGACACCGGAATTGCCTATTTGGCGGCTGGCGTTGCCGTGCGGCTGCGACGGTGTCGCCACCGGGTTGCAGCGATTCGCGCCGGCCCGGTTCGTTAACCAGTTCGGGCAGGATTGCTTGCCCGAGGCCCGAAAACCGGATACATTCCAACAGGTGTAAATAGTTAACGCCGGGAAATGGTTAACGGGCCGCGACTTTCGGTGCGGGGCCTGACCGGCAAGAGGGCAAGATTTCATGTTGGGTCTGGCCAGTCTGTTCGGCATGTTGTTCCTTGGCGCGTTCGCGGAAGGGGCGATGGCGGCGTTCAAGGGACCGGTACCGGATGCGCAGGATGACGACGGCGATACAGCTGGCGGCGTTCTGGGGGTGGGCGGCGCGGTGGATCAGGCGGGCGATCTGCTGGCGGATGACGGGCCGGGTTCGGATGACACCCCGGACGAGCCGGATGCCGACCTGACCGTGTATGGCGATGACGATATCGACGTTCTGGCCGGCAAGGGCGGCAATGATGGCCTGTTCGGCGGCAGCGGCAACGATCTGATCGACGGGCGCGACGGCGATGACCGGCTGGATGGTGGCGACGGCCGCGACGCGCTGCATGGTGGCCGTGGCGATGACGTGCTGCTGGGGGCGGCCGGCGATGATGACCTGCACGGCGAGGATGGTGATGACCGGTTGGCCGGAGGAGAAGGCGGCGATCTGCTGTGCGGGCACGAGGGGACGGATGGTCTGGCGGGCGGCAGCGGCGACGACACGCTGATCGGCGGCGGCGGCGATGACGATCTGACCGGGGATGACGGCGACGACACCCTGACGGGCGGCTTTGGCGACGACCTGCTGGACGGCGGGCTGGGGCTGGACCTGCTGCAGGGTGGCAGCGGCAATGACACGCTCCTGGGGGGCGACGGCCCGGGTTTGCAGGCGCTGGACTACCTGAATGGCGGCGACGGCGACGATACCTTTGTCCTGGACGCGCTGGACGTGGCGTTTGGCGGGGCCGGGGCCGATCAATTCGGGCTGGGCCTTGGCGCAGACCGGGCGACGATCAGCGACTTCAATGGGGACGAAGACCGCATTCTGGTGGAATATGATCCGGCTGCGCATCCGGAACCGGACCTGAGCGTCGAGATCGACCCTGAGGATGCCGGGTCCGCATTGATTTTGCTGGACGGGCTGGTTCTGGCGCATGTGATCGGCGGGGCGGGGATGACGGTTGCGGATATCACGCTGCAACCGATCGCGGCGTGACTGGACCGTAATCTGTCGATGACGAATTGGAAACGATTGCCTTGATTGAGGTCGATTGATCAGCTTTTGGCCGAATGGCGTGGCATTCCCGATCCTGTTTGAATGAACTGTAGTGCCGATGCGGCCGCCACGAGGGACTGCACACGGTTGCCTTGTGCGCTAAAGTGGCGATCCTGACGGGCGCGCCAGATCGCGGGCTGCGGATCTGTAACAATCCGATCATTGCAAACGAACCGCACGGCACTGCAATCGGCGGCCGCGCAGTTGCGGGTTGGTGCCGTATGGGCAGGCGGGATCGGATGGCAGGCAGTGAGTAACAGGTTTGGCGAATTTGGAGCCGCCGTTTTTCTGGCAGCGACCCTGCTGGTCACCGGGACGGCGCGCGCCGACGAGGCGTTTCAGCCGCCCGAGATTCTGGTTCTGGGCGACTCGCAGCTGACATTCGGGGCGGGTGCGGCGTTCGTTGATTTCTTTGCCGGGATTGCCGGAACCAACGGCATCGACCGCGACATGACAGTGGGTGTGATCGGCGTACGGTCCAGTTCGCTGGCCGCTTTCACGGCGCATGGCGGAGCGGCGAAGGGTGCCATTTGCAACGTCGATCCGAAGTGGCAGGTAAATGCCGGGGCGTACGGCAGTCTGAACGGCAGCAGCAACCCCTATGTCCAGATCGGCCGGGGGCGCGCCTATCAGTTCTGCACGCCCGGCGCATCGCCGTTCGAGGCGATGTTTGCCGATGGCTACTACCGGCCGAAGCTGCTGGTGATGTTCTTTCTTGGCAATGCCACCGACCGCTGGGCCGCCAGTCCGGAGGATGCGCTGCAGGATGTCCGGCGAACGATGCGGAGCCTGCCGCCCGGGGTTGCCTGCGTTTTCATGACGACCGCGCCGACCTTTGCCGAAAAAACCGTCCGGCTGCGGCTGCGCGCGCAAATGAACATCGAACGGGCGTTTGCGGAAAGCGGCAGCCGCTGCACATTTGTAAGGGGCTACACCGATGCTACTATTGCTGAAAACCTGGGCAACGCCGGAAACTTCCGGCGCAAGCGGTCGGGCGGAGTCAAGGACCCCTATCATCCGACCGAGGCTGCGGCCCGGCGGTTCCTGGCGCTGGTCGGTGCCGATCTGTCAAGAGCGATCGGTGTGCAGATGCTGGGCCGGTGACCAGTCACGGGCCGGGTTGCGCCGATCACGAGCGCGCGACCTGACGGAAAGGTTGTAACGGCAGCCGGGCATGCCGCGAAGTGCTTCAGGCAACACCTGCTGGAGGACAACAGAATGATCCGATTGACCGCCCTGGCCGCATTGCTTGCGGCCACGCTTTCCACGACCGCCCTTGCCGGCGAACAATATCTGGACAAGACCGGTCTGGCCGTTTCGGGCTATGATGTGGTGTCCTACTTCGGGCTGAAACAGTCAAAGGTCGGCAGTGCCCAGCCCGCACCCGAGCCGGGCCGGTCCGACATCACTGCCGGTTACAACGGCGCGACGTTCGCCTTTTCAACGGTCGCCAACCGCGACAAGTTCCTGGCCAACCCGGAAGCCTTTGCGCCGCAGTATGACGGCCACTGTGCCTATGGTGTGGCGCAGGGCGGCAAGGTGCCGGGCAACCCGACGCTGTGGCGGATCGTTGATGGCAAGCTGTATCTGAACATCACCAAGAACGTTGTGGGGTTCTGGGAGGAGAATATCCCGGGCAACATCAATCTGGCAGAAGGCAACTGGGGCGGGCTGGAGCCACAGGGTGCCGCAACCTCGAAGATCCCGAACTTCACCTCGGCAGCGCCGGTTTCGAACTGATTGGTGGGTTACGGCACCGACCGGGCATCACCGCCCGGTCGCGTTGTCTTTCCGCCATCCTCCAGGGCAGGGCCGCAACCGTGTGACTGTGCCGCCAACGATTTCCGGTGACACGCCGGAATGCCGTGACAAGTTGCCCGGTGTACTTGGATAGAGGGGGATGGGCCCATGCTTCCGGGCGGGACAGGGGACCAGACGTGACAGAGGTATGGCGAACCGGGGCAGACATCATCGGGCAGGCGCTGGCTGCCGCCGGTGCCACGCATGCGTTCGGCATTCCCGGGGGCGAAGTTCTGGCAGTGCTGCAGGGGCTGGATGCCGCCGGTCTGCAGTTCGTGCTGGTCAAACACGAGAACAGCGGCGGCTTCTTTGCCGAGGGGTTGTGGCACATGACCGGAGCGCTGCCGGTTCTGGTTGCGACGCTGGGTCCGGGCGTGGCAAATGCCGTCAATGTTGTCGCCAACGCGATGCAGGATCGCGTGCCGCTGATCTTCTTGACCGGATGCGTCGATGCGGCCGAGGCAGAAACCTATACACATCAGGTATTTGACCATCAGGCGCTGCTGCGCCCGGTGGTCAAGGGCAGTTTCCGTCTGGCACCCGATGCGGTCGGCGCAGGCATGGCAAAGGCCATCGCGCTGGCAACGTCTGGCCAACCGGGACCGGTGCATGTGGATGTGCCAATCAGCGTGGCAGAAGACGTGACGGACGAGCCTGTCTTTCCTGCAATCGGTCGCCGGCTGTCGGTCCGGCCGGCGGCACCAGCGCTGGCGGCGGCCCGGGCGATTCTGGCCGGGGCGGCGCGACCATTGGCCATCGCCGGGGTAGATGCGGTGAACGAGGCGGCGGGGGTGGCGATCACCGTTTTTTGCCGCGCAAACCGGATGCCGTTGATCACCACCTACAAGGGCAAGGGTCTGATGTCCGAGGATGATCCCTTGTGTCTGGGCGGGGCGGGTCTTTCGCCGCGCGCCGACGGCGTACTGCTGCCGCTGATCGCGCAGGCGGATGTGATCCTGCTGCTGGGCTATGACCCGATCGAAATGCGGATTGGCTGGCGCAACGCCTTTGCCGCCAGCCAGACCGTGATCGAGATTGCTGCGACGCCGCGCCTGCATGCGATGCACCGGGTCGACCATGTACTGACCGGTGGTCTGGTCAATACGCTGGCGGCACTGGCGGATACAGCACCAAGGTCAAACCCGGCCCGCTGGCCGGAAGGCGAGCCGCAGGCCGCGCGTGTTGCCCTGCTGGACGGGTTTCGCGGGCCGGATGGTTGGGGGCCGCATGCGGTGTTCCGCACCTTTCGCCGGGAGCTTCCGCCGGAAGCGATTGTTACGGCCGATTCCGGGGCACACCGCATTCTGGTCAGCCAGATGTGGTCCTGCCCAAGCCCGCGCAGCATGCTGCAATCGTCAGGGCTGTGCACCATGGCTTGCGCTGTGCCGCTGGCCGCCGGGGCCAGGATCGGACGGCCAACGGTGCCGGTGGTGGCGTTTGTCGGGGATGCCGGGCTGGAAATGGCGGCGGGCGAGTTGGCGACGCTGCGCGACCTGCGGCTGGCCGTAATCATCTGCGTGCTGGTCGATGCCTCGCTGTCACTGATCGAAATGAAGCAGCGCGGCAGCCAGCGCCCGAACCTGGGGGTCGATTTCGGCACCTCGGATTTTCCGCTGCTTGCCAGGGCGTTTGGCGGGAACGGGGTCTGGGTTCAGGACGAGGTCGGGCTTGCCGCTGCGATCCGGGCGGCATTGCGGCGCGATCATTTCAGCCTGATCGCGGCACGCATCGGGCCGCGCGCCTATGACGGGGCGTTCTGACCAGGTCACGGCTGGGTGATCGGTCGGAAATAACGCGGGCTGCCTGTAACGAACTGCGCGTGGCAACGAACCTGCACAAGAGGGCATTGGGTCAGCGGGGCCCGGCGTGCCGCGTTTGTGCAAAGGAACCGCCCATGCCACTGCCCGAAGATCTGAGCGGGATGCCGACCACTTTGCCCGCAGACCTGATCGGCGGCTGGAACCGAACAATTCTGGGCATTCTGGCACATTCGGCGGCGACGGGGCCAGCGTTGAACGGCGTGTTGACAGCGGCGCCGGGTTTTGCCCTGGGGCAGGCGGTGCGCGGCATGTCGTGCCTGCTGCTGGGGAGGGCCGAAATGATCGCCGTGGCCCGGGAGGCGCTGGCGGCAGCACAGCGGGCGGAACCGGCAACGGCGCGCGAACTCGCGTTCGTTGCCGCCCTTGGCGATTGGCTGGCGGGTAGTCCGACCCGGGCGGCAGCGCGGTTGCAGGCGGCATTGACCAGCCATCCGCGTGATGCGCTGGCAATGAAGCTGGTGCAGGCGATCCATTTCGTGATGGGGCGGCCGGTCGAAATGCGCCGGTCCCTTGAAGGCATCGCGGTGGTCTGGGATGAACATCCGGCCCGGGGTTACCTGCTTGGCTGTCACGCCTTTGCGCTGGAGGAAACCGGCGACTATGCCGCCGCCGAACGGACCGGGCGGGCGGGTGTGGCGCTGGCACCGGACGACGCCTGGGGGCTGCACGCGGTGGCGCATGTGCATGACATGACGGGCCGGGCCAAGGATGGGCTGGCCTGGCTTGACGGGCGCGAAACCTCTTGGGCGCACTGCAACAATTTCCGTTTTCATGTCTGGTGGCACCGTGCGCTGATGCATCTGGACCTGGAACAGTATGATGCGGCGCTGGCCATTTATGACGCCGACATCCGCGCCGAAAAGACCGACGACTACCGCGACATCTCGAATGCGGCGTCGCTTCTGTCGCGGCTGGAGCTGGAGGGGGTGAATGTCGGTTCGCGGTGGGATGAATTGGCTGACTTGTCGGAAAAGCGGGCGACCGACGGCTGTCTGGCCTTTGCCGACCTGCACTACCTGTTGGCCCTGTGCGGCGGAGAACGCGATGCCGCCGCCGCCGGGCTGATCACCCGCATGGCCCGGGCGCGTAGCGCCGACGGCGAGGCCAGCCGGATCATCGCCCACCCGGGCCTGCATATGGCGCGCGGGCTGCAGGCTTTTGCCAGAGGCGACTACTCCATCGCCTGGTTGCATCTGCGCGAGGCGCGCAGCGATGCCCAGCAGATCGGCGGCAGCCACGCGCAGCGTGACATCTTTGCCCGGATCACCATCGAGGCTGCACTGCGCGGCGGTTACATGGATGCAGCCGAAGCGCTGTTGCACGACCGGACCGTGCAGCGGGCACGGTGCGAGGATGGCTACACCAGCCGCAGGCTGACGCTGATCCATGCGGCGCGGTCGCTGGCGGTCTGATCCCTTTCGGCTCGCACATTTTACAGAACGGCTGACACGATGACTTCGATGCCCTCTTCCCGGACCCGCGACCCCAGGCTCGATTTCTTTCGCGGGATGGGCATGTTCATCATTCTGATCGCCCATATCACCAACAATCCTTGGGCGCTGTTCATCCCGGCCCGCTTCGGATTTTCCGATGCGACCGAGATGTTCGTGTTCTGCTCGGGCATGGCGTCGGCGCTGGCCTTTGGCGCGGTGTTCGCACATGCCGGGTTCGCCTATGGCTGCCTGCGGATCGCCCACCGGGTTTGGCAGGTCTATTGGGTTCACATCGGCGTGTTCCTGATCACGCTGTTCGCGATGCTGGTGCTGAACGCATCCGGGGTGTTCCCGCGCGACGAGGTCGGGGCGCTGAACCTGTACCCGTTCCTGAAATCCACCGGGCCGAACCTGATCGGGCTGCTGACGCTGACCTATGTGCCGAATTACTTTGACGTATTGCCGATGTATCTGGTCATTCTGGCGCTGATCCCGGTGATGATGGCGCTGGCGCGGATCGATCAGCTGCTGCCGGTGGCTGCCAGTCTGATGCTCTGGATTGCGGCAACGTTCTGGGGCCTGAATCTGCCGGCAGAGTTGTGGTTCGCATCGGGGTCAGCGCGGCAGTGGTTTTTCAACCCGTTTGGCTGGCAGCTGGTGTTTTTCACCGGGTTCGCGCTAATGTCCGGCTGGTTGCCGCCGCCGCCGGTCCGGCGCGGGCTGGTGCTGCTGGCGCTTGCCGTTGTCCTGCTGTCGGTGCCGTTTGCCTGGTACAAATCAATTTCGGCGTTCGAGGTGGTGCGCGATTTGCGCAAGGACTGGATCGTCCTGTTTGACAAGACCGATTTCGGCATTTTGCGCTATGTGCACTTTCTGGCGCTGGCCTATCTGGCGTGGGTCGCGGTCGGCCCGCGCGGGCAGCGGCTGTCGCAGGGCGGGATTTGGAATGCGGTCGTGGGCATCCTGTCGCGGGTCGGACAGCAATCGCTGGCGGTGTTTGCCGCCTCGATGGTTCTGGCACGGATTCTGGGGGCAGTGCTTGACCTTAGCGGGCGGGGGGCGGCGGCGGCGCTTTTGGTCAACCTTGCAGGCTTTGCCGCCATCATCGCGGTTGCGGAACTGGCGGCCGTGGTCAAACGCCAGCCGTGGAAAGTGCTGCGACCCGCGATGCAACCCGTACCGCTGCCGGCGTCGCAGCCGGTGTTGCAGATTGCGGCCAGCAACCGGGCGGTCGAGGCCGGGTCATGATCACCCGTCTGAGCCGACGGGACGCATTGTCATTGTTCGCCGGGCTTGCCGCGCTGGGCTTCGGACCGGGGCTGGCACAGACGGGCACGGACACCGGGGCCGACGAGGTTGCCGGGATGGCGTTGGGCGAAAGGTCGGCGTTTGACCCGGTGACGGTGGACCTGCGGGCTCGGGCGCTCGCGGCCAATGCTTACGCCCCGCCACCTGCAGTGTCGCAGGACTGGCTTGACCTGAGTTTCGATCAATTCCGCGAGATCTGGTTTGATACGCGCCATACCCTGTTTCGCGGCACCGATGGCGCGGTTCAGGCCGAGTTCTTTCCGGCAGGCCTGTATTTCCCGTCCAAGATCGTGCTGAACGCCGTCGAGGCTGGTCAGTCCCGCCCGATCCTGTTCGAGCGGCGGGTGTTCGACACGACCGACCGGTTCCCCGATCTGCCCGAGCAAGGCACCGGTTTTGCCGGGTTCCGCCTTTTGGGCGAACTGGTCGAGGCTGGCAGGTTTCAGGAATATGTGGTGTTTCAGGGTGCAAGCTATTTTCGCGCCATCAGCCGCAATCTGGCCTACGGAAGTTCGGCCCGGGGACTGGCGCTGAACACTGCGGCGGGCACGCCCGAAGAGTTTCCGGTGTTCCGTGAGTTCTGGATCGAGGCCGCAGCACCGGGATCGCCGAGCGCCGTTGTGCATGCCCTGCTGGACAGCCCCAGCACCACTGGTGCCTTTCGGTTTGATATCACCCCGGGCGATCCGACGGTGATCGATGTGCAGGCCCGGCTTTATCCGCGCGTCGATCTGGCGGGCGTGGGGATCGCGCCCGGCACCTCGATGTTTCTGTACAGCGATCTGAACCGCAGCCGCTTTGACGATTTTCGCGAAGCGGTGCATGACAGTGACGGTCTGCTGATCCGCAACGGCGCGGGCGAGTCGCTGTGGCGGCCGCTGACCAATCCGCGGCGGGTCGAGGTCAGCGCCTTTGCCGACAACGAGCCGCGCGGGTTCGGCCTGATGCAGCGCGCGCGACAGGCCGATGACTACAACGATCTGGTTGCCAATTACGAACGACGGCCGTCGCTGTGGGTCGAGCCCGATGGCGACTGGGGGCCGGGCAGCGTGATGCTGGTGGAGATCCCGACCGACAAGGAAATCAACGACAATATCGTGGCGTTCTGGCGGCCAGCCGCGCCGCTGGCCGCCGGGCATGAACACCGGTTTGCCTACCGCCTGTTCTGGTGTGACCGTGCCCCGGCCGAAGGCGCTGTGGCGCGGGTAATCGCAACCCGTACCGGTGCCCGCATCTTCGAGGATGGGCGCATTTTCGCCGTGGATTTCGAGGATCATCCGGCATTGGGCGATGACCCCGACAGGATCGAGGCGCGAGTCACGGTCAGTGCGGGCGAGGTGACGGCATCACTGCTGCAGTCCAACCCGATCACCGGCGGCTTGCGCCTGGACATCACACTGCGCGCGGCGGCGGCTCCGGTGGTTGAACTACGGGCCGAGTTGTGGCGTGGCGGCCTGCTGGTGTCCGAAGTGTGGCTGTTTCGCTGGGTCGCGGCATGACGCAGGCGCTGCGCTTTCCCGCCAGGGTGGACGCGGTCTGGGCGCCACTGGCAATGCCGGATCAGGCGCTGGACCGGGCGTTTCGCGATATCGCAGCCCCGGATGTACCGCGCCGGGCAAGGACGTGGTTGGCGCGGGCCTTTGGTCTGGGGCTGCCGATGGCGATCAGCCTGAGCCTTGGCTGGGTGTCGCTGGGCTGGTTTGCGTTGGACGGGCGGCTGGTGCTTGCCGAAGTGCTGCTGATTGCGGGGTCGGTGGTGACATTCTATTGGGTGGTGCTGTCCTTCACATCGTCGCTGCTGGGGCTGACATGGCGGCCGGCACCGGAACCCGCGTCCGGCGGGCGGGGTCTGGACGTGGTGATCCTGCTACCGATGTACGGCGAGCCGGCGGGCCTAACCATCGGGACTGCGATACGGTTGTTAGCGGCACTCTCGCGGCCGGATCATGCGCATCGGTTCAGCCTGCACATCCTGTCGGACAGCCGCGATCCGCTGGCCTGCCGGTCGGAACAGACGGCGCTGGCCGCAGCGCGCCAATCCTTTCCGCACTTGTCGCTGTTCTATCGCCACCGGGAGGTGAACCGGGACTACAAAAGCGGCAATATCCGGGATTGGGTGCGCGACAGCGGAGCCGCCCACCAGGCCTTGCTGATTCTGGACGCCGATTCCGTGATGGGGCCAGCGGCGGTGTTGCGGCTGGTGGCAACGCTTGCCGGCGACCCGGCCTGTGGTCTGGTGCAGTCGGTGCCGCTGGTCCTGCCGGGGCGCACGTTCTGGCAACGGATGCAGTCGTTTGCGTCGCAGGTCTATGGCGCAAACCTTGCCCGGGGTTTTGCGGTATGGGCGGGCACCGAAGGCAACTATCTGGGCCACAACGCGGTACTGCGCACCCGGGCCTTTGCCGCAGCGGCGGGCCTGCCGCATCTGCCGGGGCGACGGCCGATGGGCGGGGTGATCCTCAGCCATGATTTCGTCGAGGCGGCGCTGCTGCGCCGGGCCGGGTGGACGGTACGGATGCTGCCCGAAGCGGCAGCCAGCTATGAGGATACGCCCGAGGCCGTGTTGGGTTATGTGCGGCGGGATCGGCGCTGGTGCCAGGGCAACATGCAGCATCTGCGCCTGCTGGCGATGCCCGGCCTGCATCCGCTGTCGCGGTTTCACCTGTTGCAGGGAGCGATGGCCTATCTGGCGTCGGTCTGGTGGCTGAGCCTTCTGATCCTGTGGGCTGCTTTGGGCGACAGCGGCACCGTCAGCTATTTTTCCGAGCGCAACCCGCTGTTTCCGGTCTGGCCCGATCTGCCGCCGGTTACCCAGGGTACCGTGGCCGCTGTTGTCGCCCTGATGCTGCTGGGGCCGAAGCTGGTCGGTGTCGCCGCCTATTTGCGGGACCACCGGCTGCCGCGCGGCACCCGTCTGCGGTTTGGGCTGTCGTTGGCAGCCGAGGTTGGTCTGTCCGGGCTGATGGCCCCGATGCTGATGCTGCATCAGATGCGGTCAGTGCTGCGAACGCTAGCCGGGTTCGATGCCGGCTGGACGCCGCATGTTGTCGGCAAGCCCGGGCTTGGCACGCTGATCCGGTTTCATGCGGTCGAGACGGTGCTGGGACCGGTCTTGACCGGGTTGGTTCTGGCCGGGCTGCTGACGCCCTGGCTGTTGCCGGTGGCGATCTGCCTGAGCCTTGGCGTACCGCTGTCCGCCCTGGTAGCCTGCGACGCCAGCAGGTGGCCATTGTTCCAGACAGGAGGTCCGCGATGAGGGTGTCGGCCGTCGCAGGTGCCGCTTTGGCGGCTGTGCTTCTTGGCCCGGCAGGTGGTGTCCGGGCGGGATGCGTGGATACCGACAGCGCCTGCGAGATTCCGTCCGGCAGCTATCATGTCGAGTTGCCGTCGACCGCTGTGGCAGCGCCCGGATTGCCAGCGCTGATCTTTCTGCATGGCTGGGGCGGGTCGGGCCAGGGAACGCTGAGCAATCGCGGCATGGTCGAGGCGGTGCTGGCGCGTGGCTACGCGGTGATAGCACCAGACGGGCTGCCGCGCGCTCAAGGAAATGGCCGCAGCTGGAGTTTTCACCCGGACCGGCCGGCCGGACGCGACGAGACGGCGTTTCTGATAGCTGTGGCGGACGACGCTGCCGCACGGTTTGGCGTGGACCGGGGCCGGATGCTGCTGGGCGGATTTTCGATCGGCGGTTCGATGGCAAGCTATGTCGCCTGTGCTGCCCCGGATGCGTTTGCCGCTTTTGCGCCAGTGGCGGGCAGTTTTTGGCGACCGCTCCCCGGGCGGTGCGCCGGGCCAGTCCGGCTGCTGCACACGCACGGCTGGACCGACGCGACCGTTCCTTTGGAAGGCCGGCGGGTCGGGAGTGCCGGGGCGACACAGGGCGACGTGTTCGCGGCCCAGGAGATTTGGCGGCAGGCCAACGGCTGCGACCGCATCCGCCCCGACAACTTTGGCGAGGCCGGTGCGTTCTGGTGGCGGCGCTGGACAGATTGCAAACAGGGATCGGCGCTGGAGTTTGCTTTGCACCCCGGCGCGCACGACATCCCGCGCGGTTGGTCAACGCTTGTCCTGGACTGGTTCGAGGGGTTGTAGGCGGCCTTGCCAGCCCGCTACCAGCGCAGCAACCGGGCACCGATCAGCGCCGATACCACCGTAACGCCCAGGATCGCCAGACCGTACCAGGTCACATAAAACAGCGGGCTGTCTTCGGTGCAATGCAGGGCATAGATCGCGGCGGCCGCACCACCCCCGGCCAGGCCTGCCACCGCCCCGGCCCGGATCGGGGCGGTGGTCGCACCCCGCCGGAGCATCGCCAGCACTGCCGCCACCGGCAACACGGCAATCAACGGAATGCTGACCAGACAGGCCACCATGGTCTTGCCGACGACGGCCATCTGCAGGGCCTGAGGCGGTGTGGTGACAAAGGCCCAGACCCAAAGCCCCGCCGAAATCGCCGCCAAGAGCGCCAGCGGCCAAAAGCGTGCCGAAGGCCGCCCGCCGGGCCGGGCCAGGATCAGAGCAAGGCGCAACGCCACCAGCGACAGCGCCGCCGTCAAGACGAAACGCATGACGGACAACGGCTCATGAAGCGCTGCCGCAAGGTCGGCGCGCACCCCAAGGGTCAGGACAAGACCAGCGAGGCCGACCGCCAGGGCCGGAACCAGACCGATCAGCAAAGTCCGCGCCAGGGGCGGTTCTGCCGTTGCGTCCGCAGCCAGAGCGCGGATCAGGTCATCCGTTTTCATCGCACGTGCCTTTCGCGAAGGGCGGCCAATCGCTTCAGTGCGCGGTGCAATGCCACGCGAATTGCGCCCTGCGTCATCTTCATGTGCTCTCCGGTCTCGGCAACCGTCGCGCCTTCCAGCCCGATGCGGCGGACGATCTCTGCCGAGCGGCGGTCGAGCATGCCGATCAACTTCAGCATGTCGGCCGTATCGGTCGGGTCGGCGCCGGTATCGGCCGGTAGTTCGTCGGTGAAATCCTCGATCGGCAGGTCAATTCGTCTGCCGCGCGCCCGGAAGGCGTCGACAACCTTGTAGCGGGTAATCGCATAAAGCCACGGGCGAACCGGCGTATCCGGCTGCCAGGTGTGGCGTTTCAAATGGATGGCCAACAGGACCTCTTGCACAACATCCTCGCACGCGGCATCGCCCAACATCCGCCCGCGTGCCCGCACGATGCCGCGCAGAACAGGCGTGACGGCTTGCAGAAACCGGGAATAGCACCGGCCGTCGCCTGCGTTCGCAGATCGCAACAACTGCGCCCAATCTTCAGGCAGTTCCGTCATACTGTCTTTCAATTCGCTGAAGGCCGGATCTTTGTTACATGGCGCGCAGGAAACGCCGATGCACGATTGTGTCAGGGTATGGCATTTCCTGCGACCTAACAGAGTTCGGTGCGATCAGGAACGCTGCCATGCGGATTTGTCTGGCCGAGTTGATCGTCAGGCCCGGCTTTTGGCTGGTGCCGGCCCATTGCACCATGTCGGATGATTGCATGTCGATTTGACTGCCCCTAAATGGCAGCGAGGCGACGGCAGAACATGGCAAGACACCAAAGCATCCTTATCAGCGACAGCCGCGATGCCGTCAGCGAAAATCGTGGGCCCGCCCGTGCCCGGTGACCCTGGCGTGCGCATCGCCTGCATCGGCGAATGCATGATCGAGTTGAGCCAGCTAGATCTGGTCGCAGGGCAGGCCAGGATCGGCTTTGCCGGCGACACGCTGAACACGGCGGTCTATCTGGCGCGGTTGCGACCGGGGGCGGTCAGCTATGTCACCAATCTGGGCCGGGATGCGTTTTCGGCGCGGATGCTGGAAGTCTTTGCCGACGAGGGGATCGGGTGCGACCTTATCGGACGGCACGAGACGAAGCTGCCGGGGATCTATTCCATCGAGGTGGACGCGGCGGGCGAACGGTCGTTCCGCTATTGGCGCGAGGCTTCGGCGGCGCGGACGCTGTTTGGCGGGGTCGGGGCGAGCCTGGACGATCTGGAGGGGTTTCAGGTGATCTATCTGTCGGGCATCACGCTGGCCATTTTGCCCGAAGCGGTCAGGGCGGCGCTGACTGCCCGGCTGGCGAGGCTGCGCGACGCGGGGCACCGCGTGGTGTTCGACAGCAACTACCGCCCGCGTCTGTGGCCGGATGAGGGGACCGCGCGGGCGGCGTTTGCGGCGGTGTGGCGGGCCTGCAGCCTGGCGCTGCCGTCGTTCGATGATGAGGCGGTACTGTATTCCGGCACCTCGCCCGCCGGGGTTCTGGACCGGATTGCCGGGGAGGGTGTGCCGGAGGTCGTGCTGAAGAACGGGGCGACCGGGCCGCTGATCCGGGCCAATGGGCGCGACCAACAGGCTGCCCTGCCCCGTGCCGCGCAGGTTGTGGACACCACCGGGGCGGGCGACAGTTTCAACGCCGGCTATCTGGCGGCGCGGCTGGCCGGGGCGGAGCCGATGGCGGCGGCGGCGGCGGGTCACGCGCTGGCCTGCCGGGTCATCGCGCATCACGGCGCCATCATCCCGCGACAGGCGATGCCCGGGGCGTGACGGGGGGGCGGGTGTCCGGATCTGGACAGATATTTATACTGTTGTAAATCAACAGGTTAAGAAATTCTGTTTACCGAATGTTTACGCTTGATCCGGAATCGCCGGTCCGGCCGGGCACGAATTCCGCGCCACACCGCAGTTTGCAAGACTTCGGCATTGGTCGGAGTTCCGACAACCGGAAGTCACCGCGGGTAGAAGTTCAATCCTTCTGCCAGAGCTGTGGCTGCTGGTCGTAGCCGATGTAAAGCGGGTGTTTGGGGTGACCATCCCGGGTCAGGCCCAAATGGTGGAGCGCAACGCCCTGGGTGCGCAGCAGGGCGGCAACGGCCCGGCCCCGGTCAAGAAACGCACCATGTGTCCCCCAGGCGCACAGGATCAGGTCGGCCCAGTCGGCGCTTTCGCTGATCGCGGCATCGTTGCCTGCGCCGACCGGATCGGTGGCGGCGCGCATGGCGCGGGGATCGGTGTCGCGCCAGGCAAAGATGTTGGTGACCCGGAAGCTGCCGTAGCCGAGCGCGCGGGCGCGGCGTTCGCAGCGCTCGACCGTCGGGTCGTTCTGAAACTCGGTGGCGGTCGAAGGGTACAGCATCACGAACAGCGCTTTCGGCCCCGGGGCCCAGGTCCGGGTCAACAGGTAGCGGTAGCGTTCGCACGGCGAATAGACGGCGACGCTGGCGGCATCGGCTTTTTGAAACTGACGGGTGATCATCGGCGTGTTTTGCCGGGGGTTGGCGGCAAGGGCAAGGCCGGAGCGTTTTTGCGGTGATGGCAGAATTGCATGAACCGATGCCGGCTGTATGGTGGCGGCATCCGGGGCACATAGGCCGAGGCGATTCCGACCCGCGCAAGTGCCTCGTCATCGCCGCCAAGCGGGTCAATGGCGCCCGACATTGCCGATAAGGCAGAACGAACAAACGCTGGAACTGGACAGGTCTTTACTGAACCGTCCAACCCGCTCTTTTCCCTTCCGTTCTTGGAAGATTTGCCCAAAGCAAATCTGCCCGCGCCTGCCTGTCCCCTGGGCAGGCGCGTAGTGTGCGCCCGCCCGGGCAGTCGCGGGCAGTTTTGCTTTTGCCGTCGCTTCTGGCTTCATCTTCGGATTTGCCGTCGCCTTGCGGCTTTGGGCAAGGAACCGATGGTGGCCGCACTGCGGCCCCCATCAGGCGGTTCCGGGGCTATCGGTCGAATGGCGGGCACCGACGCCCAACGCGCTTTCGACGCGCGGGCAGCTACCGCAGAGGCGCACCGCGCCCGCCGGTTCCGTCGGCCAAAAGGTTGCGGAACACCCGCCCCTCTTTCTCCATTTCGGCGGCGATGGCCTGCACCGCGTCGTCGAGCCGGATCGCGGGTGCGCTGCGGCCTTCGGCGGCGATGCCGGCGCGCTGGACGACGTTGACGATGTTGCCGCCCGACAACTCGAACCGCGCCAACAGCGGCGGCAGGTCGGCATGGCCGGGCCGGTCCGGCAGGGTGCGCTGCCAGATCAGGCAACGCTCGGCTTCTGACGGCATCGGAAAGCGGATGATGGCGTTGAAGCGTCGCAGGAAGGCGTCATCCATATTGGCGCGCATGTTGGAAGCCAGGATCACCAGACCGTCGAACTCCTCGACCCGCTGCAACAAGTAGCTGACCTCCTGATTGGCATAGCGGTCGTGCGCGTCCTTGACCTGGGTACGCTTGCCGAACAGGGCGTCGGCCTCGTCAAAGAACAGAATCCAGTCGCGCTTTTCGGCGCGGTCGAACAGCGTGGCCAGATTCTTTTCGGTTTCGCCGATGTATTTCGAGACGACCGAGGACAGATCGACCCGGTAGACGTCGCGGCCGGTGGTCTGGCCCAGCAGGGTGGCGGTCAGGGTCTTGCCGGTGCCGGAGGGGCCGTGGAACAGGGCGCGGTAGCCGGGGCGCAGCCGTCCCGCCATGCCCCAGCCGGTGCGGAAGCGCTCGCCATGCGTGATCCAGTCCTGCAGGTCCTGCAGTTGCGCCTGCGCCTGCGGCACCAGCACCAGATCTTCCCAGCCAAGGGCAGTGCTGATGTGGCGGGCCGGAAAGGTGGCACCGAAGGCCGGGGCGCTGAGTGTGCCGGTGGTGAACCGTTCGATCCAGTCGCGGCCCATGATCAGGCGACCCGACAGATGCGGCGCGCCGTCGCGTGGCGCTTCCAGCCGGACGATGCCTTCGCTGGCCAGCCAGTGGTCGGGGGCAAGCAGGCGCTGTACCGCGAACCGCGCCTCCAGATCATCGCCCGCCAGCAGAAAGGCCAGCGTCTCGCCGGTGGGCAGCAAGGCGCGCGAGGGTTCGTCGCGGATGCCGCCGACTTCGGGGAAGTCGCCCTCGCGTTTCAGGGCGGTGCGCAATTCGGCATCAAGCAGCCCGGGGCGCAGATGCGGAGCGAGGGTCAGGATGATGGCAACGTAGGTGTCGAACGACGGTCGGTGCTTGCCAATGAAGCTGCCAAAGGGCGAGCCGTCGTCGAAGAATTCAAGCGCAATGTTGCCGTCGGGCGCTAAGTCCTGACCGCTGATCCGCGCCCGGATCAGCCGGACCAACACGTCCAGTGCTGCGGAAAGGTTTGCAGCATTGGCTTCGGGTGCCGGGATCATCTCGGTTGACTGGCTGCGGATAGGGTCAAACTCCGACATCCCCCTTGGTGATGGCGGTGTAGGTCGCCTGCACATGGCGGCGGCGGTCGAGGGCGGCTGTGCTGCCCAGGGCAGCGACGATCTGAGCTTTCACGTTGGTGTATAGGCGGTCCTGCATGTTTGACTCGTTGCTATAGGCCCCGTGATCCTTGAACTCCTTCAACAGGACATCGGCGACAAAATAGCCGGTGATCGGACCATGGGGTGCGATCGCCAGTTTCAGATGCGTGGCGCTGCCGCCGTTGATGCTGGGTTTGTAGCTTGTGGCCACGGCGGGCGGCTTGCTTTTCATGGTGATTGTCACCGGTGATCTTGGTTGATCCGGCTCGAATTCCTTCGGGTTGCCCTGTTTGCGCTTTGCGGTGCCCCAGGTCACCACCAGCTTTTGCGGAAAACTGCCGACGGGCTGCGATTCCTGCCAATAGGTCACTGCGGTGCGGTAAAAAAACAGCTTGCCACGTTCCTTGATGGCAGATTTGGCCGGTGCCTCGACCTTTGCCTCCATTTCGGCATTCATGTCCTTGGTGATCGGCACCAGATTGCTGGACTCGCCTGGGCCATGCAGGTTGTCGTTGACAAGATGGCCGCGCACCCAGGTGCTGGCCGAAGTACCATCAGGCTTGGTATCCAGATCGACAGCATGTTTCCAGTCAGGCGGGTCCTGTGACGGGCCGGACCCTTTGGTGTTGCCGGACAGATAGGTAAGCGGCAAGGCTTCGGCATTCTTGTCGCCAGCACCGGTATAGGCGAGATGTGTGCGGACCAGCGCGTCGTCCTCGTCGCCGAACGAGGCGCGCTGCAGGATTGTGCTGAGGGCGTCCAGCGCATTGCGGAACTTGCGGATTTCCGAGTTCACCGCCCCGGTCGCAGCGCGGTAGGCAACCTTGTCCTTGTTCGAGGTCTTTTCACGCGCTGCGCGCAGCTTTTCAAGCTCGGTCTCATGGCCAAGCACGACCTGATACTGTGCCGCCGCCTCGCCCGCGACCTTCTTGTCGGCAGGTGAGGCGTTGGCGTCCTTCTGCTTTCCGGCCAGAAAGGTCGAGATCAGTTGCGGGTTCGAGGCTACCATCAGGTCGGCCTTGCCCGCCGCTCCGCGGTAGTGGATCGAATGATTGCCGCCATCTGCCGATTTGAATTTGCGCCGTTCTTTCCACCAGGTACTGATCTTTTCGACCACATCCCCGGCCTTCTGCTTCGCCTTGCCCGCCGCCCCCTTCACGCCTTTCAAGAGCTTCTTCGCAAAGGCCACGATCTTTTTCACCACGGCGTCGATCACCTTGTTGATCGGTTTGGTCACCTTGCCGATGATGCTTTTCACCTGTTTGGCGATGTTGCCGAGGCCGAGGACCGATGCGAACAGCGAGATCAGGACCGGGATCGATTTCGCCAGCGCATCCTCGACCCCCTTGGTCACGGCGGTGAAATTGCCGGCGGCGACGGCGGCGACGGCGTCATAGACCGTCATCACGAAATCCTTGATCTGCTGGAAGCGCTCGACCAGGAACATCACCAGATCAAAGATCAGCTTGACCGCCTTGATGATGGCCGAGGCCGGGTTGGTCAGCGCCAACAGCCAGACCACGCCCTCCTTGATCGCCGTGATGATCAGCCATTCGCGGATGCCGCCCATCACGATGTCTTTCAGGTCGGACATCTGCGCTCTGATATCGTCCAGGAGCGCGGTCGGGCCTTCGTTCAGCAGGCGCTGCACGATCTCGACGCCCTTTTCGACCAGGTCGAACGCCTTGCCCGAGGGTGGATAGGCCTTGATCACCTTGGCCTTGATGTTGGCATAGGTCAGGCCAAGCACCTGCAGCACGATCTTCAGGATGCCCGACAGGGTGAAGTCGAACGGGCCGGTCAGTTGCACCTCTTGCAATGCGCCGGTCAGCCAGCCGATCACCCCGGAAATCAGATGGGTGCGGATGTTGCCGAAAAAGCCGGACATGCCCGCGCCGATTGCCCTGAACAGGTTGGAAATGAAACCGACAGGGTCCTTGAGGATGCTGTTCACCGCCTTGCCCGCCCGGTCAAGGAAGTCGAATATCGGTTTGGGGCTGACGCCGGCAATGTCGCAGGCCCCCTCGATCACCGCCCGCAAGGCCCCGGCGAAATCGCCGGTTGCGGCAGCACCGGCGACACGGACCACGGTTTTCAGAGCGGTCTGATACACCGACAGGATCTTGTCTAGCAGTTTGGCCAGCCCGTCGGCCAGCGCCGTCACCCCGGCAATCGCCGCATCGGCCACCACGTTGACCACCGTCACCGCCGCATTGGCCACGGTATCGATGGCACCGTTGATGCGTTTGGCCAGCCCGGGGAAAGTGTCGGCCAGATAGGTATCCACCTGCTTTTTCGCCCAATCGCGGAAATCGTTGATCTGGGTCACCACCCAGTTGCGGGCCTTGTTGATCAGGCCGATGGCAGCGTTCTTTGCCGCCTCGATGAAACCGGCCACGGCGCTGCGCACGGCCGTGAAGATATCGTCGATCGCCTTGGTGATCACGTTGACAACACTCTTGATCGCCTCTTTGGCGCGGTCCCACCAGCTGCCTTTCTTCTGGTCCTCCTCCAGAGCCGCCTTCTTGGCTGCGGCATCCTTTTCGCCCTGCAGTCTGGCGGTTTCGGCCTGGGTCTCGCCCTTGGTGATCTCGGTCTTGGCCTTGACCTCCTCCTCTTTCACATGGCCCGCGATGCCCTTGCGCTTGGCGGTCTGTTCGGTGGCGGCGGTCTTGTTGAAATCGTTGACCGCGCCGTGCGCCTCGGTCATGCCGTCGCCTTGCAGCTTTGCCACCTTGGCCCGGTTGTCGGTGACCGCCTTGCGCTGGGCGTTGTCAGCCTCGGTGTTGATCTTGGCGGCATCGGCCTCGGCGGTCGCTATCCCGGCGGACTGATCGGTGTCGCGGATGGTGGCGGCGGCGGTGACATCGGCGCGCGGACCCTCCAGCGCCGCATTCAGGCCGACGGCGACCTTGGCATCGGCGGCGTCGCGGACATCGGCGGGCAGTGGGGCGGCGGCATAGTCGGCCATGCCGGTGTCGGGCAATTCCTCGATCGGCTCCGGGCCTTCGGCAGCGGGGGCGGCAGCAAAGCTTTCATCAACGGCGCGGGGCTGGATGTTTTGCTGGCCGGGATGGTCCTTGAAGGCGGTAACCTGCTTGTCGCGGGCGGCCCCGACCGAGGTTGCGGCATCGCCGCGCTGGGTGTCCATCCGGGTCGCATCAGCATCGCCGCTGAGGGCCACGCCGGGGGCGGCCCCGGCCTTGGTCGAGATGCCCGGGTCATCGGTGCGGATGCCAGTGACAAAGGATTTCAGGAACGAGGTAAAGGCGTCCCAGAACGAGCCGGACTCTTCGTCCTTCAGGGCTTTTTCACGCACCGCATTGCCGGTAAAGGCTGGCGGTTTGGTCTCTGGTGTTGCCGGAATCGGGCCGGGATCGGTGCCGGTGGTGCCGTCGCCAACTTCGCCCGCTGGCAGAGTGACTTCGGGGGCCGGGGTGTTCGGAATGTCGTCGAGGCCGGAGGTCTTGGCGGCAAGTTCCGGCGGGTTCTGCGCCAGATCCTGCTGTTCGCTGCTTATCTTGGTGCTGATCGCGGTGGCAAAGCCCGGTTGTGCCTGTGCCATCGCCGAGGGGCTGGCGTTGAGATAGGCCCCGGTGGCCTGATCCGAGGGGCCGTCAAGCGACACCGCCGCAATCTCGGCCACCGCTTCGGCGGGACCGGCGTCGGCGGCTGGCGGCAGGGTCAGATCGGCGGCGGGCAATGCTTCGGGATCGGGTTCGGCTGCGGGGGGTGCCACGTCGGCGGCTTCCAGTTCGCTCAGCGTGGCGGCCTTGGCGGCATCGGTTTCGGCTTGTGCAGGGTCTGTAGCGGGGTCGGGGCCGAGGTCCGGCGCAGCCATGCTGTCGCCGCCAGCGGAAACAGCCTCGACCGGATCAGGGGTGCGGGACGTGCTGACAAGGGCAGCAGGCGGCATCGCCATTTTGCCGACCGGATCCAGGAAATGCGTCCAGTGTTCCAGTTCGTGCCATTTTTCCTGAACCTGGCCGCCCTGATTGTCCTCGCCCGCCGTGTTGCCGTTGATGGTGGCGACCCGCAGCAGCTTTTTCGGCTTGCCCGCCGCGTCCTTGGCGCTTTCCAGCCCGGTGACCATCGCGAAATGGTTGTTCGGGATGACGTCGATGGCAATGTCGCCCTTGCGCGGCAGCTCGCCCGGCCCGCGCAACTGCATTGCGTCCAGCGGTACGGCGCCCATTTTCCAGTCCGGGATCGGGATGCCGGCGCGTTTCATCGCCCACCAGGTGAAGATGCCGCACCAGCTTGGCAGCGCATCGGCGCGGGCATCCTTGCCGGTGGTCGGGATGATCCGCTGAATCAGGCTCTCGTGCAGGACCGGGCCGCCCAGAGCGGTGTCGAAATAGTCTTTGAGCCGCTGCCAGCCGATGCGTTTGCCGTCGGGGCCGTGCTGCTTGGCGTTGACCTTGCCCGCCTCGCCCCTCGCCAGCCGGATCGCCGCCAGAATCTCGGGTCGGACCTGATAGCTGTCGTCGGCGTCGGCGTCGGGGTCGGGCGCGCGCTGCAGCGGGTTGGCGGTGTTGCCGGTCTGGCCGCCGGTATGACCGGCATTCAGGCTGCCAATTCGGGCCGCGGGGTTGGCAGCGCCTTGTTGCAGCGTATGGGTCAGTTCGTGCGCCAGCAGGTGCTGACCGGTGCGGCTGCCAGGATCGAACTTGCCGGTGTTGAAGAAGATGTCGGGTCCACGGGTCACCGCCTGCGCCCGCAGCACCTGGGTCAGTTGCACGGCGGCGCTGTCGGTGTGGATGCGGATGCCCTGAAAATCGGCACCGAACCGGGTCTGCATCTTGTCGCGAACCGTTATCGGAAGCGGATCGCCCCGGCCACGGGCCCGATCCATCTGGTCGCGGGCGGTATCGGCGACCGCGGCACCACCGGGTTCCGTGGCCAGCATCTGGGCAGGTTCGTCGGGCGATGCTGCTTCGGGGTCGCTGGCGGTCTGGGCCGGTTCCTCCGCTTGCGACAGGGAGGGTTCTTCCTCGGCCAGTTGAGTTGGCTCATCTTCGCCCTGGGCTTGCGCAGGCTCATCTTCGGCTTTGGCTTGCGCCGGTTCGTCTTCGCTCTGCAACTGGGCCGGCTCCTCCGACTCGGCTTTCGGCTGGGTCAGGCCATCCAGTTCCTCGGACGGCGAGGCGGTTTCGGGCCTGCGCCGGGCCTGCGCCGGGTCGTCGCGCAAGGCGGGGGCGTTGACCGGGGTGATGCTATGCGACGGCGCTTTGCCGGGGGCTGCGGCCGGGGTATCGACCACATGCCCGGCAACGCGGTCCGCTTCGCGTTCCCAGCGGTCACCGGGGCGGCCGACCGCCAGACGGGCCTGCACCGGTTCGTCCTGCGCCTTGCGCAGCAGCGGGCCGGCAAAGAACGGGCGGCGGTTGCCGGTGTGGCTGTCAGTGGTCTTGGGGGCTGTGGTGAGGGCCGCCGTTTTCATGGCTACCCCCACTCCACGGTCAGCATTTTCGGCATGAACGGGGTCTTTATCCGGCTGATCGTCCAGGGCAGATGATCCAGCAGCACGTCGAGGCTGCGCCGCTCGACCCGCAGGTGCGGGCCATTTTCAGCCTGGCTGAGCGCGCCGGGGCGGGTCAGAAAACCTTCGCGCAGCCCGTCGGGCGAAGTGGCACCCAACCGGGACCAGTGGCGGATCACCGCACGCAGCAGCAGGTCCGCCTCGGTTGCCACGTCCGGGCCGATTGTGGTCGCGCGGGGGATCGGAGCCGACAGCGGCAGGCCGCACAGGAGCTTGGCCAGCAGGCAATCGGGTTCGGGCGGGGCGACATCGCCGGTGAAGAGGTGATGCGCCAGCAAGACGGCGCGTTCCTGTGCATCGCGATCGCGAAAGCGGTCCGGGGCGGACAGGAGGCCGAGCGCATCGAAATACGCGAACAGGTAGGGATGCAGAATCACACCGCCAGCTGCGGTGACGGGAAGCAGTGTTGCGGCAGGCAAGGGCTGCGGCTCCGGGGTTTCGGGCGCGGGAAGCGGTGCGTCGTCGGTCGCACCGGCAAGGGCGGCCACCAGTGCCCCGGCCAGCGCTGCCGCCGCTGCCGGATCATCGGGACGTGCGGCGAGTTGTGCCAGCGGGGCCAGCAGCAGGTGGCCGGATTTCGGGGCAATCGGGGCGGCTGCTGCCGCGTCCGCCAGCCCAAGCGGCCATCCGGCGGTGGCGAGGATCATCCGTGCCAGCAGTCGTTCCGGGAACTGCAGGATCAGCCGCCGGCGGGCCGCCGGATAGGACAGCGCGGGCAGCAGGGCGCGAAGCAAGACCGCCAGATCAGCCGCGCCCGGGCCGGTCAGTTCCGCCAGAAGTGCGGTCAGGGCCGGGCCGGGGCCGGGCCACGGCAGGGTTCCGGTTCGCAGATAGTGCAGCAGGGCCGGAATGAGCTGCCACACGTCGGCGGCGGCGCGGGTGGAAAGCAGGACGTGCGGCGCAACCGATGTCTGCGACCTTGCCGTGATGGACTGGACGGCGGCGGGTGGCAGGGCCTGCCGCAGCGCAAGGTCAAGCGCTTGTTCCAGCGCGTGGGTCAGGGCCGCCAGTGTCGGCGCGATCCGGCCAAGGTCAAGGTGCAGCCGGTCCAGCGTGATGGTCCTGCTTTGGTCTGCCACCCCGTCGAGCCCGGCCGCGATGACTGGCAGCACCTGACCTTCAAAGCCTGCGGTGAAGGCTGCAGCCAGCGCGGTGTGACCGGCGCGGTCCTTTGACCGCAACTGCAGCCTGATCCGCCCGATCCGGTGATCCGCTGTTGACATCCGCGCCCGTCCCCTCAGTCGAACAACAGGTCAACGGAGGCCGGACGCGAGCGGTTCACCTTGACCTCTTCGGCCCTTGTCGACCGGCCACGGAAAGTCGCCAGCACCATGTAGATTCCGGTCGGCAGCGTGACGGTGAAGGCGCCGTCGGCATCGACCGGTTCGTTCAGCACGGCGCCGGTGTCGGCACTGGTGATCTGGACGATGGCGCCGGGCACCGGTCGGCTGTTCACCAGCGTGTCGCCGGCCACGACCTTGCCGCGCAGGGTGCCGTTGGTGGGGCGTGGCGTGGGTACCGGGGTTGGATCGACCGGCGGGCCGGGAAACGGCTGCGGCTGCGGGGTTGGCCGTGGTCTGGGAGTCGGTCGTGGCGTTGGCGTGGGGGTTGGGGTCGGCGTGGGGGTCGGGGTTGGGATGGGGGCGGGTCTGGTGGCACGATTGTCGCCCATGAACTCGGCTTCGGCATCCAGCGCATCGGCGAACATCACGGGCAGGCAGAGGTCGCCCAGCACCACGAATTCTTCCAGTGGATGGTCGATCTGCGGCTTGCTCGCGACCTCCATTGCCTTGATCGCCACGCTCAGATCGGGGGGCGGCGGGTTCTGGTTGAACAGTTTGGCAAAGATGTCGGAGTAGGTTCGGGACGTCGCTTTGACCGCCTCTGCCAGAACCTGTTGCAGTTGGTCGCGGTGACAGTAGAGCAGCACAAAGGTACCGCCGGCCGGCACGCCGCCCATATGTTCCAGCCCGGGGTGACGCCTTGCATACTGGTTGAGCAACAGACTGCTGAATCCTTCGCGCAGTCGCTTGGCCAGTTCGTCGGTCACGGCACTGCCGCCGAACTGGGCGGCGACGGCGGCGACGGTGCCGCGGTTGGCAATGATGGCGCGGTTGGCCGCTACCGCCTCCGGCGCAAGCCTTTCCGGGTCGGTTTCGGCCTGATCGGCATAGGCATCATAGGCCGCCTGCAGGCCGCGGATGGCGCGGGAAAACGCCGGCTGGTCGAATTCGGCCAGCGAGCGGACAGAAAGCGCCTGCATCACCTGTTCGGCGCGGGCCATCATGGCGACGGCCAGATAGGCCGAGGCGGCCTGATCGGTACCACCGCCCAGGCCGGCGATGGCCACCTGCACCCGGTCGATCAGCTCGCCCGCCAGCAACGGGTCGCGCACCCGGTCAAAGATCGCGGCGACGGCGATGGGTTCCAGCGGTTGGCTGCCGGTGCCGATGACGAGCCCTTGCGTGAAGCCCTGGCCGATGATCGCACCGTCGCGCAGGCTTTCCAGTGCGGTGTCGCTGAAGCGTTTCAGTTCGATCTCGGCTTCGGGGTCGAGGCTGATGGGGGTGAAGCTAAAACGCCCCATACGGGTCAGCGACAGGTTGCTGGTGGCGGCGGTGAGTGGGCCGGCTGCGCTGGTTGTGACCGAAGATATGCCGCCTGTGGATATGCCGCCCGTAGATATGCCGCCTGCAGTCATGCCGCCCGCGAAAGGGCCACCCGCGGCGGCACCGGCAGCACTGGTTTCGGGCCGGGTTGTGCCGGGAGTGCGGGTGGCCCGGCCGGCATCGATCCGGCCGAGGGTCTGGACCAGCCAGACCTGAAAGGCGAAGACCCCGGCCAGGATCATCTGAAACGCGGTATCAAGGTCGCGCATCTGGCCAAGCAGCAGCGGCCGCATCGCAGCCTCGGCCAGCGCCAGTCCGCTCTGGTCCTGGCGGTTGTCGCCCAACAGCGCAAAGACCGGCTGCACCGCAAAGGTCAGCCCCAGCGCGCGTTTCTGCAAGATGATCTGCTGCCAGGCGGAGGCCAGCGGTTGGCCGACCACGCCTTCGATCCGGTAGAAGTCCACCGCATCGTCGCGCTGCAACAGCGGATGCTGCAAGGGATCGGCGGGGATCAGGCTGTACGATGCCACGGTCCCGCGCAGGCTGCGGCGGGATTTTGGCCACGACCAGTTGGCATGCAGGCTGCCGGCCGGATCGAAGCGGTAGGAAAACGGGATGGCGCGGTCGCCCAACGCCGCGATACCGGTGCGTGACGGGGTGATGCGGATCGGGGCCCCGACCAGGGGGCTGGCGAAATAACTTTGGCCGAGCAGCACCAGACGGCGGAACAGGGTGCGCAGATGCGCGCTTGCCTCCAATGTCAGCGTCGGGGCCGGGACGAAATGGTGCCGCCGCGCGGCGGGTGGCATGTCGGGGGCCGGGCCGCCGGTCAGGCTGCGCGGATCGAACGCCGCCATGTCGGAGACGTCCTTTGGCAGCGCGTCGAACGATTGCGGTTCGGCGGTGGCGTCACCCAGGAGGACATGGCGCGGAAAGCGGCCTTCGTTCGGGGCGCATTCGGCATCATGAACGGCGGCGGCATCCAGAAACTCGTTGGTTGCCAGCAGCAAGTCATGTGCGGCGTCATAGAGGTTCTGTGACAGCGCCGGCATCATAGCCCAATGCCAGAACATGGGCAGGAAATGGTGCGGCGGGATGGCGCCGTCTGGGAAACGGTCGGGTGGGAAATCGGCCTGCAACAGCGGGCGATAGGCATCGAACGTGGCTTGCAAAGCGGGTTGGGCCCGCAACAGCGCGTCGAAGGCCAGTGTAGCTTGCCGAGTGGCCAGCGTGGGCCAGGTCAGCGCGCCGCTGCCGAACGGGTTCAGCCGGTCGAGCCGCAGCCGATCCAGCGCCAGCCTGGGATGGGTGGCGCGGTCGACCGGATGGCCGGCGATGCCGCGCTCATCACCTAGAATCTGCAGGGCAACGGCACGCGGGATCAGGAGGCGGCGCAGATTGTGGCTCATCGACGAGCCCTTGTCGGAACAGTCGTTCACATCGCAGTTCTTCAGCGCGTCGCGGCGGCGTTCCAGAAACAGCATCACCACCTTGTCGGCCATGAAGGCGGCGGTCAGCGGTTGTGGTGCCGGTTCGCCCTGGGCCGGGATCAGGTCGGGCGGCACCAGTTCGAACGCGGGACGCTGCACGCCAGCGTCGAACAGGAAGGGATAGCGCGCCTCGGCCCGTTCCTCGGCGGTGGCGGTGTCGGTGGACGGGATCGGAACCGTATAGGGGCGGGCGCGGTCGAACACCCGCCCGGGTTCGTCGATCAGATATCCTTCGGAGGTGACGGCCACGCCTTTGGACAGGTGCAGACGACCGGCACCGGACTGCCAGTCCGGTTGCAGGCCGCAGACCACACCGATCCCGATCAGCCGCGACCGGGTCAGCCGGTCCTGCGGTTCCAGAAAATCGATGATGTCGTTCAGGGCGGCCTCGGTCAGGACCTGACCACTTTCGAACACCGGATAGAAGGTCTGAACAGTCATCGGATGCTCCTGTCAAAAAAGGCCAAGCGCGGTCGCGCCCAGCCGGACGGGCGTTTCCGCCTCGCCCAGATCGCAGTCATGCAGCGTTGCCGCCGGGTAGACGGTGGTTAGCCGGTCCAGCACCGCGATCAGATCGGCGGCGGGCTGGCGGATCGTGGCGGCCCGCCCGGTGCGCAGCGCCTGCAGCCAGATGCGGTGCGCCCGGTCCAGTGCCGCCATCTGCTGCTGCCCGACCCAGCAGACCCGGACCTGGACATGGGCCGGGGCTTCTTCGCGCAGCGTCCGCTCGGCATGCGTGCGGAAGTTCAGGTCGCGGAAGCGTTCGGGCCAATAGGGCAGTACCACCGAGACCCGGAACGAATAGGGGTCCTGTTCGCCGCAAAAGTCGCAGTCTTGCGGTAGGCAGACGGGCATCAGCGCATGATCGGGGGCACGCGGGCGCAGCAGGATATGCTCGATCAGGTGCATGCCTTCGCTGTTGCACGGGCCAGCATGCAACAGACTGTCGTACCGGTCGATGATTGCCCGGGCGGCCAGTGTCGCTTCGGCCTGAGTGTCGAAGGCGGGGCGGTGGGTCAGCGACTGCGCGTCGGACAGGATGGTCAGTTCGAACTGTGCGGTGCCTTGCCGTGCACCGATGATGATGCCGCCGGCGGCGCGCAGCACATCATAGGCGGCCTGCGCTGCGGTCATTGCGGCGGCTGCGTCGGGAAACACCTCGTCGGACGCGAACAGCTGGATATTGGCGGGACCAATGATCACGATGCGGAACGTTGCCGCCTCTGGCTCGACGCTGAACAGGGCAGCGAAGTGGCTGGCGCAGTGCAGGTTGGTGCGGCGCGGCTGATCGATGCCGGTCAATCGGCCGGCGCGGCGTTCCAGACCCGAGATATTGTCGGTGTTCCAGACCGGCTGACCAGCCTCGGGGCGGATATTGGCACCGTGGCCGCGTTCACGGCTGAGTTTTGGATAGGCGCGCAGGAACCCGATCTTGTCGGCGATCAGTTCTGCCCCGGTCTTCAGCCGGTCGCCCGACAGGCGGAACTGCATCAGGGCATAGTCGGCGAAACGTTCGGCAAAGCGGGCGATCAGGTGATCGAGCACCCGGTTGCGCCTGTCCTGAAACTGTTCCTCGGTTTCGGTCAGGCGGGCGCGGGTCAAGGAATCGGCATAGGCCGCCGGGTCGGTCAGAAACTCGGTCTCGAAATCGCCGGTCGACCCGGCCATGCCCGACAGCGCCGGGCTGAACCAGCTGCGGGTCAAGGCCGGGTCCAGCCCATAAAGCTGGCGCAGGCCGCCAAGCTGGCCGAGATAGTCGGCCAGTATCTGGTCGAAAAACGTCAGATAACCCTTGAACTGCTGGGCCTGGGCGATCCGGGGCACACCTTCGCTGCGGGCAATGCCTGCCGCGCCGATCCGGTAGGTTTCCGGAAAATCATGCTGCACCGAATGAAAGGCATCCAGACTTCGCCAACGCCCGACCGGCTGCGGCAAAACCTGATCGGGGGGCACATAAACCTCGCGCCGGTCGGCGGCGTGCAGGTCGGCCAGCGTACGTTCGAACTCGGTCGGTTGTGCCCGGAACGGGATGCCGCTGCGATGAAACAGAATCTTCGAAGCCTCGATGTTCAGGCCCGGTTGCTGTTCGGGCGGCACCGACAGCGACCAGGGCTGAGAGGTGTCGTCGGCCACCCCGTTCCGGTCATAGCCGCGCAGCAGGACGTTGCGGATGGCGGCAACACCGGGAATTTCCATTATCAGATTGACGATGTCCGAAGTATGCACCGCCCGGCGCAATTCGGTGGCGGCAAGCTCGGCATCGGTGACGAAGCCGGGCTTGGTGAACAGCGGCGCCCCGGCGTGGCGCAGGGTGAAATCGATATGCGGGCCGTTGAATATCCGGTCGACCGGCACGCCCATATCAAGCATTTCGTCCAGCGTCCGGTAGCGGACCGGCGGGGCCAGGTAGTGTTCGATCGCGTGAAAGACTGCCGCCTGCACCGCCTCCAGATCGGCATCGGGGTGCAGTTCGACATCGGCACAGATGCCGACGGCGAAGCTGTCGATGGTGCCGATGCTCAGGAAATCCTCGCACAGGCCGCGATGCGCGTGCAGCGCCGCCGTGACCCGCGCCAATGCCTGCGCCCGGCGCTGCTGCTTTTCCCAGTAGCGCGGCACGATGTCGTCGGGGGTGGTGCCGGCCAGAACCGCCTCGATCATCGCCAGATCGATCGTCACCGGCGGGCGGTCAAAACGCGGGCGATCCAGAATCACCCGGATCAGCCAGGGGTGCAGGTCCAAGGGCGGGCCGCTGTTCAGGCTCAGCGCCAGCCGGGCAGTGAAGCCCAGCGGCATCGCTGTCACCTGGCTGACGACATGCGACACCAGATCGGGTGTCGGGTCGACCCGACCCTCCTGAAACGGCGCGGCCAGACAATCCAGCCGCAGCACCACGCCTTTCAGCGGCCCGGACAGGACCCGGTGCACCAGCGCGGTCTGGTTCATCACTCCCAGCCGGTCGTCGGTTTCCAGATCGACCCGGACATTCCACAGCCCGGTCAGCGGCACCGGATGGTTGGGCAGGTTGGCGCTGTTGGCCGGGTTGAAGCTCAGCGCATCGTCCAGACAGTCGGCAAAGATCGCGACCTCGGCCGGTCCCGGGTCAAGCGGGATCGCCCAGGCGTTGCGCACCCCGTCCAGCCGCATCAAGAGCCGCCGGTAATCGGCCACGGTGCGCGGGGCGGTGGTCAGCACTTCGTGCGCCGGCTGCAGGCCCGACAGGGCGGGGTCGTCGATCCGGCCGTCTGGCCGGGTCAAGAGATCGGCGACGGGAAAGCTGCTGCGATAGGCCAGATCGGTCAGGGCGTAGGCCAGAATCTCAAGCGTGGTGATGCCGGGATCATGGCTGTTGTGATCGGTCCAGACCTTGCCCGACAACGCCTGAATCCGCGCCAGCCCCTCGGCCCGCAGCGCCGACCAATCCAGTGCCACCGGCAGGTCGGGAGTTCGCGGGATCACGGGACGCTCGGTCATGTCAGGCCACCTCGGCGATGGTGTGGCGTGGTGCAGACACCAGGATCGAGCGGGCAGACGTGGTCTGCACCACCTCGGTGTTGATCGGCGTCCAGTCGCCGTCGGCCAGCGCCACGTCGGGTTTGTGGAACATCTGCACCTCGGTCACGAAATCCACCTCGGGCCGTTCATCCAGGAAATCGATGACGGTCGAGCGCCAGAGCTTGCCGCCAAAGGTGATCTCGCCGCCTTGTCCGCCCGACCAGGGGGTCAGGAACGCCACCAGTGCCGCATTCAGCGCGTCGATGTAGAATGCCGTATCAGCGACGCCGGCGGCGAAGCGGACGCGGAAATCAAGCCGCACCTCTTCGATGCGCGGATTGGTCACCTCCAGCCGGACAAAGGGCGACAGCCGGGGGCGCAGAAAGGCGGCCACCGCCACCAACGTGGACTGATCGACATAGGGGCGCAGCGGGTTGCGGGCGCTGGTCGGGCTGACCGTGGGCACGGCCACGACGGTGACGGCACCGGGGCGGGCCGGGTTGTCGGACAGCACGATGCCTTCGGCGTTGCGGCGAAGTTCGGTCAGGCCCAGGCATTTGACGCGGTACAGCGAAGGAAACTGGTCCAGCACCAGCGCCTCGACATCCCACATCGTGGTGGCGCGGTCCTTGTGGCGCAGCCGCTCGGCAACGCGGGTATCCATCGCGGCTGCCGCTTCGGCAGGGCGGCCGCCAAACCCGGCAAAGGGCTGGGCCACGGTTTTCAGCGCGGTATCGGGCAAGAGCGTCCGGCTGATCGCGCCGGGCGGAAGTGGCGTGGCCAGCCGCGCCGGGTCGTTGCCGGCATCGGCAAAGCTGACGCGGGCGGCCTGCGCGGTCACGGTCAGCAGCCGGTTCAGCGCGGCGGCGTGGCGGGGGGTGGCGATCCGCAGCCAGGTTAGGCCACCCGGCATCACGGCATGATCGGTGTCGGCGACCGGCAGCGCCAGACCGATGATGCCGGACGTGGTCAGGTTCGCGGTCTTGTCATCCACGTCCTGTGCGGGCAGTGCCATGAACCGGTCGCCGTCAAGATAGCTGAATTCAAGTTCCGGCACCGGCAGAAGCGGGTCGCCTGAGCCATCCTCGACCTGCACCAGCAGGGTCAGGCGGGCCGGGCCGGTGAATTCCTGCACCCCGACATAAAGCGCGCCCTCGAACGGCAGTTCGGGCAGCAGCCGGCCGCCGGTGCCTTCGGTAGTGCCGAACGGATGCAGATGGCGGAACCGCTCTACCGCGCTGCGCTGCGAGGTGTAATGGGCCTCGATCCGGGTGATGACCGGGTCATAGGGCGGCTTCGGCAGCGAACCGACAATTGTCGTGCTGCCGGGGGGGTCATAGTTCCTGTCAGGCTGGCCCACATAGGCATCGCCCTGCGCCAGCGCCATCATCGCGCGGGCCTGTTCGGTTGGAAATTCAGCATGGCCGAAGCTTTCATCCAGCGTCAGTTTCAGAAATCCGGTCAGTGCCGTGCCGTCGTAGACCGGGTTTTCCAGCGTCTGTTCCGCCAAGCCGTCGATCAGGTCGCCGCTTCGCAGAGCGACCTGCCCGTTGGTCTCACCCAAGGCGATTGCGGTGCCGAAGATCCGGGGGCTGCCGCGATAGCTGCCCCCGGCATCGACCCAGACCCCGCCGGACAGAATACGTTCGACCGGGGCGTAATTGCTTGCGGCACGCGCGGCAAAGAACCCGTCGCTGGAATATGGGGTCAGCCAGTCCAGCGTCAGGCCCCAGCTTTCGATCGGCTTCGAGAAGATTTCGGACGAGCCGAGGATCAGCGTGTCACCGGGGCGCGGGCGCGGGCCAAAGGGGGTGAAGGGCTTCGCCGGGTCGGCTTCGGCCCCGGCGGCGAGCACGGTCAGTGCCTTCACCCCGCTGGCGGTGACCATCAGCGTCGGGCGGGCGGTAAAGGCATCGCGCAGCGCGGCATAGGCGCGGCGACCGGCCTGGTCCGACAGGCCGATGATCACTTCGGCAACCGGCAGGCCCGGGGCATGTTCGCTGCCATGCAGGGCCGGGTCGATCGGGATCACGGCGGGATCGGTGGCGGCCAGAATGACGGTGATTTCCAGAAGGTGGATCGGTAGTGGCTGTCTGCCGCCCTTGCCCTGTGGCGGCGGGTGGCGGCGGCCCTTGTCCTCGGCTTCATCTGTGGCAAAGAAATCGCGATGCCCGCGCCGGGCCGCCTGTGTCCGGGCCTTGCCGGACCCTTTTCCGGTCCCTTTGCTGTCGCGTTCGGCACTGCTCCTGCCGGATCGCCTGCCACCGGGCCGCCAGCCGCCAGGCTTGTCGTGGTCGCCTTCATAGCCGCGCCCGTCCGTATCCTCGGTGTCGCGGTCGTCGCCCGTGTGATCATTGTCGATCCGCACCCGGACGGTATCGGCGCTGAACCAGCCATCTGCACCGCTGAGCCGCACGGTAAACGCCGGTGCCAGCGGCTGCGGCAGGCGCTGGCGCAGTGCTGCCCGGATCACGATGGTCCGGCTGCCTTCGCGCAGGAACAGCCGCCGGTCGGCCAAGGCGAACCCCAGCCGCGCCGCAGGGGCATCCGGCGGACCAAATGGCGGAAAGGACGGGGCGTCGGGCGGCAGCGGCACCTCGCCCGACCCGTCTGCCGAGGACAGAACCGGTGCGGTGCGCACCATCACTTCAGCCCGGCCGTCCACGGTCCGCGTGGCAACCGTCAGCCCGGCAAGGCTGGCGACGCGGGCGCGGTTCACCACGATGTCGTCATCCAGATCGAAGCTGACCGGGCGACCCAAGGCATCCTTGCCCGCCCGGAACGACGTGCCCTGCGACAGCAGGCGGGTTTCCACGCCCTTGGCCAGTTCGAAGGTCAGGTGGGCATGATCGGGCAGGGCCGCGCGTGGCTGCAGCCCCAGCACGTCGCGGAAGTAGAAGTCGAGATGTCGCCCGGTAAAGCGGTTCAACTCGCCCTGCGCGTGGCGGAACAGCCGCAGGAAGCTGAGCCACAGCCCGAAATGCGCCGGATGCTCGGCGAAATCGGTCAACGAGGCGGCAAGGGCGGAGGCAGCCTCTGCCTTGATCCGGCGGGCCCCTTGCAGCAGGCGTTCGACTGCGCGGGTCAGAAGGTTGTAGCTGAGCGCGTCGTACAGCCGTTCGTAGCGGTTGGCCCACTCCTCGTACGGGGCGCTGTCGAGTGCGGCGGCGGCGTAAATCAGCGGCCAGGTTCCGGGCGGCAGCAGTGCCAGCAGGTCGGGTGAAAGGGTGCGCGCGCCAAAGGCCGGGCGGTTCAGCACCAGCCCGGCGATGGTGGCGGACAAGCGCGGGCGCAGGTCGCCGGGCGCGCCGTCCAGATTGAGGTCGGCCGCCGCAACCGGCGCGTCGGCGAACATGGCGGTACCCGGCCCGGCGGTATCGATCAGTGCGCCCTTGTACCAGCCGGCAATCGATTGCAGCGGCTGCGCCAGATCGCGCGCGACCAGGCGCGGCAGGCTGGATTTCAACGGATGCTGCGGCGGCAACGCGCTGTGGTGTTGCGCGATCAATTCCAGTGGCACCAGCGCCAGGTGGAACCACAACCGGAGGTGCGTCGCCAACTGTGCGGGATCACGCTGCGGCACGGCCTTAAGCCAGCGTTCGAGGTCAAGCTGAAACGTCGTCAGCGCCTCCAGCGGCAGTTTCGACAGGGCAGCGAGGGCGGCGGTGATGTCGCTTTCGAAAAAGCTGCGCCAGTCGCCCTGGCGGGCGCCCAACGGATCGTAGAACTGGATATGCGCGGCGAAGCGCTGGCCGAACATCACCAGATCGGCCAGATCGCGTTCGTCCGGCACGAAATGGGCGCGGTCCAGTTCCGGCAGCCGTCGGCCCGCCTGGGTCAGGCCGCTGCGGGTCAAGGGGGTCTGGGGTGCGCCGGGATCAGCCATTGCTGCCTCCCTCACGCTGATACCAGGGATAGACGAAGTTGAAGCGGGAGTTGGAGCCGCGCACCCGGTAGCCGATCACGATCAGCAACCGGCCCTGATCCGGGTCGGCCTCGATCTGCACGGCGTCGGCGTCGATTCGGGCTTCGTGCAGCAGAATGGCGTTTTTCACCAGGGTTTCGATCCAGGTCAGGCGCGAGGTGTTCATCACTTCGAACGCCTGTTCCTGCAGCGAGGCACCATATTCGGGCCGCATGATCCGCTCGCCAAAGCTGGTGGTGAACAGGATGCGCAGCGACTGCTCGATGTCTTCGATGCCTTCGGCCATCCGGGCTGCGGCGCTGGCACGCTCGAACGCCGGGGGGAAAGCCCAGCCGCGTCCGATGAAGGGATCTTCCAGTGCCATGCTGCCGCTATCCTATGTTCACCTGGGCAAAGCCCATCACGATCATGCCGCCGTGCGCGCAGGCATCGCCCAACCGCGCCGCCGGTTTGCCGCCGATCATCACGGTACCCGACCCGGCGGTGATGCTGTCGGGCGGACCGGCGCAGGTGCAGCTGTCACCGACCACGGCGGCAGGCAGCCCGCCGATCAGCACATTGGCAGCGCCCGGGCCGATGATCGGGCCGCCGACATGCGGCTTTGGTCCGTCGAAGGCCGGGCACAGGTGCGGGTCGGTGACGCGGGCGGCAAAGGGCATCGGGTCCAATCCTAGTTGATGTTCACCATCGAGCCCTTGACCACCGTGGTCGCGCCCGATTTCAGTTCCGCGCCGCTGCCGCCTTCCAGCCCCAGCGACGCCTTGGCCTTCAGCGTCAGGTTCTTGCCGGACAGGGTGATGTCGCCCTTGGCGGTCAGGGTGATGTCTTTCACCGAGTCAAGCACGATGCCCGCATCCGACATCTTGACGCTGTTGCCCTTTTCATCGGTAAGGGTGATCGCGCCGTCGGCTTCCGACAACACCACCGAATTGCCTTTCGGCGTGTCGATGGTGGCCACCACCTTGTCGTCATCCCAGTGGATGCGCATGCCCGACCGGGTGACGATGGCCTTTTCATGGTTGTCGTCTTTGGCCTCGACCGGTGAAGGAGCGGCGCTGGAATGCAAGCCGCCCAGGATCACCGGGTCGCGGGGATCGGCGTCCAGAAAGCCGACCACCACTTCGTCGCCGATCTCGGGCCTGAAACAGCTGCCGCGATCCTTGCCCGCGTCCGTCAGCGACTGCCGCGCCCAGATCGTGCCTTCGGTGGCACTGATGGTGGGCAGGCGCAGCTGGATGCGGCCTTCGCTGGCGGGATCGGCTTCCAGCGCCACCACAACGCCGATCTGCAAGCCGTGCACCGGCGGCAGCTGGCCCGCCGCCGCCGGGGCCGCCACCGGATAGCGTTCGGCATGGCGGCGAGGATCGGCACCCACCATGACCTCGGTCAACCAGTCGCCGTGGCCCAGCCGGTGGCGGACGCCGGTGACCAGCACCGCGCCGTTGAACCGCGCCCCGACCCCGGCCAGATTGATCAGCGTGCCTGGCAGCACCAGTTCGCTGCCTTGAATGGTCAGGCTGCCGCGCACCGCCGCCCGCCGCCCGCGCGCCATTTCGGCCAGCGCCCATTGATCCAGCGCCGCCTGATCGCGGGCGCCGGGGTGGCGCAGGCCCGCCGTGGCCCCGCCGGTGGCGGCCAGATCGGCCCCGGTCAGGTTTCCCGGCCCCGGCTGCGGATCATCATCCGAAGTGGCGATGACCAGTTCCTGTCTTGCTGCGTCCCAGGCGGCGACCTCGACCCCGGTCAACTGGGTTTCGGCGTCCAGTTCCAGTTCGGCATCGCGCAGGCCCTGACCAAAGATCGCCTGCGCCACCGGCAGCCCGGCTGCTGCCGGGGCCGCTACCGTCACCTTGCCATCCAGCACAGTGACCAGTGCCGCGTTCGCTTCGGCCCGCATCACCAGAAAATCCCAGTCGGTGGCCTGATGCTGCACGATCTGCGGCAGGGCGGGGCTAGGCAGCGTTACATCAGCGCTCAGCCCCGGCCAGCCGCCGATCAGACCGGCCAGCACATCGCCGTCGCTTTGATCGGCGAAACTGCGCGACATCCGGGCCAGGGTCATGCGAAAGGCCATATCCTTGACCTCGATCACCAGCCGGGAGAACCTCGGGCCAAGCTCGATCCGCTGCCTCGTCACTACTCCCTTGAACAACAGCGCCTCGGTCGAGGAATAGCCGCCGGAAATTTCGACTTCGACCCCTGGGATCAGGGTATCCTCGGCGGATATCGCGAAATCCTGCCTGGCGGCATCGCCGTCCTGCAGCACCAGCGTGGCGCGCGGGATGCGGTTGACCTGACGGACGATCTCGATCTGGCTGATGCCGTATTCCGCGCCAAGCGCCACGCCCCCGGCCTTGACGGTGAAGGTCGTCAGGTGAGTGGCGCGCAGGTCAGGCAGGCCGGGAATGTCCAGCATTCAGGCCCCCACTGGTGGCATGTAGATCTGGGTGCCGGTTGCCACGGCCCGGATGGTGTCCAGCCCGTTGGCGCGGGCAACATCGACGGTGTGGCGCGGCGACTTGTAGACCTCGTTCACCACCCGGGTCAGATGGTCGCCCTGCCGGATGGTGTGCGCGTGCTCGATATCGGGCGAGGCCAGGTTCTGCATCAGGGCGGCCATCGCCTTGGGCACATGCTCGCGGAAACTGGCCGACAGCGTCGCGCGGATCGGCAGGCCGGACGGGGCGAACAGCTTGTAGGCCACCGCATAGCTTTCAATCGCCGTCATCGCCACCAGCCGGCCCCAAACCAGCATCAGGAAGTTCGGACGGTGCTCCGAATTGCGAAAACCGACGGTCAGCTTGAACAATTCCAGTTGTCCGACCACGCTGAGGCCGGTTGGCGGCAAGGGCGAAGGCGGCAGCGGCGAGAAGCCCAGTCCCATCGGGTCCGGGGCGGCCCCGGTGCCGTCGAGCAGCAGCTCAAAGGCGTATTTCTTCGGCTTGACGCTGTGAAACTTTGCTTCGGCGGTGGTTTCCCCCTGCGCCGGGTCCTTTTCGTCCAGCCCGTATTCGGTGGTGTCGGTGTAGGTTTCCGGGTTGAACTGCGCAATAAAGGGTGGCCCGGCGGGCGGGCCCATGATGCCGCTGCCGCTGTCCTTGAACGGAATGATCGTCAGTTTCAGCAGGGCCCCATCCATCGCCTATCGCTCCGTCATCCGGTCAAGCGCATGTTCCAGCTTTCGAAACACTGCCGCCGAAATCTCTGCCACCAGCTTTTCGCGGTCGGCGGCGCTGAGGCCCGCCGAGGGGTTGGCGGACGCGCCTTTCAAAGCGGGGGCCGCGCCCGATATTTCCCCGGTGATCACCACTTCGTTCACGAAAACCGGCATCGCCAGACCCTCATTCGTTGGTGACAGCCCTCAGCCCACCCGGAAATGCCGGTAGGCCAGTTCCAGACTTTCGACGACAAGCGCGCTCGATTCCGCGCTGAAATCGGAAATTACCCATTTCTTCGGCCAGGCCCCGACCACGGTATAGGTCTGCAGCGGGTCGTGCGCCTCGTTCAGCAGGGTCACCCAGACGGTGACCGGCACAATGATCAGGTTTTCCACCGCGTTGCGCACCCAGTCGCGCAACCCGCTGTCGACCAGCAGCCCCCGCTTCAGCACCAGGTCGGGATAGCGCGCCCGCACTGGCAGCCGGTGCGAAAACCGGTTCTCGCCACCCTCGGCATAGCTCAGTTCTTCCAGTTCCATCGTCAGCCCGGCCACGTCGCGAAACCGCACGTCGCTGGCGGTTGCGTCGGGCAGGTCGAAATGCACGCTGAAGTGAAAACCGACGGGCGGTACATACAACGTCATCGCCGGTCACTCGTTCTGGATCGTCAGGCCGTCATGCGCCAGTTCGATGGATTCGATGGCAATCTCGTTGCCGTCGGCCTTCAGATCGGTCGAGGCGATCTTGGCGGGCCAGGCATTCTTGATCTTCCACACCACCACAGGCTCGTGCTGTTCGTTCAGTAGGCTGACGGTCACATCGCGGCGTTCGATCTTGTTCAGGGTCACGGTGTTGAACCAGTTAAAATAATCGTTGTCGGAGGCGAACACACCGCGCTTCATGGTGATGTTGCCGAATTTCTTCAGCCCGGGGATTTTCTGCTTGGAATACTCCCGGTTCACGCCTTCGCGGTACTCGATCACCTCGTTTTCGACATCAAGTCCGGTCACCTCGGTAAAGCCGATCCGGGCACCGCCCCAATCGACCTGAAAGTGAAACTTCGACAGTGGATAGTCGGCCATGATCAGGCTCCTTTGTCAGCATCTGGGGACAGAACGCGCGGCATCGGCCTGCCGCCTCAGGATTCGGGCAGTTTCTGCATGAAGCGCAGCACGACAAACTCGGCCGGCCGCACGATGGCCATATGCACCTCGACGATCATGTAACCGTCCAGCACATCCTGGGCGGTCATGGTCTGGCCAAGGCCGACCGCGACGCGGAAGGCATGTTCCGGCTTGGCCCCCATCAATGCCCCGACGCGCCACTGGTTGATCAGGAAATTCTCGATCATGGATCGCACCTTGACCCAGGTGTTGGCGCTGTTGGGTTCGAACACGAAGCCAGCGATGGCCTTGCCCACCGATTCCTCGACGAAATTGGCGAACCGCCGCACGTTGATGTAGCGCCATTCGTTGTCGTTGCCGGCCAGGGTACGGCCGCCCCAGACCAAGGTGCCCTTGCCGAAGAAGGCGCGGACAGCGTTGACCGATTTGCCGGTGGTGGCGTCGATGTTCAGCCCGTCCTGCAAATCGTTGGTGATCGGCACGGCGGTGCCGGTCACCAGTGCAATTCCGGCATTGGCCGGCGACTTCCAGACGCCGCGGGTGCGGTCGGTCTGGGCATAGATGCCGACAATCGCGCCGGACGGCGGCAGGGTGACGGTCGCCTGATCGAGAAAGGCGCGGATGGCGGCGTAAACCGCGGTTTCGGTAGTGGCAAGGGCGGCAGCGGCCAGTGTGGTACCGGCTGCCCCGGCCACGGCGGCATCGGTCGTGGTGCCGTCGGCATTCAGCGTCCGCAGATCATAGGCGGTCAGCGTCACGCTGGCGTCATCAGTCTCGAACGGCACCAGCGTGGTGACATAGGGGAAGTAGGCGGCACCGTATTTCAGGAAATCGACGGTGTTCTTGGTGACCACGGCGCGGAAATTGGTGCTGACATCGGCACCGGTATCGGTGCCGCCGGCAATGGCATTGCGCACGTCGGCAACGGTGAAGCGGTCCTGCATCTTGTTGCAACTGGTCAGCGCCGCATCGACCACCGCGCCGTGCTGGGCGTCGGTCAGGCGTACGGCGTCGGGGAACAGCAGCAGCGTCGGCTCGTCCACCGCTTCCAGCGCAGTGATGGCATCGGTGAAATCCACCTGCGCGGCAGCAGCGGTGAAGTTGCCGACCGAGTGGATGTAGCACGGCCCGCCGCCATTGGCGAAGTAGAGCTGCAGTGCATAGTAGAGGAACTGCGTTGGCAGCGCCGGTTTCGCCCCGGTCCAGCCAACATCAGTGCGCAGATAGGCACCGCTGGCATTCACCACCTTTTTCAGATCGATGGCCATGGCATGCATCGGCGCTGTGCCGAACAGTTGCTCATATTCTTTCAGCGAGGTGATGCGCGTCGGCTCGTTGGTCAGCGACCTGCCGGACGGTTCGGCAGCTTTCTGGGTATAGCCGATGAAGGCCGGGATTGCGGTTGAAACGGCGGCAACCGAGGGCGGAAACACCGCGATTTCCTCGATATAGACGCCGGGTGTTGCATAGCTTGCCATGAAAGACCTCTTGTTCTGTCGGTGAAGGCTGCGGGTTTGGGGTCAGGGTCTTCGTCGGAACCGGGCGATAAAGTTGCGGCCCCCGGCCGGTTCTGGTCCGGGAACCGGAAACAGCGCCAGTTCAAGCACTCCGAAAGCGCCGCGCCCGGCCAGTTCAGTTTCGGCATAATGCCGGACCTGCACCGTTCCCGGCGGTTTCGGGGCCAATGTGAATGTACGTTCGGGAAAGGTCATCAGATCGACGGCAACCTGCGGCTCGCCGGTACTTGCGGCTATCGCGACGTCGGGCAGGGCGCGGACCGGGGCGTACGCCGTCGTCAGAGCCAGCGCCGTGGGCACAGGTGAGACGTTCAGGTTGGTCCTTGCCAGAAACCGCCGCCCGACCAGACGCACCGCATCGGCCTGCCCCACGTCGGCGGCCACCGTCAGCGCACCAGACGAACGGGCCGACCCTGCGTCGATCCGGTTGGTCAGAAACAGGTTCGGGCCGGTCTGCGCAGTCAGATCCGGCCCATACCGGCTGGAGAAACCCTGATCGGTCAGGCGGATGCCGAACACCAGCACAAGCTCTGCCCGGATCGGCGCGCGCCGCACGCCGCCGGTGCCGCCGATGATCTGCGCGAACAGCTGAAAGCCGCCGGTGCGCGCCCGGAACACCAGCCCCTGATCCGCCAACCGGTGCCGTGTCGCCTCGGTCGGATGGAACGCCAACCCGGGCAGTGCCGATCCGTCGCCGGCGTCCTCGGCGGTGACTGAATAGGCCGGGCGAAAGGCGATCAAAGTCATGTCAGCACCGTATCAAGCCGGATCGTGGTAATCTCTGGCTCCGGCAGCGGCGCGTCGGCCTGAACCTTGACCAGCCGCACCTTGTAGACCACCGACGGGAAATAGGCCCCGCCCAGAATCCCCCACAGGTTGTTCAAAGCTTCGAAGTTCATGTTGACCAGTTCGAACACCAGCCGCTCCAGCCCGGGCGGGAACGGGACGACCCCCGGACCGGTCTGGGTTTCGGGGCCGAACCAGCGCTGTTGCTGGAACATCTCGATGGTGTCGCCCAGCCGCACCAGCGACGTCGCATAGGGTGCGAAATCAAAGGCAAAGAGCAGGTAGAGGTTCAGGAACACCGGCGGCTCGATCCGCACCGACAGGCCGGCCCGACGCTCGACATGCGGCAGGTTGCGGAGTGCCGCTTCCTCCTCGACGTTGATCAGCGAAATATAGACACCCTGCGCCGCCACGTCATTCAGGGTCTGGGCAGAGGCAACCGTCACTTCGCCGTCGGCCACACCCAGATAGGCGACCAGCGCTTTGCGGATAAATTCCAAAGTGTCGCCGATCATGGATTACCTGATTGAAATTGCCGCGAAAGTCGCAGGTTCAGGGCTACGCAAAACTGATCGAACAGGCGAAAAGGCAAACGGGACTACAACTTCAAGGATACTCCAAAGCTACCCTTGCGTAAACGCGATTCGCGGTGGCTGGCGGCTTGTTTGGTCAGAACAGGCGACGATCCGCTGCCCCGCAGGTCCGCCAGGCAGGCCCTCGGCCGGCTTGTCGGGCAGGCCCGCAAAAGGCCAATGCCGGATTTTCGGTACAGACAGTCGACTGGGGGACCGACCGAACGGCGGCCCGTGATCGGAATCTTCAAGCTCAACGCGTTGCGTTTCAATCCGGAAGGACCGTGCCCGGGGCACTGACCAGCCGCAGGATGGTGTCGATATTGAATTGCAGCCGCGCGTCGAGCGCGTCCTTGGCCATCAGGTCGCGTTCAAAGAGGAAGGACCCGGTAAAGCGGTTGGTCAGGTAATAGTAGCCGATGGCGGCGATGGTGATGTTCAGCTGCACCGGGTCGATGCCGGCGCGAAACTGGCCCGACGCCACGCCCCGGGCCAGAATTGCTTCGACCATCGACACGAACCGGCGGCTGTGGACCCTGAGTACCTCGGATTTCTTCAGGTGTCTCGCCCGGTGCAGGTTCTCGCTGTTGACCAGCGTGATGAACTCGGGGTTTTTCAGATAGTAGGCCCAGGTAAAGCGGACCAGACGTTCCAGCGCTGCCGCAGGCTCCAGATGGTCGAGGTTCAGCTTCTGTTCGGCGGTACGGATGTCGATATAGGCTTCTTCCAGAACGGTCTGGAACAGCCCCTCCTTGTTTTTGAAATAGTGGTAAATCATCCGTTTGTTCGCCAGGGCCTTTTCGGCGATCACATCGACGCGGGCACCACCAAGGCCATTGCGCGCAAACTCCTTTTTGGCGGCATCAAGGATGCGGGCCTTGGTCGCCTGGGCGTCACGCGTACGCGGTTTGGCGGGTGGAATTGCGATCGGTGCCGTCGTGGTCACTGCTCAGCCCTTTCAGCCCGTCATCGTCGGGCCGTCCGTCCATCTATAGTCGCCGCGCCAAGCCCGCGTCAAAGCCGTTGCTTGCCGCGATCGACAATTCCGGTGCGGGAAATCCTTGACTTTGGCGAGGGTCACGAAGTAACCGGATTGTGCGTTAGAGAACAGGGCGCAGGTACGCAAGCTGACCACGCCGGGAGCCGTGTGATGGACCAGCTTCACCAGATACTCCGGTCAACCTTTGCCCCACGCAAAGTCGGCTGTAAGGTCACTGGCAACTGGCAACTGGCAACTGGCAACTGGCGCGGGGCGGGCAATTCTTTGGGTTGGGCATCGATGGAACTTGGCTTTTCGCTTGCCGGTATTGCCGCGCATATGACTAACAATTGCCGCCGCCGGTCGTGGGGGACCCGATGATGGCAAAGGGGTTCGACTATGTGATCGTCGGAGGCGGGTCGGCAGGGTGCGTGCTGGCGGCGCGGCTGAGCGAGAATCCCGCCGTGCGCGTCTGTCTGATCGAAGCGGGCGGGCGCGACAGCAACCCGCTGATCCACATGCCGGTCGGCTTTGCCAGGATGACCGGCGGGCCTTTGACATGGGGGCTGACGACAGCACCGCAACGGCACGCCAACAACCGCGAAATCCCCTACGCCCAAGCCAGGGTGCTGGGTGGCGGATCGTCAATCAACGCGGAGGTTTTCACGCGTGGCCACCCGTCGGACTATGACCGCTGGGTCGAGGAGGGCGCGGCGGGATGGGGCTTCAAGGACATTCAGAAGTATTTCCTGCGGTCAGAAGGCAACACCATCCTGTCGGGCGACTGGCATGGCACCGACGGCCCGATGGGCGTTTCGAACGTGCCGGACCCGAACCCGACCTCGCTGGCGTTCGTGCAGAGCTGTCAGGAATACGGGATACCCTATAACCCGGACTTCAACGGGCCAAAGCAGGACGGGGCCGGGATTTACCAGACGACGACGCGCAACAATCGGCGCTGTTCGGCGGCGGTGGGTTATCTGCGCCCGGCGCTGAAACGGGGCAATCTGATGCTGATCGTCGGCGGTTTGGTGACGCGCATCCGGTTCGAGGGCAGACGGGCGATCGGCGTCGACTACTATCAGGGCGGCGAGACGGAACTGATCCGGGCCGACAGCGAAGTGATCGTGACCTCGGGGGCGATCGGCAGCCCGAAGCTGATGCTGTTGTCCGGTGTCGGGCCCGCAGCGCAATTGCAAAGCCACGGCATCGCGGTTGTGCAGGACCTGCCCGGCGTCGGGCAGAATCTGACCGACCATTTCGGCATCGATATCGTCGCCGAATTGAAGGGCCATGAGAGTCTGGACAAGTACAACAGGCCGCACTGGGCCCTGTGGGCCGGGATCGAGTACACGCTTTTCAAATCCGGCCCGATCACGTCGAATGTGGTAGAAGGCGGGGCGTTCTGGTACGCCGACCGCGACAAGCCCTGCCCGGATCTGCAATTTCACTTTCTGTGCGGGGCCGGGGCCGAGGCGGGAGTGCCGTCGGTGCCCAAGGGGTCGTCCGGCGTGACGCTGAATTCCTACACTTTGCGGCCGAAAAGCCGGGGCACCGTCACTTTGCGGTCGGCAAATCCAAGGGACATGCCCGTCATAGACCCGAATTTCCTGGCCGAACCGGACGATCTGCGCATCTCAGTCGAGGGCGTCAGGATCAGCCGTGAGATTTTCAGCCAGCCGTCGCTGCAGAAATACATTCGCGAAGTCCGGTTTCCGGACGGCAACGTGCGGTCGCAGGCCGATTGCGAGGCGTTTGCCCGGCAGTACGGCCGCACCTCGTATCACCCGGTTTCGGCCTGCCGGATGGGGGTGGACCAGTTGGCGGTGGTTGACCCGAACCTGCGCGTGCACGGGCTGGACGGGCTGCGGATTTGCGACAGTTCGGTGATGCCCAGCCTGGTCGGGTCGAACACCAATGCCGCCACCATCATGATCGGCGAAAAGGCCGCCGACCTGATCCGGGGCAATTCCTAAGCGGGGCAACAGGACCCGTCAGCGTTTCTGCCCAAAGGCGCTTGCGGCTCAGTCAAAGTCTGGTGCCCACGGCACCTCGGATTTGCCGATCAGACGCAGGCCGGTGGCCGTCATCGCGTCGATCCGTGCCATGTCGATGGCTGACAGGATGAAATCCATCACCTCGAAATTGGCGCGGATATTGGCCGGATTGGTGGACATGGTGTTGACCGGCACGCCCTTTTGCAGGCTCCAGCGCAGCACCACCTGGGCTGCGGATTTGCCATAGCCAGCGCCGATCGTGGCAAAGATCGGATACTTGAACACTTCACCCCGCGCCATTGCGCAAAAGGCCGACAGCGGGATGCCGGTTTCCAGCGCGGCGGCCATCAGCCGGGACTGATCGATCAGCGGATGAAACTCCACCTGATTGGTCACCGGCGCGACATGCAGGCTGGCGCGGGCCTGCCGCATCATGGCGGCGGTATGGTTGGACAGACCGATGTTGCTGGCCAGTCCGCGGTCATGCGCCTGTTGCAGCAGTCGCAGCGACGGGGCGATATCGCCGTCCGGTGCCGGCCAGTGCAGCAACAGGATATCGACGGCGCTGATCTGTAGCGCCTGCAGGCTGGCCTCGACCGAGGGCAGGAACCGGCTTTCGCTGTAGTTGGCATGCATAACCTTGGTGGTAATGCACAACTGTTCGCGCGGAATGCCGGTGGCGATCAGGGCGGAACCGGTCGATGCCTCGTTGCCATAGCCTTGCGCGGTATCAAAAGCGCGGTAGCCGGCGGTGGCGGCGGCAAGGATCGCATCGTGCAAGACCGTACCTTTCAGCGGCCAGGTGCCGAAGGCGCGCTGGTAACTGTGCTGAAAACAGATGTTCATGGCAGCACTACTCGATAGGGTGAAAGGGAACGGCGGATCCCACTTGAACCGGGCTGCAGGCCGTGGTCTAGCTGATAACCGGTTGGTTACTTAATACGGTGCCGCCTGGCAAGGAGGAACCCGATGACGAAGCTGAAAACCGCAGCGCAGGCCGTGGCGCTGATCCGGGACGGGGCGGTGGTGGCGGTCAATTCCTCGTCAGGTCTGTGCTGCCCTGATGCAGTGCTGGCAGCGCTCGGCGCGCGGTTTGATACCGAAGGGCACCCGCGCGCGCTGACCTCGATCCATCCGATTGCCGCAGGCGACATGTTCGGCACCTTGGGGATCGACCACATCGCCCGGCCGGGACTGCTGGCCAAGGTGATCGGCGGGTCTTATCCTTCGGGCCCGACGAACGCCGAGCCGCCGCTGATCTGGCAGATGATACTGAACGAAGAAGTGGCGGCCTACAACGTGCCCTCGGGCATCGTGTTCGACATGCTGCGCGAGGGGGCGGCGAAACGGCCGGGGGTGCTGACCAAGGTCGGCATGGACACCTTTGTTGACCCCGATCAGGAGGGTTGCGCGATGAACGCCAGCGCGCGGGCCATGCCTTTGGTGCAAAGGGTCGATTTTGCCGGCGAGGACTGGCTGCATTTTCCGGCGATCCACCCCGATGTCGCGATCATTCGGGCTTCGACCGCCGACGAGAACGGCAACCTGACCTATGAGCAGGAAGGCGCGACGCTGGGCGCGATGGAAATGGCACTGGCCGCCCGCAACTCGGGCGGGATCGTGATTGCGCAGGTCCGCCGCGTTGCGCAGAACGGCAGCCTGCGCCCGCATGACGTCCGGGTGCCGGGGATTCTGGTGGATGTGGTGGTCGAGGCCCCGGATCAATTGCAGACCACCGGCACGCCTTATGATCCGGCGATTTCGGGTGAGCTGTTCCGGCCGCTGAGCAGTTTCAGCATTCCGGAGTTCAATGTGGCCAAGGTGATCGCACGCCGGGTGGCGCAGGAGTTGCGGGCGGGCTGGGCGGTGAACATCGGCTTTGGCATTTCGGCGAACGTGCCGCGCGTGCTGTTGGAAGAGGGCCACCACGGCAAGGTCACCTGGGTGATCGAGCAGGGTGCCGTCGGGGGTATTCCGCTTCTGGATTTCAAGTTCGGCTGCGCCGCGAACGCCGAGGCCTTCGTCGCCTCGCCGCACCAGTTCTGCTACTTTCAGGCAGGCGGCTTCGATTGTTCGCTGCTGTCGTTTCTGGAGATTGACGCCGAAGGCTCGGTCAACGTGTCGCGGCTGTCGGCCACACCACATCGCACAGCCGGGGCCGGCGGCTTTGTCGACATCACGGCGCGGGCGCGCAAGATCGTGTTTTCCGGGAATTTCAACGCCGGTGCGAAAATGAGTCTGGTGGACGGCAGGCTGGTGATCGACAAGGAAGGCAAGGTGGCCAAGATCGTGCCGAAAGTCGATCAGGTCAGTTTTTCAGGGCGACGGGCGCGGATGCAGGGCCAGGACATCACCTATGTGACCGAACGCTGCGTGATAAGGCTGGCCGAGGATGGGCTGGTGATCACCGAAGTTGCACCGGGGCTGGACCTGGAGCGAGACATTCTGGATCAGGCCGCGACGCCGTTGCGGGTGGCGCCGGGCGTCAGGACTATGGACGCCGCATTGTGGCAGCCGGGGCTGTTTGGATTGTCGTTATGACCGACTCACGGCTTGACCTGGTGATCAATGGAGAGGTGGCGCGGCTGACGATCCGCCGCGCCGACAAGCTGAATGCGCTGGATGCCGGAATGGTCGACGCGCTGATCCCGCTGTGCCGCCGGATCGAGCGGTCGGCGGCGCGGGTGGTCATTCTGACCGGCGAAGGCGGCAAGGCGTTTTCGGCGGGCGGCGACATTGCGGCGTGGAGCGGCTGGTCACCGCAGGACTTCGGGCGGCACTGGGTGCGCGATGGCCATGCCGCGTTCGATGCGCTGGCCCGTCTGGCGCAGCCGGTGATCGCGGTTCTGAATGGCCACACGCTGGGCGGCGGGCTGGAACTGGCCGCCTGCGCCGATCTGCGGATCGCCGAGGCGCATGTCAGGATCGGCCAGCCGGAAACCGGCATCGGCATCATCCCGGGCTGGTCGGGAACCCAGCGCGCAGTGCGCCGGTTCGGGGCGCAGGCGGTGCGGCGGATGGCACTGTTCGGCGAGGTTTTCACAGCCGATCAGGCGCTGATGCTGGGCTTGGTGGATCAGGTGGTGGCGACCGGTGCCGGGCTGGCTGCGGCCGATGCCGTGGCCAGGCAACTGCTGACCCGGGGAGGTCAGGCCACCGAGATTACCAAGATGCTGATCAATGCCGCTGATGGCGAGGACCTGGAGCGGGTTTTAGAGGCGCTGGCCGGTGCGGTGGCGGCAGGGTCTGACGAGCTGGCCGAAGGGCTTAGCGCCTTTCACGAAAAACGCAAACCCCGGTTCGGGAGCAAGGACTGACATGATCCGCCACATAGTTGCCTTGCGGTTCAAACCCGGCACCACGGCTGCCACCCGGGACCGATTGTACGGCGAACTGCAGGGCCTGTCGGGGCATATCGACGGCATCCTGGCCTTTCGCAGCTTTGCCAATGTGTCGGTTGAACTGCCGTTGGTGCGGGGGTTCAACGACCTGTTCTGGTTCGATTTCCGCGATATTTCGGTGCGCGACGCCTATCTGGCCGACCCGGTGCATCAGGCCATCGGTGGTCGACTTGTAGCGGAATTGCAGTGTGGGGCCGAAGGTGTGTTCGTCTGTGACGTCGAGGTATGATGACACCCGACGACCGCGCCTTTCTGACCGGATTGTTCCAGTCGGCGGTGCAGGCCGCCGACCCTGAATCGGCACTGCGGGCGCATCTGCCGGCGCGGCCAAAGGGGCTTTGCGTGGTGATCGGCGCCGGCAAGGGCGCGGCGCAGCTGGCAGCGGCGTTCGAGCGGCTGTGGCGGGGCCCGCTGTCCGGTATTGTGGTCACCCGCTACGGTTACGGCGCTGTCTGTTCCCAAATCCGGGTTATCGAGGCCGCGCATCCGGTGCCAGATGCTGCCGGACTGGAGGCATCGGCGGCGCTGTTTCAGGCGGTTCGGGGGTTGGGACCTGACGATCTGGTGGTGGCGCTGATCTGCGGCGGCGGTTCGGCGCTGCTGCCCTGCCCGCCTGACGGGTTGACGCTGGCGGACGAGGCTGGGCTGAACCGGGCGCTGCTGGCCTCGGGTGCGCCGATTTCGGTGATGAACGCGATCCGCAAGCAGGTTTCTGGCATCAAGGGCGGGCGGCTGGCGGCGGCGTGCCATCCGGCGCGGGTGGTCAGTCTGGTGGTGTCGGATGTGCCGGGCGACGATCCGGCGCAAGTCGCTTCGGGCCCGACGGTGCCGGACCGTGTGACCCGGACAGAGGCACGGGCCATGGTGGCGGCGTGGCGGATCGCTTTGCCCGCATCGGTCGCCGCTTGGCTGGCAGGCGAGCAGGGACTGGCACCGCTGCCGAATGATCCGGTGTTTGCCGGGAACAAGGTTCAGGTGATCGCCTCGGCACGGCTGTCGCTGGAAGCAGCGGCGGCGCGGGCGGCGGCTTTGGGTGTTCCGGCGGTGATCCTGTCGGACGCAATCGAAGGCGAGGCGCGGGATGTCGGGCGGGTGCATGCCGCCATCGTCCGCGAGGTTGCACTGCGGGGCCGGCCCTTTGCCCGACCGGTGGTGATCCTGTCGGGCGGCGAGACGACGGTGACAATTCGAGGCACCGGACGGGGCGGGCGGAACAGCGAGTTTCTGCTGGCGCTGGCGCTGGCCGCAGAAGGCGTGCCATTTGCCGGGTTGGCCGCAGATACCGACGGGATCGACGGGTCCGAGGACAACGCCGGCGCCTTTGCCGATGGCGCCAGCATGGCACGGCTGCGGGCGATGGGGGCAGACCCGACGGCGGCACTGGCGAGCAATGACGCCTGGGGGGCGTTCGACCGGCTGGGCGACCTGTTCATGACCGGGCCGACCGGGACAAATGTCAACGATTTCCGTGCGATTCTGGTACGATAGGGTCTTGCAGGGCAAGCGGACAGGCGTTCTGTGGCATAATGCAGCACAGCCCTGAAGCGGTTTAGCCCCGGCGAAAACACCGCGTCAGATCAGGACCATCAGTTGGTTCGTGCCTTTCTGGACGATCTCCTGCCGCTGGTTAGTCACCGAAAAGCTCAGCATCAGAATGCCGCGATCCGGCTTGCTGGTCAGACCGATGCTTTCGACGGCGATCCGCGCCCTGACTGTGTCGCCGGCATAGACCGGGGCCGAAAACGTCCACTGCCAGTCCAGCGAAGCTACTGCCCGAAGCTGGACCGGACTGGTGTTCTTCAACCCGTCGATCACCGACAGAACCAGCAGCCCGTGCGCAACACGGTCGCGGAAGCCATAGCGGACAGCGCCTTCCGTCGACATGTGAATCTCGAACCGGTCACCGGAAACAGCGGCAAAGGCATCGATCATTGCCAGGGTGATCGTTGCCTGGCCGGTCAACCAGCTGTCGCCGTTGGCCAGATCACCGTATCCATAGGAACCGGGGCGCAGGTCCATGCCCGTCATGCCGAAACCCAGGCGCCGGCGGTCCGGATGTGCTCGGCAATGGCCCCCGGCATGAAAATCGGGCAGGCTGCCGTTCTTGTGGCGCGGTCGATCTTGCGATTATGAGTGGGACACATGTGATCATCCTCGCTTGAACTGGCATGGCCAATTTCAGAGATTGAAGTAACTGTTTGGTGAATTAATACGCCCACGCCATACTCACGACAAGCCCTGTCAGCCAGACACAACGGATTTGGGCTTGACCTTTCGGCCGGGCAGCAAATATTGTAACCAGATGGTTACTAAACGACGCTGAAGGGCCGAGGGGATGCATCTGAACAGAACACACGGGTTGGGGCCGGGAACGTAGCGGAGCCGCACCGGGCATTGACAGCACCGGCCAGTCCCGGCGCATGATCCCTGTACTGGCAGTCCTGAGGAAAGGCGCATTGGGATGAGGCAGGTTGCCCTGATAACCGGATCGACACGCGGCATCGGGCTTGCCGCCGCAGAAGCGCTGGCCCGCGAAGGCTTTGCCGTGGCGATCAACGGGCCGGACGAGGATGACGATCTGCGGGCGGCGGCCGCCCGGATCGCGGGGCTGGGCGTGCCGATGATCGCGGCGGCATTCGACGTGACCGACATCCAGTCACTCGACGCGCATCTGGCGCGAATCGAAGCTTCGCTGGGTCCCTTGACCACGCTGATAAACAATGCCGGTGTCGGTGTGCTGTCGCGTGGTGACCTTCTGGAGGTGACAGAGGCAAGCTGGGATCGCTGTCTGGCCGTCAACAGCAAGGCCATGTTCTTTCTGAGTCAGGCCTTTGCCCGCCGGTTGCTGGCGCGGCCACGCCCGGCGCTGTTCCATTGCATCGTGAACGTCACGTCAGCGAACGCTTCGGCGGTGGCGGTGCAACGGGCCGAATATTGCGCGTCCAAGGCTGCCGCCGCGATGGTCTCCAAGGCGCTGGCAGTGCGGTTGGGGGCGGATGACATTGCGGTCTATGACGTGCAGCCGGGCTTGATCGCCACCGACATGACCGCCCCGGTCATCGAAAGCTACGCCAAACGCGCGGCGGACGGGCTGACGCTGTTCCCGCGCATAGGCCAGCCCGCCGAACTGGGCAGCATCATCGCGTCGCTTGCCACCGGCAGGCTGCCCTACACCACCGGACAGGTAATCTCGGCCGACGCCGGGATGCTGGTTCCCCGCTTCTGAGGCTAGGATATGAAGATTGCCCTACCCGATACCACTGGCCGGATGTCGGACTATACCCTGACCGGCACGCCGATTACCGGTGCCGTGCTGGGCCGAACCCCGGTGCGGGTCGTCTATTCGGCCGCGCATGTGGTTGCCGATCCCTTTACCGCCAATGATCCGTCGGGCCGGGCCAGCGTCGACTGGGGCCCGACCATGGCATTCCGCCGCTATCTGGCCGGACTGGGGTTGGGCATAGCGGAGGCCATGGATACCGCTCAGCGCGGCATGGGGCTGGACTGGCCGGGGGCGCTGGAATTGATCCGGCGCACCAGAGCCGAACTGCCGGATGCGCTGGTGGCCAACGGCTGCGGCACTGATCAACTGGCACCGGGCACCCATTCGCTGGATGCAGTACGCGCCGCCTATCTGCATCAGCTTGAGGCGATCCAGACCCTAGGCGGCCGGATCATCCTGATGGCAAGCCGGGCGCTGGTGGCGGCGGCAAAGGCCCCCGAGGACTATATCAGGGTCTATTCCGACGTTCTGACGGCCAGCGAGCATCCGGTGGTGCTGCATTGGCTGGGCGAGATGTTTGACCCGGCCCTGGCGGGCTATTGGGGGGGCACGGATTTCGAGGCCGCCATGGAAACCGCGCTGGCGGTGATCAACGCCAATGTCGCGAAGGTCGACGGGATCAAGATATCGCTTCTGGACAAGGACAAGGAAATCCGGATGCGCCGCCGCCTGCCTGCGGGGGTCAAGATGTATACCGGCGATGATTTCAATTATCCGGAACTGATCGAAGGCGACGCGCACGGCCATTCGCATGCGCTGCTGGGCATCTTTGACCCGCTGGCCCCGGCAGCGGCCCACGCGGTGGACCGGCTGGGTGCCGGTGACAAGGCCGGCTTTCGCGCCACCCTGGACCCGACGGTGCCGCTGGCCCGGCTGATCTTTCGGGCACCGACGCAATATTACAAGACCGGCGTGGTGTTCCTGGCCTGGCTGAACGGCTTTCAGGAGCATTTCGTCATGCTGAACGGCGCGCAGGCGATGCGGCCGCTGCCGGATTTTACCGAACTGTTCCGGTTGGCAGATGGCTGTGGCCTGCTGCGCGAGCCGGAACTGGCGGTGCACCGGATGCGGCGCCTGCTGTCGATCTATGGCGTCTGAGGTGCGGGACTTTTCGCAGGACCATTCGGCGCTGGCCCTGAACACGGCGAGCCTTGGTCACAACGTGGACGGGGCCGGAGCCGGATGGCCGGTCGAACGGGTGATCGACGCCTGTGCCGCACGCGGCTTTGCCGGCATCGTCTTCTGGCGCCGCGAAATCGGCAGCCGGGCAATTGAGATCGGCAACCGGGCCCGGGCCGCGGGCCTTTCGGTGGTGGGTCTGTGCCGATCACCGTTCCTGGTCGGGCCGCTGGCACCGCGTGGCCGGACAGCGGTCATGGACGAGTTCCGCGCAGCAATCGACATGGCTGCCGGTCTGACGGCACCGGCGCTGACCATTGTGGTCGGCGGCATCGAGCCAGGCAGCAAGGGCGTGGGCGACAGTCTGGGTCTGGTCGCGGACCGGGTGGCCGAAGCAGCACCCTATGCCGCCGCGCGCGGCGTCCGGCTGGCGCTGGAGCCGCTGAACCCGATCTATGCCGGCAACCGGTCGTGCCTGACGACGATGCGCGACGCGGTGGACCTGTGCGAGCGGATCGCGGCGCCGAATGTCGGGGTGGCAGTCGATGTCTATCACGTCTGGTGGGACACCGACCTGGCGGCGCAACTGCTCAGGGCCGGGGCGGCGCGCATCCTTGGTTATCATCTGTGCGACTGGCTGGCCGACACCGGCGACGTGCTTCTGGACCGCGGCATGATGGGCGATGGTGTCGCCGACCTGCGGGCGATCCGCCGGGCGGTGGAGGCGGCGGGCTATGCCGGCCCGTGCGAGGTCGAGGTGTTTTCGGCGCAGAACTGGTGGACCCGCGATCCCGCAGAGGTGCTGGACGTAATCGTCGAACGCTTCCGGACGGTTTGCTGAGCGGCGTGCAAGTAGAGCGGAACCGGCTGCTTGGCGACGCGGTCACCCCGGCGGCTTGGTCGCCAAAAGGCTAGGGCGTACTGCAATCGCTGCCTCCCACGCCGCCAGGGCCGGGTGACCGTTGCGCCACTCCCGCGCGGCATGGCGGAAATCGAGATACCCAAGCGCGCAGGCCACAGCGATCTGGCCGATATCCAGCGGGCCGCGCAGGTGGCTGATCCAGCGCGCCTCCAGCGTGTCGAGGGCGCGGGCGATCTTGGCCCACTGGCCTTCGACCCAGTCCGGCAGGCGCCTGTCCTCGGGGCGGATGCGCACCTCATAGACCATCAGGATCGCGGCATCGACGATGCCGTCGCCGGTCGCCTCCAGCACCAGCGTATCCCACAGACGTGGCGCGGCGGGGTAAAGCCGCCCCCCGGCCCGGTCATCCAGATAGCGGCAGATCACCCGGCTGTCATAAAGCGCCGGACCCTCGGGACGCTCCAGTGCCGGTAGCTTGCCCAACGGATTCAGTGCCAGCGGCATCTGGCTGGCATCAAGTGGCGTGCCAGTGGCGGGGACCAGCGTGACATCGCCGAGTTGCCCGGTTTCCTGCAGCACAATCATGCATTTGCGGGCGTAGGGCGAGGTGGGGGAGTGATAGAGCCTCATCATCATCTCCTGCGCCCAACCACAATCTGTCCGGGGCTGTCATTTTCCAACAGGTCGACAAAGGCAAAGCCGTGACTGTCGAGCAGAACGCGAATTTCGTCGACCATCCACGGGTAGCCGCCGGATCTGGTGATGCGCAATTGCAAAAGCGCCTGCGGCAGCGGTGCAGGCGGCGCGCGGAACAGGCCGAAAAACAGCCATCCTCCGGGTTCAAGGGCGCGGTGCAAGGCGGCCAGCGCACCCGGAACAACCGATGCCGGGATGAAAGGCCCGGCAAAGAAAGCGGCGGCATAATGGCCTGCCTCTGCCAGCGTGGCGACATCCTGATTGCGAAAGCTGACGCGGCCCGCAAGTTCGGTGGTTTTCAGGTTTTGCGCGGCAAGCGCCAGCGCCGGTTCAAAGATGTCGATCCCGTCCACCGACAGCGCGGGCCATGCCTGCGCCGCGTCAATAGCCAGCCAGCCAACGCCGGTGCCGATGTCGAGAAACCGCCCCGGTTGCGCCAGCCGCTCTGCCAGCGCCGGGTTGCGGGCAGCCATTTCGACGATCATCCTGATGATGACCCGCGAGGCCTGACCGATATTCTGCAAGATCACCGGATCATCGTACGACCATTGCGCAGGACGCCCAGGGTTTTCCAGCAAATCCAGTGCCTGCCGGAAAAAGGTGCGGATCATCGACCGCAGGATGGCCGCCTCGGGTACCGTCAGGCCCTGCATCGATTCCGGGTCCAGCAGATCCGTCACCTTTGCCAGCCGCTGTGCCACCGACGGTGTCACTTCGACCTCGGTGGCAAGCGAGGCCCCAAGCGCGGCAACCGCCTCGGTCTGGGACAATAGCGCCAGCGTCTGGCGCATGGCTGACTGAAACGGCATGGCATCCTCCGTAGGCTGGCCAATGTCCTAGACACGGCCGGTTGCGGCGCCCGATCGAACGCCGGCTATCAGCCATCCATCTCAAACCCGGCGAAAACGCAGTCTTGTCAGGTTGGTGGCGTCAATCTCTACCCCCGGGCCGGTCGGGGTCAGCCGGATCACCCGGCGAAACCGGGCGGTGGCGTTGACCTGATCGGCATCGCGAAGTCCGTGTGCGGTAAAGCCCTCGGGCGTCTGGTCCATTGCCTCCTCGGTCTGCTGGCTGGTGCGGCCGGGGTGGATGTTGCGGGCCAGAGCATAGCCGGCCAGCGCGACCACACCGTAGCGGATGGCGATACCGGCGATGGGAACAAGTGGCAGGGGCATCTGGATGTCTCCTCTTCCGACGGAGAGATTAGGGCAGCGGGGCGGTGCTGTCCATCCTGCCACGGGCCAGGGTAGCGGAGCGGTCGCGCCGAACGTCACGGGTCAGGATGTTCAAGGTCGGGTAGCCCCGGTCAAGTCGGGCCCGCCCCGCGCATCAGCGCCGCCAACAGCGCAAGGTCGCTGCCGATGCCCAAAGCCGCGACACTTCCGGCGGCCCGCTGGCGCACCGCATCGGGTTTGTTCTGGTTCAGCTTCCAGGTGCTGTCGACCCCGGTCACCGCCATGTGGCAGGGCAGGATCGCGCGCATCATCCGGTCCATCACGCCGTCCGACATCTTGGCACTTGTCCAGGGGGTCTTTGGCTGCAACTTGTCCTCGAACGTCGCCGACAAGCGGTCGAGCATGTCGCGCAACGCTTCCGGCGGGGCAAGCCGCAGCGTGCCGCGCAGATGCACGGCGACATAGTTCCAGGTCGGCACCTGATCTGCCATGCCGTACCAGTCGGGCGATATATAGCCGTCCGGCCCCGATACCGCGATCACGGCTGGCTGCGGCGCGGACAGCAGGGCGATGATCGGGTTGGAGCGGACCAAATGCAACTCGACCTGCTGCCCGTCGTCCGACAGCAAGAACGGGATGTGCGACATCAGCGGGCCGCCCGGGGCGTTCACCGCCAGAATGCCGAAGCCACGTTCCCGCGCAAAGCCAAGCGACATGGCTTCGGGTGTCTGACGAAAGGCCGGGTTCGGGTGCATGGCTCAGGCGGTCAGACGACCGGCGACGTGGCCGGTAATGGCGGCGGCGACGATCCGGCCCTCGGGCTGGTCGCGGGCAAACCCGACCTCGGTGAATTGTTCGGTGCGGCCCATGCGCGGGCTTTCGGTCAGGATGCGATGCACTTGGCCAACCTGCGCCGCCAGATGCCGGGTCAGAGCCTCGGCACCGGCCGCCCGCAGCCGTGCCGCCCGATCGCGGATCACCGCGCCATTCACCGGCGGCATCCGGGCAGCTGGCGTGCCCTTGCGCGGGCTGAAGGGAAAGACATGCAGGAAGGTCAGGCCGCAGTCCTGCACCAGGCGCAGCGAGTTTTCGAACATCGGTTCGGTTTCGGTCGGAAACCCGGCAATGATATCGGCACCGAACACCAGATCGGGACGCAGCGCCCGCGCCTGTTCACAGAACCGCACCGCATCGTCACGCAGGTGCCGCCGCTTCATCCGTTTCAGGATCATGTCGTCGCCGGCCTGCAGCGACAGGTGCAGATGCGGCATCAGGCGGGGCTCGCCGGCGATGGCCTGCAGCAACGCCGGATCGACCTCGATGGAATCGATCGAACTGATCCGGAGCCGCGCCAGATCCGGCACCAGCCGCAGGATCCGCAGGACCAGATCGCCGAGCCGGGGCAGTCCGGGCAGGTCAGCCCCCCATGAGGTCAGGTCAACCCCGGTCAGTACCACTTCGGCATAGTCGTTTCCGACCAGCCGTTTGATCTGCTCGACCACCACCCCGGCCGGGACCGACCGGGAATTGCCGCGGCCATAGGGGATGATGCAAAAGGTGCAGCGATGGTCGCAGCCGTTCTGAACCTGAACATAGGCGCGGTGCCGCCCGAACCCGTCAATCATGTGCCCGGCGGTTTCGTGTACCGACATTATGTCGTCGACCTGCACCCGCTCGCTTGGTCCGATGAAATCGCGGGCTTGCGCCAGCCCGGCCCAGGTCGCCGCCTGCATCTTTTCGGTATTGCCGATCACCCGCGACACTTCCGGCATGGCGGCAAAGGTTTCCGGCTCGGTCTGCGCCGCGCAGCCGGTCACGATCAGCATCGCGTCCGGATGATCGCGCCGCAGCCGCCGGATTTCCTGCTTGGCCTTGCGCACCGCCTCGGCCGTTACCGCACAGGTGTTCACCACTACCGCCTGCCCCAGCCCGGCGGCCGCGGACAATTCGCGCATCGCCTCGGCTTCATAAGCGTTCAGCCGGCAGCCAAAGGTGGCAAAGATCGGGGCCTCGTGGTTCATGCCAGTTCGGCCAGAAACGCGGCAGTCAGCCAGCCGTCAAACGCATGCATGGTTGGGCCGGTCAGCCAGATGCCGTCGTCGCGCCAGTCCACCTCCAGCACGCCACCCTCGACACGCACCGAGACCTGACGCCCGGTCAGATCGCGCCGCGCCGCCGCCACTGCCGCCGCACAGGCGCAGGACCCCGAGGCCAGTGTGATGCCGACGCCACGCTCCCAGATTCGCAGCCGGATCGCGGTTGGCGACAGAATCTGCACATATTCCACATTGGTCCGCGCCGGGAACAGCGGATGCCGCTCGTACTTCGGCCCCAGCTTGTCCAGCGGAACCGCCGCCGCGTCATCCACGAAAAACGTGCAGTGCGGGTTGCCCATTCCGGTTGCGACCGGGTCGCCCTTGATCGGCAGATGCAGTGTGTCGGTGTCCTGCGCCAGCGGGATATCGGCCCAGTCGAGAAACGGCGCCCCCATGTTCACCCGCGTCAGCCCGCCGCCCGCATCCTCGGCCTGCAGCAGCCCGCGTTCGGTGCGCAGCGTGATCCGGTCCCGCCCGGTCCGCAACATCTCGTGCCGGGCGATGCAGCGGGTCGCATTGCCACAGGCCGACGAAGCCGAGCCGTCGGCGTTGTAGAACGTCAGCCCCAGATCGGCCCCGGCAACCTCGTCGATCACCGCCAGCTGGTCGAACCCGACCCCGCGATGCCGGTCACCCAGGGCGCGCACCAGTGCATCGGTCACAGGAATGCTGCGCCACCGCCGGTCAAGCACGACAAAGTCGTTGCCCAGACCGTGCATTTTCAGGAACGGAAGACCAGAGGGGGGGCGTGACGCTGTCATGACGGGGCCATACACCGGCACGGGCGCATTTGCCAGATGCGGGTGAAGGCGGCGGATTTGCTCTTGACCGGGAACGGCGATCTTTCTAATTACCCAGCCTGTTGTGGGCCTGTAGCTCAGTTGGTAGAGCAACTGACTTTTAATCAGTAGGTCACGGGTTCGAATCCCGTCGGGCTCACCAACAACATCAAGGGCTTAGGTGAAAGAAACTTAGCCCTTGGTTTTTGCGGGCTACCACCGGGCTACCACCGCAACGTTTTTCGTCGAATAACCGAGCTTTAGAATGATCCTGCCACTGACTTTAGGCGAGGCGCGATCTGCCGGGCACCAGCCACCATCACCAGGGCGAGGCGTCGGGCGATCTGCCCCGGAATCGGGCACCATGACCGGCCACCACCAGGGTGAGGCGTGATCTGGCAAGGTGTCGGTCAGCGTCACCGACCAAGGGCACCTGCTCGCGGCGTCGGGCGATCTGCCGGGCATCGGCCAGCGCCAGCGCAAGAGAAAGTGGAGACGACTTAACCTTTTCCCGGTTTGGATAACGGCAAGCCGTGGGCTTTGAATGCAAGGTCTTCGGCATCCGCACGGGATAGCCCGCCCACAAATTCCATGATTGCGGCTCGCTCTTTTGCTAGGTCAAGCCGCGTAGCAAAATCGAGGTCAGGAACGGCGCAGAGGGTCGAGGCGGCTAAGGCAGTGCGAGGCGCGGGCGCGTAGGCACGCCGCAATGCTTCCCAAGGTCTGCCGCCTTCCTCAGCCATCGGCTTGCCCCTCAGTGCTTTGCAGGGCTTTTGGGTCTATTTGATAAAGGCGAATTTTCGCACCCGCATTAGCCCGCATTCCCCAAGTAATCCGCTGATTTCGCTGTCTTGATTGTGATATTTCCTATATAAATCATGGCGTTGAAGGCATCGAGGGGCGCTTTTCATTGATCACCCAACGGGTGCGAGTTCGGATCAGGGTGATCGAGTCGATTTCGACCGCCGGGTCCGGCTGGAGTTCCTTGGCACGCAGATCAGTTCCGACGGCGGTGTCTTGGTGATGCGCGAGTGTGATGACGCGCTCGGGCTATCCGATCTGGCGTCAGCAGCGCTGTGCGACAGCCGCCCTGGCAAGAACACCGTCCACCGGCTCGACGGGCTGTTTCGGCAGTCGGTCTATGGGCGGCTGATCGCTATCGACGGCAAGGCGCTGCGGGGGGCGCGCGACAAGGGCCAGAGTGTGCGGACCAGGATGATGGTCTCGGCCTATGCCGCGCGTCTGCGCCTGACGCTGGCCACGGTGGCAGCCGATCCTGGCGGCGAACTGGAGGCGGCACTCGAAGTGCTGTGCCTGATCGCGCTGAAAGGCACTGTCCGATTTTTGGGGGGTAGCTCACTCAGATGATTGCGGCGGGTCGGCGATGCCGCATCTCGCAGCCCACGACTCGAGTCAGAAGCAATGCTGACGGGTTCTTTGACATCCCTATCTCCAGCCAACCGCCCGAACACAGATTGCCGCAGCAGACCGGTCAGGATGTGCACGCAGTTCCTGCCCCTGCGGGTGTCCTTCAGCGCAGAGCCCGCCAGTTCGCCGAGCCACGGCAGCTGAAACACTCTTGTTGCGACGCTTGCTCGCCTTTGCGATCTGACGAGAACCGATACCAACTGGCGGGCGGGACGCTGACCTTGCTGCCGAATTCATAGCGCACCCGCGCCTTTTCCTTGGCAATAATTCGTAGTCGTTCTTGACTTCCTTTCGAGGCGAATCGTAGGACTGGTCGGTGAAGGGCGGCAGGAATTCGACCCCTGTCATGGACGCCCTGTTCATGGCCGTCTGGCGTCGCGCTAGGTCCGACCAGGTGCGAACTGGCAGGGCCACGGCCAGATGCCGGCGCGGATGCGCTCTTTGGGGAATCTGCACAGGGTCTGCATCGAATTCACAGGACGCCTTGGTGCGGGGCTCTTGCGTTTCCTTCAGGCGTCGGGCCTCGGCCATATTTGTCACTGTCATTGCGGCCCTCGGACCATCATGGCGGCAAGCATAAGCTGCAATTCAGCGGGTATTGGCAGACTCGCACGTTGCAGCTGCGAAGCAGCCTGCAGCAGTGTCATGAAGGCTTCTCTGTCATGTCCCATCGCCGCCAGAATCCTTCCGAGGTGATCCAGGATTACGGGATCATCCGGCGAACCGGAACGAGCCCTCCGCAACAGAGTCAACGATTCGTCGAGGGCGCCTTGCCTGAACCGCAGCCAGCCATAAGCGTCCCTGTGGCGGTTCCGCGATGATGCGGCGAGCGGTGCTGCTATCGACATGATGCGAGCCAACGTCGATGCGTCGTTCGCGCGATCGGCCGCGAGGCGGACTAGCGGCTCCAGAAGCTCAAGATTGCCGGGATCGAAGGGCTGCGCCTGTTCGTAGAGTTCGAGCGCTGCGGCGTAATCCCCCACGGCTTGCAGTTCCTGTGCTTTCAGCACGGCAAGCCGGACCGATTGCGGTAGTAACAGCCGCGCCCGGTCCAGCAACACGGTTGCTTCCGCATCGCGGTGTTCTTGCCGTAACAGCTTGTAGTACAGTTCGATCGCCGGAACCGAATCCGGGGATTGCCGCAGCAGGCTCGTCAATATGGCCTCTGCTTCAGGCACCGCACCCTGAAGCGCCTGAGAGCTCGCCTCCAGCAGGGGAAGCTTCTGGTCGTTCGGGTGCCTGATCCGCTCGTCATGTATGGTGAGAAGGGCATCCGGCAGTCTGCCTTCGGCAATCTGACGGCCCAACCGTTTCAGCGCCAGCACAAGCTCTGGCGTTGCACTGCCAAGCGCCGACTGCAACAGGGCTTCGGTCTGGTCTGCCCATTCCTGCTTCAGAGCCAGGGCAGAAGTCAGCGCCGCCGCTGCCGTGTGAGCTTGGATGCTGTCAATTGCCCTCAACTGGCCGAGATATCGATGCGCTTCCGGCCAGTCCAGTCGGTCCACGGCGTCGGCGGTAAGCGCTTCCAGCAAACCCAAGTCATCCGAATGACTGGCCAGCGATTGCGCCAGAATCGCTCTGGCGGTTTCGGTGCGGCCGTTGCGAATCTGATACTGATAGAGCAGCAACGATTCGTAGGGACCGCTTTCCGAAGCATTGACGGCTTGTCGCAGTTGTTCACCCTCCATCGTCGTCTCGCCACCGGCGCGGTAAGCCTTGGCCATAAGGACCATTACGCTCGGATCGTATGTGTTCTGGCTCAGCGCCACGCGCAGCGCCCCCAGCGCCTCCTCTGTTTTGCCCTCCTCGATCAGCCAGCCCGCTTGCACCTTCAGCGCTTCCACATGCCCCGGATCCTCGAGCAATATCTCTGCCACCTGCGCACGTGCGGCACCAAGCCCGCCCGTACTGATCAACATGCTTACCAGCGCCATACGGGTCTCGGGGCTGCGAAGCGAAGGCTCAGCGGTCTGGAGCACCTGCTGCAACAGGGCGATCGCTTGGTCATGTTGCCCCATGTCAAAGTTGATCCGGGCGGCTTGGGTCCGATAGACCAGCTCTTCTGCCGTGTCCTCCGTCTGACCGGCGATCAACTCCAGTTCGGCCAACGCAGCCTCAGGCCCGAACTGTTTCAGCGCAAAATCCACGACCCGCTGATTTGCCGCCGGTCGGTCCTGCGCATCGGCAGCCTGCCGCCGCAGCAAGTCCAGCGCGCCCGACTTGTCGCCCGTTTCGTAATACCATTCGAACAGCCACCGGCGCAGGTCTTCATCATCGGGGAACTTTTCGTTCATCCGCTTCATCTGCATGCCGGCCGCTGCGCTGTCGCCCGCCCGGGAATAGATCGACAGCTTCATGTCCTCTAATTCGCGAGCCATCGGCATCTGCGCGATGGCGAGGTCAAGATCGGGGATCGCGCCATAAGGATCGTCTCCGTGCCGCTGAGCCTCGATCACCACCCAACGCGCGATCAGCATGTCAGCCTGCTCGGCCAGCACCGCCTTTGCCTCCGCAACGACCACGTCCGACGCTGCCTGGTCACCGGCAGCCTGGGCCGCCTGCAGACTGATTGCGGCCTGAACCGCGCGCGCTGGGGCGCTTTGCGGCGCAATCCGCGCAATTTGCGCACCGATGCGCTGCACCTCTACCCAATCATAGCCCAACACGGAGATCCAGCACAGAGCGATCCGCGCTTCCAGATCGTCCGGCAGTGCCTCCGAAAGGGTCTGGTACTGGGCCCGGGCTTGTTCCGTCCGGCCCATGTGCAACAGCAGCCCTGCCAGCGCGCGGCGCGCGGCGTGATCCTGCTCGCGAAACGACAGTGCCTTGCGATAGGCAGCAATGGCTGCCTCGGAATTCCCGTCCCGTTCCAGCGCCACCCCGGCTTCGTACTGCTGTCTTGCCCACCCCTCAAGCGGCTGCAAATCCGTGAACCTGAACACCAAGAAGCCTGCTCCGACGACCATCAACATCAGGGCGATGGCCCGAGTCCAATAGCGTATCATAGCGTGCATCCGTTCCTGCCTGCGCATCAACCCGTGCCGGGACAGCCGACTGTTCCGTGCGGCGCTGCGGGCAACATCAGCGGCCAAGCGTCGGCCCTTTCGCGTTCAAAGTCCAACGCCGGATTTCCGACAGCGGAATTGTTAGTACGATCTGGCCGGTCCAGGTTTTCGGACCATGAGCAATCTGACGAACGAATAGTTTCCATTTGTCCCAGGTGCCACAAAGCCCTTCAGCCATTTCGGATTCACTTATTAGTAGTTTCAAAAACATACCCAACAACTCTGGATTGCGAGAGGCAGATATTGCACCTCTGCCATCTTACTGTTTACCATAATTTCTCCACATTTCAGCCATCGACCCAACAAGAATCCGTGCAGCTCGCAGCAATTCCCCGTATACGTTAATAGCGTGACCAGGTCGAATCGATCTTGTGGACGGACTTTGCTAGGAACTGCCGCGATGTCACGTTATGATTTCGACCTTAATCCAGGTCGTCCGGTTTCGGTGGTCATTCCGGCCTATAATTCTGCGAACATGATCGCCGATACGCTGCTTTCGGTGTTGGCGCAGCGGTTTGAGAACTTCGAACTGATCATCGTGAATGACGGCTCGTCCGATGACCTGCTCGGCGTGGTGGCTCCGCTGGCGGCGGCGGATGGACGCATCAGGGTGGTGTCGCAACAAAACAGCGGACTCGCCGCAGCCCGGAACCGCGGGCTGGCAGAAGCCCGAGGTGCGTTCGTAGCCTTTCTGGACGCTGACGACCTGTGGCATCCCGACTTTCTAGGCGAATTGGAGGCGGCCCTCGAAGCAGCGCCCGACGCACCTTTCGCCTATGCCTATTCGCATCGGATCGACTCTGAAAACCGGCTTATCCCGACACGACCGTGGAAAACCCCGCCCCGCCATGACTTTGCCGGGCTGCTGCACGTGAATTCGGTGGGCAACGGCAGTGCCGCGCTGTTTCGCATCGATGCCGTGCGCGCGGTTGGCGGGTTCGACACGTCGCTGCGGGCGCGCGGTGCGCAGGGCGCGGAGGATTGGAAGCTGTGCCTGGTTTTGGCCGCCAGGTCCACGCCGGTTCTGGTGCCACGCCCGCTGGTCTGCTACCGGCTGCTTCATGGCAGCATGTCGCAGGCCAACCCGGCGCGCCAGCTTCGGGCAGTGCGGACCGTGATGGCCGACATCCGCGCCGCCTTCCCTGATCTAGCGCCCCGGCATTTCCGCTATGCCCGGACGATGATGAACGGCTGGCTGTTCTCTGCCTTTTTGCATCAACGCGCCTGGCGCACGATGTTGCGTCTGCTCGTCGAGTCCTATGTTCTGCACCCACTTTGGTTCCTGTCTCGCGACCTGCGGGCGGTACATTGGCAAAAGATCGGATCGCTGCTCGGCGACCTGTCCGGTCGGGTTCCCCTCTCACTGCTTGAAGAAAACGGCGGGCGACCCTTTGCCTTTTTGAACCGCGAGCAGGCCCCTGCGCCGGACCGCAAACCAATGGAAATGAAGCTCTCTCAGCCTGAGGGCGGCAACAAATCCCACCTGCGGGGCGGCGACAGCGGCGCCTTGAGCCGCACCCCGCCAGTTACGATGAAGCTTGCAGCTTCGGTGCGGAAATCATAGGCATAGTCCCAATCCGGCTGCCATAACCCGACACTTACGCGATATTTGCCCGGCCCGAGGTCCAACCTGTCCATGGCGAGCGCCACTTGGGTATGCTGTCCCATGTCTGCCAGGGTGATCCGGTCGGTATCGGTATTCACGTCCAGACAGGTCCGACCATCCTCATCGAGGATCGAGACACTGATCTGCCAGACGGCAATCGGAACATTTGCCCGCATTTTGGCACGCAGTGTGACCGCAGCCCCCGGCAGGATTTCGGAAATCGCAGCACCGGAAGGACCCTCCAGGGTAACCTCGGACAGCTCCGCCTCGCCAGACCCGCTCCGACCAGGCGCAAGCACCAGCCCTATTGCGGCGCGCGAAGCTCGGGCCAGTCGCTCCTGTTCCATCGCTTGCTGGTAGTGCCAGATCACATCAAACGGAATTCCGGTCGCGCCGATCCGGCCCCGGTCCAGCCAGATCGCGCTGTCGCACATCGATTGTATATGGGTCAGATCGTGGCTGATCAGCACGATCGCGCAACCGCTCTGCTTGAACTCTCTTATCCGCGCCAGACACTTCTGCTGAAACCCCAAATCGCCCACCGCCAAGACCTCGTCGATCAGCAGGATTGCCGGATCCACATGCACCGCCACTGCGAAACCGAGCCGCAATTTCATCCCGCTGCTGTAGGTGCGAACCGGGTCGTCGATATGCGCCTCCAGTTCGGCAAAATCGATGATCTGGTCCATCCGGGCCTCGATCTCGGCCAGCAGCAACCCGCCCAACACGCCGTTGATTCGGATATTCTCCCGCCCGGACAGATCGGGATGCATCCCCGTGTTCAACTCCAGCAACCCATTGACCGGGGCAGCTGCCGTCACCCGACCCTCATCGGGTTGCATCACGCCGCCCAACAGCCGCAGCAGCGTGGATTTGCCCGATCCGTTGCGCCCGATCACCCCCAGCATTTCGCCCGGCGCCAGCGAGAATCCGACATCACGCAGTGCCCAGAACGGCGCGCCCTGCCGAACGCGGAATCCGCCGCTGACCCAGCCCCGGAACGTGCGGGTTGCATCCGCAGACCGATGCCGGAACCGTTTGCCCACCCCCTCCACCCGCAATGCCGCCTGCATCACAGTTCCTCCAGAAAACCGGACCGCGCGCGCTGAAAGTAACGCCAGGTGGCGGCGAGCAGCAGCGCAGACCCGACGAAAACAGCGACAAGCACCGCCGGGTCCGGCCATTCCCCCCGGATCAGCACGGCCCGGTATCCCTCCATCAACCCAAGCATCGGGTTGAATTGCAGGACCCCGAGCGCCCTTGGCGGGATCGAGGCAAGATCATAGAAGATCGGCGTGGCAAAGTAGCCCAGTTGCAGCAGGATCGGCGCGATATAGTTCAGATCGCGGAACCGGACGTTGAGCGCCGCCACCAGAAACGCAACGGCCAGCACAAACAGGAACTGACAGACCAGCAGCAGCGGCAGGGCGAACAGTGCCGGGCCAACGCTCGCCCCTTCGAACCACAGGATGGCGACCAGCAGTGGCAGCGTCAGCAGCAGCGTCACGAAATGCGATGCGGCGACGGCGATCGGCAAAGCGGCTATCGGGAATCGCGGCTGGTTCACCGCGCCGGGATTGCCGACGATGCACCCCACGGAATCCAGCACCGTGCTTTGGAACCAGGACCAGACGACCAGTCCTACGAACACATGACTTGCATAGTTGGGAATGTTCAGCGGCAGAATCACCCGAAACAGCAGGTAGAAGGTCAACAGGAACAGCACCGGGCTTGCCACAGCCCAGACAACGCCCATCAACGTGTTGGTATAGCGGGATTTCTGATCGCGCCAAACCAGCACGCGGATCACATCAATGGTATGGTGCACCGTTCGGCGGGGCGGCAGGGTCATGCGGCCTTGGACCGTTCTGCCGCAGGCGCAGCGGTAGCTGCCAGAACCTCCGCTTCGGCCCGGGCTTTGACATAAAGCCCGCGCGCGGCCAGAATTCCGCCGATTTCGGCAAATACCGTATCGCGGCGGTGCCGCCCGGGGCGCAGAAGGCGCTTGATCTGCCAACCCCAGATCCAGTCCTTGAGCGCAAAGGCCAGGATGGTGTGGCGCGGCACAGTGCGGTTGCGCCAGGCTGCCATCAGATAGGCGGCAAAACCGGAGCCATTGTCGCGCAACTGGCGCAGCATCGCAGGGAAATCGGCCCGGTGTTCGTGCCAGATAATGGCCTCGGGCGCATAGGCAAGCCCGGCGCCCTTTGCCATAACCCGGTGGAACATCTCAATGTCGCCACCACCACGTGTGGAGGTGCCGACGTCAAGCGCCGGATCGAACCAGCCGACCTTGTCGAACACCGCGCGGCGAAACGCCATGTTTGCCCCCACGCCACATCCGCTGGGCCAAAGCATGTCTCGCATTGTGACGTTGCCGACCTCGCGGAACCAGGGCACGAACCCCCGTCCCATCCCTCCATAGACATCCTCGAAATAGACCCGGGCCGGCGTATCCAGCTTCATCGGCACCACCAGCCCGGTCACCGCATCCACCCCCGGTTCGGCAAAGGCGGCAGCGAGTCCGCGCAGCCATTGGCTGTCAGCCTGCGTATCGTCATCGGCATAGGCGATGATGCCGTGCCGGGCCTCTTCGATCCCCCGATTTCGGGCCCAATCGAGACCTGGCCTGTCCTCGAAGACATGGCGGATGCCGGGCAGGCTTTGCACCAGCGTATGTGTGGTATCAGTGGCAGGGGCATTGTCGACAACGATCACCTCGAAATCCGGGTAATCAAGTGCCTGAATGGCCGCCAGACAGCGGCGCAGGTTGTCTGTCCGGTCGCGGGTGCAGATTACCACCGAGATCGACGGCAGCGGCACAACGGGCGCAGGAAGCATTTCGCTACGGATCAGCCTATCCACGATGCGGCGATCAGTCACGATCTTCTGCCGCAGCACATGCCAGAACCGACCCTCTTTCGGGGGCGCACCAAGGTGCGTCCAGCCCAGCGGCAGCGCCCCCCGCCGCACAAGGAGCCGCATCGGGTATGTCAGCGCCTCGTTTCGCGGCGTCAACGACCAGTCGGCAAGATCGATCGTGCCAAGGCTGCAGCCGGCCTCGCCGCGCGGGGTGATGCAGACCATGCCCTCGGGCACGGTCGCTGGCAGTTCAGGCAGCAGTTCAAGCGCCGATACAAATCCGGCCCAGCCATACAGCGTGGCCCGCAGCGCCCCGTCCAGATGTCGGGCCTCCAGTCGCTCCGCCCCGGGCGCGTCCCGAAGTTCGGTAACTTGCCAGTCGCCCAACATCAAACTTAGGTGCTTTGGGCGACGCTCAGAAATCTGTCGGCGGATGGTGTCCAGCCCATCGATCAGATCGACGCTCAGCCGGTCCGGCTCGACCCGTGTGGCCGCATGCCGGTCTGACAAGTCCGTCAATTCGGAACCCAATTCCAGCGCGGCAGCAGCTGTACCGTAATAGTTGACCCGCCATACCGTGTTATAGACCTGCTGCCACCAGCCGCGCAGCCCGAGCCGTTCCAAACCGGGCAGCGTTGACTGCAGCACCAAGGCGCAAAACCGTGCAAAGCCCCGGGTGCGGAACAGGGCGAAGCGCAGCACGCGGCCCGAAAGAGAGGGCGAAGTCAGGTTTGCCACCGTCAGGTTACGGAACAGGGCCGGATGCTTGCGGGCAATCTGAACGTCAGCCGTGCCTTCCTGCCGGGCGCGAGCGAAGCTTCGGGCCATGTCGCTACGTTCGTAATGCAAGCCACAGGCTAACGGCTCGAACGTGATCGGCGCGCCGGCAAGGCTCAAACGATAGCCAAGTTCGTAGTCTTCGCGCGGGATCTTCAGGGATAGGTCGAAGCCGCCCACCCTGTCGAACAACGCTTTGTCCAGCGACATGTTGCCGCTCATCACGTCCAGATGGCTGAACCGGTGGCCCGGATCGCGCACTTTCTGGAAATGATCCTGCCACCATCGCTTCATCCCGAGCGAGAACCAGTCGGTCTTGTCGATGGCCGGCGTCGATTCTCCCATAACGACCGCGCCGGGATTGTCACAGGCCGCCCTAAGGTGGGCGGCAAGAAATCCGGGAGCGACGACAATATCGTCATCCAAAAAGACCAGTCGCGGCGCCCGCGCAAGACTGGCGCCGGCGTTGCGGGCTGAAGAGGCGCCGCGGGTCCTGGGAACTGTGGTGCGGACAGCGAACGGCCAGTTGATCTCAAGGACGGCCTCGGCCGACCCGTCGGTGCTCGCATCCAGCGAGATGATGATCTCGAAACGCTCCGGCCCGATGGTTTGCTGCTCGAAGGCCCGCAGGACGGTCAGGAGCATCTCACGCCGGTTGTGCGACGGAATGATGACGCTCAGATCGAATGCGCGATCGCTCATCTGACCGCCCCCTTGGCAAGCCGGCGCGCTCGCAGGTAGGCGAACGGCCCTTCCATGCAGCCACCCAACTGCGCCCAGAGCAGATCGCTGGGCAATGCCGGCGAGGGATGGCGATACGAGCGGATGAGAGCGGGCAACTGGTCATGGCGGAACCAGGCGAAGGCACAGAGGAATACGCCCCAGTCCCGATCGGCCAGGAATGTGCGCGTCCAGGCCGCGTAGACCCCCACCCCGTAGCCCCAAAGCGCCTTTTTCAGTTCTTCCCGACTGCGCCTGTGGCGGTGCCAGTTCAGCGCACGCGGGGTATACTCGATGATGCCGCCGGCCTTGAGGATTCGGGTGAAATATTCATGTTCGCCGCCCGACTGGGTGGCAGTTCCGGCATCGAGCGCGGGATCGAAAAGCCCGATCTTCGGCACAAACGCCAGCCGCAGCGCCATGTTGACCCCGGCACCGATATCGCCAGCCACCAGCGGATTGTGCGGCGGAGACCGGAAACTGCGCCCGTAAAACCCCCGCATCGAAAAGCCGGAAAGGGATTCAAACTTCTCCTGTCCCTCGGTTTCCAGTTCCAGCGGCATGGTCAGGCCGGTGCTGCACATCACGCGGACGTCAGCAAACGGGCGCACCAATTCGGCCAGCCAGTCGGGATCTGCGACCGCATCATCATCGATGAAGGCCAATACCTCGGTGCCCGCTTCGGCTATCGCCCGGTTGCGGGCATTGTTCAGCCCCTTCAACGGCTCCAGAACGTAGCGAGCGCCGGGGAACTCGGCGACAACCGCACGGGTGGCATCTGTGGCCGGGCAATTGTCGATCACCAGCACCTCCTGCCCCTGCGGCGGCGCAGTAAGCGAGGCAAGGGCGCGGCGCAGATCGTCGGGTCGTTCTCGGGTGCAGATCGCGATCGTCGCCGTGGGCAGCGGCGGCTGGTCGGTCGGGGCCAGGCGCGCCAGCCAATGGGTCCTGGAGGCCAGCGCCAGCTGCTGATCCGAAACCGACCGTCGAAGCGTGCGCGGGCTGGTCTGGCCGTCCCGCACCGGCACCGTGACCTTGCCTACCGGCCGCCCGCCGGACCGCAGCAGGAACAGGGCATTTGCATACGCCTCCAGCCCGGTCCGGGGCTCGGCGGTCTCGCTCAGGTCGATGTCGAATATCTTTGTGGCCATACCGATGCTTCGATCAACTCGCCAAAGGCATGTCAACCGGGTCAAGCGCCCGGTCTCTGGACTGCAGCAGGGCAAGAAACCGCCGCAGCCCGAGGTCGAGTGGTATCTCCGGTTGCCAGCCAAGCATCTCGGCGGCCCGGGCGGGATCGCCGCAAAATCCCTTTACGTCAAAACTGCGCGCCGGCAGCACCACTATTCTCGAGCGCGAACCGGTCACCGCAATCGCCTGTTCGGCCAGTTGCCCGAGACTGGTGGCCACCCCGGTTGCCAGATGAATGGCCGGCAGCTTGGTCGCACCGGCCGCCAACCGGTTTGCCGCCAGAACGATGCCGCGCGCCGTATCCTGCACATGCACGAAATCGAAAAATGCCTCCGGTCCGGAAAGCCGCAGGTCCTGCCCCTGCAGCGCCCGCCACATCAATGAGGGCACAGCCCGATCGGGATGGTCATTTTCGCCTCCGTAGACGTTTGACAAGCGCAACGTCGCGGTGCGCAACCCGGCCGCCCGCGCCACCGCCATCAACGCCTCGCCCGCTGCCTTCGAGCGGCCATAGTGGTTGACCGGGCGCAGCGACGCCGTTTCCTGCACCGGCGTGGCATCGGGGTCGCCATAAACCTCGCGCGAACTTGAGAACAGCACCCAAGGCCGCTCCGCCCGCGTCAAAGCCGCAACCAACACCAGCTCGGTTCCGGCAACGTTGACTTGATGGCACAGCCCCGGGTCCGCCTCCCCCCAGGCAACGCGCGAAATGGCCGCAAGGTGGATCACCCCGCTGCAACCGGCCATGGCTGCCTGCAGCCGCGGCCGGTCGCAAATATCGGCACCGCCATCGGCAATATCATAGTTTGCGACCGCCTGTCCTGCCGCCAACAACATCCGGCCCACTTCGCGCCCTACTAGGCCCGATCCGCCAGTCAACAAAATAGGCATCACAACTACCCTCGGGGATAAACTCACGTACTCGCGTCGAACCAGCCCGCCACATATGTCGCAGAGCATTTTTCGCCACTGTTTTGCCACAAATATGACGCTATCAGAAGAGCAAACAAATGGATTCGTGGTTTGATTGGGGCCCATGCTGCTGTAATTCTTGTTTTGATATTGGAAAGTGCCGCGATGTTCATCAATGATTGAGGTTGGCCCATGATTTGCCCGCTCGCTTTGGCAGGAATGCAGCCCTCGGCGAAAAATTGCATGACCGTCATTCTGGTGCGGCGCGATTCGGGGCCCTGTCAGGCCCGGATCTGGCTCAGGGATGCCGCAAGGCTAGAGCTTCTGTTGGAGGGGAACAGCAATGCCATTTGCTGATCGCCGCTGGCAGGTGCCTGTTCCGGTTGTCGCTGTCTGTGCGCTGCTGGCTGCGCTGTCGGTTTTCCTGGTAAACGGTATCGGCCTGATCTATTTCGACACTGGCGGTTACCTGAGTGCCGGTGACCAAGTGTTGAGCGCGCTCGGCTTCGGCGGCACGCCACAGCAGGTGGCACAACTTGCCCCTTCCGTACCGAGGGAACCGGATGGCGCGGCCAAGGTCGTCGTCGGCAACCGTTCCGCTCTCTACGGGGTAGTGCTGAGCTTTGCGACACGAATGGGCTGGCTCGATCTGGTGGTTCTGCTCAACCTTGCCGCACTTTGGTTTGCCGTTTGGCTGACGGTTTGTGCCGTCCAGAGGGCGCAGGGAGACGACGGTTCGGCATTGCGTATGACGTCCATACTCATATTGGCGGGCTGTGCCGGCTCGTTGCCTTTCTATGTGGCATTCCTGATGCCGGACATTCTGGCACCGATCCTAATTCTCGTGCTGGCCCTGCTCAGCGCCTACGCAAAAGACATGCGTCGCTACGAAATCGCCGCCGCCGTGGTGTTGGCCGTCTTGTCGGTTCTGTCGCACCCCTCCCACCTATTGCTGGCAGCTTTGCTCGTGCCAGCCGCCGCGTTGCTGTCCCCTGCTAGTCGGGGTTACCGGGTACGGATGTTTGCAGGGCTTTTGGTGCTGGTCGTGGGTCTTGGTGTCACTGAGCGCGTGGCCTTCAGCCGTATTGCAGAAGCGATCGACGGATCGAAAGTGATCATCTTGCCCTTCCTGACCGCCCGGTTGATCGATGACGGCCCCGGCCGGACCTATCTGACCGATCATTGCCCCAACCAAGGGCAACCGGCCTGTCCGCTGCTCGAAAGCCTCACGCGCCCTGGCGCGGGCGACGGACGGTTCGACGCGCCTGTCATCCTGTTTTCGGCAGATCCCAGCTATGGCTCCTATCGCTTGCTGGCCTCGGCAGATCAGCAGCGCATCGCCAACGATCAGATCCGCTTCGCGCTTGCTGTTGTGGCGGATCGGCCGTTTTCGGTTCTAATGGCGATCTGCCGCAATGTCGGTGACCAGTTGCTTAGGTCCAGCATCGCCATGACCATCCCGACGCCCGAAATCATCGCCTTTCTGGTGGTCGAGGGCGGGCAGATCGGGCCGCGCTACGGCAAGGGGCGACTGACCGGCCCAGAGCAGGTTTGGATGACTCCCCTGATCCGCACACATGCGGCGATCTATCTGCTTTCAACTATCGGCATCGCCGCCCTGATGCTGTGGCCGGGGCTGCCGCGCCGCAACCGGCATCTGGCGCTGATGGTGCTGTTTGGCATCTTCGCCAATGCCTTTGTCTGTGGCGCAATTTCAGAACCGGCAGACCGGTACGGAGGGCGCACCATGTTTCTGCTGCCGATGCTTCTTGCCCTTATGCTGCCAACCGCCAGCGCGCAGCAATCAGACCCTCCGCTGAAAAGTGCTCCGGGAAAAGTCCTGCCGTACTGGTGAGCTTCGGGGCCATCGCCTCCTGCAGCCAATAGGGGGCGTCTACAACATCGGAGCAATTGTCTCACCACTTCGCCTACCGACTCAATCAGGCACTCGCCACCCCGCTATAGCCTCTCGGGTCCGCCGTGGCTTGCATGTTGCTGACGCCAATTGCGCAGGATCTCGGCAAGTTCGTCGAGGTGGGCGCGTGCGTGTTTTTCCAAGGCCTCCTGTATCGCGGCAGCCTTTACGCCCAGTTCCGCCACCATCAGCGCAGCGGACAGCGCTGGACAGTTTACCCATGCGTCCTGCAACTCGCGCGCCAGCCGGAACACCAGCGAAAGCGCCCGGGCCTGCTCGATCAACTCGACTATAAGCTGCCGGAGTTTTGGCTCTCTGGATCGCACCTCGCGACAGTCCGACATGCACGACGTACGGGCGCTCGCTCATACCCGGTGCCGTTTGATCCGGGCCGGATCGGGTTTCTTCGGCATCAGACTGACCCCGGAGGGAGCGGAGCCACGGTGTTGGCATGGATAGCTGAAATCATCTTTGCTTCCGACTGCCGGGCCAGACCGGTATTCGCGCGGACCCCGTCGCCGACTTTCGGGGCTGCGGAGAATCTTTTTGCATAAGAAAACAGTTTACTTAAGTAAAAATAGGAATAGGCTGAGTCCGTCAAACCGGCACAACTTGGGTGGAGCAGTTGAGTCGATCATGATCAAAGGCATCGCATGGGACCATCGGCGCTGCTGGGGTCCGCTTGAGGCAAGCATCGCCCCTTTCCACGAGGCGACGGGCACAGAGGTGATCTGGGATCGCCGCAGCCTGTACAGCTTTGGCGAAGGTGACCTTGGGAGCTTTTGCAGGTCGTATGATCTGGTGATTTATGACCACCCGTTCGTGGGCACTGCCGCCGCCGAAGGCTGGCTGCTCGATCTCGAGACGTTCCTGACCCCGACCGATCACGCGGGCTTCTTGGCGGACGAGGTCGGTGCTTCGTGGCGGTCCTATGCTTACCGCGATGGGATCTGGGGTTTGCCGATCGACACAGCGGCACAGACGAATGCTTGGCGGCCCGATCTGCTAGCGAACAGCGACGAGTCGTTGCCCGTGACGCTAGAGGAAGTTCTGGCACTGGGAGCCCGGCTTCGGTCTGCCGATATCTGGATCGGCTGGCCAGCGGTGCCGACCGACCAGATGTGCACCCTGATCTCCATTGCTGCCAGCCTTGGCTTGACGCCCGGCCACGGACCAGGACAGTTCATCACCCGGTCTGATGCAACAGAGGTCGTCGGCTGGTTGCGCCGGCTCTTGGCCGTGGCCCATCCGTTGTCGCGAGAATGGAACCCGATCCGCTGTCTGGACCGGATGGCGTCGGCCGATGATGTGGCCTATGTGCCCTACCTCTTCAACTATGTGAATTACTCGACCGGTGCGTCCGACCGGCCAATCAGGTTTGGCGCAGCCCCAAAGGTGGACCAAGACCTTCCAGCGCGCACTTTGCTGGGTGGCGCGGGGATTGGCGTCAGCGCGTCATCGCGAAACGTCAAAGCTGCGTTCGATTACGCGATGTATCTGTGCAATCCATCGTTCCAGTCGACCGAGTACCTTGCCCATGGCGGTCAGCCCGGCAGCCGCAAGGCCTGGATGTCGGCCAGCGGCAACGCCCTGACCAACGGTTTCTTTGCCAGCACGCTACCGGTCCTTGACGCAGCCTACTTGCGCCCGACCTATCCAGGTTTTGTGCAGATGTTCCATCAGGCGACACTCGGTCTGGCGGCTGTCTTGACCGAAGATGCGCCATTGGCGGCTTTCGTTGATCGGCTGAATGCTGAACATGAACGCATGCGCGACGACGCCGAAAGATCACCCGCATGACCGGCGCGAACCGCCCGTTGGAGGTCGAAGAGCCGCTGCGCAGGGTCTATTCGGTGCCCGCGGCAGAAAAGGTGATCGACATTCTTGAATTCATGTCCGATCGGGCGGACAGCCTTACACCTACCGAAATCGCGGCGGCGATGGGCAGGTCCGTTCATGAAATATACCGGGTACTGCTGGTGCTCGAGACGCGGGGCTACCTTTACAAACGCAGCGGGGCAGAAGGTTATCGCCTGTCGCTCAAGCTGTTCGAAGTTGCGCACCGGTTGCCGTCCATGCGCCGTCTGTCGGATTCGGCGCTGGATGTCATGCAGGGTCTGGCCCCGGCCACCCTGCAAAGCTGCCATCTGAGCGTCATGAGCGGTCACGAGCTGCTGATCGTCCTGCAGGTCGATTCACCGCTGCCTATGCGCTATTCGGTCATGTTGGGTGCCAAGTTCGACTTTTCCGAAACCAGCGCTGGGACCGTGATCTTTGCCTATTCCCCGGACGGGACCAAAGAAAAGGCCTTGCGCTGGCTGAAGGAACAAGGTCGCAGCGCGGGCGAAATACGGAACGTCACGCACCGCGCCGCGCTTATCCTGCAAGACGGCCACGAGATGCGCGAATCCCTTGCCGTTGCCGGGGTCATCAATATCGCGGCGCCGATTTTCGACCATGTCGGCAATGTCGTAGCCGCGCTGACGGTGCCCTATGTCCCCCAGCGCGCCGCCCATGTCAGTCAGGAACGGGTGCGAACTTTGGCGCTTGAAGCGGCGGACGCCATTTCTGCCAACCTTGGTGCCAAGACCAGGGCCAAGCCCTTGCCTGCCAAGGCCGAGGGCTGAAAGGATGCATGCCCCTCAGTTCCACCCGGCGTTCGAATCCCTGATCACGATGGTAGGTCGGATCAAATCAGGCGCGCGCGTCTCTGTCGGAGGGCATCATTTCGCACGACTGCCGGTTGCGGCGCTGCAAGCGCTGGCCACCGGAGCCGCGGCCGATCTGCGCTACTTCGCCTGGGGTGGCGGCCTGCCGTTGGAAATGTTGCTGGAGGCTGAAAAGGTCGTCAGGATCGACATCTGCTTTGCCAGCCTCGATATTTTCGGCTTGCCGCCCCGGTTCCGGGCTGCCGCTGAATCGGGCCCAATCCCGGTTTTCGACTGGCCGGCGCTGGCGATGATCCAGGGCCTTCGCGCCGCGCAACAGAACCTGCCGTTTCTGCCGATGCAATTGCCCGAGGGATCGGACATGGCCGGACTGTGCCCGGGATTGCGCGACTTTGACGATGAGATTTCAGGTCGCAGGATCGGCCTTGTGGCGGCGCAGCCGCTGGACGCAGTTCTGATCCATGCGCCCTATGCGGACAGGGCCGGAAATGTGGCAATCCACGGGGCGCGTGCGCTTGACCTTGCACTTGCCGGTGCTGCACGTCAGGTGCTGGTCACCGTGGACAGGATCGTGACGCAAGGCAGTCTGCAAACACTGGGCCGCATGACGGTGCTGCCACACAGGCTCGTGACTGCCATCGCCGAGGTTCCGGGTGGCGCATGGCCGTCATCGTGCCTGCCCCACTACGTGACCGACTATGCGGCGTTGCATCGGGCGTTGCAGGCCCAGCCGCTGATCTCCGCCCTTGCGCTGCCGCAGAACGGTGTCCCCCAGGCCCTGGCCGACGCGGCCAGTCTGCCGGCCGGATCGATCCGCGCCGAGGCCTATGCACCTGATGTTCCCGATACAGGCCCGCCCACCATCGACGAAATCATGACAATGCGGCTGGCGGCCATGCTGGACAACTCGTCGTTTGCGAGCGCGGGCGCGGTGTCGCCGCTGGCCAATGTGGCCTATCGTTTGGCAAAGGCGACGCATGCCCCAGATCTTTGTCTGGCGACGTTCAGCGCCGGTCATATCGATGTGGCCGCCGGGACAATGACACTCAGCCTTTTGGAAGGAATGGATGCACAAACCGCTGTCGGCCATTCCGGCGGGGATGACAGCTATTCGACCTTCTATCAGGCGGGGCGCGTCTCGCACGAGGTGATCGGTGCCGCGCAGGTCGATGTTACTGGCCGGGTCAATAATCTGCGACTGACCAAGCCGTCTGGTTTGCCGTTACGCCTGGCTGGTCAGGGCGGCATGTCGGACGTGGCAAACATGCACCGCGATCATGTGCTGTATGTAACGCGGCACTCGCCACAGGCGCTTGTGGAACGGGTGGCATTGGCAAGCTCGGCGCGGGGTGTGACGGGGACGGACCGGATTGCGGCGGGGTATCAGCCGGGAACCGTCTGGCTGTTGACCAACCTGTGCCTGTTCCGGCTGAACGATGAAAGCGGCAGATTTGAGGTCGTCGAAACCCTGCCCGGCGTCAGCCATGCCGCGATCATTGATGCGACCGGCTTTGCGGTTCGCTTCGCCGATGATTGCGTTGAAATGCACTTTCCGGACGATACGACGCTGGCCTGCCTTCGCCAACAGATCGACCCGCTGGGTCTGCGGCGGCTGGAGTTTTCCGGCGCGCGGGATCGCGGCCCGTTGTTGGCCGAGATCATTGCGCGGGACCGGATCGGGCTTGGTCGTTGTCTCGAAGCGTATCAAGAAATGGTCAAGAACAAACCCTCGGCGAGGCCAATGCGCACAGGAATTGGTGCCGCCGCGATCTGTGAAAAGGTTGACGTCATGTGAGGAAGAAACCGGCATGGCGCCAATAGGCATGAACGGCCCCTGACGATCCGGTGGGGCAAACGTTCAAAAACCAAAAGTCCGGGTCACCTTTGGGAGGAAAACACTATGAGATTCGGCAAGGTACTTCTGGCTTCGACTGCCTTGGCAATGCTGTCAAGCGCAGCAATGGCCGAGACGCCAAAGCGTGTCGGCTATGTGGTAAACTATGCCACTCACGAGTGGTATCAGAACGTCATCAAGGGGATGCAGGATCGGGCAAACGAACTTGGCATCGAGCTTGAGGTGCGCGATGCCAACCTTGACATGGCTGCCCAGATCGCCGCCGCGGAGGACATGATGGCAAGTGGCGTCGATGTGATCATCCTCACTCCGGTGAACGAGGAAGGCGTGGTTCCGCTGCTGCGCCGTGCCAAAGAGGAAGGCATTCCGATGGTCATGGAAGGCAACCCGGTCGCGGGTATGACCACGATGGTTGCAATCTGCGACTATGACACCGGCTACCATGCCGGCGTTGCTGCCGGAGAATACGCCGCTGCAAGTCTGGGCGGCAAGGCGATGGTGATGAATGTCGGCTTACCGCTTCTGTCGGCAACGGTTCTGCGGTCGATGGGCTTCATGGACGGCCTGAAGACGATCGTCCCGGATGCGACGATGGTTCATGACCTTGACGGTGGCGGCAACCCGGATCGTTCGCTTGAAGTTTCGGCGGCCGCTTTGGCACAGAACGGCGACATCAACATCATTTACGGTATCAACGACTCTTCTGCTCAGGGTGGGCTGCAGGCATGGAAGGCAAGCGGCCGGGCGCAAGACGGTCTGCTGGTTGTCGGCACCGGCGGAGAAGGTCTGGGCTTCATCAATTCGATGTCGACCGAGCCGTCGTGGAAAATCGAGGCGGCGATGTTCCCCGAAAAGGTTGGCTTTACAGTGCTGGATGCTGCGGTCAGCCTGTTCAATGGCGAAACACTGCCTCAACATATCGTCTCGCCGACCGCGCCGATGGTCGGCGATGAATGGCAGCAGTTTTACGCGGTCGATGGCACCACCCGCACGATCAACTGGGAAAACGTGAATGCGCTCGTGGCTCCGGCCGCCTGCATGAAAACGGCGGCAGACCTTTGATCTGACGACCGGCAGGTTCGGGCGAGGCGCAAGCTCTGCCCGAACCTTCCCTGCCTCAAGCTCCATGCCCCGGAAAGGAACGCGGTTTGACCGTCACCAGTACTGCCATCAAGAACCGCAGGGCGTTCGGGCACCTGATTGGCAATGGTCAAAGCGTATTGATCGGGATTCTGGTGCTGCTGTGCGTCGGCTTTTCGTTCGGGTCCGAACAGTTCTATTCATTTGAAAACGTGATCGCCATCGTACGCCAATGCGCGCTTGTCCTGATCGTCGCCTCCGGAATGACACTGCTACTGATCGCGGCCGAGGTTGACCTGTCGGTCGGTGCCGCGCTGGCATTTGTCGGGTGCGTCGCGATGGATGTCACCAACCAGACCGGCAGCGTGGCCATCGGTGCTGCCGCCGGTATCGCGTTCGGGGGGGGAATCGGGCTGGTGAACGGTCTGGTCGTGACAAAGCTGCGTGTCAATTCGCTGATCGCCACGATTGCAATGCTGATGATCCTGCAAGGCGGCGTGTTTCTGTACACCCGCGAGGCGGTCCAGAACCGCCATCAGATGCCGTCCTTCACGCATATCAGCACGGGCTACGTCGGTCTTGTCCCGTTGCCGGTCATTCTGGCCGTGGCCGTATTCCTGACGGCCTATATGTTCCTGCGTTTCACCCTGTTCGGTCGATCGATCTATGCAGTTGGCGCGAATGCCACGGCCGCGCGTCTTTCCGGCATGCGGCCTGAGCGAATCAAGCTGTTGCTTTTTGTGATCACCGGCCTTCTGACCGGGCTGGCGGGGCTGATCCTTGCGTCGTTGATGAATACCGGCCAGCCAACTGCCGGCCGCGGGTTTGAACTGACGGTGGTGGCCGCCGTAATCCTGGGCGGGACCAGCCTTCTGGGCGGGCGCGGCACGCTGATGGGCACCCTGCTTGGCGTTCTTGTCCTGAAGGTCATCGACAATGGCATCATCATTCTGCAGTTCGATCAGAACTTTCAGATGATCGTGCCCGGGGTCGTCATCATTCTGGCAACTTGGCTTGATCTGGCAAGGAGCCGTTCCAATGCTTGACCAGGCCACGGCACCCCCGCTGGCGCTTGAAATGCGCGGCATGACAAAACGCTTTCCGGGCGTGACGGCGCTGACCGACGTCAGCCTGGCGCTGGAAAAAGGCAAGGTCCACGCGCTGATGGGTGAGAATGGCGCGGGCAAGTCCACGCTGATAAAGATCCTTGCCGGCGTCTATCACCCCGACGAAGGCACGATCAGCATCGATGGAGAGGATGCCAGACTGCTGTCGCCCCGCGATGCGCTGGCGCGCGGGATCAAGGTGGTGTTTCAGGAAATCGCGCTGATCCAGGAATTCACCGTCGCCGAAAACGTGTTTCTGGGCGAATACCCGCTGGGAAAGCTGGGCGGGATCGACTGGCGCACTATCGAACGGGAAGCGACCGACCTGTTCGCGCGCATCGGTTTCGAGGTTGACCCATCGGCCCGCGTGCGCGACCTACCCGTCAGCCAGCAGCAGATGGTCGAAATCGCCCGGGCGCTGGCCCGGGATGCCCGAATCGTCGTGATGGACGAACCCACATCCTCGCTAACGCCATCGGAGGTGGTGCAGCTGTTCGGAGTGATCCGGCGACTGACCAGCCTTGGCATTGCGGTCTTGTATGTCAGCCACAAGCTGGAGGAAATATTCGAGATCGCCGATACCGTGTCCGTCCTGCGTGACGGCAGCCATATTTCGACCAGACCCAAATCCGAACATACCGAAGCCACGCTGATCCACGACATGATCGGCCGCCGGATCGACACGCTTTATCCGCGTACGCGCGGCAATGCCCAGGGAACACAGGTGCTTTCGGTCAAGGGCCTGTCTGCCCCCAGCGGCCTGGAAGACATCACCTTCGACGCCCGCGCGGGCGAGGTGGTGGGTTTCTTTGGCCTGATGGGGGCCGGGCGGACCGAACTGGCAAAGGCCATCGTCGGTTTCGACCCGATCCATGCGGGCGAGATCACGATTGCTGGCAACCGGCTTGCGCCGCACGACACGGCCACCGGCGTCGGACTTGGCATCGGGCTTCTGTCCGAGGACCGCAAGAACGAGGGGCTGATGCTGGACCTGCCGGTCGTGCAGAACGCCAGTCTGGCCGCACTTCGGCAATTCGCGCGTGGTCCCTTTGTGGATGCCGGCGCCGAGCGCGGCGCGGTGCAGCAGTTTGTGGATCGATTCCGAATTCGCACCCCCGGCCTTGACCAGCCGATCAAGCTGCTGTCCGGTGGCAACCAGCAGAAGGTGCTGATCGCACGATGGTTGTTGCGCGGGTTGAAGGTCATCGTCGTCGACGAACCTACGCGCGGCATCGACGTCGGAGCAAAATCCGAAATCTTTTCGTTGATCGACAAACTCGCGGGCCAGGGGTTGGCCGTTGTGATGATGACATCGGAAATGCCCGAACTGCTGGGCCTTTCCGACCGAATATTCGTGATGGCAGGTGGCAAGATCACCGCGACTTTCGCACGCGACGGCGCGACACAGGAGGCGATCCTGAATGCGGCAATTCTCTAGCATCCGGCCAACGCCGCTCCGCGACCGGCTTTCCCGGTTGATGCGCGGCAACGAGGCGGCACTCTTGCTGTGCTTCGTCGTGCTGATCGCCTTTTTCGGCATCGCCTCCGGCACGTTCCTGACCCAGCGCAATCTTACCAACGTTCTTGGGCAGGCTTCGTTCCACCTCATCGCCGGGGTTGGCCTCGCGATGGTGGTGATTGCGGGCGAGATCGACATCTCGATCGGGTCGCTTCTTGGGGCAGTAGCCATTCCGCTGGTATCGGTGATGAATGCAACCGGATCGCTGGAGGCGGGGATCGCCGCGGCGTTGGTCCTTGCCTTGGTGGTCGGCGCGATCAATGGCTATCTGGTCGCCTATGTCGGGCTGAATTCGCTGATCGTCACGCTGGGCAGCCTGTTTGTCATCCGCGGACTGATTTACGTCTACACCGGGCAGCGGCCGATTGCGGACGAACAGATGCTGGAAAGTTTCTATCAGATCGGAAATGGTCGGCTTTTCGGGGTCTTGCCCTATCCTGCAATCGTCGGAATGATAGTGGCGGCGCTGTTCCTCTACATCCTGCGGTATCGCCGTTTCGGGCGGCAGATCCTCGCGGTAGGCGGCAACCCCGAAGTGGCGAGGCTTGCCGGTTTCAACGTCAAGCGGGTCAAGTTCATGTCCTTCCTGATATGTTCGGTCCTGACGGCTGTGGCAGGCATCCTGCTCGCGTCGCGGTTGGGGTCTGCGGTACATGTGACCGGCATCAGTTTCGAGTTTCAGGTGGTTGCGGCAATTGTGCTGGGCGGTGTCAGCCTTGCCGGCGGGATCGGGTCGATCTGGGGCGTGGTTCTGGGCGTACTGATCCTTGCGTTTCTGTCGAACGGGTTGGGTCAACTGAAACTGCCGACCGAATGGCAACTGGTCATCACCGGCATGATCATAATTACGGCCGTCGCGATCGACGAGGTACGGCGACGCCGCAGCTGATTTCAGGAGGGTGCAGATGGGACGGCTTGAGGGCAAGGTGGCAGCAATCACCGGCGCTGCGGACGGGATTGGTTACGCGATCAGTGCGGCGATGGCGCTTGAAGGCGCTTATGTCGTGATGTCCGACATCGACGATGCCAAAGGCGAAGCGGCAGCGGCGGGCCTGCGCACGCGTGGCCTGCGCGCTGATTTCCGGCATTGCGATGTGGCTGAGGACGCCGACATTGCCACCCTTGTCGCGGCGGCGGTGGAAAAGGGAGGGCGGCTGGACATTCTGGTCAACAACGCCGCCGTCGCGATTGGCGGGATGCCAGTGCATCAGATGACCGATGACGAATGGCACAGGCTGATCGCGATCAACCTGACATCGGTGTTCCGGGGCTGCAGACACGCCCTGCCCCACATGATCGCGCAAGGCCGGGGGTCAATCATCAATATGGCGTCGGCCCAGGGACATATCGGCCTTGACGGCTGGACGGCTTATGCCGGTGCCAAGGGCGCGGTGATGGCGATGACGCGGCAGATGGCGGTCGAGTTCGGGCCATTGGGGGTGCGTGTCAACTCGATCTCGCCCGGCACCATCGCCACCCCGATGAACGAGGGCGTGCTGGCCCGGCTGGGCCCCGCCGTAGGGCGCGCTTGGGTCAAGATGCATCCAGTCGGGCGGATCGGGCGGCCCGAAGAGGTGGCCGAGGCGGCGGTTTACCTTGCATCCGACGCCGCAGGCTTTACGACCGGCATTGATCTGCGGGTTGACGGCGGGCTGTGCGTAACACCGCGCTATGTGCCTGATCTTGTGTGATAAATCTGCAGAACTCGGAGTGCGACACGATGGAAAAAGCCCTCGACAACATCACGGTTCTTGATTTCAGCCATCTGCTGCAAGGGCCATTCGCCACGCAGTTGCTGGCCGACATGGGTGCCAATGTCATCAAGGTCGAACGGGCCGGGCCGGGTGATCTGTTCCGGTCGATGACGTTTTTCGGGAAATGGGTTGGCGGGTCCGAAAGCCCGAATTTTCTGGCGTGGAACCGCAACAAACGGTCGATCGCCCTGAATATCAAGGATGCGCGTGTGCGTGACATCATCATGCAACTGGCGCAGACCGCCGATGTGGTGGTGCAGAACTTTCGCCCCGGCGTGATGGACCGGATGGGCTATGGCTATGACGATTTCAAAGCGGTGAACCCCGGCATCATCTATTGTTCCGGTTCCGGTTATGGCGAATCCGGGCCATACGTCGAACGCCCGGGTCAGGACATGCTGATACAGGGGCTGGCGGGGCTGGCGATGAATACCGGACGCGCCGACGGCCCGCCGATCCCCGCAGGCGCGGGGCTGGCCGACCAGATTGGTGCCATGAACATGGTCTATGGCATCCTGTCGGCGCTGCTGTACCGGACGCGCACCGGCAAGGGCCAGAAGGTCGAGGTCAGTCTGCTGGCCGGCATGATGGCCCACCTCAATCAGGAATATGTTGCGGTTCTGAACCTGAATGAGGATTTTGTACGCCCCAATTCCGGCATCGGCCATCCGGGTATTCAGGCACCCTTCGGCATCTACAAGACCCGGGACGGGCAATATATCTCTATCGCGATGAGCTCCTGGCCGGTACTGTATACTACGCTCGAGGCGCCACAACTGGCCGTCTATGACAACTTGGAGACCCTGTTTGCCAAGCGCGATGAGGTCTGGGAAAAGGTCAACATCGAGACCCAGAAGTTCGACCGCGATGACCTGCTGGACCGGCTTCTGGCCGCCGATGTCTGGTGCGCACAGGTCAACGACATCCGCGCCGCATCCGAAGACCCGCAGGTGCAGTTCATGGGGATGATGGGCGAATATGACCATCCGGTCGCAGGCCGCGTCCGGGTCGTGGCCCCGGCGGTCAGAATGAGCGAAACCCCCGCCACCATCGACCGCCCGGCCCCGCTGATCGGGCAGCATGGCCGTGAAATCCTCGCCGAATACGGCATCGCCGCTGCAGAGATCGAGGCGCTGGTATCGGGCGGCCTGATGACTGTGCAGGAGGCCTGAGGCATGGCCGAGTATGCCACCCTGACTGTCGACCACGACGGCCGCGTCGCCATCGTGACGTTTCGTCGCGCGGCGCAGTTGAATGCGATGAACCGGGTCATGATGGGCGAAATCACCCGCGCGTTCGAGGCGCTTTCAGCAGACCCCGATGTTGGCGCAATTGTTGTAACGGGCGAGGGCCGGGGGTTCATGGCGGGGGCTGACATCAAGGAATACGCCGCGCAGACCGTGGCGGAATTCGCGTCGTTTCAGGCCGCAGGCGAGTGGATGTACCGAGCCATCGAGAGCAACACCAAACCGGTGATCGCCGCAGTAAACGGCTTTGCACTGGGCGGCGGATTCGAGTTGCTCCTGTGCTGCGACATCGTGCTTGCCTCCGAATTTGCCAAGTTCGGCCTGCCTGAAATCAAGCTTGGGCTGGTCCCGGGCGGCGGCGGGACTCAACGCAGCGTCGACAAGCTGGGGCGCAACCGGGCGAACATGCTTTTGATGACAGGGGCCATCCGACCCGCGGCAGAATTCGTCGACGCGGGGCTGGTCGCCGAAGTGTTGCCACACCCGGATCTGATGCCCCGCGCGCTGGAAATGGCCGCCAAAATCGCCGCCGAACCACCCGAGGCCATCGAAGGGCTCAAACGCCTGACCGCCCTGGCCCTTTTGCCCGACCGGGCCGCCGCTTTGGCGGCAGAGCGGGTGCTGGTGACAGAGCTTTACAAAAGCGAAATCGGACAAGCGCGCGTACAGGCGTTCGCGATGAAAAGTCGGAGCAATCCGGAAGGAAAGTCGAGTTGAGCGGGCCATCCTATCGGGCACTTGGCTGGGCGCATGGCGCATGCACCGTGCAGCAGCTGGGGGCGATGATCGGCCCTGCGGTATTCTTGATGCCCGGTGGCCGTCAAGTCAGCCCCTTGCAGGTCGCCCCGTGGGCAGGCTTGCCGGGAACCGAGGATCTGCCGGGCATTCTGCAACGCCTGCGCGGCGAATGGCCATGTGTGCCGTTTGGATATTCTGTCCCTGTGACACCCGACACTCCGGCAGACTGGGCGCCGTTCCTGGGTCCGGCAGAACCGGACGAAGAAATCCATGGCCACGGATCAAACCAGAATTGGAACTGGGCCGGGTCAGGATCGGATGGCAGTATCGCGCTGCAACTCGATTACCCAGCGGGCAGCCCGGTTCGCCGCATCGAGCGCGTCATCCGTCCTGACCCCGATGCACCGGCGATGGATTTCATCCTGCGGATCGAAACCCGCGCCGCATGTCGCCTGCCACTTGGGCTGCATTTCACGTTCCGGCTGCCGGATGCGCCGGGGGCCGCACAGATCGAGCCTGGATCGTTCCGGATTGGCCGGACCTATCCCGGCACAGTCGAACCCGGCGCGTCGGTGTTCGCCATCGGGCGCAGTTTCGACCGGCTGAACAGCGTGCCGGATCGGGATGGCGGCTTCACCGATGCAGCACGGGTGCCGTTCGGGCGGCCGGTTGAGGAACTGCTGCAGTTGGACGGCATCGAAGGCACCGCGTGCCTGGTCAATACCGCCGAAGACTGGCGCGCGCGCATTAGTTGGGATGCCGAAGTGTTTCCGAGCCTGCTGCTTTGGTATTCGAACCGGGGGCGCACTGCCGCTCCGTGGAACGGTCGCCATGTTGCACTTGGAATGGAACCGATCTGTTCACCCTTCGGGCTGGGCGCCGCAACGGCACGCGCCGACAATCCGGTGTCGCGTAGCGGCACACCCACCGCCCGCGCCTTCGCTGCTGGCGAAACGTTCGAGACGCAGTACCGCCTGGCCGTGGAACCTCTCATCATTGGGGACAGTCGATGAAAACCGCCCTTCTGCCGATATCTGCCGCCCGCGTTTTCTGCGACGGCGTGTTTGGGACACCCCGGCTGGCGCACCCCGAAGGTCTCGCGGTGCATAAAGACGGATCAGTCTGGTGCGGCACGGAAAACGGCGATCTGCTCCGAATCGAACCTGATGGATTGTCTTACGCGTCCGTGGGCAGCACGGCTGGTTTTGCGCTTGGGATCGCGTTTGACCCGGATGGCAACTGCTATGTATGCGATTTGAAGCACGCCGCGATCTTTCGCCGGGATGCCGCCTCTGGCCAGATCGCGCGTTTTGCCTCCTCGGGCATCCTTGTGCCGAATTTCCCTGTTGTCGACGTAGCCCGCAACGCTCTTTTCGTGTCCGACAGCCGGGGCGAAGGCAATCCCGGTCCGGGCATTTTCCGCTATGACCTTGATACCGGCCAGGGCGGTCCATGGAGCATGGAGGACTGGGACTTCGCCAATGGCATGGCGATGGATGCGGCGAACGGCGGGCTGTTTGTGATCGAAAGCTTCCTTGGCAGGGTGCGTCATGTGCCGATCCTGCCTGATGGCTCGGCGGGCAAGGCGACGGTCGCTGTGGCCGGGCTGGACGGCGTCCTTGACGGTCTGGCTCTGGGACCGGACGGCACGCTCTACATCTCGTGCTATGAACCGGGGCGCATCTACCGCCGCAAACCGGGTGGCGACGTGGACGTGCTGATCGAGGACAAGCAGGCCGTCGTCCTTGCCCACCCGACGAACATCGCATTGAAGGGCGACCGGATGTACACAGCAAATCTGGGTCGTTGGCATATAACCGAAATCGATCTGATGGGAATCTGACAGTGTTTGTCGGATGCCGCCTCTTTCGGCACGGGGGGCGGTACCAGGCGTCATGACACAGAAGCTTTTGCCTTGCATGATGCCGGATGTGCGGAACGTATCGACCACGCTCACCTCGTCCTCAAGCGCAATGCCGACCGCACTCCCTCGTAGGGCTTTCCAAAGCGCCCGGCATACCATCTCTTCCCCGTGGCACGTTGGCACAATCAAGATGACGATGTCACCAGGTTGCAAGGTTGGGACAAGGGCCTTTTCGGCATAGGTCCGGAACGCGTCGGCGATGGTCGGGCCACTGCTGATTCGGGGTGCGTCGATGCGGTGGTGGGGCAGGGCGGCAAGGAAGCAAGGAAGCAAGGAAGCAAGGAAGATCATGCTGCTCCAGTGCCCGAACCGGGCGTCGTACTTGCCACAGGCCCACACGGACCCCAGCCGCGCACGGGCGCCGAACTGGTCTTGTCCCAGGATTCACCATTGAACACCCGGCATCTGCGGTCAATCTGGCCCTCATATCGCTGCCAACGCTCCTGCCGGCGCGCCATGTTTGGCCGAGCGTCGGGCCAATGCTGCTCGCTGGCGAGCATGCTTTCTTGTGAATCCTAGTTCAGCGCCGGGCAAATAGCGCAAGATCGTATCATGCGAAACCTGATCCCCGCGCCCCCGAAGCTCGTCACGCAGCGCACAGAGTGTCACCTCAGGTGTCTCTCCACGCGTGCCATCAGCCAGCCGCGATGCGGCGCGAGAACCGGATTGCGGAGCAAGCTTTTTTTTTGCCGGGCGTCATCCGCCCGGTCCGCGCCTGTAGGTGCACCCATTTGACGACGCTCGACGCAGCAACTCCGACCCGGTCGGCCACCCCGTGACAGGTCAAACCCGATCTTACCGCCGACACAACGCATCATCAGCCGCCAGGCCATGTCGTTCGCCTTTGCCCGACGAACGATCTCAGCATCAAGCCGTCCGATCTCGGCCTCCAGATGGGTCAGGGCTGCGACAAGAACCTTGAGCGTTCCGACCGCGTCGGCGGGCAAGCCGCTGGCGGGCTCCTCAACGATGGCGATCAGCTTCGCGGCATTCGCTGCTCCTTGCGGGACGATCTGCCCGAACTCTGTCAGATGGCCACGCAGAGCGCTGATCGCCTGCGTCCTTTGCCGGATCAGAAGTTCTCGGACCCGGAAGATCGAGCCATGATGCGCCACTGGTTCAAGCACCATGGCGAGGCGCAGCCCCCTGCGTCTTTTCGCTCTTCACGGGCACGAAACGCATCGTCGGGCGTTGTCATCTGCGCCTTCAAACGATCCCCCGGATCGTTTGATTGCTGCGCAACCGGCTTGAAAGCTCGCAGATCGCCTCGGCGTCGGCCGCATCATTCTTCTGCCGCTTGACGAAAGGCTTGACGTAGGCAGGCGGGATGAGCCGCACTTCGTGGCCCAGCTGCCGATCTCGCGCCCCCAGAAATGCGCGCCTCCGCAGGCTTCCATCGCGACAACACAAGGTGGCAACTGGCAGAAGAACGCCAGCATCTGATCCCGACGCAGCTTCTTGCGCAGAACCGCACGGCCCGCGCCGTCAGCCCCATGCACCTAAAACACATTCTTCGCCAGGTCGAGCCCGACAGTGGTAAAATCCAACATGACCGTCCTCCTTTGTGGATCCTCGCTGACCCACCTTGGCACATCGATGCCGTCGGAGGGCGGTCACATCATCAGAGCCCGTATGATCTAAAAAGGTGAATATCAAAACCACTTATAATCAAATACTTAATCTCGAAAAGTGACTCCATCAGCGCACCAGAAAACCTTGCAATGGAAATGCCTTGCGGGATCGTCCGCCTAGGCTGGCGAAGGGTCCCGCAGGGTTTCACGACCGGACTTGCGCGGCTGTCACCCCTTGTGAAGTCGCGGTCATGCGAATGACGGCGAGTCTGGTCGAAGAACGCTGCCGCAGCGATTGCGGAATGCTGACGGACCGTTAACCAAAGGCCAGGCCGCATAGCCGGCAACAGCCGCCGGACCTGCCCGGCAAACTGGCAACCCCCCTGCGCCCGATTGTCCGCTGGACGACCCCGGAATTGATAGCTAGAACCCGGCCAGAGCAGGCTGCGGGCAACTGTGGCCGGTGAACAGCATTCGCCGGGTTTCCGGCGCGGATAGGGAGCTTACCTCGTGTCTCATACAGACGAGCCCGCAGGCAGCCGCCGGGATTTCCTGTACTATGCCACCGCCGGGGCCGGTGTGGTGGCCACCAGTGCCGCCGTCTGGCCGCTGGTCAACCAGATGAACCCCTCGGCTGACGTGCAGGCGCTGTCGTCGATTTTTGTCGATGTTTCGGAAGTCGAGGTAGGAACCCAGCTGACGGTGAAGTGGCGCGGCAAGCCGGTATTCATCCGCCGCCGATCGGAAGACGAGATCAAGGCGGCACGCGATACGGCCCTGTCGTATCTGGTCGATCAGGAGGCCGGGAATGCCAACCTTGGCCCCGAGGCCACCGCCGAAGACCAGAACCGCACGCTGGACGAAGCGGGGGAGTGGCTGGTGATGATGGGGGTCTGTACCCACCTTGGCTGTGTGCCGCTGGGGGATGGCGCGGGCGAGTTCGGCGGCTGGTTCTGCCCCTGCCACGGCAGCCATTATGACAGCGCCGGCCGCATCCGCAAAGGGCCGGCTCCGCGCAACCTGCCGGTGCCGGTGGCAAGGTTCGAAGACGAAATCACGATCAAGCTGGGCTAAGGGAGAGCGTGATGGCTGGAATTCCTCACGACCATTACGAGCCCAAGTCGCCCGGCGCAAAGTGGCTGCACAGCCGGCTGCCGGTTGTCAGCATCCTGTATGACACGCTGTTCATTCCGACTCCGAAGAACCTGAACTGGATGTGGATCTGGGGGATCGTGCTGGCCTTCTGTCTGGTGCTGCAGATTGCCACCGGCATCGTGCTGGCCATGCACTACACGCCGCAGGTCGACATGGCCTTTGCCTCGGTCGAGCATATCATGCGCAACGTTAATGGCGGCTACATGTTGCGGTATCTGCATTCCAACGGTGCGTCGCTGTTCTTTGTGGCTGTGTATCTGCACATCTTCCGCGGGCTCTATTACGGCAGCTACAAGGCCCCGCGCGAAGTGACCTGGATCATCGGCATGCTTATGTATCTGGCGATGATGGCGACCGCGTTCATGGGCTATGTGCTGCCCTGGGGGCAGATGTCGTTCTGGGGGGCCACGGTGATCACCGGGCTGTTCGGCGCAATCCCGGGCGTGGGCGAACCGATCCAGACCTGGCTTTTGGGCGGTCCGGCAGTGGACAATGCAACGCTGAACCGGTTCTTCAGCCTGCACTATCTGTTGCCGTTCATTCTGGCCGGACTGACGATGGTGCATATCTGGGCCTTTCACACCACCGGCAACAACAATCCGACCGGGGTGGAGGTGCGGCGCACCTCGAAGTCCGAGGCGGACAAGGACACGCTGCCGTTCTGGCCCTATTTCGTGATCAAGGACCTGTTCGCGCTGATGGTGATCCTGGTGATCTTCTTCGCCATCGTCGGCTTCATGCCGAACTACCTTGGACATCCGGACAACTATCTGGAGGCCAATCCGCTGTCGACGCCGACCCATATCGTGCCGGAATGGTACTTTCTGCCGTTCTACGCGATCCTTCGTGCCTTTACCGCCGATGTCTGGGTGGTGCAGGTCGTGCAGTTCTTCAGTTTCGGGATCATCGACGCCAAGTTCTTCGGGGTTCTGGCGATGTTCGGCTCGATGCTTGTGCTGGCGCTGGCGCCCTGGCTTGACACCTCGTCGGTGCGCTCGGGCAAGTATCGGCTGATGTTCAAATGGTGGTTCGCGCTGCTGGCCATCGATTTCGTGGTGCTGATGTGGGTGGGTGCACAGGTGCCGACCGAGTTCACCTCGTGGGTGTCGCTGCTGGCCTCGGCCTACTGGTTCGGTTATTTCCTGATCATCCTGCCGCTTTTGGGTGTGATCGAAAAGCCGCTGCCGCAACCGGCGACGATCGAGGAAGATTTCAATGCGCACCATGGTGCGGCCAAGGCACCGGGCGGCGCCCTTGCCAGCCCGGCCGAGTGAGAAAAGGGAACTGAAGATGATCCGGAAACTCATTCTGGCCGCGCTGTCTGTGGTAGCACTGACTTCAGGGTCCGCTCGGGCCGAGGTTGCCGTGCATATCGAGGATGTCGCCTTTTCGTTCGAAGGGCCGTTCGGTTCGTTTGACAAGCACCAGTTGCAGCGCGGGCTGCAGGTCTATACCGAGGTTTGCGCTGCCTGCCACGGGCTGCAGTATGTGCCGATCCGGACGCTGGCTGACGAAGGCGGGCCGGAATTGCCCGATGATCAGGTACGGGCCTATGCGGCTGCGTTCCCGGTGCTGGATGAAGACAGCAACCGCCAGCTTTACGACCCGGAAAAGCAGGAGTTCCGCGCCCTGACATCGGCGGACAGTTTTCCGGCGAACCGCACGCAGAAAGCCCCGGATCTGTCATTGATCGCCAAGAACCGGGCGGCATTCCACGGGCCGTACGGGCTGGGGATCAACCAGTTGTTTCAGGGTACCGGCGGGCCGGAGTATGTCACGGCGCTGCTGAGCGGCTATCACGAGGCCCCGGCCTGCGCGACCGGCGACGAGGAAGGCTATTACAACGTCGCCTTTGCCAACGGCGGGATTCCGGACAGTTGCAAGGACGAAAAGGGTCTGTCGACCATTCCGGGGTCATGGATCGCCATGCCGCCGCCGATTTCTGACGGGCAGGTGGAGTATGTTGATGGGCATGACAATGATCTGCACCACATCTCGATGGACGTTGCGGCGTTCTTGATGTGGACGGCGGAACCGAAGATGATGGCACGGAAAGAGGCCGGGTTTTCGTCGGTGGTGTTCCTGATCATCCTGTCGGTCCTTTTGTATCTGACCAACAAACGGGTCTGGGCTGCCGTAAAGGGCCGCAAGGACGCGCCGAAGTCCTGAGGCGGGGCGTTTGCGGACCGCCAGCTTGGCACATCGTGCCCGGCGCGGCTACCCGAGATAGCGGCGCAGGACCTCTGGCGGGTTGGCCAACAGCGCTGCGGTCGGGGCTGGGGGGTGGGCGGTCCCGTCCGCCACCAGGATGGTTTGCGGGGTCAGGGCGACGGCGTCGCGTGGGTCATGCGTGACCATCAGCAGGGTTGCGCCGGTCTGGTTCAGGATGTCCGCGACCAGTTCAAGCATTTCGGCCTTCAGGGCCGGTCCGAGTGCCGCGAACGGTTCGTCCAGAAGCAGCAGCGGCCTGGCCCGCAGAAGTGCCCGGGCCAGCGCCACCCGCGCCTGTTGCCCGCCTGACAGGCTGCCGGGTTTGCGTGCCGCCATCCCGGCTAGCCCGACCCGCGCCAGTGCCGACGCAACCGCATCGTGCTGGTCTGCCGACAGGCGCAGGTCGGGCCGCAGACCCAGCCCGAGATTGCGGGCGACACTCAGATGCGGGAACAGGTTGCCATCCTGAAACAGGATGCTCAGGGGCCGCAGGCCGGGGGCCAGACCGCCGATATCCTGACCCTGCCACAGCAGCCGGCCCGCCTGCAGCGGCAGGTAACCGGCGATGGCGGCCAGCAGGGTGGATTTGCCGGCACCCGACGGACCCATCACGGCCACGCGCGCACCCGTTGATACCGACAGATCGGCGCTCAGCCGGAACCCGTCCTGTACAAGCTGCAACCCGTCAAGCGTCAGCATCGGCCTGCCCCTTCCGGTCCAGCGCCCAGAACAGCCCCAGACTCATCGCCAGCAACAATAGGGCGGCACCTGCTGCCGCGTCCATCTGATAGGACCCCATCAGGCGGTAGATCATCAGGGGCAGGGTCGCGGCTGTCGGGTCGGCAAACAGGGCCACCACCCCAAGGTCACCGATCGACAGCGCGGCGGCCAGACCTGCGGCGAACCCCAGCGGACGGCGGAGCCGGGGCAGGATCAGCCAGCGCAGGCGGGCGCGGCCCGACAGCGCCAGACTGTCGGCCAATCGGCCATATCCAGCCTCGATCGCACGTAGGGGCGGCACCAGGCTGCGCAGCACGAACGGCACGGCGATCAAGCCGTTCACGATCGCGGTCAGCGGCAAGGCCAGGGTGCTGGCGTTCGCCCACGGCTGGATCAGCAGGAACAGCCCGGTTCCCAGCACCAAGGGTGAGGCTGCCAGAACCAGCATCCCAACCGCCTCCAGCCCTCGCCAGCGCAGTGCCGCCAGCGCCAGTGCCAGACCAAGACCGACGGCCATGGCCGCTGAAGCCCCGGCCACCAACAGCGACCGCCCGGCAGCCAGCCAGACGGAGGGTGGCAGCCCAAGATGCGGCAGGCCCCTGGTGGCGAGCAGAGCCAATGGCAGGATCAGAAAGCCGGCAGCCAGAACGAGGATCAGACCATCCTGCAGCCGCAGCATCAACGTGCCGGCATCCCACCGCCGGATCGGGCGATCCAGTCCCGACCCATGGCCCGAAGGCAACACCAGCACCAGTGCAGGGGCGGCGGCGATGGCACCGACGGCAACTTGCAACAGCCCGAGCGAGGCTGCCCGCGCCAGATCCCCGTCAAAGCGAAAGGCCTGATAGATCGCCAGTTCCAGCGTCGTAGCGGCGGGCCCGCCCCCCAGCATCAGCGCCACCGCGAAACTGGACAAGCAGATCAGAAAGATCGCCAAAAGCACGCCCGGCACCAACTGCGCCAGCATCGGCAGTTCCAGATGCCGCATGACCTGCGACGGGCGCAGCCCGAGGGCTGCGGCCAGACGGAACCGCTCAGCCGGGATCGTCTGCCAGCCCTGCAGGATCAGCCGCGTTGCCAAGGGCATGTTGAAGAACACATGCGCCAATACCACGCCGTGCAGGCCGTAGACCTCGACCTCTGGCAGGCCAATTCGGGCCAGGGCCAGGTTGAACAAACCATTGTGGCCAAACACCGCCAGCAGCCCCAGAACCGCCACGACCACGGGCAGGATAAACGGCGCACCCATCAGCAGGATCAAGAGGCCGCGTCCGCCAAACCGGCGACGGGCCAACGCGCGGGCGACCGGAATGGCCAGAACGACCGAGAAGATGGCCGACACCCCGGCCTGCAACATTGTAAAGCGCAGTGCCGCCAGGTCTGTCACGGTCAGCAGGCCGGGGCCGCCCGCCCGCCACAGGACCGCGCCCAGCGTGCCCAAAACCAGCGCCGCTACCAACAGGGCGGCCCCCAGCCCCAGCCATAGGGCCGCCGTCAGCGGCTGAGTGCTGCGAGCCATTCCGCCACCGCCGGTTCGCGGGCCGCCCGCGCCTGATCCGCGCTTAGCAACAGCGATTTTTCCGGTGTGATCAGGGTCTGAAAGCCGTTCGGCAGGCCGGTCGCCGGCGGCCTGACCGGGTACATCCAGTTGCCGGTTGGGATCACCTCCTGAAACGGTTCAGACTGGATGAAGGCCAGAAATTCGTCGGCCAGCCGTGGCTGATTGCTGCCCGCGAGCTTGGCCGCCACCTCGATCTGCAGGTAGTGGCCTTCGCTAAACGGCGCGGCGGCCTTGGTGGCATCCGCCTCGGCGATCAGATGGTAAGCGGGCGACGTCGTGTAGCTGAGCACCAGGTCCGCCTCGCCCGCCAGAAACAGGCCGTAGGCTTCGGTCCAACCGGGGGTGACGGTGACGATGTTGTCGGACAGGTCAGCCCAGATCTCGCCCGCCCGGGGGCCATAAGCCGCCTTTACCCACAAGAGAAGCCCAAGGCCCGGGGTTGACGAGCGCGGGTCCTGGATGACGATGCGCAGGTCGGATGCCGCAAGGGCGATGAAACTGTCCGGGGGGACCGGCAGCTTCATTCTGTCATGAACAAAGGCGAACCAGCCCCAGTCGAATGGCAGGAACATCGGGTCGGCAAACAGCACCGGCAAGGTTGTGACGGCGGGCTGGCCGTGCGGCGTAAAGAGCCCGGTTGCGGTGGCATCTGCGGTCAGGCTGGTATCCAGGCCCAGCACGACATCGACATCGGTCCGCGCCCCTTCCAGTTTCAGCCGTGCCAGCAGCGCCGCGCCGTCGCCTGCCGCCAGCCAGCGCAGGTCACAGCTGCATGCCGCCTCGAACGCCGTTTCGACGGCCGGGCCGGGCCCCCACTCTGCGACGAAACTGTCATAGGTCAGTACGGTCAGCACCGGCACGTCGGCCGCGACCATCGTGGCCATCAGGCTGCCGGCAACCGCAATCGGACAACGCATCCCATTCTCCTAACAACCGGGCGGAATGGGGGAGAGATCATCCTCTACCTTCCCTCCGCCGGTCTTAACCGGTTCAGGTTCAACGGGTCCGCTTTCGCATCTCAGCCCTGTGGCAGGGCACCCCGAGGTGGTGCTGAGGCTATGGCCCGCCACTGCCGGGCGCAAGCGGAAATTGCTTGAGGCGTTTGGCCCCGCCCGTTATGCCGCAGGACAAAGGAGAGCCGGCATGAGTTTCAACACCTTTGGCCATCTGTTCCGCGTCACGACATGGGGGGAAAGCCACGGGCCGGCGTTGGGCGCGACGGTGGATGGCTGCCCACCGGGGATCGCGCTGGAAGCGGCGATCATTCAGCAGTGGCTGGACCGGCGCAAGCCGGGGCAGAACAAATACACCACCCAGCGGCAGGAAGCGGATGTGGTGGCGATCCTGTCGGGGGTGTTTGACGGGGTGACGACGGGGACGCCGATCCAGCTGACGATCCAGAACACCGACCAGCGGTCCAAGGATTACGGCGACATCGCGGGCACGTTCCGGCCGGGGCATGCGGACATCACCTACTGGCAGAAATACGGGGTGCGGGACTATCGCGGCGGCGGGCGGTCTTCGGCGCGGGAAACGGCGGCGCGGGTGGCGGCGGGGGGGGTGGCGCGGGAGGTGCTGCGGGCGCTGTGCCCGGAAGTGCGGATCGTGGGCTACATGGTCGGGATGGGGGGGATGGGGATTGACCGGGGGCGGTTCGATCCGGAGGAGATCGAGCGGAACCCGTTCTGGGTGCCGGATGCGGTGGCGGCGGGGGAGTGGGCGTCTTATCTCGACGGGTTGAGGAAGTCGGGGAACTCGGTGGGGTCGGTGATCGAGGTGGTGGCTTCGGGGGTTCCGGCGGGATGGGGGGCGCCGGTGTATGGCAAGCTTGATGCGGACCTGGCGGCGGCGATGATGTCGATCAATGCGGTCAAGGGGGTGGAGATCGGGGACGGGATGGCGGCGGCTGGGCTGACCGGGGTGGAGAATGCGGATGAGATCAGGATGGGGGATGGCGGGCCTCGGTACCTGTCCAACCATGCCGGGGGGATTCTGGGGGGGATTTCCACGGGGCAGGATGTGGTGGTCCGGTTCGCGGTCAAGCCGACCTCGTCTATTCTGACGCCCCGGCAGACGGTGACGAAGGGGGGGGTGGAGACGGAGGTGGTGACCAAGGGGCGGCATGATCCTTGCGTGGGGATCAGAGCGGTGCCGGTGGGGGAGGCGATGATGGCCTGCGTGCTGGCGGACCATCTGCTGCGGGACCGGGGGCAGACGGGGGGGGTGCGGGGGGTGGTGGGGTGATGTCCCGAGTCGGGACATTTTCGGATCGTTTGAAATCAAGGGGTTAGCGGGGTGTTTTAGGGATTTGTTAGGGATTGGGGGGCGATTCCTTGCCGATCAGATCACGAGGTCCAGCGGAAGGTCAGCGATGTCGCGCAATCGTTGGCCTTCGATCATGGTCTCTACCAGTTCGAGAGTTTCGCGTTCCTGATCGCGGAGAACTTCGACAAGCTCGGGCAAGGCAAAATGATAAACGCAGTCGATGTCTCCCGTGCCAAGGGCGATGGCCGCAATTCGCGAAGGCGTGGGCTCTGCTGTAACCGCCGCAATGTGCGGTAACCGACCTTTGCGATTGCGGATAAGGTTCAAAGCCTCTGACCGCGTATTCTGCACTCGATCTGATCGTATTGTCAGTTTGCAACTTATGGATGCGTGCAAAGTCGCTCTCGCGCCGTTTGAAAGGCGCAAGGCAGTCCTTGTTGCTACAGTTTTATCCACCAGAAGGACGTCTTTATTGATGGTTTCATCTGACTCCGGATGCCGAACCACGACAATATCCGGTTTGATAAGGTAATCTGTGCCAAGAAGGGTCTTGAGTTCGCGGCTTGCATCCGCAAGCGCCCGAAGTTCCTCAAGATGAGCGTACTGATCGAAACTCGATATGGCCCGCCCCCTTTCCACAAGCAAGGCGCCGGGGCGAATGTGCTTCAAATGCGACAAGGCGCTTGCTATGAAATCGCTGCATACACGCTCAAACGCTGCTCCAGCGGCCTGCCCGGACGGCTTCTTTGCGGCATGTTGAGGTGTACCGATTTTTGCGATTAAGGCTGCCGAAATGTCCCGGCTTGCCCTATTGTCGATGTCGGCAATGCTTGAGACACCTCCTGTTTCGGTGATCGGGCCAGCCAGACATTCAGCGTGAAAGCGACGACGCGCGACTGCCAACCAAGCGTCCATCACGCGACCGCATAAATGCGGCGGACAGATATTGCTGCGCAAATGTTGCGCGCTACGGCCTCGGCAACGGGTGGAGGAAAGGCATTTCCAACCTGTCGGTAGGCCGCCGTTTTGCGACCGGCGAATTGCCAATCATCTGGAAACCCCTGCAATCGAGCGACCATTCTGACAGTCAGGCGGGGCGTGCCTTCAAAGCCATCCTCAGGCGGCAATTCAGCAATGCTTCCGCCGTTTACACCCAACGAGGCCCACGCTCGCCTTGCCCGCGTCGGCCCTAGATCCGGCCCGCCATGTTTCTTGGAGCCGCCGACCACCGTGGGGGCAATTTCATCGGCTTTATCTCGCCAAAGATCGGCGCCGGACCACCCTCGCGATGCCATGAGGTCATACAGGGCCTCGCCGACTGTTGGTGGCCTGACGCTTCGCGTCGTGGGCCAAACAAAGCTATCAGCGTAACGATCCTGAATCGCAACGATGACAACGCGTGGACGCAACTGGGGCACACCAAAGTCCGATGCGTTGAAAAGGTGCCAATCGGCCAAGGAATAGCCGAGTTTTCTTAGCTGTTCCCGTAGCTTGTGCCGGTAGTCGATAAAAACGGAATCGAGGAACCCGCGGACGTTTTCTAGCATGACAGCCTTTGGCCGCACTTCATCAACCACACGCAGAGCTTCGGGGAACAGGTCCCTTTCGTCAGCGGAGCCAAGTTGCTTGCCCGCAACGGAAAAGGGTGGGCAGGGGACTCCTCCTGCCACCAAGTCAACGCCTTCGTAGGGACGGGCATCGAAGCGCGTCAAGTCGGATTGAGGCCCATGGATCACATTCCAGGTTGGGCGGTTCAGCGACAAAGTTGCTCGGGACCAATCATCAATCTCTACGAGGGCTTGGTGCGAGAAACCAGCGCGCTCCAAGCCAAGGGCTTGTCCACCTCCACCGGCACAGAGTTCAATGGAGGAAAAGGCTGACTGCATTTTGTATTCCGCTTGATGCTCGTCACAACCTATCGCGCGAAATGACGCAGCATGTCAATTCACGAGGTCGCAAGAATCAGAGAACACAACTGCTGTAAAGATGGTGTTAACTGCAACAAAGATACCCCTCACCCCGGCTGAAACCACTCCTCCACCTTGTCGAACACGTCGTCGAGCAGGGCACCGCTGCGGGCTTCGGGGCCGGTGAAGTGGAGGGACCAGCCGCCTCGGCATTTCTCCCTTCGGATGGTCAGGCCCTGTTTCAGGTGGAGCATGCGGCGGGGGCGAGCTGCCTTGGCGGGGGTTTCCTCGGTTTCGGGGGTGAGGGCTTCGGTGAGGGTGGGGATCAGGCTGCGCCATTGGGTGGGGAGGGGGGCGCCCTCGGTCTCGCTCAGGATATGGTGGATGAGGGGGGTGAGGTTGCCGCGCATGGCGGCGGCGAGGCGTTCGATTTGCTGATGGGTGAGGGATTCGGGGGTGGTGAAGGTGCCCTCGAACTCCTCGGCGACCATGGCGAGGGTGCGCAGGCGGGTGCGTTTCTGGCGGGTGGCGGTGGGGTGGAGGGTGGCCACGGCCTCGTCCAGCGTGGGGAACAGGCCCTCGGCCACGGCGCGGACCAGGGTGAGGCCGCGTTCCCAGGGGGAGAGGTCGGCGCGGATCTCGTTTTCCGCGATCATGGCGGCCATGGCGTCGGGGATATCGGTGGGGGTGCGGAGGAAGGCGGGAATCGTGGGGAGGCGCAGGCGCTGGTGGGCGGTGAGGCGGCGCAGGCCGGAGATCAGGCCGTAGCGGTGGGTTTCTGTGGGGGTGGAGAGTTGCCAGACCTCGATCGGTTGGCGCAGGCCGTCGCGGGCGATGGAGGCGGCGAGGTCGGCCAGCGCCGTGGGGTCGAGGGTGGTGCGGTCGCGCAGGAGGGCGTGGGCGTCGATCTGGTCGGTGGGCAGCTGGTGGATCCGGTGCATGGGGCGGGCCTTCGTGTGGGGTGGCGGCAGCAGACGCCGGGCCGGGTGAGCGGGCGGTGAACGGAGCGTGCGGTGGGGCGTTGCCGGAGGGGCGGCGGCGGGCTAGGTTCGGGGGGTGAGCAGGGGGGGTATGCGATGCGGTGGATCGGGGCGGTGCTGGGGCTGATGCTGCTGGCGGGGGCTGCGGTGGCGGAGGAGGGGTTCGTGACGGTGCCGACGCAGTTCATCGCGGCGCTGGGCGGGCCGGGGGAGAGCGCGGGAACGAATGCGGCGGAGTGGGGGCTGTGGGAGAAGGACCCGGGGCCGCGCGGGGTGTGGCTGTCGTTGTTCCCGGCGCTGCAGATG
>JANNRR010000085.1:0-88931 GCA_031401675.1 Paracoccaceae bacterium
CACGGATACCTCGCAAGGTCCTACTTCCGAACCGGCTTCACCTTCCTCAGAAACCGCCTCCGCTCAGATCACCCGAACATTCTTGTCGAATGGATCAACCTCCCAAAAACACTCAAAAACCTGGGAGTCGTGTAGTGTGAAGATTTGGTAAATTATAAAACGCAATGCATTGAAATTGCTGCAATTAATAAATGTCCCGCGCCGGGACGCTTCAAACCCCCAGCAACTTGCCCTGCCGCCGCAGCATGTCCGTCACCCGGACCAGTTCCGCCGAAATCCCCGGCTCCGACAGCGCATGCCCGGCTACCGGCACCAGCTTGATCTCGGCCCGGCCCCATCGCTCGGCCAGCCGCCAGGCCGACACCGGCGGGCAGATCATGTCGTACCGGCCCTGCACGATCGTGCCGGGAACGTGGGCAATCTGCCCCATCCGGTCCAGCACCTGCCCGTCCTCCTGCAGAAAGCCGCGATTGACGAAATAGTGATTCTCCAGCCGGGCAAAGGCCCGCGCATAATCTGCCGGGCTTTCGCCCAGCGGCCCCTCATGCTCGATCGAGGCCAGCGCATTCTCCCACCCGGCCCAGACCCGCGCAAACCGGGTTTCCAGCATCATGTCGCCGGAAAACAACCGCCGGTGATAGGCCGCGATCATGTCGCCGCGTTCATCCTCCGGCACCACCTCGGAAAACCGCGCCCACAGATCGGGCCAGAACCGCCCTGCGCCACCGCCGTAGAACCAGTCAAGTTCGGCCTTCGTCATCAGGAAGATGCCGCGCAGGATCAGATAGGCGGCACGGTCCGGGTGCGACTGCGCATAGATCAGCGCCAGCGTCGCCCCCCAGCTGCCGCCGAACACCAGCCACCGGCTGATCCCCAGCACCTCCCGGATCCGTTCGATGTCCGCCACAAGGTCCCAGGTGGTATTGGCCTGCACCGACGCGTGCGGCCGCGACCGCCCGCAGCCGCGCTGATCGAAAAGGATGATCCGGTAGACCGACGGATCAAAGTAGCGCCGCATCGCCGGGCTGCAGCCGCCACCGGGCCCGCCATGCAGCACCACCACCGGGATGCCGCCGCGCTGGCCGCACTGCTCGACATAGACCCGGTGCCCGTCGCCAACATCCAGTATCCGCTGATCGAACGGATCGATCGGCGGGTAAAGGAATTCGGCTGCGCGCTTTTGCCCTGCGATCCTGTCCATGACTGGCCTATATAGCAACTAACGTGCGCCCTGCCATGGGCTTGCACCGCAAATTGTCCCGGAGCCCGCGATGCCGTCCGATGCCAGCAGCATAAACCCCGCCGAGATTGCCAAGTTCGAGGCGATGGCCGCCGAATGGTGGGACCCGAACGGCAAGTTCAAGCCGCTGCACATGCTGAACCCCTGCCGGCTGGACTATATCACCGCGCAGATCGCCGCCGAATTCGACCGCGACCTGACCGCCAGCGCCCCATTCGCGGGTCTGCGCATCCTGGATATCGGCTGCGGCGGCGGGCTGCTGTCGGAACCGATGGCCATGCTGGGGGCCGATGTGGTCGGGGCCGACGCCGCCCCGCGCAACATCCCGGTGGCCCGGATCCACGCCGCTCAGTCCGGATTGCAGATCGACTACCGCCTGACCACCGCCGAAGCGCTTGCAGCAGCAGGCGAGCAGTTCGACGTGGTGCTGAACATGGAGGTGGTCGAGCATGTCGCCGACCCGCAGTCCTATCTGACCGCCTGCCGGCAGGTTCTGAAACCGGGTGGGCTGATGATCTGCTCCACCTTGAACCGCAATCCCAAAAGCTTCGTGATGGCGATCATCGGGGCGGAATGGGTGATGCGCTGGCTGCCAAAGGGCACGCATGACTGGCAAAAGTTCATCACACCGGACGAACTCTATGCGCTGCTCCGCGCCGCCGGCCTTGACCCGGTGGATCGCAAGGGCTTCGTGTTCAACCCGGTGCAATGGAACTGGTCGTTGTCGGCGCGCGATCTGTCCTGCAACTATGTGACCGCCAGCATCAAGCGGTAAGCCCGCATCCTGCTTTCGATGGCCCTGGCCGCCCTCAGCCCTCGCCTTCCAGCCGCGTCCGCAGTTCGCGCAGCACCGGCAGCACCGCCCGTACCCGATCCGCCCCAAGTGCTGTCACCATGTCGCCTATCAGCGGGCTGATCGCCGCCAGTGCCGCATCGCGGGCGGCGCGGCCCGACGGGCTGATCGACACGAACTTGCGGCGGGCATCGTCCCAGTCGGGGCGGATATGAACATGCCCGGCCCATTCCAGCTTGGACAACGTGTTGGTCATCGCACCGCGCGTGACGTGAAAAGTCTTGGCCAACTGCGCCGGACTGCGCTCCTCGGTGCCCCGGGTCAGGTGGTTCAGCACGGCGAAATGCGACAGTTGCATGCCCTTGGGCAAGACCTTGGAAATGTGGTTGCGCGCCAGCTGGTCTGACATGAACAGTTCGCTGAACAGGGCATTGGCAAGGGCGTCGCTTTTCTCCACGCGTCAGGGCCCCTCGAACGCGCGGTCATGGGTCAGGGCGGGGATGCGGGCCCGGGCCCGGGTGATTTCGGCAGGATCAAGGTCAACCCAGATCACGCCGGGCTCAGTCCCGGCATCGGCCAGAACCTTCCCCCATGGGTCCACCGCCAGACTGTGACCATGCGTCCGGCGCGGAGCGGCACCGGCTGCGGCGTGGCCCGCACCGTGCAGCCCGGTCTGGGCCGGGGCCAGCACATAGCAGCCGGTCTCGATGGCGCGGGCGCGCAACAACGGTTCCCAGTGCGCCGCCCCGGTGGTGTGATTGAAGGCGGACGGCACGGTCAGAATACCGGCCCCGGCTTGTGCCAGAACGCGGTACAGCGCCGCAAACCGCACATCATAACAGACCGTCAGGCCAATCGCCGCAAACGGCGTCTGTGCCAGCACGGCACGCGCACCGGGGCGATAGGCGGCCGACTCGCGAAAGACCTCGGTTGCTGACACGTTCACATCGAACATGTGAATCTTGTCATAGCGCGCGGCAATCGTGCCATCGGGGCCAATCAGAAAGCTGCGGTTGGCAAAGCGGCCGTCTGCCTCGTCGGCCCTGACCGCAAGCGAGCCGATCAGCAACCAGATGTTCAGGGCCGCCGCCTCGACCCGCAGGACGGCAAGGGTGGCATCCTCTGCCTCCGTGCGCAGCACCTCGTGTTGCCAGGCGCGGTTGGATGACAGGATGTTGGTGCATTCCGGCGTCAGCACGAACCCCGCACCGCCCGCAGCCGCCTGTCGCACCAGCGAAACTGTCGCAGGCCGGTTCTCCACCGGGTCATCCGATACCGTCAGTTGCACCAGACCCGCCCGCATGGTCAGGTCGTCAGCAGCGGGTCAAGCCTGCCTTGGCTTTCCAGCTCGTACAGGTCATCGCAGCCGCCTACATGGGTTTCGCCGATGAATATCTGCGGCACGGTGCGGCTGCCCGGCGCACGTTTCAGCATCTCGGCGCGGAACACCGGGTCGGCGGTCAGGTCGAATTCACGGTACTCGACGCCTTTCTGCGACAGCAGCCGCTTGGCAGCATGGCAATAGCCGCAGAGCGGCGTTGTAAAGATATCGACCGGCTTCATGTTCATCCCTCGCACTCGCGCTGACATTAAGGATTTAGGCATCCTTTGCAACGCGCGCCATCACCAGAACAGATACCGGCCCTGATCCGGCAGCAAGGCAGACCTCGGCACAGGCGGCCAGCGTGGCGCCCGAGGTCATCACATCATCGATCAGCAGCACCGGCCGGTCATGCAGTTGTGCGGCCCGCCTGGGATGCACGCGAATCGCCTCGGCAAGGTTGGCAAAGCGGCCGTCGCGGTCGCGCCCGTCCTGCGTCGGGGTGCGCCGGGCGCGCTGCAGCAGATCAGGACAGAACGCCAGCCCGGCCACGCTGGCGACATGGCCCGCCAGCAGACCGGCCTGATTGTACTTGCGCTTGAACAGCCGCAGCCAGTGCAGCGGCACCGGGGCCACCAGCATGTCCGGCACCAGGATTGGTGCTGCGGCGCGCGCCATCCAGTCAGCCGCCGGTCGCGCCAGGTCGATCCGGTCGGCGTGCTTCAGCGCAAGCACCATGCTGCGGGCGTTGTCCTTGTACAGAAGCGCCGCCCGCCCGCGCTGCCAGGGCCGGGCGATGGTCAGGCAATCGTCACACAGGACAACACTGCCATCCGCCGGCCCGTCCCCCGGCAACGGGCTGCCGCATTTGTCGCAGGCCAGACCGGCGATAAAGGGCGTATCCCGCCAGCAGGTGCCGCACAGGGCGAAATCGGTGGTGACGGCGGCATCGCACAAAAGGCATTGCGGCGGATAGATCAGATGCAGCGCCCTTGGCATTTCCGACCCGTTCCCTGTAGATGCCGGCCATGACGCGACCACCCGATCTGACCGACCGAAATGCCCTTGCCCGCAACCGTGCCCGGGCCGACGCCTTCTTTCTGCACGAAAACGCGGCCACCGAACTTCAGGAGAGACTGGCCGAGGTTAACAGAAGGTTTACGGCCCCGGCTGTGGTCACCGGTTTCCCGCAATTCTGGTCGGCAGCCCTGCCCGACGCGCTTCTGGTGGCGGATGTTCCGGTGCTGAACCTGACTGCCGGGGCCCATGATCTGGTGGTGCATGCTCTGTCGCTGCACTGGGTCGATGACATCGTCGGACATCTGGTCCAGTGCCGGCGGGCCCTGACGCCTGATGGCCTGTTCCTGGGGGTGATGTTCGGTGGCCAGACCCTTGCCGAGTTGCGGGCCTGCCTGGGCCAGGCCGAGGCCGAGGTGACCGGCGGGCTGTCGCCGCGTATCCTGCCGATGGCAGAGATCAGGGACCTGGGCGGGCTGATGCAGCGTGCGGGCTTCGCCCTGCCGGTGGCCGACAGCACCACCCGCACCGTGACCTATGCCAGCCCGCGCGCCCTGATGCGCGATTTGCGGGCGATGGGTGAAGGCAATGCCCTGGCCAACCGGTTGCGCCACCCGACCCGGCGCGCGGTCCTTGCCCGGGCCGAACAGCTTTACACCGCAACCTATCCCGCCCCGGATCACCGGATTCGCGCCACATTCGAGGTGATCTTTCTGACCGGCTGGGCCCCGGCCGACAGCCAGCCCAAACCGTTGCGGCCCGGATCGGCCGGCCAGCGTCTGGCCGATGCGCTTGGCACGACCGAGACTGCGCTTCCCGGCCCTCGCCATGGGGACTGATCGGGAGCCGTTGCAATTGACCCTTCGACTAAAATCTCTATGTGCAAGGGCAGTCTGGTTGGGGTGGGGCGATGCTTGACGCGAAAGCTGTGACGGTTGCAGGTCAGGATCGCCCCGGCGAGGGCCGATTGGCGCATGCACCCTCCGACCATCCGCCGGTCATGCGGGACCGGATCGGGGTGCTGATCGCGAATCTCGGGACGCCCGACGGCTACGATTACTGGTCGATGCGGCGGTATCTGAGCGAGTTTCTGTCCGACCGCCGGGTGATCGACTATTCGCCATGGGTCTGGCAACCGCTGCTGCAATTGGTCATCCTGTCGAAACGGCCGTTCACCTCGGGCCGCAATTACAAATCGATCTGGAACCATGCCGCAAACGAAAGCCCGCTGCTGACGATCACCAAGGCGCAGTCCGCAAAGCTGCAGGCTGATCTGGCCAACCGCTTCGGCAACCGGGTCGTGGTTGATTTCTGCATGCGCTACGGCAACCCGTCGACGGCGTCAAAGGTCCGGGCGCTGATTGCCCAGGGCTGCCAGAAGGTCCTGTTTTTCCCGCTTTATCCGCATTATGCCGGCGCGACGACTGCCACTGCCAACGATGCGTTCTTTGTCGCCCTCGCACAGGAAAAGTGGCAGCCTGCGGTCCGGACGGTTCCCGCCTATTTCGACCACCCGGCCTATATCGAGGCGTTGGCACAGTCGGTTGAAGCGGTCTGGTCTAAGCCGGAAGGCCCGCCAGAGCTTCTGGTCTGTTCCTACCACGGCATGCCCAAGCGCTATCTGATGCAGGGCGATCCCTATCATTGCCAGTGTCAGAAAACCACGCGCCTGCTGCGCGAACGGCTGGGTTGGGAGCCATCGCGGATCGTGACGACATTCCAATCCAGGTTCGGGCCCGAGGAGTGGCTGCAACCCTATACGGTCGAGGAAGTGGCGCGGCTGGCGGCGTCGGGCCATAGACGCATAGCCGTCATCGCACCGGCCTTTTCTGCCGACTGCATCGAGACGCTGGAAGAGATAAATGAGGAAATCCGCGAAAGCTTCGAGCACGCGGGCGGCGAACAGTTCACCTATATTCCCTGCCTGAACGACGCCGACACCCATATCACGGCATTGTCAACGCTGATCGCGGAAAACCTGGCGGGGTGGCTCGGCTGACCCCAAGCCAATGACCCCAACTCTGTAACCCCAAGTCTGTGATCCGAGGTCGCTGACAAAAAAACGAAAAGGCGGTGGAAAGCCCCACCGCCTTTCGCGTCTTGCCCGAAGGCGCAGATCAGTTCGACGAAACGGCCGCGGCCAGCAGAATGACCAGCAGCAGCGGGATCAGGATGCCGCCCGACGAGGACGACGTTTTCACGTCATCCACGATGACCGCCGGTTCGACGATGACTTCGGTCGGCCCGCCAGCGAAAGCGGTGGTTGCAGCAACCGACAGAGCGGCAGCGAGTGCAAGTTTCTTCATGTTAACCTCCAGTAATTGCCGGGCACCGAGAATTTCAGAGGCGGCGCCTGGCACCCAAGACTGTACCTCGTAGTGTGGTGTTGTCAGCAAAACCGTCGAAACGCAACGCCAGTCTTGCCGAAAATCGGCCTCATTCGGGCATTGTCGTCAAATAAGCAACACCTGAGTGCCGACTTTCGCCAAGCTGAACAGTTCGGCGATATGCTCATTGTAAAGCCCGATGCAACCATTCGACGAACGCCGCCCGATCTTGCGCGTATCATGGGTGCCGTGGATGCGGTAATACTGCCAGCCCAGATACATCGCATGCGTTCCCAACGGGTTATCGGGGCCCGCCGGAACAAAGTCCGGCCATTCCGGATTGCGCTTTTTCATGGCGGGGGTCGGCGACCAGGTGGGACCCTCGACCTTTTGCACGACTTCGGTCCGCCCGCGCCGCGTCAGGTCTTCTGACAGCGGCACCGAGGTCGGATACAGCTTGTAGGTCAACCCATCCTCTGACCAGAAGTGCAGCGCGCGCGAGGTGACATCCTCCAGAATTGCGCCGTTTCTAAGGGTGCTGAAATAGGGTTGCCACTGCAGCGAACGGAAGCTGGAGATGTTGCGGCGGGTGGCAGAGGTCACCGCGGTTTCCAGCTCGACCGTATCGGGCCCCGATTGCGCCAGCGCCGGGGCGGCCAGGGCCACACCGATCAGTGCGGCGCCGCTGCCCAGGAAATGGCGGCGGTTCGGCAACGGCCTGTCGTTCGTGTTCATCCTCGTCTCCTCAATCCCGATGCAGGTCCCGGGCAATTTATGGCGGCTACGCCGCAGTCGCAATTCAAAGGCGCGTCATAACTGCATTTGTTCGCCAGTTGCGTTTGAACACCGCAACACAAGTCTGTAAAGGTCGATCCGAACTTGTCCAAGGTAACATTCACATGACACGATCCCTTGCCTTGCTGTTGGCGGCTGCAATTGCCCTGTCGGCGTGCGGCGGCGCACCGCAATCGCAGCTGGGGCCGGATGGCAAGCCTCTGCCAAAGGTCTACCGGATCGCGCCCGGGTCGGTTGGCAGGATCGAGTTCCGGATGCTGGATGCCATCAATTCGCTGCGTGGTGCCGCCGGGGTCGGGCAATTGGCGCTGAACGCACAGTTGAACGCCGCAGCGGCCACGCATTCGCGCGACATGTCGGTGCAGAACCGGCCCTGGCATTTCGGCTCCGACGGGTCGTCGCCCCTGGACCGGGTGGCCCGCAGCGGCTATCCTGGCCTCATGCTGGGCGAGGCGATATCAGAGACTTATGAGACGGAACTGGAAACCCTTGGCGCCTGGATGCAGCAGCCGGACACCAGTGCGGTAGTGCTGGATCCGGCAGCAGTCAACATGGGCTTTGCCTACTTTCAGGATGGCAACGGCAAGATCTGGTGGACGCTTGTCACCGGCAGCTGACCGCACACTCAGGGCGCGATAAAAATCGGTGTGCCAACGCGAACCATCGCATAGATCTGCTCCATTTCGCGGTCTTTGACGGCGATGCAGCCCACCGTCCAGTCATCGCGACCGCGCGCCTTGCCATCGCGACCATGAATGAAGATGTCACCCCCCGGCAGCTTGTTGGCCGCCTGCGCTACCTCGACATCGGCAGCGTTCGGATAGGAAATGCCGATCGACAGGTGAAATTGCGAATTCGGGTTCTGCCGGTCGATGAAATAGCCACCTTCGGGCGTCTTGCCGTCGCCTTCAAACTGCTTCGGACCGGCCGGAGCATGGCCCAGATCGATGTCATAGACCTTCAGCGCCTCGGTACCGTGCAGCAGATACAGCTTGCGCGCGCTCTTTTGCACATAGATCTGGGTCACTTCCGGCCCGTTGTACGTCTTGAACTTTGACCCGCAGCCCGAAACGCCGATGGCCAGCGTCAGCAACGCCACAATCCTGATTACCCGCATCCTGCCCGCCCGTTTCTGTCGCCCGCTCTGGCCGCCTGTTCGTGTTTTGCAACCAGTAAGGGGCTTTGCCCCGGCTGACCAGATACTGGCGGGCAACAGTCACTGTTTGGTGAACAGCGCCGCCAGTTCGACATGCGGCGACCAGCGGAACTGATCGACCACCTGCACCCAGTCCAGCCGAAACCCCGCCTGCACCAGCAGCCTGGCGTCGGCGGCAAAGCTGACCGGGTTGCAGGATACCGCCGCGATCACCGGTACCGTGCTGGCCGCCAGTTCGGCCACCTGCGCTCCGGCCCCGGCGCGCGGCGGATCGATCACCACGGCGTCAAAGGCGGCCAGTTCATGCGGCAACAGCGGGCGGCGGAACAGGTCGCGCACCTCGGTCGTCAGCCGCTTCAGCCACTGGGCCTGCCGCCAGCCGGCGCTCAGGGCAGCCAGCATCGGCGCATCCGCTTCGACCGCGTACACTTCCGCCCGCGCCGCCAAAGGCAGGGAAAACGTGCCCGCGCCCGCGAACAGATCGGCAACCCGCCGCGCTGGCCCCACGGCGCGTGTTACCGCCGCCAGCAACGCCGCCTCGCCTTCGGCCGTGGCCTGCAGAAAGGCACCGGGCGGCGGGGTCACCGTCGCCGCCCCGAATCGCTGCACCGGTGCCGCGATCAGGGCCACGACCTCATCGCCCCAGGTCAGACGCGCGATCCGGTTCGCCGCCGCCAGCTGTGCCAACTGCATGCGCAGCGCCGCATCCGCCGGTTTCGCACCGGACACCAGCAGGTCCAGCCCGGCCGCCGACCGGGTAAGCGTCAGGCCGACCTCGGCCGACCGCGAGCCCCCCAGTTCCACGATCTGGGCAAGGAACGGCAGTGCCGCCGTCAGGTCCGGATGCAACAAATGACAATCAGCAACCGCAATCAGACTGTCCGACGCTCGGCCATGAAAGCCGACCACCGTCCCCTTCTTGGTGCGCCGGCCGGCCAAAGTAGCCCGCCGCCGCGACCTGGGCGGCGAGGTCTGGATCGGCAGGAAATCCGCCGCCAGCCCTTGTGCCGCCAGCGCCGTCCGCACTACCTGCAGCTTCCAGTCGGCCACGAAACCATCTGCGGCATGTTGCAGACTGCAGCCGCCGCAGGTGCGGTAATGCGGGCAGGGCGGCCGCACCCGGTCGGGCGACGGCGTCAGAATGCGCAGGCCTGCCAGCCCGGACCCGTCCGGTTCGCCCTCGACCACTTCGCCCGGCAGCGTTCTTGGCAGATAGACCGGCGCACCGGCGGCATCATGGCCGATCCCGTCGCCCAGATGGCCCAGACGCTCGACTGTCACCTTCACTCGGCGGCGTCCTTGACCTCGTCGTCTATGCCAATGAAGCCCCCCGACTGCCGCGACCAATAGCGCGCGTAAAGCCCATTCAGCGCCAGCAACTCGGCGTGGCTGCCGGTCTCGACGATCCGACCGGCATCCAGCACCACAATCCGGTCCATCGCGGCAATGGTGGACAGACGGTGCGCAATCGCCAGCACGGTCTTGCCCTGCATCACCCGCAGCAATGCCTGCTGGATCGAGGCTTCAACCTCGCTGTCCAGCGCCGATGTCGCCTCGTCCAGGACCAGGATCGGCGCATCCTTCAGAAAAGCCCGGGCCAGCGCAATCCGTTGCCGCTGCCCGCCCGACAGCTTCACCCCGCGCTCGCCCAGAAACGCGTCATAGGCCGTGCGGCCGTTGTGATCGATCATGTCGCGGATGAATACATCCGCTTCGGCCGTGCGCGCGGCTGCCAGCAGTTCGGCTTCGGTCGCACCGGGCCGGCCATACAGGATGTTGTCGCGCGCCGAGCGGTTGAACATCGCGGTTTCCTGGGTGACCATGCCGATCTGCAGCCGCAGGCTTTCCTGACTGACGTCGCGCACATCCTGCCCGTCCACCAGAATCCGCCCGTGCTCGACGTCGTAAAGCCGCAGCAAAAGCGACACCAGCGACGATTTCCCCGCCCCCGAGGCCCCCACGATCCCCAACCGCTCGCCGGGGCGCACCGTCAGGGTGATATCCTCGACCCCGCCGCGCTTGCGGCCATAGGCAAAGCCGACATGGTCAAACACGATCTCGCCCTTGACGCGCGCCAGCGTGGCGGCACCAGGCTTGTCGGCCAGCGTATGCGGCACCGACAGGGTTTTCATGCCGTCCTCGACCTCGCCGACCGAGGTATAGATCGACATCAACGTGAAACTGACCCAGCCAGACATCTGCGCGATCCGCATCGATATCGCGCCGGCAGCCGCAATGTCGCCGGCCGAAGCAACGCCGTTCTGCCACAGCCAGACGGTGCCGCCGATCAGCATCACCGGCAACAACCCCGCCAGCGTCATCAGTGCCAGCCGGAACCAGGTCGAAATCACCCCGAACTCCAGGCTGCGGTCGCGGAACACCTCCATGGCCTTGATCGCCACCCGGTCCTCGAACGCGGCATGGGCGAACAGCTTGACCGTCTTGATGTTGGTGATCGTGTCCACCACCTGTCCCGACACCATCGCCCGGGCCGAGGCGCGGGCGGCAGAGTTCACCTTGATCCGGGGCAGAAAGAACGCGATCAGCCCGATGTACAGCACCATCCAGACGGCCAGCGCCAGCGCCACCCGAACATCGATGGCCACCAGAAACAGCACCGACCCGATCAGACTGGCCAACGCAAAGGCCACGGTGTTGATGACCTCGGTCACCACATCGGTCAGGGCGCGGGCCGCCTGCATCTGCTTTTGCGCAATCCGTCCGGCGAAATCGTTGTCAAAGAAGGTGACGGCCTGCCCCAGCGTCCAGCGATGCAGCCGGCTCAGCACCAGCGGCATCAGGTTTGGCCCGATCACGATGGCGTTCGACGCCGACGAGGCCCCGAACGCCAGCGGGCGCAGAAAGATGTAGAACAGGGTAAACCCGAACAGCAGCCAGAAATTCTGTGTGAAATACGCCGCCGGCCCGGACTGCAGCGCCGAATCCACCACCCAGCCGATGATGATGGCCGACACCACCTCCAGCGTCCCGGCCACCGCCGAAATCGCGGCCGCGATCAGCAACATCGTCCAGGTGCCCTTCAGGCTCCAGCGAAAGAACGCCGCCAGCGTCTGCGGCGGCGGTGCATCGGCAGGCGCGAACGGCACGATCAGATTGCCAAGGCGCTGCATCAGCGTCATTCCGCCGCTTCCTCGACGCCGATGAAGCCGCCTGACTGCCGGTTCCAGAAGCGGGCGTACAGGCCACCGCGCGCCATCAGTTCGGCGTGGCTGCCATCCTCGGCAATCCGCCCGTCCTCCAGCACCAGAATGCGGTCCATCCGGGCGATGGTCGACAGCCGGTGGGCAATGGCGATCACCGTCTTGCCCTCCATCACGCCGTACAGCGTTTCCTGAATCGCCGCCTCGACCTCACTGTCCAGGGCGCTTGTCGCCTCGTCCAGCACCAGGATCGGTGCATTCTTCAGGATCACCCGGGCCAGCGCGATCCGCTGCCGCTGCCCGCCCGACAGTTTCACGCCGCGCTCGCCGACATGCGCGTCGTAACCCGTGCGGCCGGCGGGATCCTCCAGCCCAAGGATGAATTCCTGCGCCTCGGCGCGGGCTGCCGCCTGCAACATCTGGGCTTCGCTGGCATCCGGGCGGCCATACAGGATGTTGGCCCGGACCGAGCGGTGCAGCAGCGAGCTGTCCTGCTGAACCATGCCGATCTGCGCCCGCAGACTGTCCTGCGTCACCTTGGTGATGTCCTGCCCGTCGATCAGGATCCGCCCCGAATCCGGGTCGTAGAACCGCAGGATCAGCTTGACCAGCGTTGATTTCCCGGCCCCCGACCGGCCAACCAGCCCGATCTTTTCGCCGGGGCGGATGGTCAGGCTGATGCGGTCGATCCCGCCGGACCCGCGCCCGTAATGGTGCGACAGCGCCTCCAGTTCCAGTTTCCCGTTGGTCATTTCCAGCGGTCGGGCACCCGGTGCATCGCGCAGCGTGATCGGCTGGGCAATCGTCTCCATGCCTTCCTGCACCACACCCAGCGAGCGGAAGAAGTCCGACAGCGCCCACATCACCCATCCGGTCATCGCGTTCAACCGCAGCACCAGCGCCGAAGCTGCCGCCACCACCCCGACCGAGGCACTGCCCTGCATCCACAGCACAAAGGCCCAGCCGACCACCGCCACGATCAACAGCCCGTTCAACGTCACCAGCACGATGTCCATGGTGGTGAAAATCCGCATTTCGGCCTGAAACTTGCCACGCGCGTGCTCGATCGACTCGCGGGCATAGTCAATCTCCAGATCGTTCTGCGCGAACAGCTTTACCGAATGGATGTTCGTATAGCTGTCCACGACGCGCCCGGTGATCGCCGAGCGCGCGTCGGACGAGGCTTTGGATGCGGGCCCGACCCGGGTCAGCGTCCAGCGCATCAGCCAGCCGTACAGCACCAGCCAGACCAGCAGCGGGATCAGCAGCCGCACATCCGCCTCGAACAGGATTACCGCAGCGCCGATCACATAGGCCCCGGCAAAGGTCATCATGTCAAACACCTGAAACACCGCGTCGCCCGCCGCCGGCGGGGTCTGCATGATCCGGTTGGCAATGCGCCCGGCAAAGTCGTTCTCGAACCAGCCGACTGACTGGCGCAGCACATGCCGGTGCGCGCGCCAGCGGATCAGCGTACCGAAATTCGGCAGGATGGCGTTGTTCAGAAACGCCACATGCAGCCCCTGCAACAGCGGCCGAAGCGTCAGGATGAACACTGCCGCCAGAATCAGTTCGGTGCCATAGCGCGCCCAGACCGCCTGCGGATCATCCGATCCCAGCACATCGACCACCCGGCCCATGTACCAGATTAGCCCGATTTCCACAGCCGCAACGACAACCGACGACAGGGCGGTCAGCGCGAACAACCTCTTGAACGGTTGCGCATATTCCAGCAAGAACGGCCAAAGCCGCTGCGGCGGGGTATCGCTTTCCTTATACGCTGTATAAGGATCGACCAGGTTTTCAAAATAGCGGAACAACGGATGGGCCTTTCACGGCGTTACCACAGGGATATAGCCCTGTTTGGCCCCGAGGAAAACCTCTGACTGTCAGCCCAGCAGGTCGGCGCGCGACAGCGAAAACCCCGAAGCGATCCACCGCGCCTCCAGGTCGGCCAGCCGCGCCCCCAGTTCCCGGCCGGTCAACCCGGGCATCAGATCAGCGGCCCGGACCGGAAACCGCGCGGTTGCGCCCCGGTCGATAGCCTGTTGCCAGCCGTCGGGCATCGGTGATCCCAGGCTTGCCGCCCGCAGCAGCACCACGTCGCGCGCCCGCACCGCGCCATGCCGATAGGCCAGTTCCGCCACTGCCGCCACCGACCCGGAGCCGCCGCGCAACAGAACAAGCTGCCGCGCTTCGTCCCGCGACAGCCGCAGGGCATCGGCCGGCGCTTCACCGCCCAACACCGCCAGCCGCCGCAACCAGTCGGGCGCCAGGCCTTGTTCCAGATGCACCAGCGGTGCCAGCGCCACGGGATCGGCCCCGGGCAGAACCCGGGCCAGAATTCCCGCCAGCGCCATTGCCCCGACCGACGGGGCCGGGTCGGGCGCAGACAAGAGCTTGCGCATCTCGGCCCCCACCCGTTCCCGGGCCAAACCATCCAGCCCATCCAGCAGCCCGGCACAGGCGGCCAGACCCTCGGCATCCAGACCGCCCGCGGGATCGCCGTACCAGGCATGAAAGCGGAAAAACCGCAGGATCCGCAGATAGTCCTCGGTGATCCGTGCCCGCGCCTCGCCAACAAACCGCACACGCCGGGCCAACAGATCCGGCAGGCCGCCCATCGGATCGATCACCGTTCCATCCGGGCGGGCATAAAGTGCGTTCATCGTGAAGTCCCGCCGCCCGGCATCCTCGGCGACATCGGTGGCAAAGGCGACGACGGCATGGCGGCCATCGGTTTCAACGTCACGGCGGAACGTCGTAACCTCATGCGGCACCCCGCCAACGATCACTGTGACGGTCCCATGCTCGATGCCGGTCGGAACCGCCCGAAATCCGGTCGCCGCACACAGCGCCAGCACCCGGTCTGGCACGGCATCGGTGGCAATGTCGATATCGGCGACCGGTTCGCCTAACAGCGCGTTGCGCACGCAGCCGCCGACCAGCAGCACCTGTTGCCCCGCCACGGACAGCATCGCGCAAACCGCCTGCGTTTCGGCCCGCGTCAGCCAGTCACCCATAACCTTCATGGCGAAACCATCATCGCGCGACCCTCATGGCCCCACCCTGTCGGCAAGCCCGCGCAGGATGCGCGCCGTCGCACCCCAGATGTAATATGGGCCATAGGGCACGGCGTAATAGCGTCGCATCTGCCCCTGCCAGACCCGCCGTTCGACCCGAAACCGCCCCGGGTCGATGACATGCGCCAGCGGCACCGTGAACACTTCCTCGACCTCGCCGGCTTCCGGCACCGGCGCAAAATCTTCCCCCATCCAGCCCAGAACCGGGGTGATGCTGAACCCCGTCACCGTTTCGTGCGGCGGCAGCGCGCCCAGAATCTCGACCCGGGACGCCGACAGGCCCACCTCTTCCTGTGCCTCGCGCAGGGCCGCCGCCATTGGATTGGCGTCCCCTTCGTCAACCTTGCCGCCGGGAAATGCGATCTGGCCGGGATGGTGCTTCAGATGCGACGCGCGTTTGGTCAGCAACACCCGCGGGCCACCCGCCGCATCGATGACGGCGATCAGGACGGCGGCCGGGCGCAGCGTCCGCCCCGGCAGCAACCGCACCGCCGGGTTCAGATCGAAATCCGACGATGCGGAAGCCGGGCGCGACAGGGCGGCAACCAGTCCGCTGCGGGCGTCAGGCCAGATCGCCATCGGCCCCAGCGTCCCGGCCCAGGGTGGCAGGATCAAACTCGTAATGTGCACCGCAGAACTGGCAGTCGGCGGTGACGATTCCTGCAGCGGTCGTCATGGTCGCAATCTCGGCAGCATCGTAGATCGACAGGCTTTGCCGGACCTTGTCGGCCGAGCAACTGCAACCGAACGTCACCGGCTGCGGATCATAGACCCGCGGGCCCTCCTCGTGGAACAGCCGGACCAGAAGGTCGGTCGGATGCACCGTCGGCCCGATCAGCTCCAGCTCCTCGACCGTATCCAGCAACAGATTGGCCCGCGCCCAGTTCTCACCCTCTTCGCCCGCCAGAATGTCGACCGGTGCCAGCAGCCCGCCTTCGCCCGACCCGCCCAGACCATCGGCCTTGCCATCGGCAAAGGGCGAGGCTTTCGGCATATGCTGCAACATCACTCCACCGGCCCGCCAGTGTTCGGGGCCGCCCGGCAGCCGGGTGCGCCCCCAGGTCAGGGCAAACCGGGTCGGCAACTGCTCGGACTGGGCAAAGTAGGTCTCGGCACAGGCAGAAATCGAGCTTCCCGATATCGGAGTAATTCCCTGATACGGCACGGTGCCGGGCCCCTGATCGATCAGGATCATCAGATATCCCTGCCCGATATTGGCAAACGGCGGCAGCGCCGGGTCCACCAGCTCGGCGTCGAACGACGCATAGGCCCGCATCCGCGCCGGTGCCCCCTCATCCGTCGGCCCGTAATAGTCGGTCGCGATCAGGCGCACCGGCCCGTCGCCGCGGATCTGCAGCGACAGTTTCCAGCGCAGCTTGATGGTCTGGCCGATCAGTGCGGTCAGGGTGGCAGCCTCTGCCACCAGCGCCTCGACCGGCAGGGGGTAGTCATGCTGGCGCAGCACCCGCTCCAGCACGCCGTCCAGCCGCGCCACCCGGCCCCGGATATCGGACCGGTCCAATTGAAACGGCAACACGGTATCGTCCCACGCGATGCGAGAGCCGAGGGTGGAGGGTCCAAGTGTCGGGTTGACAGAGGTCATGGGCTTTCCTAGCGGGTTCGGCGTTGCAATACCGCGACTATATGGGTACGGCAACCTGTCCTCAAAGGGCAGCCTGCCATGCGAATGGGTGTGCAATGAACCGACGCTTTGGCGAAGCGCCGCAGCCCGGCCGGACCTACCGGCGGCGGCCCGGTGTCTACGCGGTCCTGTGGCTGGCGGGCGACGTGCTTCTGACACATCAGGCCGAACCGATCCCCGAGTTTCAGTTGCCCGGCGGCGGCATCGATCCCGGCGAATCTCCCATCCAGGCCCTGCACCGCGAAGTATTCGAGGAAACCGGCTGGCACGTGCACCTGCAACGCCGGCTTGGGGTCTATCGCCGCTTCACCTTCATGCCGGACTATGACCTCTGGGCGGAAAAGCTCTGCACCATCTATCTTGCCCGCCCGGTGCGCCGCATGGGTCCGCCGACCGAGCCGGGGCACAGCGCCATCTGGATGCCAGCGGCCACCGCGCTGCAAACGCTGGACAACTCCGGCGACCGGCATTTTTTGGGTCTGGTGATCCCGCACTGAAGGATTGCCCGGATGGTCATCGGCGATCAGGGAAACGGCGCATATATGGCGCGGTTGTACCGGGCAAACAACTCGGCGATATCTTGGCCGTGACAGGATGCAAACGGCTGGGGGAGGCGACGCGGATGCGGGAATGCGAGCGTTGGTACGGCCCCCCGGACGGAATCGGGCTGGACGACTTGGCGCAGTCAGGTGCCCTTGGCATCGTGGGCGGCATCGTGACCGGCCTGCACGACGTTCCGGCTGGCGAGGTCTGGACGGTTGCAGCAATCCGGGCGCGACAGGCGGTGATCGCCTCCCGTCCCGGCCACGTCTGGCAGGTGGTCGATAACCTGCCGGTGCACCCCGATATCCTGCACGGCTCCGGCGATTTGTCCCGGCTGTTGGCCAACTACCGCCAGTCCCTGGCAAATCTGGCCGCCAGTGGCATCCGCACGGTCTGTTACAGGTTCGGGCCGGTGATGGACACGGTGCGAACCCATCTGACCACTCCCACTGCAACAGGCACACGGTCCCCGGCATATTCCACGGTGCTCATGGCGGCCTTCGACATCCACATCCTGCGGCGACCGGGGGCCGGGGCGGACTGTTCCGACATGATCCGGTCGGCCGCGCAGGACTGGTTCAAAACCACAACCAACGCGGACCGCGACCGCCTGTCGACCCGCATCTTGGCAGCGCTGCCCGGCCCGGCCCGACCGTCACTGGACGATCTGCGCCAGATGCTCTCCCGCTTCAACGGCATTGCCACCGAAGCTCTGCGCGCCAACTTCGCCCGGTTTCTGGCAGAAGTGCTTCCTGCTGCCGACGACCTTGGGCTCCGTCTCTGCCTTCATCCCGACGACCCGCCTCACCCGCTGTTCGGGCTGCCGCGCCTTGCCGCGACCGAGGCGGATATCGCCTGGAGTCTCGACCAGCAAACCAGCGCCGGGCACGGGTTGGCGTTTGGCAGCGGCGCCCTTGCGGCCCGGCACGGCAACGACGTGATCGCGATGGCCCGCCGGTTTGCGCCGCGTACCCACGTCCTGCACCTTGGCAACGTCGCGATATCGCCTGACGGATCATTCACCGAAGCAAGCGCCCTAGACGGCGATGTCGACATGGTCGCGCTGGTGTCGGTCTGGCTGGCCGAGGAAGCGCGGCGGCGTGATACCTGTCCAGATGACGCCGAACTGCCCTACTACGCCGATCACGGCCCCGATTACAGCCTCAACCCCGATCCCGGCCAACCGATGGCCGAACGCTCCCGCGATCTGGCAGAACTGCGCGGCATCATTCGCACACTTTCCGGGCGCAGCTTTGCCGACCGCTGCCGGAGCCTGATCGTCGACCTGCGACTGGCCGCCCGACACGATATCGTCTCGGTCCGGCCGCTGACCGGCGGCGTTGCCTCCGATATCGGCGTGATCGATCTGGGGGACCGGCAGGTCTGCGTCAAGTTTGCTCTGGAAAAGCTGAAGGTAGCGGCGGATTGGCGGGCCCCGGTGCATCGCAACCGCGCCGAATACGAATGGTTGCGGTTTGCCGGATCCGTCGCTCCCGCCAACATCCCGGCCCTGTTCGGCTGGTCGCAGGCCGAAAACGGCTTTGCCATGGAATATCTTGCCGGGCCGGACGTGGTGCTTTGGAAGGCGGCACTGCTTGCCGGTACACCCCAGCCCGGGGCCGCCGCGCGGGTGGCTGACCTTCTGGGGCGGATTCATCAGGCCTCGACCCGGCCGGGCTTCGATGCCGCGCCGTTCCGCAACCGCGACGACTTCCTCGCCCTGCGGCTGGAGCCCTACCTGAGCTTCACCGCCAGCAGACACCCGTCCGTTGCCGCCCGCCTGACCCTGCTTGCCGAACAACTGTATCAGGACCAGCGGACCCTGGTGCACGGCGATGTCAGCCCCAAGAACATCCTGCTGCGCGGTGGCCAGCCGATCCTTCTGGATGCCGAATGTGCCACGATGGGCGATCCGGCGTTCGATCTGGCGTTCTGCCTCAATCATCTGGTGCTGAAGGCCCTGCATCTGCCGGCGCAACGCACCACCCTTCTGGCTGACGTTGGCGCTTTCTGGGCCAGCTATCGCCCGCAGATATCCTGGGAACCCGCCGGCGATCTGGAACGGCGGGTCACGGCCCTGCTGCCCGCGCTGATGCTCGCCCGGATCGACGGCAAGTCGCCGGTCGAATACCTTGCTCCCGCCGAACGCGACCAGATCCGGGCGCTGTCGCTTGCGCTTCTGTGCGGGACGGTGGATGGTCTGGGCCAGTTGGCGGCGCAGGTTCAGGCAGGATGACAGGCACGACGATCACCCATCTGCACGCCCGGCGCGTCTGGGACAGCCGGGGCAACCCGACGGTGGAGGCCGAAGTCACGTTGCAATCCGGCGCAGTCGGCCGGGCCATCGCCCCCGCCGGCGCGTCGCGCGGCAGCCGCGAGGCGGTGGACCGGCGCGACGGCGGCCCCCGGCTGAACGGCATGGATGTTCAGGGCGCGCTGGCCAGCCTGCGCCAGCGCATCGCACCGGCCCTGACCGGCCTGGATGCCACGGATCAGGCCGGCGCGGATGCTGCGATTCTTGCGCTCGACCCGACCCCGCTAAAGGCGGGGCTAGGCGGCAATGCCACCGTCGCCGCATCGCTGGCGGTTCTGCATGCCGCTGCGGCCGGGCGCAGCGTGCCGCTTTGGCAGCATGTCGCGCAAACCTACGACCGGCCCCCGTCGCTGCCCCTGCCCGAAATCCAGATTTTCGGCGGTGGTGCCCATGCCGGCCGGCGGGTCGATGTTCAGGACTTCATGATCATGGTTCCCGGTGCCGGCAGTTTCGACGAAGGGATCGAGGTTGCCCGGGAAGTCTATCTGGCTGCCGGCAGGATCATGGCCGAGCGCGGTCTGCTGGCCGGGGTGGCCGACGAGGGCGGCTGGTGGCCGCAGTTCGACAGCAACGAACAGGCGCTGCAGACCCTGATCCTGGCCATCGAGCAAGCCGGAGAAGTGCCCGGCGACCGCGTGGTGATTTCGCTGGACATTGCGGCGTCGGAGTTTGGCAAGAACGGTCAGTACCGGCTGGCGCTGGATGATCGCAGCCTTGGCTCGGATGAGATGATCCGCCTGCTGGAACAGTGGGTGGCGCGCTACCCCATCGCCGCGATCGAAGACCCGCTGGCCGAGGATGATCCGGCAGGAATGCGCGATGTCACAGCCCTTTTGGGCGACAAGGTGCAGATCGTCGGCGACGACTACCTTGTGACCAGCGCCGCCCTTGTCCGGAACGCGGCGGCCGCTCAGACCTGCAACACCGCGCTGATCAAGGTCAATCAGGCCGGAACCGTGACCGAAGCCGCCGCTGCCTTTCAGGCGGCACAGGCCGCCGGCTGGCGCAGCATCGTGTCGGCACGGTCCGGCGAAACCGAAGACGTCTCGATCAGCCATCTGGCGGTCGGACTTGGGGCCGGGCAACTGAAAGTCGGCTCTCTGACCCGGTCAGAACGGACGGCGAAATGGAATGAGTGCCTGCGGATCGGCGAACAGCCGGGGTCCGGGGCCTATGCGGCCGGCGCGCCCCTGGCGGGCACCTGGTGGGGCCGGAAATGACATCGGGAAACGGGGGACAATTCACATGGATCTGACATCGCGGCTGAAGGGCAAACGGGCAGTGGTCAACGCGGCCGGGCAGGGCATCGGGCGGGCCATCGCCGAACGTCTGGCAGCCGAGGGCGCGCAGGTCTTTGCCTCCGACCTGAACGGCGCATTGCTGACGACATTGTCCGGGGCCACCACCGCTACGCTGGATGCAACCGACCATGACGCGGTGCAGGCCTACTTTGCCGACTTCGACCACATCGACATTCTGGTGCATGCGGTCGGCTACGTGCATCAGGGCACGATCGAGGAATGCAGCCCCGCCGACTGGAACCGCTCCATCGCCATCACCCTGACCAGCGCCTACAACGTGCTGTTCGCCGCCATTCCGCGCATGAGGGCCCGGGGCGGGGTGATCACCACCATCGGTTCGCTGGCCTCCTCGATCAAGGGCTTCCCGAAACGCGCCGCCTACAGTGCCGCCAAGGGCGGGATTCTGGGGCTGACCAAGTCCGTCGCCGCCGACTACCTGAAGGACGGCATCCGCTGCAACTCGATCTGCCCCGGCACCGTGGCCAGCCCGTCGCTGTCCGAACGGATGGACGAACTGGCGGCAAAGCTTGGCAGCCCGGAAGCCGCCTACAAGTTCTTCATCGACCGCCAGCCGACCGGCCGGTTCGGCACGCCCGAGGAAATCGCCGCCCTGTGCGCCTATCTGTCGTCAGACGAGGCGGCCTACGTGACCGGGCAACTGATCCACATCGACGGTGGCGCCACGATCTGATGGGTGGCAGGTAAAGCGGGATGAAGAATGCCGGAATCGCTTTCACCTTCGCGACCTTCTCCGCCGATCAAGGTTATGTACCCGGGCCGATCAGTTGGCCTGCCAGTGGCAGGACAACCGGCCCGTTCCCCGAGAGCGTGAGCGAAGGGGAAGGGGGGTTGGGCTTGGTGCGTTGTTCGGGAAATCAGACCGCGCCTGCCTGGGCGGGCGCTCTATCGCGCCTGCCAAAGGGCAGGCAGGCGCGGTCTGATTCGATTGAAATCAAATCCGACAAGGAAACAAAAGGATCACGTCGAGTGCCAATGCCGGACAGGCAGCGCCGCGTTGTCGTTCCGATCAAACGAACAGGATGAGACAAACCATTCTGTGTTTCCACCTGAAGCCATCCCACTCCAGAGTTTGTCTGGCGATTCTGCCGTCGCCAGACAGCCTGCTATGCTGGCTCAAACCGTCGCCGGACCTCCCGTCGTCAAGCCACGCAGCGTCATTCCGCGCCGCCGATCCCGCCGCCCGGGGCGGGCCGCGCACCGAAGATCGCCGACCCGACCCGCACATGCGTCGCCCCCATCGCCACCGCCACTTCGAAATCGCCGCTCATCCCCATCGACAGGCCGCTCAGGCCATTGCGGGCGGCGATGCCTGCCAGCAGGGCAAAGTGCGGCTCCGCTGCCTGCGATTCGGGGGGAATGCACATCACTCCGGCCAACGGCAGGTCCAGGGCGCGGGCGGCAGCGATGAAGCTGTCGGCGTCGCCGGGCAGAACGCCCGCCTTTTGCGGCTCCGCGCCGGTGTTGACCTGAACAAACACGTCCGGGCAGCGCCCCAGGTCCTGCGCCAGCCGGGCCAGCGTTTCCGCCAATCGGGGCCGGTCCAGCGAATGGATGGCGTCAAACAGCCCCATGGCGGTGCGCGCCTTGTTGGTCTGCAACGGCCCGATCAGATGCACCTGAACATCGTCATAGCGGCTGCGGAACCCGGGCCACTTCCCCGCCGCCTCCTGCACCTTGTTTTCGCCGAACAGCCGGTGCCCCTGATCCAGCACCGCCGCGACCCGCGCATCGGGCTGCAGCTTTGACACCGCGATCAGCCGCACCGACCCCGGGGCACGTCCGGCGCGGGCAACGGCGACGCCCAGCCGGGCGGTGATTTCCGAAAGGGACATGTCGGCTCCGGTCTTGCTGCCTTCCGACAACGCCACATCGCCGCACAAATGAAAAGAGCGGGCCTGGGGCCCGCTCTTTCCGGAAGTCTTGATCGTCAAATCAGAACGTGAAGTTCAGGCCCAGTTCAGCGATGGTGTCCGTGCCATTGTCGGCAACGCCACCCAGGACCTTGGCGCCGCCGCCGAGGTCATAGGACGCGCCCACACCGAAGGTGTCGGTGCCCACGAAGTCGCGGTTCTGCGCCGCAAAGGCGGTCACGCCCACACCACCGAAGGTGCCGGAAACCGACAGCGCGATCGCCAGATCAGCAGCGGTTTCACGGTCAGCCAGACGCAGAGCAATGGTTGCAGCGCCCAGAGTGGCGGTGGCCTTGGCGTCAATCTGCGAGAAAGCTGCGGTGTCGGAGTAACCCAGGGCGACGGTGAACCTGCCGCCTTCCGGAGAATATTTCACAGCCGCAGACATTGCGTCATCGGCGGCGGTTGTCTGGCCAAGGCCGATGGCGAAGGAGAACGGGCCGCTGGCGAAGTTGTAGCGAGCGGCAGTCGCCGTGCCACCAGCGAAGCCGATTTCGTTCTGATCGGTGAGGCCGGTATACCCGATGCCGTCGACTTGACCAACCAGGTTGTCCGCAGCACCGCCGGCAACGTCACCCATGGTGATCGTGCCGAAGGCGCCCGAGATGAACACGGTCGAGTCGCCGTTAGCGGTGTTGCCATTACCCAACTGGTCGTTCCGCACGGTGGCGCCGAACGACAGGCCGCCGTCGGTTTCGCCGCTTGCCGTGAAGATGATACGAACCCGCGAAGAGAATTGAGTATCGGCACCATCATAGATCACGCCCATACGGGCGGTGCCCGAAAGCGTGATCGGGCTGGAGTGGGATTCGGCGGCAGCGATGCCGGCCGTCATGACCAGAGCGGTCGTAGCGATAAGAATCTTTTTCATTTTTCCCTCGTTGACTGGAAAGGTGCGGCCCAATTCAGGGGAATCCGAACTGGGTATGGCCCCTGTTTCCCCTTCCCCCCCGGCTTTTGCAACGGGATTGCCGGATCATGGCAAAAGATGGGCAGTCATGGTGCAGCTTTGCCACAGTTGGTTTTCGCCCGAATTCCCGAGTCTTAACCATAGCTTGCGTCGGCCCGGGGCTGGTTTGCAAGCTGTTGGCGGGAAAAGCCTTGTTCGGTTGCGGGGGGTCGGATAGACAACGATGAACCAAAACGGGGCCGGGCGTCTGATCGTGTCTGAAATGAGTCATCGTACCCTGCGCCTGTGCCTGACGGGGGCCTTGATCCTGACACTTTCGGGCTGTGGCAGCGGGGGATTCGGCGGGCTTTTCACCCGTAGATCCGCCCCGGAACAGGGCGGCACGCTCGCAGCCGCGCCACAACAACAGCGGGACTCGACGATCTGGGACCTGTTCACCAACGCCGACAATCCCAACATCACGGTCGAGGTCAACAAGTACCTCTGGAATGCCTCGCTGGAGATTCTGAATTTCCTGCCCGTGGAATCGGTTGACCCGTTCACCGGGGTGATCGTCACCGGGTTCGGCACGCCGCCCGGTGGTGGCCGCGCCTACCGGGCGACAATTCTGGTGAACGACCCGGCGCTTGATGCCCGCTCGCTGAAGGTGGCGCTGGTCGCGCGCGGTGGCAGCGTCAGCAGCGAAACCGTGCGCGCGGTCGAGGATGCGATCCTGACACGCGCCCGGCAACTGCGCATTCAGGACAGCAGGTTCTAGCAGCGGCGATTGCGGCACGGCACTGGACCTTGACGGTCGCGGCGGTATAACCACGCCCAATTGCAGCTAAAGGGTATCCGATGTCGCGCTATGATCCGGCCACAACCGAGGCGTCCTGGCAGCGTGCCTGGAACGCTGCCGGCGCTTTTACCGCCCGGCGCGACCCGGACCGGCCGAAATACTATGTGCTCGAAATGTTCCCCTATCCGTCCGGGCGCATCCACATGGGCCACGTCCGCAACTACGCCATGGGCGACGTCATTGCGCGCTACAAATCGGCCTGCGGCTATTCGGTGCTGCATCCCATGGGCTGGGATGCGTTCGGCATGCCGGCCGAGAATGCGGCGATGGAACGGGGGGTCAATCCGAAAGACTGGACCTACGCCAACATCGCCGACATGCGCGCCCAGATGCAGCCGCTCGGTCTCAGCATCGACTGGAGCCGCGAGTTCGCCACCTGCGACCCGGAGTACTATGGCCAGCAGCAATCGATGTTCATCGACATGCTGGCCGCCGGGCTGGTCTACCGCAAGAATGCGGTGGTGAACTGGGACCCGGTCGACATGACCGTGCTGGCCAACGAACAGGTGATCGACGGGCGCGGCTGGCGGTCGGGTGCCGTGGTCGAGCGGCGGGAACTGACGCAGTGGTTTTTCCGCATTTCGGCCTATTCCGAGGAGTTGCTGACGGCACTGGACGGGCTGACCCACTGGCCCGACAAGGTGCGGCTGATGCAGGCGAACTGGATCGGCAAGTCGCGCGGCCTGCAATTCGCCTTTTCCACCGTCGGCGCGCCCGACGGCTTCGACCGGTTGGAGGTTTACACCACCCGGCCCGACACGCTGATGGGTGCAACCTTTGCGGCAATCAGCCCCGATCATCCGCTTGCCAAATATCTGGAACGGCACGATCCGGCGGTGGCAGCGTTCGTGGCCGAGTGCCGCAAGGTCGGCACCTCGGAAGAGGCGCTGGAAAAGGCGGAAAAGCGCGGTCTCGATACCGGTATCCGTGTACGGCATCCGTTCGACACCGCGTGGGAACTGCCGGTCTATATCGCCAACTTCATCCTGATGGACTACGGCACCGGTGCAGTGTTCGGCTGCCCGGCGCATGACCAGCGCGATCTGGACTTCGCGCGGAAATACGGGCTGGACGTGCTGGACGTCTTCACCCCGACCACCCGCGACGACCGTGTTGAAGATCAGGCCTTCGTACCGCTCAAATCCGAACCGGTGCGCTATGTCCGCGGCTTTGCCGGCAGCGATCTGCAGACCGGCGAGGCGGCGATAACAGCCGCCATCGCCTTCTGCGAAGCCAACGGCGTCGGCCACGGCGTCACCAACTACCGGCTGCGTGACTGGGGCCTCAGCCGCCAGCGCTATTGGGGCTGCCCGATTCCGGTGATCCACTGCGCCAGTTGCGGCGTGGTGCCGGAGGCCAAAGCCAATCTGCCGGTCCGCCTGCCCGATGATGTCACCTTTGACAAGCCCGGCAACCCGCTGGACCGGCATCCGACCTGGCGCGCCTGCACCTGCCCGAAGTGCGGGGCGGCAGCGCAGCGCGAAACCGACACGATGGATACGTTCGTCGATTCGTCGTGGTATTACGCCCGCTTCACCGCGCCGCAGGCGGCCACCCCCACCGTGGCCGAGGATGCCGCCTACTGGATGAACGTCGATCAGTATATCGGCGGCGTCGAGCATGCGATCCTGCACCTCCTCTATTCCCGCTTCTTCGCCCGCGCCATGCATGCCACCGGCCACCTGCCGGCCAGCGCCGTTGAGCCGTTCGACGCGCTGTTCACCCAGGGCATGGTGACGCACGAGATTTACCTGACCCGCGACAATACGGCCCGCCCGGCATACCACCTTCCCGAAGAGGTCGAGGACGGCAAGCTGAAGGCGACCGGGCAGGCGGTCGAGGTAATCCCTTCGGCCAAGATGTCGAAATCGAAAAAGAACGTCGTCGATCCGCTGGCGATCATTTCCGCCTTCGGTGCCGACACCGCGCGCTGGTTCATCCTGTCCGACAGCCCGCCTGAACGCGATGTGGAATGGACGGCCTCCGGTGCCGAAGCCGCATTCCGGCATCTGGGCCGGGTCTGGCGGCTGGCTGACGAGTGCGGCAAGCGCGGCGGCGGCGATGCGGCGCAGGACCCGGCGCTGATCCGCGCCACCCACCGCGCCATTCACGAGGTGACGCAGGGGATCGAGGGATTTGCCTTCAACAAGGCCATCGCCAAACTTTACGAATTCACCAACAGCGTCGCGAAATCGGATGCCTCGGCCGAGGCAAAGACTGAAGCGATGCGCACCATGGCGCAGCTGATGTCGCCGATCGCGCCGCACCTGGCCGAAGACATCTGGGCAATGCTCGGCGGAGCCGGGCTGGTGGCGCAGGCGCGCTGGCCAAAGGCCGATCCGGCGTTGCTCGTCTCCGACCATGTGGTCCTGCCGATCCAGATCAACGGCAAACGCCGGGCGGAAATCAGCGTGCCAAAGGATATGGCTCCGACCGAGGTTGAAAAGCTGGTTCTGGCGGATGAGACTGTGATCCGGGTGCTGGCTGGCAGCCCCCCGAAAAAGCTGATCGTGGTGCCGGGGCGCATCGTCAATGTGGTCATCTAGCCGCCGAACCATCCTCCACCTTCTGGCCGCGCTGGCACTGGCCGCCTGCGGCTTTGAACCGGCGTTCGGCCCCGGCGGCGCTGCAACCAAACTGCAGACCAGCATCCAGGTCGACGCGCCGGCCGACAAGAACAGCTTCGATCTGGTCGAGCGGCTGGAACAGCGGCTGGGCCGCAGCCGCGCCCCGGCCTACGGCCTTGGCTATTCGATTGCGACGCTGGTGACCGGCGTCGGCATCACGCCCGACAACGCAATCATCCGCTACAGTGTCACCGGCAGCGTCCGGTTCGCCCTGACCGATCTGGCGACCGGGGCGCAACTGACCTCGGGCACCGTCGAAAGCTTTACCTCCTATTCGGCCAGCGGCACCACGGTCAGCACGCTTGCGGCCGAACGCGATGCCAACGCCCGTCTGATGCGGCTGCTGGCAGATCAGATCGTGGCCCGGCTGATCGCGACATCCGGGGCCTGGGGCCGGTGAAACTGACCGGAGCCGAGGCTGTACGCTACTTTGCCCACCCCGATCCCAAACGCGCGGGGCTGTTGATCTTTGGTGCGGACGGCATGCGGGTGGCGCTCCGGCGGCAACAGGTGATCGCCGCCCTGATCGGCCCGGAAGCCGAGGCCGAGATGCGGCTGACCCGGCTGCAGGCCGCCGTGCTGCGCAAGGACCCCGCCGCGCTGATCGATGCGGTAAAGGCGCGCGGCTTCTTTCCCGGGCCGCGCGTGGTCCTTCTGGAAGAGGCCGGCGACACCGCCGCCGAAGCCGTGGCGACCGCTCTGGCCGATTGGCGCGACGGCGACGCGATGATCGTGGTCACGGCGGGCAGCCTTGCCGCCAAATCGGCGCTGCGCAAAGCGGTCGAGGATCATCGCAACGCCGTTGCCATCGGCATCTACGACGACCCGCCCAGCCGCGACGAGATCGAGGCGACATTGCAGAAATCGGGGCTCGCCGGCATCGGGCGCGAAGTGATGAACGATCTCATGTCCCTGGCCCGAGATCTCGATCCCGGCGACTTCCGACAAACCGTCGAAAAGATCGCGCTCTACAAATGGGGTGATCCCACGCCGCTGACCGCCGACGATCTGGCCGCCTGCGCCCCCGCCACGATCGAGGCAGAGGTTGACGATATCCTGAACATCGTCGCCGAAGCCCGGACGCCCGAAGTTGCGATCGTGCTGCGCCGGCTTGAAGGCCAGGGCGTGGCCGCCGTGACCCTGTGCATCGGTGCCACCCGGCATTTCCGCGCCCTGCACGCCGCCACCACGGATCCCGGCGGCGCTGCGGCAGGCATCGCCAGGGTCAGGCCGCCGATCTTCGGGCCACGCCGCGACCGCATGCTGCGACAGGCGCAGGGCTGGGGCCGGGTCAAGCTGGAACAGGCGCTCGACCTTCTGGTCGAGGCTGACCTGTCGCTGCGCGCCGCCGGGCAACGCGCCCCGGCAATGGCCGTGATGGAGCGGGCGCTGATCCGGCTGGCGATGCTGGGCAGCCGAAGCGGGCCGTGATCGCCAGAAGGCTTGCCGGCGCGGCAAGATAAGGCAGCCGGTCCCAGGTCCAACGCAAGACCCCGCTATCCCAGTTTTACCGCAAGCCGGGCTGCTGCCGCCTGCCCGGCCCAGCGTCCGGTGGCCAGGCAAGCGGTCAGCAGATAACCGCCCGTCGGCGCTTCCCAATCCAGCATTTCGCCCGCCGCAAACACCCCCGGCAGCGCCCGCAGTTCCAGTCCATCCGTCACCGCGCCCCGGCGGATGCCGCCCGCAACCGAAATCGCCTCGTCCAGCGGGCGCGGGCCAAGGTGCCGCACCGGCAGCGCCTTGATTGATGCCGCCAGCGCCGCCGTTTCCTGAAACGGCCGCCCGAATTCATGCAGCAACGCGATCTTCACCGGATCAAGCCGCAACGCCTTGCGCAGATGGTTGCTCAGACTGCGGCTTCCCCGTCCTTCAAGACGCGCCGAAACTTCTGCCAAATCCATATTCGGCAGCAGGTCAAGGTGCAGCGCCGCGCCGTCGCGCATGGCGCGAGACACGGCATAAAGCCCGCTCCCCTCGATCCCGCGTGCCGAGACTACGAACTCACCCCGGTCCCGCAAGCCACCGGCGCGCAAGGCAACCCCTTTCACCGGCAGCCCGAAATGTCGCTGCATCGGGGCCGACCAGTCCACGGCAAAACCGATGTTGGCGGGCTGGAAAGGCGCAACTTCGACCCCCTGCGCCGCCAGCCACGGCGTCCACGCCCCGTCCGACCCAAGCCGCGCCCAACTGGCCCCGCCAAGCGCCAGCACCGTCACCAATGGATGCAGCACCTGCCGCCCGGCAGCCGTATCGAAGACAAAGCCGCCGCCGTCAAAGCCGGTCCACCGCCATCGGGTCCGCAGATCCACCCCCAACTCCGCCAGCCGCCGCAGCCAGGCCCGCAGCAGCGGCGAGCCTTTCATTGCCACCGGAAACACCCGGCCAGAGGTTCCGGTGAACACCGGCACACCCAGTCCCCTCGCCCAATCCTGAACCTCTGCCGGTCCAAACTCCGCAAGCATCGGGGCCAGCCAGTCCGCACCTTCGGCGAAGCGCCCGACAAATCCGGCCAGATTCTCGGCCTTGGTCAGGTTCAGCCCGGACTTGCCCGCCATCAGGAACTTCCGCCCGGCGCTCGGCTTGGCCTCGCAGATCACCACCTTGTGACCGGCCCGCGCCAACTGCTCGGCAGCCATCAGCCCCGCCGGTCCGGCCCCGATCACCAGCGCCCTTGTGGCTTCATGACCCAGTTTGCCGGTGCCGACGATGATCCAATGCCCTTTTATCTGCCGAAGTGGTGCGAAGAGCCGGTGCCCGGTTCCGGCCTATCCCATTCGCGCACCGGGCAACAGGGCGTCGGCCAGGCGGGCCGTTGACCGGCCTATGCAATCCGGGTGATCTTGCCCTCAGTCGCAACGCATTCCCGCTCAAGGAAGCCTGCTACATCCCCGGCGATCTGTTCCCAGCCCGGCTCCTGCAGCAGCCAATGGGCATGGCCATCGTAAATCCGGGGCGTCACCTTCAACTGTTGCGCCGTCCATTTCACCAGTCTGGTCTCGACAATGCGGTCGTCGCGCCCGCCCGCCACAAACGCCGGGCAGTTGATCCTGGCGAAATCGATCCGGTACGACCCGAAAATCATCTCGCGGTAAACCTTGCCGGATTCATGCACCAGCGTCTGGTGAATGGCTGGCCGCTGTGCCACCGGCATGGCGTTCAGGGCAATGGTGGAACAGCCACCGGCACCGGGGATGATTGGGCGCCCGGTCAGAATGCGCGGCATCATCGGCAGATAGGTCGGCAGTGCCACCGGTTGCGCTGTCAGCTTGGTAGCTGGCGCCGGACACAACAGCACCATGGCCCGCGCCCGACCAAGCTCGGCAATCTTTTGCGCGATCAGCCCGCCAAGGCTGTGGCCGACGATGATCGGCATTTCGTCAAGCGTATCGATCACTTGCAGCGTATCCTCGACGTAGTCGGCGATCCGCAGCCCCTTGGCACGCGCCGGGCCGACACCCGCCCGGCCCCGGCGCGATGCTGCAACCGTGCGCCAGCCGCGTTGGCCGAAATAGTCCAGCCAGCCGGCAAAAGCGGCATGCCCGACAAAACTGCCATGAATGAACAGCAGTGGCGGTCGGGCCGGGTCGCCCGCCGTCTGCATTGCCGGAAACCCGGCCACGGGGGTCGACGTCAAGATACTTTTTTCCATTCCATCCTCCTGATCTGGTTTGCCGGATTAGGCGCTGACGGGGGGTTGAGTCTGTCAACCTCCTTGCCTATATTGTCAACGAGCTTGCCTAGTTTGTCAAGCTGCTTGCCTAATTTTATGGAACCAGCATGAGCGAGCCGGAATTCAGAGCCAAACGAGAACAGGTGTTGCTGCGGCTGTTGCTGCGCGTTACCCGGGCGATGACGGTCGAAACCGTCACCCGGATGCAGGCGCGCGGCGTCGCCGGCATGCAGCCCGGCTATCCGCGACTGCTCGGCAATCTTGATACCGATGGCACTCGGCTGTCCGCGCTCGCGCGCCGGATGGGGGTGACACGGCAGGCAGTGGCGCAACTGGTCGCCGAGATCGAAAAAGCCGGTTTCGTGGCCCGCACGCCCGACCCCGAAGATGGGCGTGGCGTGATCGTCCGCTTTACCCCGACGGGCCGCGCAGCACTGGCCATCGCCGTAGAGATCATGACCGCCATCGAAACGGACTATGCAAGAATCATCAGCGCCTCGGGCATGACCGAATTGAAATCCATGCTGAAGGCGATTCTGGATGAAACCGACCCGACCACCGCCTTTGGCATGGATTGAGCGCCGAGCAATCCGGCCCCGCCTCTACTTCGGCAGCCCGCCCTTGATCTCGATCACCCGCTGCGGATAGGGCATCTCGATCCCGTTGGCCTTCAGCGCGTTCCAGATCGCGAACAGTACCGGGCTGCCGTACTTGTTCTTGCCGTCGTCCAGACCGCTGACCCAGTATTCCACCGCAAAATCCACGGCGCTTTCGCCAAAGCCCTTCAGCTCGCAATCCGGCCCGTCGGGCTGTTTCAGCACGAACGGCAGCGCCGCCACCGCCGTCTCGATGATTTCAGGCACCAGATTGATATCTGTGTCATAACTGACCGAGAAAGCCGCTTCATAGCGGTTGGCGCTGCCCTGATCGGAATAGTTGATGACCCGCGTGGTGATGAAGTGCTCGTTCGGCACCACGATCCAGCGCCCGTCAAAGGTTTCCAGAACGCAGGCCCGCGCCGTCATCCGGACGATGGTGCCCTTTTCGCCGCCATCCAGCTCCACATAGTCGCCGACCGTGGTCTGACCTTCGATCAACAGGATGATCCCGGAAATGAAGTTGGCCGCAATCTGCTGCAACCCCAGCCCGATGCCGACGCCAAGCGCGCCGCCGATCACCGCCAGCGCCGTCAGATCGATCCCCATGATCGACATCAAGAGCAGGAACGCCGCACCGAAAATCACCACTTCGGCAGTCTTTACCGCCAGTTCGCGGGTCGCCGGGCGCAGTTCGGCCTGGGCCTTGATGTAATCCGCCGACTGCCGGTTCGACCACGACCCCAGCCAGAACAAAAGCCCGCCGGCAATCGCCCCCCGCAACAGCGCCATTACGCTGAACGAGATGTTGCCCAGATCGACGCTCATCGCATTTAGCCGCAGGCTGACGTCATCCAGCAGACCAACGGCATAAAGTGCTGCAACCGGCACCAGCACATAGCGCCCCAACAACCGCAGGAACGGATCGGTCAGCACCTTGCGCACCGCCACCAGCGCCGCGATCAGAACGAACACCCGCTTGCCAAATGCGATCACGTCGCCAGAGCCGAACAGCGACCGCGTCACCTGCTCGCCGGCCGCCGTGAAGCCATAGGCCAGAAGCGGCAGCAACAGCGGCAGGAACCGCAACAGGAACCGCCGGGCCGTGGCAAACATGCTGGCCTGACCCTCGGCGGGTGCAATCAGCCGCTGCAGCCTTGGCAGTGCCCAACCCGCCACGAACCGCGCCAGCACCCAGGCCGCAACCAAAAGCGCGAATTGCGACCAGGCCGCCGGGCTGATCAGCCAGTCGCGCGCCAGTTGCCAGGCTTGCCGTGCAAAGTCCAGCGCCTGCCCGACAATCTCCGGCTGCCCGTCCATCTTGCCTCCGCGCCCCAAGCCGGGAAATCCGTCATACTGTGGCATCAAGCCCGACCCCTGCCTCAGGTCAAGCCATTCCGCAAACGCCCGGCACCCGCCGCCCCGCCCGCACACCGGCTTCCGGCCACTGTCCGCCACCCCACCGCAAAGTCCGACCTTTCACCCGATCCGTTGCCCTCCCGCGATCCACCCGGCAGGCCGCCGGTTGTCGGGAAAGTCCGGATATCCCGACCCCTTTGCCGCCATTTGCGCCGAGGAAAGCCTTGACCTCGGCCCCGCGCCGAAAGATGCTGCGGCGTGAAATTTTCAAATCGAAAAGGGTTCATTATGGCACAGTGGAAACCTCTGGTAACATCGCTGACGGCAGGCTCGGTTCTGGCCACGCTTCTGTCGACAACCGCGCAGGCCGATGTCACGGCAGCGCAGGTCTGGCAATCCTGGAAGGACCTCAGCACTTCTATGGGCCAGCCCCTTACGGCGGAATCAGAGGTGATGTCCGGCGACACGCTGACGGTCACCAACATCACCATGGCTGCCGACATGCCGGACGGTTCGATGAACGGTACCCTCGCCACGGTCGCATTCCGCGATGTCGGCGACGGCACGGTCGAGGTGACGATGGCCCCCGACTATCCGGTAACGATCACCAGCCAGGCCGAAGGTGCTGACCCGGTCGTGGTCACGCTGAACATCAGGCAGACCGCCCTGCGGATGATCGTCTCGGGCGACGAGGCGGTGATGTCGCATGCCCTTACCGCCGACGAGGTTGCGGTGTCGCTTGGCGAAATCACCGGCAGCCCCGAAGAAGTTGACGCCGATTTCACCATGGCGTTTCTGGGCGTCGCCGGCACGTACGTCACCGCCAACGGCGACACCAAGCAGGTCGATACCGAGTTGACGGCCGACAGCCTGACATTCAGCGTCGCGGCAAAGGACCCGGCAACCAGCGGTACATTCGCGATGTCGGGCTCGATGGAAGCGATTTCCACCAGTTCGGCGGCGCTGTTCCCGGCCGGTGCCGACATGGCCGACATTGCAGCGGCGCTCAAGGCCGGCTTTGCCGCCGAGGGTGGTTTCACCTATGGCAAGACCGCCTATACCTTCGATTTCCAGGATGCGTCCTCAAACGGCAAGGCCACCGGCTCGGCTGCCTCGGGTTCCGTCGATTTCTACATGGACGCCGAGGCGTTGTCTTATGGCGTCACCTCGGTCGGCACCGACATCACCGTCAGTTCGTCCGACATGCCGATGCCGGAAGTGAATGCCAAGATGGCCGAACTGGGCTTTGATGTAACCATGCCCCTGGCGCAGGGGACAGAGCCGCAGGATTTCAGTTTCGTTACCCGGATCGTCGGCCTGGCGGTCTCGGACGAGGTTTGGGGGATGTTCGACCCGGCCGCCGTGCTGCCGCGTGACCCGGCAACGCTGATCATCGATGTGGCGGGCAAGGCCAACTGGCTGGTCGATATCTTCGCCCAGGACCCGGCAAATCCCTCGACCGAGGTTCCGGGCCAGATCCATGCGCTGAAGCTGAATCAATTGCAACTGACCGTGGGCGGGGCAGACCTGACCGGCACCGGCGACTTCACCTTTGACAATACCGACATGACCACCTTTCCCGGCATGCCGAAACCCACCGGCAAGCTGGAGGCCAAGCTGGTCGGCGGCAACGGCCTGATCGACAAGCTGATCCAGATGGGCCTGTTGCCCGAGGAACAGGCGATGGGTGCCCGGATGATGATGGGCATGTTCGCCAGTGCCGTCGAAGGCGCCGAGGATACGCTGACCTCGGTGATCGAGATGAAGGACGACGGCTCGATCTTTGCCAACGGCCAGCAGATTCAGTAACCCGGGCCGGAAGACCCGCACACGCCGCTCTGCCCCCCGGGGCGGGGCGGCTTTTTCAATCCGACAGGACCGCCGATGCACCCCGGTACCTATTTTGCCGACCTGCACGCGCAAGCCCGGGCCTTGGCCGGAGCCAGACTGTTCACCGTCACCGTGCAGGATGCGGCTGCGGGTCTGGTACGTCGGGCCTATTCCTCGCACCCGGTCGACTATCCGGTTTCCGGCACCAAGCCGCTGCACCTCGACGCGTGGAGCCGGGAAGTGCTGGTCGAAGGCAAGTGTTTCGTGGCCAACACCACGGCGGAATTCGCGCCGCATTTCTTTGACCATGCCCTGATCAACGCGCTCGGCTGCCATTCTGCCCTGAATGTCCCGGTGATCGACGACGGCGAGGTCGTGGGGACGGTCAACTTTCTCGACGTCGAAAACCACTTCACTCCCGCCCGCGTCACCGCTCTGACCGGGCTGTTGAGCGCCCGTCACACCGGCATCGTCGCCGCCATGCGCGCCGCCTTCCCGGCGGATTGAACGGACCGGCTGCCGGCCTCGCGCCCCGCGGAAAACATCCTCGCGGAGATCGTCCACCCAATGCCATCAGGCCCCACAGTCGCCAGGTCCAAAGCCCGAACTGGTTGACAAATCCTTAACGGAAATCCATTTATGTATCAATATCAATGGGTTATCTACCCGTAACATCGTGCTACGTCCAGACTTTCCCCGAAACCGCGCACCCTACCCCAACAGATCGCGCACAACGCGGTGAAACACCCGCACGCCCGGCGCGATCAGCGCGTCGGGAAAGTCATAGTCGGGATTGTGCAGCATCGGATGATCCTCCCCCGACCCCAGATAGAACATCGCCGACTTAGCCCCGGCGCCGAACCGGCCGAAATCTTCTGACGCGCGCAACGGCAGGAACGCCGTGCCAAGGCTCAGCCCCTCGGCGGCAATGGCCCGGGCCAGATGCTCTGTCGCTTCGCTGTCATTCCGGCAATCGTCGAAGCTGTCATGATAAGTAAGCGCCAGCCGCAGCCCCGCTGCATTGGCCTCGTCCTGCACCAGCCTTTCGGCCGCCGCCGCCAGGTCCGCCATGTCGGCATCGGTCAGCACCCGCAGCTTGACCCACAGCTCCGCCTCGCCCGGCGCGACGCCAAAAGCGCTCTGCCCCAGCCGGGCGTGCGTGATGGTCACCAGCCGGAAGCCCGCGACCAGCGGCCCGCCGGGCCCCAGCGCCATCAGGGCCGGGATCAACCGGGCCAGGCTCAGCGCCGGCGACAGGCCGGTTTCGGGAAAAGCCGCATGCGCGGTCTTTCCCGTCAGCAGGACTTTCATCCCGCGTGAGGCACAGTTGGCCGGCCCCGCCGCCAGTGAAACCGCCGCAAACGGCAGCCCCGGCAGATTATGCAGCGCAAAGGCAAAATCCGGCGCGATCTCGGCAAACTGCCGGTCGGCGATCACTGCCGCCGCCCCGGTTCCATCTTCCTCGGCAGGTTGGAACAGCAGCACCACCCGACCGCGCTGCGGCCGCTTGCGGGCCATCAGCCGCCCCAGCCCGGCAAGAATCGTGGAGTGTCCGTCATGGCCGCACATATGGCTGACCCCGGCGGTCGCGGACCGATAGGGCAAGTCGCTCAGCTCGGTGATCGGCAATGCGTCCAGCTCCGCGCGAAACAGCAGCGTCGGCCCCGGGGCACTGCCCTCGAACACCGCCGCCACCCCGTGCCCTCCCAACCCGGTGACGACCCGGTCGGGTGCCAGCGGGGCCAGCATCCGCACCACCTCCCGCGCGGTCTCAACCTCCTGCCCCGACATCTCAGGCATCTGGTGCAGGGCGCGCCGCCAGTTGATCAGTTCCACGATATCGCTGTTGGTCAGAGGCATTCGGTCCACCCATTGATGCATTGCTCACGTATAGACCGTAAGTGGCGCATCGCCCAGCGGCAGCACTGACGTCGCTCAGGCCCGTTGCCCGCCGCCTCAATCCTGCGGCGCACATTTCCGAAACGGCCCGTAAGCGGTCAGCACTTCGATCTCCTCATCCACCGCTGCGCGTTCTGCCGCCAGATAGCGGGCGATTGCCTCACGAAAGCCCGGATCGGCAATCCAGTGCAGCGAGTGCACCGGCGTTGGTAGGTAGCCGCGCGCCAGCTTGTGCTCACCCTGCGCGCCCGCCTCGACCCGAGGCATCTTGTTCGCAATCGCAAATTCCAGCGCCTGATAATAGCACAGCTCGAAATGCAGGCAGGGATGTTCCTCCACCGCGCCCCAATAGCGGCCAAAAAGCGTTTCGCGCCCGATGAAGTTCAGCGCCCCTGCCACCGGCTGGCCCTGCCGGATCGCCAGAACAAGCAGGATGTCCTGCCGCAGCGTCGCCTGCGCCCGGTCGAAAAAGGCGCGGGTCAGATAGGGCGTGCCCCACTTGCGCGACCCGGTATCCTGATAGAACCGCCAGAACGCCTGCCAATGCGCCGGTTCGATCTGATCGCCGGTCAGCGCGATGATCTGCCCGCCGAAACCGGCCGCCACCTCGCGCTCCTTGCGGATGTTCTTGCGCTTGCGCGACGACAGCGACGCCAGAAAGCCGTCAAAGTCCGCATAGCCATGGTTTTCCCAGTGAAACTGCTGGGTCACGCGGTGCATCAGTCCCATTTCCACGCCAGCCAAAGCCTCGGCTTCCGTGCAAAAGGTGACATGCACCGACGACAGCCGGTTTTCGGCCGCCAGCGACACCATGCCTTGCGCCAGCGCACCCGCACCGACACCCTCGAACCCCGGTCGGGCCAGGAACCGCCGCCCGGTGGCCGGGGTAAAGGGTACGGCGCATTGCAGTTTCGGATAATAGCGCCCGCCCGCCCGTTCCCAGGCCTGCGCCCAGTTGTGATCAAAGATGTATTCGCCCTGCGAATGGCTCTTGGCGTAGACCGGAGCCACCGCGATCACCTGCCCGCCAAGGCGCACCACCAGATGCCGGGGCGACCAGCCGGTGCCCGGCCCGACCGATTTCGATTCCTCCAGCGCCAGCAGAAACCGGTGCGTGGTGAAGGGATCGAGCGGACGGCCCGTCGCCGCTTCCGGGCAGGCGCAGGCGTCCCATTCTTCGGCATCGATCTCGGCCAGCCGAGACAAAACGGTGATTTCGATCGCATCATCGGTCATCGGCAGCCCTTTTCCGCGCCAGCGAAAAGTGGCGCATTGCCGCGTCGGGTCAAGCAGGGATCGGCGCTGCGTAGCTGTCAAAGGTGATGTTCTGCGCAATTTGCCTCGCCCTTGACTCCTGCTCGGGCGAGCGGACCGTCCAGCACAGGATCGCCGCCCCCGCAGCCTTCAGTTCGGTGACGCGGGGATAGTTCAGATCGGTGTAGCGATGGGAGATGAAACTGGATTGCGTGGCGTCGTAATCTGGGATCTCGCGCAGCCGGTCGCAGGTGGCGGGTGGGATCGGAGCGCATTCGTCATGGTCGTAATATTCAGTGGTCATGCCACGCGGGAGATGCGGTGCCAGCCGGGCCATGGCATAGATGCAATGGGGGTTGAAGGCCATGACGGCGACATCGCCGGCGTAGTCGGCAAGGGCATCCGCCGTGGCCTTTTCCAGCCGCCCCGAGGTTTCGCCCATGGTGTTCCACAGTTCCTTGATCTCGATCAGGATCGGTACGCGGCCCGCAACCTGAGCCAGTACCTGCGGCAGGGTGGGGATCGTATCATCGCTATCGGTCAGCCGGATCTTTCCCAGTTCGGCGGCGGTATGGTCCAGCACCGGGCCCGCTTCCGCCGTCAGCCGATCCAGGGTGTCGTCGTGGAAAACCATTGCCTGACCGTCGCGGGTCAACTGCACATCCAGTTCGATGCAATAGCCCGCCCGGACCGCTGCCTCGAACGCGCTCGGCGCGTTTTCCGGGATGCGTGCCGCCGGGTTGAAATAGCCGCGATGTGCGATCGGGATCGCCAGCAGGGCCGGCGGCAGCGGCACCCGCATCAGCGCACCTCAAAGATGCCTTCGACCTCGACAGCCACTCCCAGCGGCAGCGATGGCGCGGATACAGCCGAGCGGGCATGCCGCCCTGCCTCGCCAAACACCGACACCAGAAAATCCGAGCAGCCGTTGACCACCTTTGGCTGGTCGGTGAAATCCGGCGTCGAGTTGACGAATCCGAGCAGCTTGACCACCCGCACCACCCGGTCCAGATCGCCGCCGCAGGCCTTGCGCAGTTGCGCCAGCAAACTGATGCCGCAGGTTCGCGCCGCAGCGGCACCCGACGTCACATCCATGTCGGCACCCAGCCGCCCCTTGATGAACACCCCGTCCTGCTGGCTGACCTGACCCGAAACAAACACCAGTGCCCCGCTTTGCACCCACGGCACATAGGTTGCGGCTGGCGGCGGCGCTTCGGGCAACGTTACGCCAAGCTCGATCAGGCGGGCATCAATCGATCCGGTCATGCTATCCTCCGTCAGATTCCCGGCGCAGGCTACCCGGTCGGGCGTCACGCGGAAACCCCCGTTGCGACAACCTCGGGCGAATCCCACCGATGCCGCCCGGCGCAAGTCAGGCAAAAGTGGACGCCGGTTCTGCTGCCCGACATGCGCAAAGACAGGCTCCGGCAATCAGCTTTCGCGGAACGCCCGCTTGAAATAGTCCATGAACGGCTGGATCAGATATTGCAACGGCGACCGGTCGGTGGTGCGGATGAACGCCTCGACCGGCATGCCCGGGATCAGGATCTGGCCGTCCAGCTTGGCAATCTCGCCGTCCTGCAGCACGATCTCGGCGCGATAGAAACTGATGCCGGTATTCTGGTCCGTGAAGGCATCGGCTGAAAGCTGCGACACCGAGCCCAGAAGTTCCGGCGTGGTGTTGGAGTTGAAGGTCGGAAACACCAGTCGCACCTCTTGCCCCGGACTGACCTGATCAACGCTCAGCGGATCGACACGCGCGGCGATGACCAGCGGGCGGTCCTGCGGCACCAGATACAGCACCGGGTCGGCCGGGCGCAGTACCGCTCGCGGCGTCGTCACTTGCATCCCGTAAACCACGCCCGACACCGGCGCGCGGATTTCCAGCCGCGATATCTGGTCCGACAGCGCCCGCCGGCGCTCTGCCAGTTCCAGCGCGCGGTAGCCAAGGTCGCGCAATTGCGTCTGCGCCTCTTCGCGCCGAGCCGATTGCAGCTTCAGAATCTCGATCTCGATCTCTGTCGTTCGCCCCAAAGCCTCGGCCTTGCTGGCCGCAAGTTCCCCGACCGACCCGGCCAGACGCGCCTCTTCCCGGCGCAGCGCCAGAACCCGGCTGGCTTCCGCCAGACCCTTGTCCAGCAAGCTCTGCTGATTGACCAATTCTTCCTTTATCAGGCCCAGTTGCGTCCCGAGCGCGGCCCCTTGTGCCGAAATCCCCTCGATCTGGCTGAGAATCTGCGCCTTGCGCTCCTGCAGTTGCTCAATCTGCTGGCTCAGCGAAACCGCGCGGGCGTCGAATAGCCGCTGTTGTCCGTCGATCAGCCCGGCAATGTCCGGCCGGGTCTTCGCCGCTTCGACGATATCGGCCGGATAGACGATCAGGCTGCGGTCGTCGCGCTCTGCCTCCAGCCGTCCCTGCCGCGCCTGCAATTCAAAGAACTGCCCCTCGACAATCGACAATTCGGACCCGAGCAGCCCGCCATCCAGCCGGATCAGCGGATCACCGGCGGCAACAAGCTGACCCTCCGTCACCATTATGGCTTCGACCACGCCACCATCCGGGTGCTGCACCACCTGGCGGTTCTGCTCAACCTCCAGCTGTCCCGGGGCGATCACCGCGCCGGACAATGTGGTGAACACACTCCAGACCCCGAAACCGCCCACCAGCACCACCAACGCCAGCCAGCCGGTAACCAGCGGGCCGCGGGCCGACCACGACCGGGCCGGCGGCGGCGTGGCAGACCCCGACATCGGCTGGATTCGCGCCGGAACCGGAACCGGCTCGGTCCGCACCGGCAGGTTTGCGGTCGCGCCCGTACCGGCAGGTTTGGTCTCTGATCCGGGGCCGGGTGCCGGCCGTTGCGACTTGCGATCCTCCAGCTGCGCCAGTGCGGCGGCGGCAAGATCAAGGCCGGACAGCGACGGTTTGGCGGGATCGGTCAAGACACACCCCCGGGGCCGGAGCTCTTGATGATTTCGGTGTGGTTCTTGACCATGTCGCGCAGCACCTGATCACGCGGCCCAAAGGCCTTGCGCGCCCCATCCTCCAGCACCAGCAGCATTTCGCACTCCTGAATGGCCGCCGGTCGGTGCGCCATGATCAGAATGCTTTTGCCTTCGCTCTTCATCCGCCGGATCGCGGCATTCAGCGCGGTCGATCCGTCATTGTCCAGATTCGAGTTCGGCTCGTCCAGCACCAGAATGACCGGATCGCCGTACAGCGCCCGTGCCAGCCCGATCCGCTGAATCTGCCCGCCCGACAACCGGCTGCCGATGGCCGACACCCGCGTGTTGTACCCGTCCGGCAGCTTCAGGATCATGTCATGCGCATCGGCCTTTTGCGCGGCATCGACCACCATCGCATCGTCGGGCTTCGGCTGCAGGCGCGCAATATTGTCGGCGATCGTGCCGTCGAACAGCGTCACCCGCTGCGGCAGATAGCCGATGTAGCTTCCCAGCATGTCCGGGTCGTACTGGTCCAGCGTCGCGCCATCCAGCCGCACCTTGCCGCCCGCCGCCCGCCACACGCCGGTCAGCGTCCGCGCCAGCGTCGACTTTCCGGCACCCGACGGGCCGATCACGCCAAGCGCCTGCCCCGGCTCCAGCCGAAAGGATACCATGCGCAGCGCGGCCTGCTGATCTCCCGGCGGCACCACGGTGACGGTCTGCGCCTCCAGTATGGCGCGCGGCTTGGGCAGGGCGGTGCGCACCGGTTCGGTCGGAACCGTCGACAACAGGTCAGCCAGCCGCCCCCAGCCTTCCTGCGCGCGCTGCACCAGCGCCCACTGGCCGATGGACTGCTCGATCGGGGCCAGGGCCCGGCCCATCAGGATCGACGCGGCGATCATAGCCCCCGCCGTCAGTTCGCCCTTCAGCACCAGATAGGCCGCAAGCCCCAGCATCGCCGATTGCAGGAACTGGCGGAATATCTTCGATACCGTGGCATAGGCCCCGCCCTTGTCCGAAACGCCGATGGTCTGTTCCAGCGCCGCGCCGCGCGCCACTTGCCAGCGGTCAAAGCTGGCACTGCGCATGCCGAGGCTCTGCACCAGTTCGGCCTCGGTCTTGATCTGGTCGGAATAGCGCTCGGCGATCATGGTGGTGCGGTTTGCATCCAGCATCGGCTGCCGGGTCGCGCTCTGGTTCAGCCAGGTCACCGCCACCAGCACCACGCCGCCGCCGACCGCCAGATAGCCAAGCCAGGGATGAAAGATGAAGATCGCGGCGATGAAAAGGGGCGTCCAGGGAATGTCGAAGATCGACAGCAACACCGGCGAGGACAACAGCCGCTGCACCGATTCCAGATCACGCTGGGCGTTGATCGCCATCGGATCGTTCGGCGCCAGCGCCAGCCGCTTCATCGCGGCGGCGAAAACCCGCCGATCCAGCCGGTCCTGAAACCGCGCGCCAACCCGGGCCATCACCCGGCCGCGAACATGGTCCAGAATGCCCATCATCAGGAACAGGAACGCCATCAGCCCGAACAGGGCCAGCAGCGTCGGCACCGACCGGCTGCCGAGCACCCGGTCATATACCTGCAACATGAAGATCGGGCCGGTCAGCATCAGGATGTTCACGAAGATGCTGAAAACAAACACCATCACGAACAGCGACCGGCTTTCGGCGCGTGCGGCGCGCAGTTCCGTGCGGCCCTGCTGGCTTTCTGTCTTGTTCATCCCGTTTACGTGCCCCTGCAACAGCATCCGGGCCTGTGCCCAACCGCTGCCGCTTCGTTTTCTGCCCTTCGATCCTTGTCACCCAGCGGCCACAGGCTCTATGTCCGGTCTTGCCGCTGGATAGGCAACCCTTAGATCAATACTATTATGGCGAATCTGCGGATGAAAGGTCAGGAATTCCATTGTTTCCCGTTTCGTTATCGATTGTTGCCGGATTGGCCTGTGCCGGAATGCTGCTGGCCTGCACGCCGGTTGACAGCACCAGGGAGTTCAATGACCCGTTCGAGGCGCAAAACCGCGCCATGCACGAGGCCAACCGCGAACTGGACCGGCTGTTCGTGCGGCCCTCGTCGCGGGCCTATGGCAGCGCCATTCCGAAACCGGTGCAACAGGGATTGTCGAACTTTTCCGACAATTTCGAAACGCCGGGCATCATGGTCAACAACCTGCTGCAGGGCGATATCGAACATCTGGTCGAAAACAGCTTCCGGTTTGTCATCAACAGCACCTTCGGCATCGGCGGCCTGATGGACCCGGCGCAGGCCATCGGCCTTCAGGGCAACGATGCCGACTTCGGCCAGACCCTGCATGTCTGGGGCATCCGGGAAGGGGCCTATCTGGAATTGCCCGTCATCGGCCCGTCGACCGAACGCGACGCCTTTGGCATGGTGGTCGATACCGCGCTGAACCCGCTCAGCTACCTGCTGCCCTCGCCCGAGAAGTACGCCGGAACGGCGACAAAGCTCGCATCAAGGATCGGCGACCGCGACCGCTATTCCGACACGGTCGATTCGATCCTATATGGCAGTGCGGACAGCTACGCTCAGGCACGGCTCCTCTACCTGCAGAACCGCAGGTTCGAGTTGGGTCAGGAAGTGGAGTCCGACACATTCGACCCGTACGAGGATCCCTATGCCCCATGATGCCTTTCTTCCCGCCCGGTCACGCCTGACCCGGCGGCACCTGATCGGCGGTGTTGCAATCGGCCTTGCCTCGGTTGTTGTCCTGCGCCCGGCCATGGCGCTGGACGTGAACTCGGCCCGGGCGCTGATCGATGCGCTGGTCACCGACATCAACGGCATCATCAATTCCGGCGCCCCGGCGCAAGAGATGTATGCCTCGTTCGAACAGGTGTTCATAACGTATGCCGATGTCCCGATCATTGCGCAAAGCGCCCTTGGCGTCGCGGCGCGGTCGGCATCGGGCGGGCAGATGAAGGCCTTTACCACAGCATTCCGGGGCTACATCAGCCGCAAATACGGCAGCAGGTTCCGCGAATTCATCGGCGGCCGCATCGAAGTGAACGACGCCAAAAAGGTGAAGAGCTTTTACGAAGTGATTTCGACCGCCTACCTGCAAGGCGAAGCGCCGTTCGAGGTGCGCTGGCACGTGTCGGACAAGTCCGGGCGCGACAAGTTCTTCAACATGATCATCGAAGGTGTGAACATGGTGGCAACCGAGCGGACCGAGATCGGCGCGCTCCTGGACCAGCGCGGCGGCAACCTGGACCAGCTGATCGCCGACCTGAAGGGCCTTGGGTAGCAAACCGCACGCGCGCAGCCGTGCCTGAAATTTCTTGCAAGAAATTTCGCAAAATCCTTTCTTGAAGGATTTTGTCTTGCCCGACCGACACGACCGACTCCGGCCGGCGGTTCAGTTCCCCTTCAGCACGTTGCCCAGCACTTCCAGCAATATGCGTTCGGCCAGATCGGCCTCGGGCGGCGGGGTCAGGTCTGGTGCCATCGGCTGATCCGTGGCGGGCCCGGTCGGGCCGGGGGTCGCCGCCAAATCGGGCTCGGCCACCACAGGGCTGGGTTCCTGCATCGGCAGCGGCGTCACCGGAACCCCGTCCTGCACCCGGATCATCACCTCATGCCAGATTTCGGCCGGCAGCCCGCCGCCGGTCACGCCCGTCAGGGGCCGGTTGTCATCGTAGCCCATCCAGACCCCGGTCACATAGTCGGCAGTAAAGCCGATGAACCAGGCGTCGCGCCCCGCCGTCGTCGTGCCGGTCTTGCCCGCCGCCTCGCGCCCCTCCAGCCGGGCGCGGCCGCCGGTGCCGGAGTTGATGACCTGCGCCATCATGTAGGTCAGCTGCCGCGCGGCAGCCTCGGAGATCACCCGCTCGCCCATGCCGCCCTCTTGCCCGATCAGCACGGTATCGTCGCCCTGGATGCGCAACTCCACCAGCCCGTAGGGCCGCACCGAAGACCCGCCGTTCAGAATCCCGGCATAGGCCCCGGTCATTTCCAGCAACGTCGATTCCGATGCCCCCAGCGCCAGCGCCGGCCCGTCGGCCAGATCGGACTCGATCCCGAAACCGGTCGCCACCAGCCGAACCGCCTCGCGCCCGACCCCCTCGCTGATCTTCACTGCCGGGATGTTGCGCGATTCCTTCAGCGCTGTCGTCAGCGTGATCCGCCCCTTGTATTCATTGTCATAGTTCTTCGGGCTCCATGGCCCCGACCCCGGAATGTCGATGGTCAGCGGCGCATCCACCACGAAATCGTTCGGGCCAAAGCCCAGATCCAGTGCCGCCGCATAGACAAACGGCTTGAAGCTTGACCCGGTCTGGCGCAGCGCCTGCGTCGCGCGGTTGAATTCGCCGGAAACCTGCGTTGCCCGCCCGCCGACCATGGCGCGCACCGCGCCATCAGCCGACATCACCACGATCGCCGCCTGCGCTTCCGATCCGTCCTTGACCTTGGTTTCAAACACCACCTTCAGCGCTTCCTCGGCGGCGCGCTGCAGCCGCTGATCCAGCGTACTGCGGATCACCACATCCTCGGTCGTCTCAGACGTCAGGAACTCTGGCCCGCTTTCCATCACCCAATCGGCAAAATACCCCCCGGCCCGGGCATTCGCCGCCGCCGAAAGCTGCGCCGGATTCGCCACGCCCTCGGCCAGTTCGGCTTTCGAGATGTATCCCTGCTCGGCCATCAGCCCGAGGATCACCCCCGCCCGCCCCTGCGCCCGCGCCAGGTTCGCCGTCGGCGCGAACCGGCTTGGGGCGATCAGAAGCCCCGCCAGCATCGCGCCCTCGGCGGCGCTCACTTCATTGGCCGACTTGCCGAAATAGCGCTGGCTGGCGGCCTCGAACCCGCGCGCGCCGGCCCCCAGGTAGGCCCGGTTCAAGTAGATCGTCAGAATATCGCTCTTGGAGTATTTCAACTCCATCGCCAGCGCATAAGGAACTTCCTTGACCTTGCGCCAGACCGATCCCTTGCGGCAGTCGGTTTCGTATGCACCTTCGGTCATGCCGGACTTCGGATCATAGGGCACGCCAAGGCACAAGAGCTTGGCGACCTGCTGCGTGATGGTCGAACCGCCGTTGCCCTCCAGCGGTCCGCGCCCGGCCCGCAGGTTGATCGCCACCGCACTGGCGATCCCACGAGGCGACACGCCGAAATGCCGGTAAAAGCGCTTGTCCTCGGTGGCGATGATGGCGTTGCGCAGACTGGGCGACACGTTGTCCGCCGTGATCTGCCCGCCAAACGTCTCGCCCCGCCAGGCAAAGACCTGGCCGTTGGTATCCAGCAGCGTCACCGACCCCCGGGTCCGCGCGTCCAGCAGATCCGCGACCGGCGGCAAGGTACTGTGAAAATAGAACACCGCCGCCGCCAGCACCACCGCCGTGATGGCCCCGAGCCGCCAGCCGATCCCCCAGACAATCCGCCAGATCAGCCGCAGGAAGCCGACGATCATCGCCGCCAGCGGGTTCATCCGGCGCACCTTGGCCCGGCTGCGTCGCCGGGTCTGCCGCGCCGGCGGCTTTGGCGGCGGCGGGTTGCGCGGACGCGACGGGGCGCGGTAACCGCGATCCGCCACCATTGACGGTTTTCTGCTTTTCGAAACCATGAAACGACGTGCCTGCTTTTTGCCTTGTTGGCGGCACCATACCCCGGGCGCGCCGAATTGTAGAGAAGGCATCGCGGCGATTCGCCTCTACACTCTGCCTTAAATTTCATCTCTTGCCGGGATATGTGCAAAAATTGTGCGGAATCTCACTTCCGTGACCCGAATTCCAACCCCGGTCGGCTTGTGCTGCACTTGCAAACTGCGCGTGCTTCCAGCCGGGGTCAGCAAAAGGCTGGTGCAACGCAAGGGGACAGATGTGAAATTCATCATCGCAGCAATCAAGCCGTTCAAGCTCGAGGAGGTCCGCGAAGCGCTGACCGCCATCGGCGTACGCGGCATGATGGTGACCGAAGTCAAGGGCTTCGGATCGCAGTCGGGGCATACCGAGATCTACCGGGGTGCGGAATACGCAGTGAATTTCGTGCCCAAGGTCAAACTGGAAATCGGCGTCAGCGACGCGATGGCCGATCAGGTCGTTGATACCATTCGCAAGACGGCAAAGACCGACAAGATCGGCGATGGCAAGATTTTCGTCCTCGACCTGTTGCAGGCCGTGCGGGTGCGGACCGGAGAGACCGATGATGACGCACTGTAGGCCGAGCGAAGGGGACAGAAAGATGAAAAACTCAACGAAACTGGCTTGGCCAATTCTTTCCGGCACCGCGGCCCTTGCGGCGCTGGCCGCATTGCCCGCATGGGCCCAGGATGCCGTGGCCGCAGGCCCGATCAAGGCCCCGACCGTCGAACAGATGGCGGGCATGGTGAACAAGGGCGACACGACCTGGATGCTGGTATCCTCGGCGCTGGTCCTTTTGATGGCCATTCCGGCTCTTGCCCTGTTTTACGGCGGTCTGGTGCGGACCAAAAACATGCTCTCGGTGCTGATGCAGGTCTTCATGATCGTCTGCATCGTCGCCATCCTGTGGGTCGCCTTCGGCTATTCGATGGCTTTTACCGGCGGTGGCCAATACTTCGGCGGCTTCTCGAAAGCCTTCCTCAACGGGGTGAACGCGGGCACCTATGCCGCGACCTTCTCGAACAACGTCTATATCCCGGAATATGCCTTCGTCATCTTCCAGATGACCTTTGCCTGCATCACCCCCGGCCTGATCGTCGGAGCCTTTGCCGAGCGGATCAAGTTCTGGCCGCTGATGCTGTTCGCCGCCCTTTGGGTCACGCTGGTCTATTTCCCGGTCGCCCATATGGTGTGGTACTGGGGCGGTCCGGACTTCCTGCCCGACAATCCTGCGGATGCGGGCCTGTTGTGGGCCATGGGCGCGCTGGACTTTGCCGGTGGCACGGTCGTCCATATCAACGCCGGGATCGCGGGCCTGATGGGCTGCATCGTGATCGGCAAGCGCATCGGCTTTGGCCGCGAAAACCTGTCGCCGCATTCGCTGACCATGACGATGATTGGCGCTTCGATGCTGTGGGTCGGCTGGTTCGGCTTCAACGCCGGCTCCAACCTGGAGGCCAACGGACTGGCGGCACTGGCCTTTATCAACACCTTTGTCGCCACCGCGGCGGCAGCCCTGTCCTGGGTGCTGATCGAGCAGGTCCGCCATGGCCGCCCCTCGCTGCTGGGTGCCGTGACCGGAGCGGTCGCCGGTCTGGTCGCCATCACCCCCGCCTCGGGCTTTGCCTCGCCGATGATGGCGATCGTGCTGGGTCTTGCCGTCTCGCCGGCCTGCTACTTCTTCGTCTCGACGGTGAAGGGCAAGCTTGGCTATGACGACAGCCTTGATGTGTTCGGCGTCCACTGCATCGGCGGCATCATCGGTGCGATTGCCACCGGCATCGTCGCTGCCCCCAGCCTAGGCGGCCAGGGCTTCTACGACTACACCCAGTTCCCGGCGGTCGCAGTCGTTGACGCCTATGACATGGGCGCGCAGGTGATGACCCAGATCAAGGCCGTTCTGGTCACGCTGATCTGGTCGGGCGGTGTGTCGCTGGTGCTGTTCTATGCCATCGACAAGCTGATCGGTCTGCGTCCCTCGGCGGAAGACGAACGGCAGGGTCTGGACCAGACCTCGCATGGCGAAAGTGCCTATAACCTTTGATCCCTGCGGGGCCGGTCCCTAAGAACCCGGCCTCGCAGATATCGACCCTGCGGCCCACCACCGCAGGGTCAGAGCCGTAAACTGCAGGCAACGGATTCGCCTTTGACCTGCAAGCCCCGGGCGACCCTCCCGCGCCCGGGGCCTTTTTTTCACCTGACGATAAGCGGCCCCAGCACGCGCCCCGCGATGACATGCACGTGCATGTGCGGCACCTCCTGCATCCCGTCCGCTCCGGCGTTGGAAATCAGGCGGTAGCCGTTGCCCCCGACCATCTCGGCCACCTGTCCCACCGCGCGGGCGAAATCGGCAATCTCGTCGGGACTCGCCAGGGCCGCAAAGTCGTCAAACGCGACATAGGCCCCCTTCGGGATCACCAGCACATGCTGCGGCGCGTGCGGGTTGATGTCGTGAAACGCCAGACTGTGCGGCGTCTCCAGCACGGTCCTGTTCGGAATCTCGCCGCGCAGGATGCGGGCAAAGATGTTCTGCGGGTCATACGCCTGGGCCATGCTGTCCTCGATTCGGGTGCAGGGGCTTCGCCCCTAGTCGACATACAGATAATCGGTCGCCGCAATCTCGCGCGCCTTGGGCTGCGGCACCCCCAGAAAGATCGACAGCGGCGTGGTATTTTCATCGACACTGCCGCTTTCGCGGATGCGGTACAGGTTGGTAAAGTTGGCATCCCGCAACCGGTCGGACTCGAACCGCACATCATAACGGATGGTCGGCAGCAACCGGTCGATGGTCTCCTGCGGCGTGCGCTCTCCGGCCAGCCCGACCCGCCGTGCATGGCCGATCAGATACTCGTCGGAAAAATTGCACTCGATCTCCAGCAGGCGGGTGATGCAGCGGTCGGCGTTGAAATCCTGCATCAGATCGACTGCCGACGGGTCAAGACAGATGATCAGCCGATCCGTCTCGTGATAGTCGAACAGCATCCGCATCAGCGCCCGCCGGTGCCGCGTGCGCTTTTCCAGCGTCGACTGTATCCCGCCAAGGTCGGGCAGCACCGCCGCGCTTTCGTTGAACAGATACTCCAGCGCCGGCGTGTTCGTCACCTGCCGCACCCGGTCGACCAGGCGTTTGGCCACGTGCCACTTCTTGCAGACCACGATCATCAGTTCGCGTTCGCGCCCCAGGCTGCTTTCGGTTTCCCAGAATCGCGGCGCAAACCGCCGCCCGATCCGGCCGCGCCCGGTCAGGAACTTGAACAGGCTGCGCCCCTCGTTCGAGATCTGGAACTGCACGCCCTTGGCGGCATACAGATCGCCCAGCCGCCGCTTCAACTCGGTCGCATCGGTGCTGATCTTGCGGGCGAACAGGAAATCCTGGCTCAGCAGCAGGTCATAGTGATCGTTGTAGAACGTGACCGGCATGCCGTAGTCGGAAAACATCAGGCAGGTCAGGGTGCGAACCCTGATCTCGTGTTCCGGAACCAGATGCCGCACCAGCGTCTGAAAGAAGGTCTCGTCCGGGATCCAGGTCGTGCGGAAAAACCGGGTCACATCCCGGCGCTTGCGGGTAAAGTCCAGCACCGCCTCGATGGTCCGGCGCCGCAGGCACCACCACTGGCTGCCGATCATGATCTGAAGATCGTGCGGGATCGCCCGCTGCAAGCTCAGCCGCTTCTGCAGATTGAGCGTGGCGTAGAACAGCCACTTGTGAGTCCGCTCGTTGAAATAGTGGCGAAAGGTCAGCCGCTCGCCCTTCATCCCGGTCTTGATCCAGTCGGAATTGAAGAAATCGAAGCTTTCGATATAGTCGACCTCGTCGCCGTCCAGAAACGCATGCGCGTATTCGGCCGACTTGATCGCCATGCAATCGCCCGACAGCATGTAGAAATGCGTGGCCCGCGGAAAGGCGTTCACCGCCGCCTCGACCGCGTAAAGCGTCGCCTGCACCAGGCTCCACGCCCCCCAGCCGCACTTGATCCGGGTGCGGGCAAAGGTCACCGACGGATTGTCCTTCAACGCCGACCTGATCCGCTCGAACAGAGTACCGGCGGCACGGGCATCGAAATGGATGGCAATGAAATCGCCAGCCGCCGTCAGCCGCTCGGCCTGGGCGATGATCCCGTCCGGGTCCTTGTGACAGAGAAGAATGTACGCAATTCGTGCCATTTTGGAAACTGGTAGCCCGATACCTGCTTGATTGTTTACCTAAATAGCTTGATCACACGTTGAAAAGACAGAGCTTCTTTGCTTGTTTGTGTGCAATTGTCGCCCTGTCCCAGGACCAGGCGGCCAGGACCAGTCGGAGGCAGCGGTTTCATGGGTTTTCCCGGCACCTGGATGACCACCAGCGAAAGCGTCGTCTATCGCGTGGTGCCAAAATGCGCCTGCTCGACCATCGGGCAGATCATGCACTATGCCGACAACGGCACCTTCTTTGATGGCGATATCCACGATGCGACCTCCGGCCTGCACAAATGGGCGATCGAAGCCAGCCAGCCAAGGATCGAGGCCAACGTCAAGGGCCACAAATCCTACGCTTTCACCTGTGTGCGCAACCCCTACACCCGCATCCTGTCCAGCTATTTCGACAAGATTTGCGGAATTCAGCGCAACGGCAAACGCTACCGGGGCAATCTGGTCCCGACCCTGGCACAGAAATACGGGATCGAGGTTGATGGCGACTTTGATCAGATCGCCTCGTTCCGCCGCTTCCTGTTGTTCGCGCGCGACACCATCCGCTGGCGCAAACCGATGGATCCCGACATTCACTGGTCGGCCATGGCGGGCCATATCTCGACCTACATCGTCAACGGCGGCCGCTACGACCACATCTTCTTTACCGAGAAGTTCGACGAAGGCATGCAGCATGTGCTGGACAACATTACCGTCAAGCATCCGATCGACCTGAAGAAAATCCCCCGGTTCAACGAATCCGAAGGCCACGGCCCGAAACGCGCCCACCCGGTCGAGGCCTATTTCGACGACCTGTCGCGCCATCTGATGTGGGAAATCTACAGAAAGGATTTCCAGCTGTTCCACTACGATTTCGACAACCCCGCCAACAAGATGCCGCTGGCCGAGGTTGACCTGGACGAGGTTCACGCCAAACTGGGGGACTGAATGGCTGGCTATTCCCCGACGCCGCTCTACCGCAAACTGGGGCTCAAGGCCGGGGTGCAGCCGGTGGTGATCGCACCGCCCCGGCCCTATGACGACCTTCTGGGCATACCGACCAACGCCCTGCAGCTGTCGCCGGACGATCCGCTGCCGCAGGGTATGGCTTACCTGCACCTCTTTACCATCGCCCGCAGCGAACTGGCCGACGTGCTGACCCGCGCCCGCCCCTGCATCGCGCCGGACGCAATAATCTGGGTGTCCTGGCCGAAAAAGGCGTCGCGCCGGCCGACCGACATCACCGAGGATGTGATCCGGACGGTCTGCCTGCCGATGGGCTACGTGGACATCAAGGTTTGCGCCGTCGATGAGGTCTGGTCGGGCCTGAAACTGATGATCCGCAAATCCCTGCGCTGATCCGGGCCCCGCTGCCCAGGGGGCTGCGCGCCCCCGCCGGGGCTGCGCCCCGACTCCCCCCGGGATATTTGCAACGGAATGAAGGGAAAGGCGAGGTTGCGCAGATCCCGGAAAGTCGGATCCACATTCCAGGTCGACATGGCATGGCGGCGCGGCACCCGGACCCGCCACCGCCGGATTGAAGTGCCAGCGGGTGCACAGGGACGGGGGGAAGGCTGGGTCGGCACCCCGCCGGGGATCACTCCAGCGGCGGGATGCCTTCACTCCGTACGGTCATCGGCTTCCCAGCCTGTACCGTGGCACCACCCTGCCCTGAAAAGGTTAGGCAAATCTTTCCCGTTCAGTCCGTCACAAATATCCCCGCCGGAGGCGAATCTGGTCGTCACGCCGTTGTCGATACTGCCGACCCGCCTCGCCGCCGTCCGCATCAGCGGCGCGCGGTGACGGCCCCAGCGGGGCCCGAAGCGCGCGCCCCCTCCCCGATCAGACTGGGTCGATCAGACTGCGCCGATCAGATTGGGTCGATCAATCCGCACCGTGCCTGGCAAACAGCGCCCGCAAATCCGCGTCGGGCCGCGCGCCGATATGGCTGATCACTTCGGATGCCGCAATACAGCCCATGCGGCCGCAGGTCTCCAGTTCCCGCCCGTTGCTCAGCCCCCACAGGAATGCGCTGGCAAACAGATCACCGGCCCCGGTCGCATCCACGATCTGCGTCGGGATCGCCGGAACATGCCAGCGGTCACCGCCGCAAATCACATGCGCACCTTTGGCGCCCTCGGTGCAGGCCACGGTTTCCACATCGGCACCGGCAGCCGACAGGGCGGCGTCGAAATCTGCGGTCTGGTACATCGACAGCAATTCGGCGCGGTTGGCGAACAACAGGTCGACATCGTCACGGATCATCGTTCGGAACGCGTCGCGGTGCCGCTCGACACAGAACGGATCGCTCAGCGTGATCGACACCCGCCCGCCCGCGCGCTTGCAGGCCCGGATGGCCTTGGCAAACGCCTCGTGGCTTTCCGGCCCGTCAAAGCGGTAGCCTTCCAGATAGATCCACTCCGCCGCCGCCATCTGCTCTTCGAAGATATCCGCCGGCGACAGGAATTCGGTGACGCCCAGATAGGTGTTCATCGATCGCTCGCCGTCCGGCGTCACCAGAATGATGCTGCGCCCGGTTTCCTGCGCGGCGGTCCTTGGCGCCATCGGCGTGGCATAGCCCGCCCCCTGCGCCCGCAGGTCGTGGGCAAAGATCGCGCCCAGCTGGTCGTCCTTGACCTTACCGACATAGGCCGTCCGCCCGCCAAGCTGCGCGATACCGGCAATGGTGTTGGCTGCAGAACCGCCGCTGATCTCGCGGGCCGGGCCGATTCTTGCATACAGATCGACGGCGCGCGGCATGTCGATCAGCTGCATCACGCCCTTCTGCACCCCGGCCTCTGCCAGGAACGCGTCGGGAGCATGCGCCAGAACATCCACCAGCGCATTGCCGATGCCGACGACTTGGTATTGCTTCATTCGGTCTTGTCCTCATGGGGGCACAGGTCGCGGATCAGGCAGACCCGGCATTTCGGCTTGCGCGCCGTACAGATATACCGTCCGTGCAGGATCAGCCAGTGATGCGCATGTTTCTGAAACCCGGCCGGCACCTGATCCTCGATGGCACGCTCGACCGCTGCGACATCGCGGCCCGGCGCAATGCCGGTGCGGTTGCAGACGCGGAACACATGGGTATCGACCGCCTGCGCCGGCAGCCCCCACCACATGTTCAGCACAACGTTGGCCGTCTTGCGCCCCACACCCGGCAGGCTCTGCAGCGCCGCCCGGCTGGCGGGCACCTGCCCCCCGAAGTCGTCGACCAGCATCCGGCTCATCTTCATGACATGGCGGGCCTTGGTGCGGAACAGGCCGATGGTCCGGATCGCTTCGATCAGGCCCTCTTCCCCCAGCGCCAGCATCTTCTGCGGCGTGTCGACCCGTGCGAACAGCGGGCCGGTGGCCCGGTTCACCCCGACGTCCGTCGCCTGCGCCGACAGGGCGACGGCCACCAGCAGCGTGTAGGCGTTGACATGGTGCAACTCGCCCTTCGGTTCCGGCTCTGCCGCCTGAAACCGGGTGAAAATCTGTTGCACCGTCGCATAGTCAAGCTGCCCTGCCATTCCGGCGGTATGCCGCGCCCGCCGGGCCACGGCAAGCCGGATAGCGCAAATTCCGGGTCGCGGCGGCCCCCGGTTTCGCCTAGGTTTGTCGCCAAGGAGAGTGCCATGCTTGATGACCTGAACAGCCCCGCCTACCACTATTCCGTCATTGCCCGCGCCCTGGCGCAGATCGATGCCAGTCCAGAGCCGCTCGGCCTCGACACGCTGGCCGAACGGCTGCAGATGAGCCCGGCGCACTTTCAGCGGGTGTTTTCGCGCTGGGTCGGGGTGTCGCCCAAGCGCTACCAGCAGTATCTGACGCTGGATCATGCCAAGCGTCTGCTCGCTGACCGCTTCACGGTGCTGGATACCAGTGCGGCGTCCGGCCTGTCCGGCGGCGGCCGTCTGCACGATCTGTTCCTGCGGTGGGAAGCGATGAGCCCCGGCGAATATGCCAAGGCCGGGGCGGGATTGTTGATCCGCTACGGCTGGTTCCCGTCGCCGTTCGGCGAAGTGCTGGCGATGGCGACCGACCGTGGCCTCTGCGGCATGGGTTTTGCCGAGGATACCGGGCGCGACCCGGCACTGGCCGACATGATGGCGCGCTGGCCCGCCGCGACCTACACCCTCGATCAGGCTGCCGTGGCCCCGCTGGTTGCCGATGCCTTTTCCGCCTCCACCCAGACCCGCCTGCACCTGATCGGCGCGCCGTTCCAGATCAAGGTGTGGGAGGCTTTGTTGCAAATTCCTTCAGGCCAGGTCACCACCTATTCCGAGATTGCCGGGGCCATCGGCAGCCCGCGCGCCGTCCGCGCGGTCGGCACCGCCGTCGGACGCAATCCGATCAGCTGGCTGATCCCCTGCCACCGCGCCCTGCGCAAATCCGGCGGGCTGGGGGGCTACCACTGGGGCCTGCCTGTCAAGCGGGCGATGCTGGCCTGGGAAGCGGCCCGGGCCGACAGCGCCTGACAATCGGCCCGGCGATCCTCCGCCTGCGGTCCGGGTTGCGCAAGAAGCCGCCGAAAGCTGCTGCAGGTTATTCGATAACATCGGCACTTGGTATAAGACGCAGCCTGTAAAGCCGCGCGGGCATCAGCCCGGCGGTGCAACCAAGCGAGGCGCAACTGATGAAACTGACAAGGACTCTGATCGTGGCAACCCTGTGCGCGGCCGTGCTGGCCGCCTGTACGCCGGACCCGAACGCACCTCCACGGCAGAACACCACCACCGGCGCACTGACCGGTGCGGTGATCGGCGGCATCATCGGCGGCCAGGGCAAGGGCGACAACACCGCCCAGACCATCGGCGGCGCGGTCATCGGCGGCCTGATCGGCGGCGCCATCGGCAATGATCTGGACCGGCAGGCGGCAGAACTGCGCAACAGCGTCAGCGGCAATGTCGGCATCACCAATACCGGGTCCGAACTGATCGTGACCATGCCGCAGGACATCCTGTTTGCCTTCGACAGCGACACCCTGCGCCCCGATCTGACCAATGACCTGTTTGCCGTGGCCCGCAGCCTGCAGCGCTACCCCAACAGCACGGTTCAGGTCGTCGGCCACACCGACAATGTCGGCACTTCGGCCTACAACCAGGACCTGTCGCAGCGCCGCGCCGCTTCGGTCGCCAACGTGCTGATCAGCGCAGGCGTGCCGGGTGGCCGTGTCGTGGCCTTCGGACGCGGCGAAGATCAACCGGTGGCGTCGAACCTGACGCCAGACGGGCGCGCCCGCAACCGCCGTGTCGACATCATCATCCGCCCGACCAACTGAAGGCGGCATGACAATCGGGGCCGGGCCTTGTGCCCGGCCCTTTTCTGTTGTGAATGCCGGGCCTTGGACATAATCCTTGACCAATCCCGAGGTCGCCATGCCGTTTCACAAGGTTCAGCCGGAAAAACTGTCGCAGTCGGTGATCCGACAGATCGAACTGTTGATCCTGCGCGGCATCCTGCGCCCGGGCGAGCGCTTGCCGTCAGAACGTGACCTGTCGGAAAAGCTCGATGTCTCGCGCCCCAGCCTGCGCGAAGCCGTTGCGGCGCTGGAAACGCGCGGCCTGCTGACTTCCCGCGCCGGGGCGGGCATCTATGTCGCCGCCATGATCGGCTCGGCATTTTCGCCTTCGCTGGTGCAGTTGTTCGCGGCGCATGAAGAAGCGATGTTCGACTACATTGCCTTTCGCCGCGACATGGAAGGGCTGGCGGCCGAACGCGCCGCCCGGATGGCATCCGATACCGACCTGTCGGTGATCAATGCGATCTATCACAAGATGGAGGCGGCGCACAGCAAGCGCAATCCGGCGGACGAGGCGGCGCTGGATGCCGATTTCCACCTGTCGATCATCGAGGCCGGGCACAATGTGATCATGCTGCACATGATGCGGGCAATGTTCGACCTGCTGCGCACCGGCGTCTTTTACAACCGGCAGATCATGTTCAAGCAGCGCACCACCCGTGACACGCTCCTGGACCAGCACCGGGCCATCAACACCGCCCTGCAATCGCGCAATCCCGCAGCCGCCCGCGCCGCGGTCGAGGCGCACCTGACCTTTGTCGAACAGGCCCTGGCCGATCATCAGCGCACCGAAAAGCACGAACAGATCGCCCGCCAGCGGCTGGAGCATGAACAGTCGCGGGGTTAGGGCAGGGGGGCCGTTTGGAGGAATTTCCCTATCTTCGCCACCCGATCCGCCGTTCGACGTGATGCGCCCGGGCCGATCAGGTGGCCGTCCAGTGGACGGACGCCCGGCCCGTTGCCTGAAGGCACAAGCCGAAAGGCAAGGGGAGGGGGGCTTGGTGCCATGGTCGGGAAATCGGGGCGTGCCTGACTGGGCGGGCGCTCTACCCGCGCCTGCCCCGGGCAGGCAGGCGCGCCCCGATTTGATTGAAGTCAAATCGCGCAGGAAACAGAAGCAGACGCTTGCCAGTCCCCACACCAGCCCAAGAGATTCTGCGCCATGCGGACCACCTCTTTGCAGGACGCTTCCCCCAAACTCCCCCCGGGGGACGCAATCCCTTGGCCCCAAAATGCAGACGCCGACCCCGCTATGGGACCGGCGCGGCAAATCAATCGGCCCGGGTTCGGGACAAGCCCTCAGTGCATCTGCTGCTCGACCTGCGCGATCGACGCCTCGATCAGGGCATCGCCGTCCTTGGCGGTCATGCTTTTCGCCAGCACGTCGCCGGCGGCAGCCACCGCCACCGACACTGCCCGGTCACGCACTGCCCGCACGGCCGCCGCTTCGGCAGACGCGATCTGATCCTCGGCAGCCTTGACCCGGCGGGCAATCGATTGCGTCAGATCGGCCTTGGCCTTGTCTGCCGCCGCATTGGCTTCGTCGCGCGCCTGCGCCACGATCCGCCCCGATTGCTCCTGCACCTCGCGCTGCTTGCGCTCATAGGAGGCCAACAGTTTCTGCGCCTCGTCGCGCAGCGCACGTGCTTCGGCCAGATCGGCACTGATCCCAGCGGCGCGCTTGTCCAACAGGCCGGTAAGGATGCCCGGTACCTTGAAATAGATCAGCACGCCGACGAACACGATGAACGCCAGCATCACCACGAACTCGGTGCTGCGCAGGGAAAAGAACGCCTCGCCTTCGGCAAAGGCCGGCGTGGCGACAATGGCGAAAACTGGCAGAAGTCTTTTCATCATGATCAGCCCTTCAACCGTGCCGTGACGGCGGCCCCGATGGTCGCCGCATCAGCCTTGTTTCCGAACGCCGCAACGATGGCTTCGGCGGTATCCCGTGCCACCTCGGTCACGCTGCTGACCGCAGATTCGCGGATTTCCGCGATCCGTGCCTCGGCGGCACCGGCCTGGACCGCCAGTTCGGCGTCGGCCTTGGCGGTCGCCACATCCAGGTCCTTCTGGATCTCGGCCTTGGCCGCCGCGATGATTCGCGCCGCTTCGGACCGGGCATCGGCCCGCGCCTGATGATAGGCCTTGTCCGCCGCCACCGCCTTCTGCTTCAGCTCGTCCGCAACCGCGACATCGCCGGCAATCAACCCGCGCCGTTCGGCCAGAATCGACCCGATGCGCGGCAACGCCACCCGCGTCAGCAGCAGGTAGATCGCCACCAGCGCCACAACCAGCCAGAAGATCTGGTTGGGAAAGGTCGCGAAATCCAGCTGCGGCATGCCGGCGCTTTCGGCGGCATGCCCGCCGGCACCTGCTGCTTCTGTTTCAGTCGCCATGTCCTACCCCTTCGCGCCTCTGTCCCGGGCAGGCCCTTCGGCCCGCCCCGTTGCCCAAAGCCGGAGTCAGACTGCGAACATCAGCAGCAGCGCCACCAGGAACGAGAAGATGCCGAAGGCTTCGGCAAAGGCGATGCCGATGAACAGCATCGCGGTCTGGCCGGGTGCCGCCGACGGGTTGCGCAGCGCCCCCGACAGGAAGTTGCCGGCCACATTGCCCACGCCGACTGCGGCGCCACCCATGCCGATACAGGCCAGACCTGCACCGATGTAGGCACCCATTTGTACGATATCACCTTCCATAGTCGCTCTCCTTGGATTGGAATTCAGAATTGTTCAGCCCCGGCCTAGTGATGCGGATGCACGGCATCCTTCAGATACACGCAGGTCAGGATGGTAAAGACATAGGCCTGGATGAAACACACCAGCACCTCGAACCCGTACATCGCGGTGATCGCCAGGATCGATACCGGCGACAGCACCGCAATCGCGGCAAACCCGGCAAACACCTTGATCACCGCATGTCCGGCCATCATGTTGCCGGCAAGCCGGATCGAGTGGCTCATCGGCCGCACGAAATAGGAAATCAGCTCGATCACCGCCAGCACCGGCCGCAACGGCAACGGCGCGGACGCGACCCAGAACAGCGACAGAAAGCCCGCGCGGTTCAGCACGAACCCAAGAATGGTCACGCTCAGGAACACCGCCATCGCCATCACCGCCGTCACCGCAATGTGCGACGTGGTGGTAAAGGCCCCCGGGATCAGACCCAGAAAGTTCGAAAACACGATGAACAGGAACAGGGTCAGCACATACGGAAAGTACTTCAGCCCATCCTTGCCGGTCACATCCTCGATCATCTTGTAGACAAAACCGTAGGCCAGTTCGGCGACCGATTGCAGCCGCGATGGCACCACCGCCCGGCTGCGGGTGCCCAGCAGCATCAGTCCGGCCACCGCCAGAACCGTCAGGGCCATCCACAGCGTGACGTTGGTCGGCGTGTACCAATAGATCGGGCCGTCGCCGAACAACGGCGATATCAGGAACTGCTCCATCGGATGGAACGAAAGCCCGGTCGCCGCCTCCCCGCCAGCCGCTGCCGCTTCGCCAGCCACTACCGCTTCGCCGGTCGCTGTTGTTTCGGTCGCCACGTTCAGTCCCCTTCGCCCTTGGCAGATTGCGCTGCCACGCTTCCCGCCTGCAGCTCCTGCGCCGTCCGGATCATCACCCTGACCCCGGCGGCAAAGCCCAGCAGGCTGAACAGCACCATCATGAACGGCAGGGTCCCGAAGACCATGTCCAGCCCGTATCCGATGCCAAAGCCGATCCCCAGTCCGGACACCAACTCTATCGCCATTCGCCAGGCATACTGCGCCTGCCCCAAACCGCTCGCTTGCCGCTCGGGCGCGTCCACCACCTTGGCCCGGGCGATCCGTGCTTCAAGCTGCCGCAGCCGCTCCGGATCGGGGTCGTCGGTCATGCTGCATGCCCCTTCGACAGTCGCCGGCAACCTAGGGGCCGGCCCACCCCGAGTCAAGGCGGCATGAGGGCCGGCCATTCACCATTATCCTATTGAAAGTAAAACACTATTTCTGTGGCTTTCCCGGCGCGGCCACGCCGCCGCCCGCCAGACCGGCCCGATCCCCGGCCCCGGCATATTCAACCATCCGGTTGACGATCGGCCGCCGCCGCCCCAGATTGCCGGCCATGACCCAGCCACTGGATGCCATCTTTGCCGCCCTGTCCGACCCGACGCGCCGGGCCATCCTGACCATGCTCTTGGAGGATGACATGGCGGTCACCGATGTGGCGGAACCGTTCGCGATGTCGCTCGCCGGAATATCGAAGCACCTGGCGATCCTGGACGACGCCGGCCTGATCGGTCAAGAAAGGCGCGGCCGGGTGAAATGGTGCAAACTGGAACCGGATGCGATGCGCGCCGCCACGGTCTGGATGCAAAGCTTCGGCCAGTTCGACCCGGTCGATCTGGATGCGTTCGAGCGGTTTCTGGCGGATGAACTTGCCACACCGCCGCCCATTGACTGACCGAAGCTCAGTTGGTCCAACCGGTGCTGGTGGCGTCCGCTGCCCCGCCCCCCAGCAACCCCGCCGCCAGTAGCGCCAGCAGCCCGCCAGCCGCAGCCGCCCCCAACCCGCCAGAAGCACCTGCCGCCGCCGCCGTCCGGCCAACGCCGGTGCTGGCCACCCCGCTCCGCCCCAGCACCGCCGGATCACACGGTGCCACCTGCACCTGAACCACCCGGCGCGACATGCCGGCCGCCAGCAGATCCCCCGGTGCGCGCTGCACCACAACGCTGCCCGACTGCATCCCGGTTGCCAGCACGAAACCTTGCACCGCCTGCGCCCGCGCCGCTGCCAGCGCGGCATTGCCGGTTGCGTTGGCCACCATGTCGGCAGAGCCGGAAATCCTGACGGCAGAGCCGGGATAGGCCCGCACCACCTGCTGCAGGATCGCCTGACTGGCCCCGGTCAGGGTGGCGCTTTCGTTGCCGAAGCTCAGGCGCAGCGTGCAATCCGCCTGCATCGGCGACCCGATCGCTCCGAAAACGCCCAACGCGAACAGCATGGTTTTCATCAGCGCAACCCGTGCAACAACCAAGGATCGCGCCGGCTTAGCAGGGACTGGCTAAAACTTGCTGAATCCGGTGCGACCATCGGGCAGCCGGACACAAAACCCGCCGCCGCATAGCAGCAGGTTCAAAGGTCCGGGCCGGGGCCCTATTGCGACAGGGCACCCCAGCCCTTGGCCTCGGTCTTCAGAAACGACAGGAATGCCTGCACCTTGGTCGTGCGGTGCAGGTCGACATGCGTCACCAGCCAGATCGGCGCCGACCATTCCGGGCGGTGCGGCAAAACCGGCACCAGATCCGGATCGCCTGCCGCCTCCGCCACCGGCAGGAAACCGATCCCGGCCCCGAACCGCACGGCCTCCTCCAGCGCCCGGGTCTCGGTGGCGCGAAACCGGATGCACTCGCTTGGAACATTCGCGCGCAACCAGCGCCAGAACGGCGCCCTTGCCTGCACGTCGTCGTGCCCGACAAAGACGTGCCCGCCAAACTCCTCGGTCGAGGCCGGCAGCCCATGCGCCTTGACGTAGGCCGACGCGGCATAGAGCGCCCAATGCTGCGAGACCAGCGGCTGCACCACATTGTCCGGCTGATCCGGCACCGACCCGGCCCGGATCGCCACATGCGCCTCGCCGTATTCCAGCCGATAGACGCGCTCGTCCGCCAGAAAGCGGATGACCACCGCCGGGTGCGCCGCCTGAAACCGGGCCAGCACCGGCACCAGCCGCCGCGAAAACCCCGGAACCGAGGTGATCACCAGGTCGCCCGTCACTTCCTGACCGTGGCCTCTGATCCGCCCGGTCAGTTGCGACAACTGGTCATCGGTCGCCTGCGCCACCCGCAACAGATCCTGCCCGGCCTCGGTCGCCGTGTAACCACGGGCATGGCGCTGAAACAGCTTTGTCGCCAACCGATGCTCCAGCGCATCGATGTGCCGGATCACCGTCGCATGGTGCACTCCCAGCACTTCGGCAGCGCCAGACACGGTGCCAAGCCGCGCCACGTGATAGGCCGTCCGAATCTCGTCCCAGGTATCGACTGACATAGGCTCCCGTTTTGACTGGCTATTCCGGTGTCGTGTTCAAAGCGCGCTCTGCAGGCCTAAAGACAACCCACAGGCTACAATTGGGCGATTTGCGGAACCGCACAACCCCCCGTTCCGTCCCACAAGCGGCAATCCCCGGTCGGCGGGCTGCCGCTAGACCTGCCCGGTCACACCCGGACGCTGCGGCACGCCGCCACGCCGGACCGCCGCCGGCTCACGAAACCGCTGACTGGGGTCCTCGCCCAGCCGCGCCCGTTCCGCCAGCCCCAGTGACCTCCATTCCAGGGCCAGCGCCTCGCGCTCCAACCGCAGCAATTCGGCCAGCGTCCGCACCCGGGCCGCACCCGGCTGGCGCAGGTGCTGCAGCAGCCGATGACTGTGGATGATCGTCGGCAGCGCATCCAGCGGCTCCCACGCGTCCATCATCGTCACCCGGCGCAGGTTGAACTCGGGCGGCAGCACATGGAACCTTATGTCCGACGACCAGATCAGGTCCTTGAACGTCACCTGATCACGTTCCACCCCCACCTCGCGATAGCGCCGCGCCCATTCCGCGAAGAACGCACCTGTCACCGCAGACCGCCGGTACAGCAACACCCCGGTATTCAGCTGCGGAAAGGCATAGGGGGTCACTTCCTCATGCCCTTCGCGGATCATCGCCGAAATGCGCCGCACATCATGCGCCAGCGCCATCTCGAACCGGTCCAGCACGGCGAACAGATCGCCCAGCGGCTTCACCACCAACGTATCGCAATCAAGGAAAAGCGTCCGCTCGAACCGGCTCAACGGCATGCAGGCGATCTTGGCCCGCGCCATCCTGCTGCGCAACGCCGCCTCGGGGATGCGGTGCACCCGGTCGAACGGCGCGCCGCCCATCAGGTCAACCGGCACCGGCAGATCGCTGAACACGTCGATCGGAAGTCCCGGGCTGGCCTCGCGCAGACTGCGCGCCGAAGCGGTGGCAAGCTCCAGATACCCGGCCCCCTGCGCCACATAGATCACCCCGTCCTGCATTCCGCAGCCCTCCGTCCAATCCACCGACCGCAATCTAGGGCAAAACCGGCCAAAGCCAATCTCGGGCTTGCAAACCGGATCTCCTGGCGGCAAGCCGCTTGTGCCAGCACGCGGCAGCACAGGAACGCCCATGACCGTCACCAAGTTCCAGGGTACCAGCATCACCCGGCTTTTCGTGCTGGATTACGGCCTGTTCCGGGTTCATGCCGGCGGGCGGGTTGTCGGCATCCCGGGGTTCCTGCTGCAAACCGCCGACGGGCGGAACATTCTGATCGATACCGGCTTTCCGGCGGAATATGCCGACGACGCCGCAACCGCATCCCGGCGCGACGGACTGGACGGGTTCGGCCAGATGTTGCACCTGACCAGGGCGAACCTGCCCGCCGGGCAGTTGGCGCTTGTCGGCCTGACCCCCGCCGATATCGACCTGATCATCCTGACCCACGGTCATATCGACCATGTCGGCGGCTTGCCCGGCTTTGCCCATGCGCCGATCCTGATGGCGGCGGCCGAACGGCAGCACCCGCGCCCGCTGTACTTCGGCACCGCCCGGCCAATGGCATGGCCGCTGGCCGACTACCGGCTGCTCGATTACGACCTGAGCCTCTGTCCCGGCCTCGACATAATGCTTTGTCCCGGCCACGCCCCGGGCCAGCTGGCCTTTCTGCTGCAATTGCCGGAAACCGGGCCGGTGCTGATCACCTCCGACGCCATCTCGCGGCCTTCCGAACCGTCCGAGGGCTTTGCCGGCTCCTGGGACGTGGCGCAGGCAAAGGCCAGCGGGTCACGCCTGCTGGCGCTGGCCGACAGGCATGGTGCCTTCATCATCTGGGGCCACGGCCCCGAACAATGGCCGACCCTGCGCAAGGCCCCGGACTGCTACAGCTAGGACGGGATCAGGATTTGTGGACCCGCCGCACCTGCGACCGCCTTCAAAAGCCCGATCCGCACTGCTTCACAGGATCGTTGTCCAGCGTCGCAGGCAGGTCGGTCACCGCCTTTCCCGGACACCAGTTTTCGTTTGCATTGTCGCAAGAACTGGCGGTTTCATGCGCTGAACGGAGTGTTCTGCATGTCAAATCGCTGGTCGATCCTTGCCGTCCTGTTCCTTGCAAGACTGACAATGTCTTTTCAATTTCAGGCGGTGGCAGCGCTTTCTCCGCTTCTTGTTGAGAATCACGGTGTCAGCATTGCCGATATCGGCCTGCTGATCGGGCTTTATCTTGCGCCGGGCGTTATTGTTGCCATCCCGGGCGGTGCCATCGCGGCACGTTTCGGCGACAAGCGCATCGTAAGCGCCAGTCTGATCCTGATGTTGATCGGCGGTGCCATGATCGGTTGGGGACCCGGTTGGGGATGGTTGATCGCAGGTCGCCTACTGGCGGGTGCCGGCGGTGTCGTCATCAATATCGTGATGACAAAGATGCTGATGGACTGGTTCGTCGGCCGCGAGATTTCGACGGCGATGGGCATCTTCATAAACTCGTGGCCGGTGGGAATAGCGCTGTCCCTGCTGACCATGCCGAAACTCGCGGCAATCGGCGGCCTTGATCTGGCTTGGGCCGCCGTCATGGCGGTGATTGCACTGGGTCTGTTCCTGTTCGTTCTCGTCTACAGGCCACCGGAAAATGTCGCCGCACCGGTCGCGAGGATCACGGTCAGCAGGCTCCCGATGTTCGCGCTGTTTCTGGCGGCCAGCATCTGGGCGCTCTACAACGCTGCGTTGGCCATGGTCTTCAGCTTTGGGCCGGCGTTCTTGAACCAGCGCGGCTGGGACCTGGCGTCGGCCGGTTCGGCGACAAGCATCTTCATCATTGTCGTTGCGATTTCCGTCCCGCTCGGGGGCATTCTTGCGGACGGGACCGGGCGACGCGATGCCGTCATCATGGCGAGCCTTCTGGGCTATGCCATCCTGCTGCCGCTAGTCCTTGTCGCCCCATCCTGGGCGATTACGGTGATCTTTGTGGTCGTGGGCCTGATCTTTGGCTTGGGCGCAGGCCCGATCGTGACTTTGCCATCCGTGATCCTCAGACCCGAGTCCCGCGCTTTCGGGACGGGTGTCTACTACTCCATCTACTATGCTCTGATGATGGCAGCGCCTGGCCTTGCCGGCGTGATGGCCGACCGTTTCGGAAGTATCGGTGTCGCGTTCATCCTGGGCTCTTTGATGCTGGTCGTCGGCATTCTGGCCCTCGGGGTCTTTCGCCGGGTCAGCGCCACGCCCATTGCGGCAAACTGACTCTCGGAAAGAAACTGGGTCACTTGGCCGCCACCGGCGGTACTGACACCTGCCGTGCCAACAGGACCCGGCATTGCTTCGGGCTCGATCCCGCCGTCGCCAATCCTACCCCGCAGACCGCCAATTCTTAAAATTCCGTTAAAAGGCCTTTCCAACCCATTGATAACAAACACCCCAAAAATGTCCCGCCGTGGGACACCTCGCCAGCTCCCCCTTCCTCCCCCCCCAAACGAGCCTTGACTCGCCCCCCCAACCGGCGTATCGCCGCCGCCAATCATCCGGAAGTTGCCAGGCTTCCGGTCTTGCCACCGTGCAAGATCGCCACCCATCAGCGCGTTGCGCCCATGGGTGACATTGGCGTTTGAACCGTCGGACCCCACATCCGGCACAGCGAGACAAAGGAGAGCGGCCCATGTTCGAGAACCTGTCTGAACGGCTTGGCAGCGTCTTCGACCGGCTGACCAAACAGGGCGCGCTTTCCGATGCCGACGTGGCCACCGCCCTCCGCGAGGTCCGGACGGCGTTGCTGGAGGCCGACGTCTCCCTCCCCGTCGTTCGTGATTTCATCGCCGCCGTGCAGGCCAAGGCCACCGGGCAGGCCGTCACCAAATCCATCACCCCCGGCCAGCAGGTCGTCAAGATCGTGCATGACGAACTGATCGCCATGCTGCGCGGCGACGGCCCGGCCGATGACATGAAAATCGACAGCCCGCCCGCCCCGATCCTGATGGTCGGCCTGCAGGGCTCGGGCAAGACCACCACCACCGCCAAACTCGCCAGGCGGCTGATGGAACGGAGCGGCAAACGCATCCTGATGGCCAGCCTCGATACCAACCGCCCGGCGGCAATGGAGCAACTGCAGATCCTGGGCCGTCAGATCGGCGTCGACACCCTGCCGATCGTCAAAGGCGAAACCGCCACCCAGATCGCCGCCCGCGCCAAGGCGCAGGCCACCATGGGCGGCTATGACGTCTACCTGCTTGATACCGCGGGCCGCCTGCATATCGACGACGTGCTGATGGACGAGGTTCAGGCGGTCCGCGATATCACCAGACCGCGCGAGATTCTGCTGGTCGTCGATGGCCTGACCGGACAGGACGCGGTGAACGTCGCCCGCGAGTTTGATACCAAGGTCGGCATCACCGGCGTTGTCCTGACCCGGATGGACGGCGACGGCCGCGGCGGCGCCGCCCTGTCGATGCGTGCCACCACCGGCAAGCCGATCCGCTTTGTCGGCCTCGGCGAAAAGATGGACGCGCTGGAGACGTTCGAGGCTGACCGGGTCGCGGGCCGCATCCTTGGCATGGGCGACATCGTGGCTCTGGTGGAAAAGGCGCAGGAAACCTTTGAAGCCGAACAGGCCGAACGGATGATGCGCCGGTTCCAGAAGGGCCTGTTCAACATGAACGACCTGAAGGGTCAGCTGGAGCAGATGCAGAAAATGGGCGGCATGCAATCGGTCATGGGCATGATGCCCGGCATGGGCAAAGCCGCCAAACAGATGGAAGAGGCCGGGTTCAGCGACAAGGTGATCCTGCATCAGATCGCGCTGATCCAGTCGATGACCAGAAAGGAACGCGCCAACCCCGACCTGCTCGCCGCCAGCCGCAAGAAGCGCGTGGCGAACGGTGCCGGGCTTGATGTGTCTGACCTGAACAAACTGCTGAAACAGCACCGCCAGATGGCCGACATGATGAAAAAGCTGGGCCAGCAGGGCAAGGGCGGCATGCTGAAACAGATGATGGGCATGCTGGGCGGCAAGGGCGGCACCGGCAAGGATATGGACCCCTCGGCGCTGCAGCAGAAACTTGGTCAGTTGGGCGGTTTGGGCGGCATGCCCAAGGGCCTGTCCCTGCCCGGCGGCCTGTCAGGGTTGCTCAAGAAGAAATGACGTTGCCCTTCGCCATCCCCACCGTCCCGACGTCGCGCCTGACCCTGCGAGGTCCGCGCGAAAGCGATCTGGACGCAATGGCCGCCTTTGGTGCCAGCCCGCGCAGTCATTTCGTCGGCGGCCCCAATTCCCGGCGCGAGGCCTGGCGGGTGCTCTTGGCGGGCATCGGTCACTGGGTGCTGCGCGGCTATGGCTACTGGGCGGTGGACCGCCGCGCCGATCAGGCGTTTGTCGGCCGCGTCGGGGTGATCTACCCGCCAAAAACGCCAGAGCCGGAACTGGTCTGGCATCTGTTCGAAGGCTACGAAGGTCAGGGCTTTGCCTTTGAGGCGGCGACCGCCGCCCGCAGCCATGCCCACGCCGAGATGAACCTCGGCCCGCTCGTCAGCTTCATCGATCCGGGCAACGCGGCCTCGTTGGCGCTGGCCCGCAGGATGGGGGCGGTGCATCAGGGCAGCTTTGTCGAGGATGGCACCGATCTGCAGCTTTGGCGCCACCCGGGCGCGCAGGTGCCTGCATGATCCCCGGCCCCACCCTGCGCCTGCGTTTTGCGCTGCCTGCTGCGCACCACGTCCCGGCCGCCACCGCCTTCTACACGTCCGACCGCGCCGCCGTCCGCGGCTGGGCCTGCCTGCCGCACGAAGCCTGGCGGAATTTTGCGGCACTGATCGGCCACCATGCCTTGCGCGGCTTCGGCCCCTTTGTCGCCGAAAGTCTTGATGATGGCCGCCCCGTCGGATTGTTCGGCCCCTGGCACCCCGAGGGCCAGCCGGAAGCCGAAATCAAGTGGACCCTTTGGCACGGTGCCGACGAAGGCCGCGGCCTGGCGTTCGAGGCGGCCCGTGCGATGCTGGCCCATGCCTTCACCACCCTCGGCTGGTCCGGTGCCGTCAGCTACATCCGCCCCGACAATGCCCGCTCGCAGACGCTGGCCGCCCGTCTGGGTGCTCGGCAAAGCGGCACCTGGACAACCCCGCGCGGCACCCTAGTCGCGGTCTGGCGTCACGCCGTGTCAGGCCCACCCGCATGACCCCGCCAACCCTTGTCACCCAGCGTCTGATCCTGCGCGCACCGGTCTTTGACGATTTCGCGGACCATGCCGCGTTCTGGGCCAGCGACCGGTCGGTGCATATGGGCGGGCCGCTAGCCCGGAACGCCGCGTGGGGCTGGTTCTGCAACGATCTGGCGCAGTGGGCGCTGTTCGGCCACGGCGCGCTGATGCTGACCCTGCAACAGGGCGGTCCCGCCATCGGGCAGGTGGCCGTGATGCACGGACCGCTGTTTCCGGAACCGGAGCTTGGCTGGTTCATCTATCCCGCCCATGAAGGCAAGGGCTACGTCACCGAAGCCGCAGCCGCCTTGCGCGACTGGGCCTTTGGCACCCGTGGCCTGACCACCCTCGTCAGTTATGTCGACCCGCCGAACCACCGCTCGGCCCGCGTCGCCGAACGTCTTGGCGCCGTGCTCGACCCCGATGCCGCCACGCCGGGCAACGATCCCAATCTGGTCTATCGCCACCCGAGGGTCACGCCATGACCCCGCCGACCCTGACCACCGCCCGCCTGACCCTGCGTCCTGCCACCATGGCGGATTTCGACGCCTATGCCGCATTTCTGGCGACGGAACGCCCGACACACATGGGCGGGCCGCATGACCGCGCCCGCGCCTGGGACTGGTTTTGCAACGATACCGCGCAATGGGTTCTTCTGGACATGGGCGCGCTGATCATCACGCATCAGGGTCGCGCCATCGGCCAGGTCGCGGTCTGTGGCGGGCCGGTGTTCCCCGAGCCGCAACTGGGCTGGTTTCTGTATGACGCCGCAGACGAAGGTCAGGGCTTTGCCGCCGAAGCCGCCGCTGCGCTGCGCGACTGGGCGCTGGGGCCGCGCGGGTTGACGGCGCTGGTGGCCTATATCGACCCGGCCAATGCCGCTTCAATCCGTCTTGCCGAACGGCTGGGCGCGCGGCGCGACACGCGGGCCGACACGCCGGGCGGCGTGGCGACCGGCGTCTGGCGCTTTGCGGGTGGCGTCACGCTGACCACCGAGCGACTGGTGCTGCGCAAGCCGCGGGTGAGCGACCTGCCCGAATGCGTGGCCTTCTGGTCCTCGCCTCGCTGCGCCATGATGGGCGGGCCGATATCGCCAGAAGATACAGCCAAGGCGCTGGAGAAGGTCATCACCCTGTGGGACCTGCGCGGCTTTGGACTGTTCGCCGTCACGCTGAAGGGATCAGACCGCGCGGTGGGCTTCGTCGGCCCCTGGCAGCCGGTGAATTACCCCGAGCCCGAAATCGGCTGGAACCTGTGGGAAGCGGCGCTGGAGGGCAAAGGCCTGGCCTTCGAGGCGGTCTCGGCTGCCCGCGACTGGTTCTTTGCGACCAGCGGTCACAGAACGGCAGTCAGCTATACCCATCCCGACAACTCCCGTTCGCACCGCCTGTGCGCGCGCCTGGGTGCCGTGCATGACCCCGATACCCCGCAGATTGACCCGCCAGAGCGGATCTATCGCCATTTCACAGGGGGAGTTGCCGCATGACGACCGTGCTGCACACCGCCTACCTGACCCTGCGCCTGCCCGGCCCGCAGGATGCACGGATGCAAGCATCCTTCCTCGCCTCCGACCGTTCCGCCTACGTGGGCGGCCCGATGACCGCCGGTGCCGCGTGGCGCGCGCTGGCCTACATGATCGGCCACTGGACGATGCGCGGTTTCGGCATGTGGACGGTCACGCTCAGGGGCTCGGATCAGGCGCTGGGGCTGGTGGGGCTGTATTACCCGCCGGATTGGCCAGAGCGCGAGGTCGGCTGGCATATCTGGGACCCCGCAGCCGAAGGCAAGGGCTATGCGTTCGAGGCGGCGACCGCTGCCCGTAGCCATGCCTTCGACACGCTCGGCTGGCCGACGGCGGTCAGCTACATCGACCCGGGCAACAGCCGCTCCGTCGCGCTTGCCGAACGCCTGGGCGCCAGGCTCGATCCGCAGGCCAGAGTGCCGGAAAACCATGCCGTGCAGGCCTATCGCCACCCGCGAAAGGTCACGTGATGTATCATCTGGATACCCCCACACTGACCACCGAACGGCTGGCCCTGCGTGCGCCGCAACTTGCCGACTGGCCCGGCCTTGCCGGCTTTCTCACCAGCGACCGCGCCCGCTTCGTCGGCGGGCCGGTGACGCGGGAACGGGCGTGGCGCGGCTTTGGGCATCTGGTCGGCCATTGGGTGTTGCGCGGCTATGGCACATTCATGATCACGCTGCACGGTTTTGCCGCCCCGATCGGCATGGCTGGCCCCTGGTTCCCCGAAGGCTGGCCCGAGCAGGAAATCGGCTGGTCACTTTTTACCGACAGCAACCAGCGCAACGGTTACGCCGCCGAGGCTGCCCGCGCCTGCCTTGCCCACGCGTTCGGACCCTTGGGGTGGACCACCGCCGTCAGCTATATCGACCCCGCCAACGCCCGCTCCGTCGCTTTGGCTGAACGGCTGGGCGCGACGCTCGATCCACTCGCCGCCACACCCGACCCGGCAGACCCTACGCTGGTCTATCGCCACACCCGCCCCGGCGGTGCCGCATGACACATCCATTCCGTCCCTGCGAGGCCGCGCCGACCGGCATCGCCGCCGAAATTGCCGCGCATGCCGCCGCCGCCGTGCCGACGCTGACCACCAAACGCCTGCGGCTGCGTGCTCCGCGAAACACCGACTTCGCTGCATACGTCATGATCGCCGCCACCGCTGATGGCGACGACCTGACGGACCCTGCAGTCCGCGATGCGCTTTGGCTGGATTTCGCGCAGATGGCCGCCGGCTGGTTGTTGCGCGGGAGCGGAGTCTGGTCGGTCGAGCGGCTTTCCGACGGCGCGCTTGTCGGCTTCCTGCCGCTGAACCACGAACAGGGCGATCCCGAACTGGAGATCGGCTGGTTCCTGTGTGCCGCCCATCGCGGACAGGGCTACGCCACCGAGGCGGCAGCGGCGGCGCGGGCTTTTGCGTTCGCCACACTCGGCCTGAAGACGCTGGTCAGCTACATCGACCCGGCCAATGCCCGCTCGATCGCGGTGGCTGAACGGCTTGGCGCGCGGCGCGAACCGCAGATGCAGGACGGCAGCCTCGTCTACCGCCACCCGGCACCCGGCAGGGTGGCATCATGACACCCGTATGCATCAAAGCTGCATGGAATATGCATGAAACCCACATCAGCCGGAGCCTGCCATGACCGACGCCACCGCCCTTGCTGCATCGGTGCTGAAACAGCATCGCGACGCCATCGACCGGCTGGACGCGATCCTGGTCTATACCCTTGCCGAACGGTTCAAACAGACCCAGGCGGTGGGTCGGCTGAAAGCTCAGCACGACCTGCCGCCGTCTGATCCGGCGCGCGAGGCGCTGCAGATGGCCCGGCTGGAACACTTGTCGCAAGCCGCCGATCTGGATCCGGTCCTGGCCAAGAAATTCCTGACCTTCATCATCTCTGAAGTCATCAGGCATCACGAGAAACTGCAAAAATAACCGAAATCGGCGGTGTATCCGCTCGAAACCAACCCCAAGGAGACTATTGATATGGCTATGAAAATCCGTCTGGCGCGTGGCGGCAGCAACAAGCGCCCGTTCTATTCGATCGTGGCATCGGATGCGCGGATGCCGCGCGACGGCCGCTTTCTGGAAAAGCTCGGCACTTACAACCCGCTGCTGGCGAAAGACTCCGAAGATCGTGTGAAAATGGATCTGGACCGCGTGAAGCACTGGCTGGCGCTCGGTGCGCAGCCGACCGACCGGGTGGCGCGGATGCTGGAAACCGCCGGGGTGCTGGCCAAGCCCGAGCGCAAGAACCTGAAGGCCGGCGAGCCCGGCAAAAAAGCAAAGGCCCGCGCGACCGAGAAAGCCGCCAAAGCGGCAAAGGCCGTCGAGGCCGCTGCCGAGTGATCGGCAGGGTCCGGCCAGCCGTCTGACATCACGCGCAAATCCTCTGCTGTCCGGCAGAGGCCACTCTGTACAGGATGATCAAGCAGGAAAGGTCCGCGATGATCGGTCGGACAATCACACTTGCGCTTTGCGTCGGCGCATTCTGGCTGGGGATGGAGTTTCAGAAGACCCGTCTGGCCGGTGCCTGCACCAAGGCAGGTGGCAGCTCGACTGCCGCCGGTCTTTGTCTGGGGGCCGGACAATGACGCCGGACCGCATCTGCGTCGGTGCCGTTGCCGGATCGTTCGGCGTGCTGGGCGAGGTCCGGCTGAAAAGCTTCTGTGCCGACCCCGCCGCCATCGCCGACTATGCCCCGCTGTTCACCGAGGATGGCGGCCGCAGATTCAGCATCCGGCTGACCCGTTCCATCCCCGGCGGGTTTTCGGCGCACTTTTCGGGCGTGGCCACCAAGGAACAGGCCGACGCGCTGAAGGGCATGCGGCTTTTTGCTGACCGCAGCCAGTTGCCATCGCTGCCGGATGATGAATTCTACCACGCCGATCTGATCGGTCTGGAGGTGCGGGACACCGGCGGCGCCGTCCTTGGCCAGGTGACGGCGGTGCACAATCATGGTGCCTCCGACTTGCTGGAAGTGTCGGGGCCCGGTCTGAAATCCGCCGTATTGTTGCCGTTTACTAAGGCTATCGTGCCAACGGTCGATCTTGCTCTTCGCCGGATCGTCGTTGATCTGCCCGAGGGGTTAGGTGAATGAGTGCTTCAATTCGCTACAGGCTGTTCCTGGTTACCGCAGCCTTGCTTTACATGGGGCCGCTGATCGCAGGGCTGGCCGGGCTTGGCTGGCAGATGATCCCGGTCTTTACCCTGATCTTCCTGCTGTGGCTGCTCGTGATGCGCCCGGCGATGTGGCCCCGGCAAGCCGCCGAATGGCTGACCCCGAGGATGATCGGCAAGGTCCTGCTGTGGATCGCGCTTCAGGCTGCCGTGGTCGCCTTCTGCTTCGGCATCGGGCGCGGCATTGGCGGGACGATGGGTGCCCTGGCTGACGTGCCAACGTGGGTACCGCCCCTGATGTCTTTCATGGCGATCCCGCTGTCGCGAATCTTCTGGAACCCGGCGCATGCCAGCCCGGACGTGGTCGAATTTCTGGACCACGCCACGCTGGATCTGGCGGTTCAGGCCGAGGCTGACGCCAGCCGGCTGCAGGCACAGGCGCTGGCCGACGGGGCCCGGGCCGATTGCCTGATCTGGGTCAACCGGATCGCCACCCTGCCGGAAGGTGCCGGTGATACGACCATCTTGCGGCTGCTGGAGGCGGCAAAGCCGCAGACCGACGCGATGGCGCTGCTGGACAGTCTGGCAGAACCTGCCGCGAGCCACCGCGGCAACGCGATGCTGCGGCGGGCGTTCATCCTGCTGGCCACCGATACCGACGTTGCCGGGCAGTTGCTTGGCCGGGGTCAACTGGCCCGGGCCTTCGATCTGGCCGGTGAGGATGCCGGCCGGCTGCAGCTGTTCGCCGAGCGGTCGATGGCGGCCCTGCGCCAGCGGCACATGGCGATGATGGATACACCGCCCATCCAGCGCATGCGCGATGTGGCCAAGCGGCATCCGGCGGCGGGGCCGGCCCTTTTGGCGCTGACCGACCAGATGGACCTTTTGAACAACGCCTGAACGCAGGACCGGTGACTGCAAGACCGGCACATCGGCTTCGCCGAAAGTGTCCGCCCGGATGACGTCGGTTCGGATTGAGGCTGGGGCCTCGCCATCGCCGCCTGCCTCCGGGCTCTTGCCATCCGGGAGCAGGGCGCGCACTCTGGGCTCCGGTCTGGAGGACCCGGTCCCGAGGGCTGCGGGCCAGACGCTGAGGCAGGACTGATGACCGACGAAGCTACGAAATCGCATGGCCGCCTGGCGATCTCGGCCTCGGTCAAACCTCGCGAACTGATGACAGGGACACCCCGGTTGCAGGGGGTCTGGACGGCAAAGGTCATCACCCTGTTCCCCGAAGCCTTTCCCGGCATTCTCGATCTGAGCCTGACGGGCAAGGCCCGCGAAATGGGGCTCTGGGCGCTGGAAACCCTTGATCTGCGCAGCTTCGGCATCGGTCGTCACCGCAACGTCGACGAGCCGCCTGCCGGTGGTGGCGCGGGCATGGTGCTGCGCGCCGACGTGGTTGCCGCCGCGCTGGACGAAGCGGCAATCGGTGTTCCGGCGGATCGCGGGCGCTGGCCGCTGGTCTATCCTTCCCCGCGGGGAAGGTCGTTCGATCAGGCCACCGCCGAAAACTGGTCGCGGGCCGACGGTATCACCCTGCTTTGCGGCCGGTTCGAGGGCGTCGACGAACGGGTGCTGCATACCTATGGCATTCAGGAAATCTCGTTGGGGGACTTTGTGTTGACCGGTGGCGAGATCGCGGCACAGGCCTTGATTGATGCAACCGTCCGGCTTATACCCCGCGTGCTCGGGAATCAGGCGTCGACCGAGGAGGAATCGTTCTCCGAAGGTCTGCTGGAACACCCGCACTATACGAAACCCGCAGTCTGGCAGGGCCATGAGATACCCGAAATTCTCCTTTCGGGCCATCATGGCAAGATCGCTGACTGGCGGCGGGCAATGGCCGAAAGGCTGACACGGCAACGTCGACCTGACCTCTGGCGGGCTTGGTGTGCAGCGCACAACAGGGACCCGATGGCAGACCAAGAGCTCTAGGGTCGCGCTCATCAGCGGGATAACCGCGCATCGAAAGGAGTTGCGATGGATTTTATCGCACAGCTGGAGGCCGAACAGATCGCGGCACTCGGCAAGACCATTCCCGATTTCAAATCGGGGGATACGATCAAGGTTGGATACAAGGTCACCGAAGGTACCCGCAGCCGGGTACAGGCCTACGAAGGCGTTTGCATCTCGCGCAAGGGCGGCGGCATCTCGGCCTCGTTCACCGTCCGCAAGATCTCGTTCGGCGAGGGGGTGGAACGGGTGTTCCCGCTCTATTCCACCAACATCGATTCCATCGAGGTGGTCCGCCGTGGCCGGGTGCGCCGCGCCAAGCTTTATTACCTGCGCGACCGTCGTGGCAAATCGGCCCGGATCGCCGAAGTCGCCAACTACAAAGCCAAAGACGCGTGAGGGCACAGCGATGAAAAAAGACATTCACCCCGAGTATCACGCGATCACCGCCAAAATGACCGATGGCACGATCATCAACATGAAATCAACCTGGGGCAAGGCGGGCGACCAGATGGCTCTCGACATCGATCCGCTGTCGCACCCGGCCTGGACCGGCGGCAATGCCAAGCTGATGGATACCGGCGGCCGGGTATCGAAGTTCAAGAACAAGTATGCCGGCCTTGGGTTTTGATCAAGCAGCGTTGCGCGCGGCGTAGTGCTTTGCAAATCACTGCCCACAACCTATAGTCAAGGCGCGCCCGATTTGGCGCGCCTTACCAATTCTGCTTGATCGAGCCAGCAAGGGGGCAGACCGTGGCGCATATCATCGTGGTCGGCAACGAAAAGGGCGGGTCGGGCAAGTCCACGACGTCGATGCATGTTGCCACCGCCCTGGCGCGGATGGGCCACCGGGTTGGCGCGCTTGACCTTGATCTGCGTCAGAAAAGCTTTGCCCGCTATCTGGAAAACCGCGCTGTCTATTGCAGAAAGATGGACAAGGCGCTGCCGTCGCCGGTCTACCGTGACTTGCCAGAAGTCGATCAGTCCAAGCTCGGACCAAACGAAAACATCTTTGACACCCGCCTGTCAGCGGCCGTGACCACATTGGAAACCGAATCGGATTTCATCGTGATCGATTGCCCCGGCTCGCATACGCGGCTGAGCCAGGTGGCGCATTCGCTGGCCGATACGCTGATCACGCCCTTGAATGACAGCTTCATCGATTTCGATCTGTTGGCCCGGGTCGACCCGGACAGCGGCCAGGTGCTAGGTCCGTCAATCTATGCGGAAATGGTTTGGAGCGCGCGGCAGCTTCGGGCGCAGGCCGGCCTCAAGCCGATTGACTGGATCGTGCTGCGCAACCGGCTGGGGGCGCAACAGATGCACAACAAGAAGAAGGTGGGGGCCGCTTTGGAAGACCTGTCCAAACGGATCGGCTTCCGGGTTGCGCCCGGCTTTTCCGAGCGCGTGATCTTTCGGGAATTGTTCCCGCGCGGCCTGACGCTGCTTGACCTGAAGGATGTCGGCGTCGACGGGCTCAACATCTCGAACATCGCGGCACGGCAGGAAGTGCGCGACCTGATGCGCGAGCTCAGGCTGCCAGGCGTGCGTGGCGATTCTTGAAAACGCCGGTGGTGTGCTTGCGCTGACGCGAGGTGGCCGAAGTCAGCTTTTGCAGGCGGACGTCGAACATGTCCGGCTGATCCGGGGCGTTGCGGCGGAAGGCGCGGCTGAAGCGGGCGAGGATCGAGGTGGCGAGGGTCATGGCGGGTTCCTTTCGGTTATGGGTTCAATTTGACCTGCATCAGGGGCCGAACTGTGGCACAGACGCGAAGCGGCGGGGCCATTTCGGGGAATTTTGACAGCATCGGGGCAGGGATCGTGGCCAAGCTGCGGCGAAATGTCAGGTCTGCCGCACAAACACCGCCATCTGACTTGCCCCGCCAAGGTCCGGATGCCGGCCAGCCAGATCGTGCAGCGTGACGCTGGACCCGACGCGCCCGGCCACCGCCTCGGCCCATTTCCCGAATCGCGCCCGGCCCCATTCGAACTTGTGATCCGGGTGGCGAAAGCGGTGGTCAGGCACCCCGAGCAGCCGGTTGAAGTCGGCGTTCGGTGTGGTCAGGATTGCCAGCCTGGGCGCCAAGTCGCGAAACAGCACCCGCTCCAGACCCGAAAGCTGGGAAGGGTCCAGATGCTCGATCACCTCGATCATCACGGCGGCGTCGCAGTCCCGGGCCATTGCCAGCCACGGGGCGGAATCCAGGACCGATCCCTGCAGCAGCGTCACCTTGTCGCGATGCGCCGGTTCCATGGCACCGATGGCCCGCTGCACCGATGCCAGCCGGGCCGCTGCCGGTTCCACGCCGACCACCCGCTGCACCCAGGATTCCCCGACCAGCGGCAGCAGAAATTCGCCGTCGCCGCATCCCAGATCAAGCACGCGCTGCGCCGCAACAGCCTGCAGTTGCTGCAAGACCATCTGAAAGCGTTCCTGATGCAGCGGTGTCGCCATGATTGCGGCAATCTGCGCTGGCCGGCAGACCTTGGCAAGCAGGGCGGGGCGTGGCAACTGCGCCCACCTGAACCGCCCCGATCCGTCTTGCGCATTTATTGGTGCTCCCATATCCCCGAACCAGCTTGCAGCCAATGAACCGCGATCGGGATGCCGGACATGCCTCGAAAAATCCTTCTGACCGGCGGCGCGGGCTACATCGGATCGCACACCTATGTCGCGTTGAAAGCCGCAGGCCATGAGGTCGTGATCCTCGACAACTTTTCCAATGCGCGCCACGACGTCCTGACCCGGCTGGAATTGATCACCGGTCAGCCGGTCGAATGTCAGCGTGGCGATGTGCTGGACGCAGCCGGTTTGGCCGACCTGTTCGCCCGGCACGACTTTGCCGCCGTGGTCCACTTTGCCGCGCGCAAAGCCGTGGGCGAGTCAGCGCGCCTGCCGCTGGAGTACATCGAAGCGAATTGCTCGGGCCTGATCGTGCTGTTGAAAGCGATGCAGGCGGCGCAGGTGCATCGGCTGGTGTTTTCGTCGTCGGCCACCGTCTATGCCGAAACTGACCGGCTGCCGATTCCTGAGGATGCGCCGCTTGGCTACTCCAGCCCCTATGCCTACACCAAGCTGATGGGCGAGCAAATTCTGGCGCAAGTCGCCGCCGCCGATCCGAAATGGGCGTTCGGCATCCTGCGATACTTCAACCCGGCCGGGGCGCATCAGTCAGGCCTGATCGGCGAGGACCCGCGCGATATCCCCAACAACCTGATGCCGTTCATCGCCAGGGTGGCGGTTGGCGACCTGCCGGAGTTGACCGTGTTTGGGGACGACTACCCCACGCCGGACGGAACCGGGGTCCGCGACTACGTGCATGTCGAAGATCTGGCGCGCGGCCATGTCTTGTCGCTTGCCGCGCTGCTGACCGAAGGCAAGGGCCACACGGTCAATCTAGGGACCGGGATCGGCTATTCGGTGATGGACATGCTGACGGCGTACTCCCGGGCCTGCGGGCGCGACCTGCCATACAAGATCGGCCCGCGGCGGCCGGGCGATCTGGCCGCCTATTTCGGCGACCCCCGCCTGGCCGAGACGCGTCTTGGGTTTCGCGCCGAACTGGGGATGGACGAGATGTGCCGGTCCAGCTGGAACTGGATTTCCCGGCGGCGCAACATGGCCGAGGAATAGCGACCCTCGCAGGCATCACGCCTGGCCCCACTTCAGGTGGCTGTGCTTGAACCCGGTGGCATATTTCAGGCCGTAGCCCAGCATCCGGTCAAACCCGATGTGCGCCACCCAGATCAGGGCGACGGCCACGGTCGCAGACCAGCCGAACAGCAGCGACGCCGCAAGCAGGGCCGCTGGAAGCAGACAGGTATGGCCAAGGTTGTAGACCGCCGCGCCAGTCCGGGTATTGTGCAGATATCCCAGCATCATCAGGTCGGGGGCCAGGAACAGCCCCGCGAACCACCCCCAGTGTGCGCCGGTCTGCGCATAGGCCACGCTGGCAGCCGCCAGCATCGCCGCACCCTCGGCGCGCAGCAGCAGGTTGATGGGGCCGGCAAGGGCACGGGATTGCAGTGTCATGGTTTGATCCTTTGCGATCCTGGTTGCGTTCAATGCACATTGCCGCAGCACGCCCCTGAACCCAATTGCACAAACCTGTCCACCCGCTCATACTAAATCGATGAGCAAGTCGCTGCCGCAGTGGGATCACTACGCGACCTTTCTGCGGGTCATGCAGGGTGGCAGCCTTTCCGCGGCCGCCCGCGCGCTTGGATTGTCGCAGCCTTCTGCCCGCCGTCATATCGAGGCGCTGGAAGTGGCGCTTGGCGTGGTGCTGTTCACCCGCGCCCCGACCGGCCTGATCCCGACAGAGGTTGCCCGACGGCTGCTTGCCCCGGCCGAAGACATGGCCGCAACAGCTGCTGCCATGACCCGGGCCGCGTCCGGCGGGCAAGATGCCGCCGGTACTGTCCGGCTGACCTGTTCCGAGGTGTTCGGCGTCGAAATCCTGCCGCCGATTCTGGCAGCACTTTCCCGGCAGCACGCGGCCATTGAAATCGAGCTTTCCGCCTCCAACACCACCGCCGACCTGCTGCGCCGCGATGCCGACATTGCCGTGCGAATGGTCCGGCCGCGTCAGGGCGCACTGGTGGCGCGCAAATTGGGCGAGGTCACAGTCGGGCTGTTTGCATCGCCGGACTACATTGCCCGCAAAGGCGCGCCCGCCCGGTTTGCCGATCTTGCCAGCCATCGCATTATCGGCGAAGATCTGGGACACGTGATGGCGGACGGGCTGGCGGCACGCGACCTGCCGCCCATGCATTTTTCCTACCGCACCGACAGCGATCTTGCCCAGATGGCCGCGCTCCGCTCCGGGAACGGGATCGGTTTCATTCAGACCCGGCTCGCCGGCGGCCTGACCCCTGTCCTGCCCGATCTGGTGATCCGTCTCGACCTGTGGCTGGCGATGCACGAGGACCAACGCAGCTTGCCGCGAATCAGGCTGGTCTATGATTTCCTGGCCGCACATCTTGGCGACTGGCTGCGCGACGCAACATCGCTGAGCCCGGGACCATGATGACCCCGGGTCCGGCAGCCCGACGGCCCGGCACGACCGCCGCACCCCATGGCGGATTGACCGGGCATCGTTTTGTGCAACAAACCGGTTCGCGCACCGCAGCACAGCGCTTCACGGCTGAAGCAAAGGACCCCAGATGCCGAACCCGCTCTACGACGCCTTGTTCGCCCAACTGTCAGGCCGCACCAGCCCGCTGTTGATCCTGCCAGACGGCACATCGCTGAGCGGTGCGGCCTTTTTGCAGATGGTGGCGCGCTTTGCCCACTGCTTCGCCCGGCTTGGTCTTGCCCCGGGCGACCGCGTGGCGGTTCAGGTGGCGAAATCCCCCCAGGCACTGGCGCTCTATGGTGCGGCGGTGGCGTCGGGCGTGGTCCTTCTGCCGCTCAATCCCGCCTACACAGTCGAGGAGGCCGGCTATTTCGTCGGGAACGCCGGGGCGCGGCTGCTGCTGGCAGACCCGTCGAGCCGGGATGGGCTGGCTGGGTTGGCAACGGATTCCGGGATGCTGCTGCTGACGCTGGACGGCGCGGGCCGTGGCAGCTTTGCCGACATGGCCGCCAACCAGCCTGCCGAATACACTGCCGCAGACCGAAAACCGGATGATCTTGCCGCCCTGCTGTACACATCCGGCACCACGGGACGGGCAAAGGGCGCGATGCTCAGCCACCAGAACCTGCTCAGCAACGCAGAGGTTCTAGCGTCGGTCTGGCGGTTTGATCGGAACGATGTGCTGCTGCATGCCCTGCCGATCTTCCACACTCACGGGCTTTTCGTAGCGTCGAACGTCACGCTGCTGACCGGCGGCACCATGATCTTTCTGCCCGGCTTCAACAGCCCGGATGTGCTGCGACTGATGCCGAAAGCCACGGCCATGATGGGGGTGCCGACCTTCTACACCCGCCTGCTGGCCGACCCGGGGCTGACCCGGCAGGCCGTCGCACACATGCGGCTGTTCGTTTCCGGCTCTGCCCCGCTGCTGGCGGGGACCCATGACAGCTTTGCCCACCGTACCGGCCATGCGATTCTGGAACGCTATGGCATGACCGAAACCAACATGAACACCTCCAACCCCTACGATGGGCCGCGTCGGCCGGGTACGGTCGGGCTGCCGCTGCCGGGGATCGAGGTGGTCATCACCGATCCGGCGACGGGCGTGGCCTTGCCGCAGGGACAGGCCGGGATGATCGAAGTGCGCGGGCCTAACGTGTTCCGGGGTTACTGGCAGATGCCGGACAAAACCGCCGAAGACCTGCGCCCCGACGGCTTCTTCATCACCGGCGATCTGGGGCGGTTCGACGAGAATGGGTATCTGCAGATCGTTGGCCGCCAGAAGGACCTGATTATTTCTGGCGGATTCAACATCTATCCCAAAGAGCTTGAACTGCTGCTGGATCAGGCACCCGGCGTCCTGGAGTCCGCCGTCTTTGGCGTGCCGCACCTCGATTTCGGCGAAGCTGTTCTGGCGTTGCTGGTGCCGCAGCCCGGCGCAGTGCCGGACCCGGAAGCGATCATGGCAGATCTGAGCAACCGGATCGCCCGGTTCAAGCTGCCGAAAGCGATTATTGTCTCCAGCAGCCTGCCGCGAAATGCGATGGGCAAAGTGCAGAGAAATCAGTTACGCCAGACCTACCAGCACTGGTTCAGGGCCTGAACAGAGGGACGGGAATCCCGCCTCCAGAGTCCTGCAAAACAAAAGACTGCACACGCTCTGCATGCCGTCCATTGATCAACAGGTTCCGGATCGCTCAGGGGGTCGTGGTGGTGGAGTTACCGCCGCCTAACAGCACACCGATCAGAATCAATGCCCCCAACCCGCCAAGGATTGCAGTGGCACCAAGAGGGGCAGCAGCACCGGGTACAACCGTTGTCGTCGTCTCGACAGTCTGCGCCAGCGCAGCCGAGCTGATGCACGACAGCGCCAGGGAGGCCGCTAACGTCAGGGATGCAATTTTCTTCATGATGGAGCACTCCGCAAATTTGAAATCCCCTATCTTCTAGCAGTTCCCGGCTCCGACCGGAAGCCGGAACCGACAATTTTCATCGCACCAGGTCCTGCAGTTCCAATTTTCCCACATCCGGGCTGATCCATTGCGTCGATTGCCTGATTTTTCCACGTCCGTCGAACCAGAAATGGTTCTGGAACGCCGGCCCTTCGCCGGAACATGCCTCGATCCGGTGGCTGACCGCATAACGAAGCTCGGCGATGACGATAGTTTCGCGCCCGCCGTCGGACATGGTGCATTCATAGGTGCGCCCCACCTCCTGCTCGCCGCCAAACAGGTAGAAATGCTGGCGTTCATGGCCTTGGCCGCTGGCCAATTGTGCCACCGACGGCACCGACGCCGACATCAGGTCGGTGCCGAAGCCGCGGCTGGCCAGCATGACGCCATCCCGCAGATGCAACGTCAGACCGTCCACCGACGCCCACGACACGACACCCGCGCCTTCCGACAGTATGCCCAGCAATGCTACCGCTGCGGTCCGGTCGCGATGCACTCGCAACAGCGGATTTCCGCCCTGATCGATTGCCGCCCGGCTGATTTCTGCCGGTGCAGGTCCTGCCGCCGCTTCCTGCGGCGCCTTGGCCAGCGCCGCCCGGGCCAGGGCCAGACCCTGGTTCGCGGTCGGGTCCGAACCGCAGGCGGCCACGGTCAGCACTCCGACAAGCAGACACCAGCGCATCATCGGAAAACCCTGCCCCATTGCGCATCCAACCCCTGGGCGTGATAGCTGCGCACGGTTTCATAAAGCCGCCCGTCCACGATCAGCTTTGCGCCGCCATCACGGGTTACCGGGCGGATAGTCGTGGGGTAGGTCTTGCGGGACGGCGACCCGGATACCCAGGCCAGCGGAATGGTGAAACGGATGCCCTTGTCAAACGACCCCTCGCCAAACCGCCTGGCCGAAACATTGGTAAAGGTGGCAAAGGCGCCGACCTTCCAGCCATTGTCAAACTCCCGGTCCAGACTGATCGTCGCCCCGACATCACCTGCCAGATACCGCCCGACATCCAGTTGCGCGACGTAACCCTTGCCAAGGTCATAATAGGCGCTGGCGTGACCTGTCAGCACGTCGTAGCCGCGAAAGCCCAGCAGCTGGTCATAGTCGCGCTGGCGCACAAAGTTCAGTTCCGCTCCAAGCGCCAACCGGCCCTCGACCGGTTTCCACAGCAGTTCGGTGGAAATGCCGCCGAACATCCGCTCCAGATACCCGACGGTGACCCGGCCATACAGATTGCGCGCGGGTCGCGACATCCAGGCAAGGGTCAGGGTCTCCAGCGCGGTTGTCCCCTCGCGGTCATACAGCACGATGTCGGTGCGCACCCGCGGTAGAACCGAGTTCGACAACCGGGTCGATGACCCGAGGTTGCCAGCCAGCTTTTGCAGGACCGACGCCGACAGGATGAAACCCGGGGCGATTTCATAGCGCCCGGACAGCCGCACCCCGATATCGGCGCGCACCGGATTGGAAGGGTCAAACAGCCCAAGCCGTGTATAGGGCGACAAAGACCAGGCAAACCGCGGAAACACATCGTCTGGCACAACGGCGTTGCCCGGCTGCCGCCCGGCGTCCTCGAACAGCACCCGCCGCCGCAACTGCGCCGAAGCATTCGGCACAAATTCCAGCGCCTCCAGGTCCGACCGGCGCAGCGTGACCTTGGACAGGGCGATGCCATCGACCACCGGCACGATCTCGAATATCTCGACCGAGGGCGGCAGGACCTGCGTCAGCAGCCGCGCCGCCCGCCCAATCGCCTGCGCCTCGGAATCCAGCCGATGATTGCGCATACGCAATTGCACCCTGTCACCCGACAGGGCCAGCGACTGCAGGGCCATTCCGTCCAGTGCCAGCGCCTGAGCGATCACCGGCCGCAGGGCTGCACCCGGATCAGGCGCACTGGCCCAATCCTGCGACCAGGCCTCGGGCAGGCGCGCAGGATCGGGCCGCTGCTTGATCGGCAAAGGCGCCGGACCCTGAATGCCCTGATTGCGCGGGCGTTGCTTCGGGTCAACGGCAAGCGAAGCAGTTACCCCGACCTCGGTGCCATAAAGGTAATAGGCCCCGAACCGCAGCGACGGCGTCGCCTGATACTCAAGGCCAAAGTTCCAGGGACTGCGCCGCCGGAACACCCCGCGCTGGCGGGCCTCGACATCATAGGCGTCCGAGGAATACTCGGCCTTCAATCCGATCCGGTCACTCAGCGCCCATTCCACACCGGCAAATGGCGCAGCCGGGCCGCGGAACCACTGGTTGGTATTGGGCTTGCCGCCCCGGCCGATGTTGATCGGTGGCCGGGGCCCGAACGGCGCGCCGATGGAATTATAGGTGCCAAGCCGCCCCCAACCCAACCCGGCCGTTACCCGCAGCCGCGGCGTCAGGGTTTTGGTCATCGCCAGATACTCGGCGGCGTAAAGGCCGGTGCCGACAAAATCCTGCAGCCCGATGGACAGCGACGGCAGAATGCGCCCTTCATCCAGAACCCGGAACCTCAGGTCGAAATTCCGGTCGTAATAGGTGGCGAAGCCGCCGAAGTTCCAATCCTTTATCGCAACGTACCGAAAACTGCCGCCGAGCCGGGGCGTCAGCTGAAAGCCTAGCGTGGTCCGCGACAGCCCGCCAAAGGATGAATGCGAAAGCGAGAATTCCGCGTCTGGTGCCGCCTGACCCGATGGCATGTCGATCAGACCGGGCACGCCCGAAAAGTTCAGCGTCGGGCGTTCCGGCAGCGATTGCGCCAACCCGATGTCCGGAAGCAGACCAAACGCAAAGCCAAGTACGACAGCGCATTGCCACACCAGCCGGGCACCGCCGAAACCTTTCATTGCAGCCCTCCTTTCCCGCCGTCCCGATGCCGGTCCCTGCTGCCGGACCGGTCCATTTCCAGCCGGCGGACGATCGAACCTGGCCCGCCTCACTTGAATTGATTGGCCACAGCGATTGAACTGCCAAACAGGCTCAGCACCGCCCGCAGCGAATTTATCGGCGATTCGGTCATCAGGACCAGATCCTTGGGCTGAATCTGAAACCGCTTGGCGCTGAACAGCCCGTCTGCGGTGGTCAGGTCCAGCGTAAACACCACCCGCGTCCGGTCCGGCCCCGAGCCATCCGACCGCATGGCTTTTGCGGAATACTCGCGCAGGATCAGCACCCCCCTGGGATCGGCCCGGGCATCGACCAGTCCGCCGATCATCGATACCGCGTCCAGAGCGGCAATCGTATCCTTGTCGAAGTACTGGATGTCCTGCGTCCCGGCAGCCCCAAGCGACAGGAAGTAGCGCTTGTCATCCTCGACAAGCACGGTGTCGCCGCCCTGCAGCGTCACATCATGGCGCGGGTCGGAAAACAGCCGCTCGATCGAAATGCCATAGGTCTGGTCGCGGCGCACCAGCTTCAGCTGCGGGTTGCGCAGGGTCGGCGTCACCCCGCCGCTTTGCGACAGCAATGCCATGACCGAAAAGTTGCGGTCCGGCAGCGGATAGCTGGCAACCTTGACCACGCCACCGACGACATCTACCGAATTGCGCCGCCCGGGCTTTACACTCAGCAGGACCTGAACCGATGGCAGAATCGCATCCATCTGCGTCTGGATCATCTCCCTGGCCTGATCGCGGGTCAGCCCGTTGACCACAACCTCGTCCAGATAGGGCACGAACACCGAACCGGACGCGGAAACCGGAAGATCGTTGATCTGCACCACCTTCTGCTCGGGCGAGGCCAACAGAGAATTGTCGCCGCTGTCCCAGATCGTCAGGTCGATCACGTCGCCTGCGGAAATCACCCCGGTGTCGGGGCCGCGCGACCCTTCGATCCAGGAATAGGCTGCAATGCCGCCCGTCGCCGGCCAGCGGCTGACCGTTTCCAAGTTTTCCTTGGTCACCGAAACAACCTGAAGCTCCCGGTCGGCGTCGTCCTGGGTTTTCAGAATTTCAGACTGGATGGCCGCACCGCGCGGCACCGCGCAGGATGCCAATGCCATCGCCCCCATCACACACACGACAAGACGGAAGGATAGGGTCTTCATTGCGTGTCCGGGGGTTGGGGCAGTTGGATTGATGGTAGACTTTGCCAAGTGCGTCAAGATACTGATCTTAGCAGTCACATCAACGCGTTCGCGCCATTGTGCAAGGGTCTCGGCACATTAATGCCCATGTCGCTGGCCTCACTTGTGGTTCTTGGGGCGTCCGGCCGCGTCGGTTCGCTGATCCGTGCGGCCTGGGAACAGCACCCCGTACCGGGCCTGTCGGTGCGCTGGCACTCGCGCCAGCCGGCAGCGGGGGACTGGATCAGATGGGACATGGCCGAAGGGTCCGACGCCCTGGCACAGCGGATCGGCCCGAATGTCGATGCCGTGCTGGTGCTGGCCGGGGTGACACCGGCGTCTGGCCGAGACTACGCGGCGAACGTCAACCTGCCGCTGTCGGTACTGGAAGCCGCCGGGTTGTGCGGCGTGCATCAGGTGTTCCTAGCCTCGTCGTCAGCCGTGTACGGTCATCCGGCGGACGACATTCCGGTGCCGGAATCCGCTGCACTTGCACCGGTCAACGCCTATGGTGCCTCCAAACTCGCCATGGAACAGGCCGCCCTTGCCTGGACAGCAGCCGCCGGAGCAGGTGCGCCCGGAACAACCATGTTGCGCATCGGCAACGTGGCGGGAACCGATCAGCTGTTTCGCAATATGCTGAACGCCAGCACCGATGCGCCGGTGGTTCTGGACCAGTTCGCCGACGGCTCGACACCATCGCGCAGCTACATCGGGCCACAGAGTTTCGCCGATCTGGTGGCCGCGTTGGCAAGGCGCGCAGCTTTGGGCGAACCGCTGCCAGACGTGCTGAATGTCGGGGCCCCCGGCGGCGTCCAGATGGGCCAACTGCTGGACGCACTGGAACAGGCCGGGCAACCGGTGCCGCACCGGTTCCAACCGGCCGCGCCCGGAACCCTGCGCCGACTGCATCTTGATACCGCCCTGCTGGCGCAGTTCCACCGGTTTGCGCCGCAAGACCTGACCGCCGTCGGCATGGTGGCACAATGTCTGGCGTTGCAGCCATGACCCCGGGCAAGCGCCTGTTTGACATCGGATTGTGCCTGCTGTTGTCTTTGGTGCTTCTGCCGGTCGTGGCGGTCCTGCTGTTGCTGATGCTGGTCCGACAGGGGCGGCCATTGTTCTATGTGTCAGAACGGATGCGTACCCCCGATCAGGGTTTTGCCCTGATCAAGCTCAGGACCATGCATCCCGCGCCGCTCGATTCCGGTGTGTCCGGCGGCGACAAGGCTGTGCGGATCACCGCAATCGGCGGCTTTCTGCGCCGCACCCGGCTTGACGAGTTGCCTCAGCTTTGGAACATCCTGCGCGGCGATATCAGTTTTGTCGGTCCGCGCCCGCCGCTGCGCCGCTATGTGGAACAGTGCCCCAAGCTCTATGCGCAGGTCCTGCACAGCCGTCCGGGCGTCACCGGACTCGCCACCGTGGTCTATCACGGCACCGAAGAACGGTTGCTGGCCCGCTGCACCACCGCCGCAGAAACCGAAGCGGTCTATACAAGGCGCTGCATTCCGCGCAAGGCTCGGCTGGACCTGATTTACCAGCGCAACCGGACATTCTGGCTGGACCTCTGGCTGATCTTGCGTACGGCTGGCAAGCTTTTCGGGCGCAGCGGGCCAACGCTCTGACCGGCGGGTATGATCATGGGGCTTGAGTTCCCCAGCCGCATCAGGCACCAGAACACCCGGAAATGCCTGATGATCGGCACGGCTGCAACCCGCTACGACCAACAACAATCGGTCGCGGCGGATTTGCATCATGTGTAATCTGCAGGCGATTGGGTCCGGGCCGGAAAAGCGCATCAAAAGGAAGCATTCAGTGGGTGATTTCTCTTTTGATCCGGTTTTCTACGTCTACACCTACCCCGATCTGGTCCGCCTGACCGACTCCGAACTGCAAGCGCACTGGCGCAACCACGGCTATCTGCTCGCCACGATGGCATTGTTCGCCACCACCAGCTTCAGCTTTTCGGCGCTGCCAAAGGATGTGCCACCACGATGTTCGACAAACAGGCCCGGCAACCCCAGATTGCGGCCGCCGGCGGCTCGGGCCCGCTGGCACCAGTCAACCTCTTCGCCATAGCCGCGCGCGAACGCCGTATCCAGCAGCCCGACCTGCCGCAGGAAAGCGATGTTGATCGCCATGCAGAAGCCTACGCCGGTCGGCACTTCGGCCAGGTTCGCTTCCGGATTGAATTTCTGCGCCACGGCGTCGATCCGGTCGGCCAGCCCGGCCGCCAGCACCGTGCGCTGGCAGATCATCGGCACCGAACAGATTTCGGCGTCATTCGACATCGGCGTGACCGTGGCCACGTTGTCGTGCATCAGGATCGGCCGAAGCAACCGCGAAGCCCAGGCCGCGGGCACCAGCGCATCCGAATTCAACAGGACCACATGGTCGCCGAAGCCAAGCGCAAGCGCCAGGCCGATGTTGACGCTGCCGATGAACCCCAGATTGCTCTGGTTCTCAAGCAGGGTGACGCGATTCGACTGGGTTTCGTCCCGGGCTGCGGCCCATTCGCGCAGAAATGGCCGGACCCTTGGATCGGTCGAGCAGTCCTCGATCAGGATCAGCCGCCACGGCAGGTCGGTATGGTGCCGAACCCGCTCCAGCGCCTCGGTCAGCAGTTCAAAGGCGTTGAAGACCGGCAAGACGATGCTGATCCGGGCCTGGGCCTGAGTGCCCGGCGATGGATTGTCGGATCCGGCATCGGCAAACAGGTCCATCGTCATCGGCGCGGCGGCAGATGGCGCGATCTGGTTCAGGCCAAGGGCATTTTTCACCGCCGCCCGGGCGGACAAGTCGCGCGTCAGGTACCAGCGCAGCATCGCCGGACTGGCCCGCCCCAGATCATACAGAAACGGCAGGATCAACCGCCTGCGCGCCGCAGCAATCTGGCGTGGCGTGATTTCCGGCAAGAAGTGGGCGTAGCGGATGGTCCCGACGTGCACCGTCAGGATCACCCGTGACTGTTCGAACGGCTGATCGAGGTAGAAGCCGACATTCGCACTCTGCCCGGGCTCCAGCACTGCGGCGTGAGCAATAGCTGGAAGTTGGTGACGGGGGATTGGGAGGCATATCAAGGCGTTGTTCACGCGCCGCAGTTCTCGCAGAGAAAAGGATATGCCACTTGACGAAGGATACGGTTGTCGCGTTTCGCGCGCCAGACGGATTTTCACCCGATCCGCTGACGGATTTGCTGCGGCAGGGTGCACGCCAGTTGATCGCGCAGGCGGTCGAGGCCGAGTTGAACGGGTTTCTCGCCGCCCATGCCGATCAGACTGATACCGCTGGCCGCAGGCGGTTGGTCCGGCACGGCCATCTGCCCGAGCGGGATATTCAGACCGGGATCGGCGCGGTGCCGGTGAAGGTTCCGCGGGTCCGGGATCGGGCCCCGGAAGGCGTGCCGCTTCGGTTCACA
>JANNRR010000086.1:0-6580 GCA_031401675.1 Paracoccaceae bacterium
ACCACCCGCTCGGGGTTGATGCCGGACAGCAGCGCCAGGTCCTCGTTATCCGAATAGGCCCGCATCGACTTGCCCGACCTGGTGCGGTTCAGGAACCAGAACAGCCAGGCCATGACCACGAAGGCCGTGACCAGCGTGATCACCGTGGTGGTGCGCAGTGCCAGCCCTTCGGCCAGCCCGGTCATCTCCTTGAACGACTTGGCGTCCATCACGAAGCGCGCGCCATCGGCAAAATCGCGATCTTCCACCCCGATGGCAAACCGCACCAGCGCGTTCATCACAAACATCACGCCCAGCGATACGATCACCAGAATGACCGGCGCAGCCCGTTGCCGCCGGTAGAACCGGTAAACAACCCGATCCGTCGCCAGCACTAGCAGTGCTGTCAGTGCAATCGCGAACGGCAGGGCCAGCAGCGCGGTTGGCAACGGCCCGAGCGTGATCCCCATCGACTGCAAGCCCCAGGTCAGCACGATAGTGGCACCGGTGCCAAATGCCATGGTGTCGCCGTGAGCAAAGTTGGAAAACCGCAGGATGCCATAAATCAGTGTCACACCAAGCGCGCCAAGCGCCAGTTGCGCGCCATATGAGGCACCGGGAACGATGACAAAGTTGGTGAAGGCGACAATGGCGTTGAGGAAATCCAATGCCTAACCCCCCAGAAACGATCTGCGAACCTCGGGGTCCGCGAGCAGCGCCGCGCCGGTATCGGTAAAGCGATTGGCACCCTGCACCAGCACATAGCCTTTGTCGGCAATCGCCAGCGCCTGCCGAGCGTTCTGTTCCACCATCAGGATGGTGATCCCGGCCCGCGCTACCTCGATGATCCGGTCGAAAAGCTCATCCATCACGATCGGCGATACTCCGGCGGTTGGCTCGTCCAGCATCAGCACCTTCGGCTCGGTCATCAAGGCGCGGCCTACCGCGACCTGCTGGCGCTGGCCGCCCGAAAGCTCGCCCGCCAACTGGTACCGCTTGTCGCGGAGTATCGGGAACAGGCCGTAGACCTGCTCCATCGTCCGCTTGACATCGTCGCGGCGCAGGAAAGCCCCCATCTCGAGGTTTTCCTCGACCGTCATCGAGGTGAAGATGTTCGAAGTCTGTGGCACGAAAGCCATGCCCTTGGCGACCCGGTCCTGCGGCGACAGGCCGGTGATATCCTCGCCCGCCAGCCGCACCGTGCCGCCGCGCAACCGCAGCATGCCGAACACCGCCTTCATCGCCGTCGACTTTCCCGCCCCGTTTGGCCCGACGATCACCGCGATCTGACCCTTTTCCACCGCAACGGTACAACCATGCAGAATGTCCGCAGCCCCGTAGCCGCCGGTCATCGCGTCGCCGATCAGAAAGGGTTCTGCCATCAGCAAATCCGGCACCTCTGCTTCAATTTCGCATGATTGCTCCCGCCGGAGGCTCCGACGTCTGTCACGGCCGAATCCCTATCCATGCCCCACCACCTTGTTCTTCAGCCCCGTGCCCAGATAGGCTTCGATGACCCGCTCATCTGCCCGCACTTCCGCCGCCGTGCCTTCGGCCAGCACCCGACCTTCGGCCATCACGATCACCGGGTTGCACATGCGGGCGATGAAATCCATGTCGTGCTCGATCACGCAAAAGGTGTAGCCGCGCTCGCGGTTCAGCCGCACGATCAGATCGCCGATGGTGTTCAAGAGAGTACGGTTCACCCCGGCACCGACTTCGTCCAGAAACACGATCCGGGCGTCGACCATCATGGTGCGGCCAAGCTCCAGCAACTTCTTCTGCCCACCGGACAGGTTTCCGGCCTTTTCGCCCGCCAGGTGGCTGATGGTCAGGAAATCCAGGACTTCGTCGGCCTTGGCTGCCAGCGCCTTTTCCTCGGCAGCTATCCGGCCCTGCCCGAACCAGCTGTTCCACAGGTTCTCGCCCGACTGACCGGCGGGGACCATCATCAGGTTTTCCCGCACCGTCATCGAGGCAAATTCGTGCGCGATCTGGAAGGTTCGCAGGACGCCCTTGGCAAACAGCGCGTGCGGTGGCAGCCCGGTGATATCCTCGCCCGCCATCAGCACCCGGCCCGAAGTCGGCGGCAGCCGCCCGGCGATCACGTTGAACAACGTGGTCTTGCCGGCACCGTTCGGGCCGATCAACCCGGTGATCGAGCCGGCCTTGATTTCCAGCGATGCACCGTCGACGGCGTGAAAGCCGCCGAAATGCTTGTGCAGGGTCTCGACCCGGATCATCGTACGCTTCCCCGTTTGCCCGCAGCATTTCCCGGCCAAAAGGCCGTGGCGCGCGGGCTGGTTATTTGCAGAACGGCCCGGGACTGTCGCCCGGGCCGATCCTTCATCCTACTTGCACGCGACCGGCACGCGGATCAGCGGAAGGTCACGGTTTCGTATTTGCCGCCCTTGACCTCGAACTGCCGATAGCGCCCGGCGCTTTCGCCCGGCCCGATCAGTTCCACCGCCGACGCGCCTTCCCAGTCGATGTCCTTGCCGGCCTTGACGGCTTCCAGCGCGGCACCGATCTGGCCGGGATAGAACTTGTCGCCCGGAGCGTTGGCGATATCCAGAACCTTGCCCTTGTAGTCGGCAGGGTTCGAGGATCCTGCGGCTTGCATGGCCAGCATGAACAGCGCCGCCGCGTCATAGGACTCCATCGCATAGGGCGATGCGGCATCAAAGCCCGCTGCCGTCGCCATCTCGAGCATCGTTGTGGCACCCTGGCTGTCGGACTGCGCCACCTGGCCGTAGGAGCCGTCGAGAGCGGGACCGATCGAGGCGGGCAGGTTGTCGCCAACCATGCCGCCCGGCAGACCGAACGTGGTAAAGGCACCCGAGTCAAGCGAGGCCTGGATGATGCCCTTGCCGCCCTGATCGAGGTAGCCCGCCACAACCAGCAGATCGCCGCCCGCCGCAGCCAGCGCGCCAACCTCGGCCGAATAATCGCCCTTGCCGTCTTCGTGTGCCGCGTTGATCGTCACGACGCCGCCTTTGGCGGTAAACGATGTGGCAATGGCGTCCGACAGACCCTTGCCGAAATCGTTGTTGGTGTAGGTCAGGGCAATCGACTTGACGCCCTTTTCGACAAGGATCTCGGCCATCACTTCGCCTTCACGCGCATCCGACGGCGCGGTCCGGAAGAACAGGCCGTCATCCTCGGCGGTGGTCAGGGCAGGCGAGGTGGCCGACGGCGAGATCATCACCATCCCGTTCGGGCGCGCCACGTTCTGGAGCACGGCAGCGGTCACCCCCGAGCAATCGCCGCCGATGATACCCTTGACCCCGTCGGCCGTGATCAACCGTTCTCCAGCGGCGGTGGCGACCGCAGCATCAATGCAGGTAGAATCGGCGCGGACTGAGCTTATGGTCGAACCGTCCAATAACAGGCCGGAGTCGTTTGCCTCTTTCATGGCCATTTCGGCGCCGGCCGCCATCGGCCCAGTCAGCGATTCAATCGGCCCGGTGAACCCGATCAGGATCCCCAGCTTGATGTCTTCGGCCATCGCAACCCCGGTCATCAGCACCAGCGCCGTCGTGGTCAGCAGCAGTTTTTTCATTTTGATCTCCCATGTTGGATCGAAATCCTGGATCGAGCCTAGAGCGGGTCGCGCCAAAAGAAAAGGCTTTCAAAGCGGCGGGAATCGCCCTGACAATCGCGTGAGCCGGGTTGCGCCTCAGCGCTTTGGCCCCAGATGCAACCAGAAAGAGAGGACTGTCCGGTGTTGAACCCGTTCACCGCGAGGGCCGCCCTGTTTGCCGTTGCCGCCGTGCTTTGCCCGGTGCCCGCCGCAGTCTGGTCCGACAGTCTGGCCACATCGGCGGGCCCGGTGCGGATCGAGCGGGTGGCCAGCGGCTTTGACGAACCCTGGGGCCTGGAGTTTCTGCCCGGTGGAGGAGTTCTCGTGACCGAGCGCGCCGGTCAACTGACCCTTGTGCGGTCCGATGGCACGATTTCCAGGGTAACCGGCCTGCCCAAGGTCGCTGCAGCCGGGCAGGGCGGTCTGCTTGACGTGATGATCCCCCGCGATTTTCCGACCAGCCGCGACGTTTTCCTCAGCTTTGCCACGCCGCAGGGCACGGGCGAAGGCACGGCGCTAGGGGTCGGGCGGCTGAATGAGGACGGCACCGCCCTGACCGGGTTCCGGGTGATCTTCGAGATGGCCCCCGGGTCGAACGGTGGCCGCCATTTCGGCTCGCGCATTGTCGAGGCGCGCGACGGCACCCTGTTCCTGACCATCGGCGAACGGGGCGAAGGAATGCCCGCGCAGGCGCTGAACCGGCATCAGGGCAAGGTGGTGCGCATCACCCGCACCGGAGCGGTCCCTGCCGACAATCCTTTCGTGGGGGTGGCCGGGGCCTTGCCCGAGATTTACAGCCTCGGCCATCGCAATGCACAGGGCGCTGCCCTTGACGGGCAGGGGCGGCTCTGGATCAGCGAGCATGGCGCGATGGGCGGTGACGAGGTGAACCCGATCACGCCCGGGGCCAATTATGGCTGGCCCGTGATCAGCTACGGGCTGAACTACAACGGCAGCCGCATCGGCGAAGGCACGTCGAAGCCCGGGATGGAGCAGCCCGTCCACTATTGGGACCCGTCGATTGCGCCGTCCGGGCTGCTGATCTATTCCGGCAAGCTCTGGCCCGACTGGCGGGGCGACCTGTTCAGCGGCAGCCTGAAGTTCGACCACATCTCGCGACTGGACCCTGACCGGCCTGCACCGACCGGCTATGCCGAGGAACGCATAACCGCCCCCGAAACCGGCCGGGTGCGCGATCTGGCCGAAGCGCCAGACGGGTCGATCTGGTTCCTGTCGGTCAATGACGGTGCGGTCTACCGGATGGTTCCGGACTAGCCGGACCCATCCGCATCCGGGTCAGATCGACAGCCGGGCGCCGCCCCCGTGCGAGCCGCGTTCGCGGTAGGGTGTGGTGTTGTAGTGTGAACGGTAGCACTTTGAGAAATGCGACGGGCTGGCAAAGCCGCAGGCCAGCGCGACGTTGATCACGCTCATGTCGGTCTGCATCAGGAGGTTGCGCGCCTTTTGAAGGCGCAGTTCCATGTAGTATCGTTTCGGGCTGCGGTTGAGGTAGCGGCGGAACAACCGCTCCAGCTGACGCGTGCTCATCCCCACGTCCTTGGCCAGGGTCGCGGGGGAAATCGGTTCCTCGATATTCTGTTCCATCATCTGGACCACGCCCGAAAGCTTGGGATGGCGGACCCCGATCCGGGTCGGGATCGACAGGCGCTGGGTATCCTGGTCGGTACGGATCGAGGAATAGATCAACTGGTCCGCCACGGTGTTCGCCAGATCCTCGTCATGATCATCGGCGATCAGCTTCAGCATCAGGTCGATGGAACTGGTCCCCCCAGCGGTCGAAAGCCGGTTGCCATCGACGACAAACACCGATTTCGTCAGCGTTACATCCTCGAATTCCTCCAGAAAACTGTCCTGATTTTCCCAGTGGATCGTCGCCTTCTTGCCATCCAGCAAGCCCGCCTTGGCAAGCGTGTAGCTGCCGGTGCAGAGCCCGCCGATCGTCGCACCCCGCCGTGATTCGCGGCGCAGCCAGTTCAGCACCGGCCGGGTCGAAGCGTCCTGCACATCGACCCCGCCGCAGACCAGCAGGATATCGTCGCGGCTGATCTCGTCCAGCCCCATGTCGAGCTTGAACGATGCCCCGTTGGAGCAGGTGGCGCTGACCCCGCCTTCGCCCGCAAGCGCCCAAGTATAGAGCGCCTTGCCAGTCATCCGGTTGGCAATCCGCAAGGGTTCGATGGCTCCGGCAAACGACAGCAGCGTGAACTGGTCCAACAAAAGGAACACAAAGTGCCGTATCGCGGGCCCATCGCCGCCCCGTCCGTCCCTGCGTTTCGGCTCACTCATTCTGCGACCTATTTTTGTCGTTTATGGGACCAGCGATCACGAATCGGGGCAAGATACAAGAGCCCGCCGGACAAATTGCAGGCAGATTCGCGGTTTGCGCTCGGCACATCGGCTCTGTATAAAGCGCGGCGATGACGACCACGGCAGGAGAAGCAGGATGACCATCGGCTGGAGCAAATCTGACTGGCGCGCAAAGCCTCGGGTGCAGATGCCAGACTATCCGGACCAGGCCGCACTGAAGGGCGTCGAAGCGCAACTGGCCAAGTATCCGCCGCTGGTGTTCGCGGGTGAAGCGCGCAAGCTGAAAAAGGCGTTGGGGCAGGCAGCGGCGGGCAAGGCGTTCCTGCTGCAGGGCGGCGACTGTGCCGAAAGCTTTGCGGAATTTTCTGCCGACAACATCCGCGACACGTTCCGCGTGATGTTGCAGATGGCGGTGGTGCTGACGTTCGGTGCCAAGGTTCCGGTTGTAAAGGTCGGGCGGATGGCGGGCCAGTTTGCCAAGCCGCGCTCGGCAGGCACCGAGGTGATTGGCGGCGTGGAACTGCCGAGCTACCGCGGCGACATCATCAACGGCTTCGATTTCACGCCTCAAGCGCGCATTCCCGACCCCGCGCGGATGTTGCAGGCCTATACCCAGGCGGCCGCTTCGCTGAACCTGGTGCGGGCGTTTTCCACCGGCGGCTTTGCCGACATCCACCGCGTGCATTCCTG
>JANNRR010000087.1:0-25271 GCA_031401675.1 Paracoccaceae bacterium
AACATCCCGACCTCGGCCAGCATTTGCAGACTGACCGGCCAGCCAAGGTGAAATATCCGCGACAACGCCTCGCGGTCCACCCGCCAGAAGTTGCGCAAGAGCCGGTGCTGCGGAAATTTGCGCAAGGCATAGGCCAGCAATACCAGCGTCACCGCCCCGTCGGTCAGCAGCGACGAGATTGCCGCCCCGCGAATGCCCAGCGCCGGCATCCCCATGTGCCCGAAGATCAGCACCCAGTTCAGCCAGGCATGCAGCACCAGCGCCGACAGGGTCACCACCATGATCGCCATGGTCTTGCCCATCGCCGACAGATACGAGCGCAACAGGTTGGTCAGAAGCGTGGCAAACACCGTATAGCCGACCAGCGCCAGATACTGGCCGCACAGTTCCGCCACCCGCGGTTTCTGACCCATCGCCAGCAGGATCGGCTCGGCAAACAGATAGATCGGCGACACCAGCATGCCGTAGCCCAGCGTCAGCCAGATGCCCATGCGGGTCAGGCGGCGCACCTGGGTTTCGTCGCCCTGCGCCATGGCGCTGGCAATCGGCGCGGCCAGCGCGGTGCCAAAGCCGGACCCGACGACAAAGAGCACGAACCAGAAGGTGCCACCCAGCACCACCGCTGCCAGTTCCTCGATGCCGAACCAGCCCAGCATCACGGTATCGGTCATGTGCAGGAACAGGCTGGCCAGATGGCTGCCGACCAGCGGCAGACCCAAGGTCAGCAACGCGCGCGCGTGCCCTGCATATGTTGCCCTGTTCGCCATGTCGCCGCCATACCGCAATCCGGCAAGACCGGCAAGCGGTGCACAAACCGCCTATAGGAACGGCGCCAGCAGCTGCAACGACGCCAGAACGACGACGGACCCGGCCAGAAGTTCAAGCACCGGCACGACGGCGCGCACGACACCAAAGCGGCTGCCGGTTTCCAGAGCGCCCTGGCGGGCAAGGACGGCCAGTACCGCCACCATCACCGTGACGCTGGCGGTGCCCAGCGCCATGACATAGGTGCCGGCGATGCCGGCGCCGGAAATACCCATACGCCAGGTGATGATCAGCAGAAACAACGCCCCGGAACAGGGCCGGATCGCCACCGATGCCACCAGCACCACAGCGTCGCGCCAGGTTTTCAACCCGGCGACCTGATCGGCTGTCGGGCCGTGGCTGTGGCCGCAATCCGGGCCGTGATTTTGGGTGGGGAGACTGTCACCAGTGTGAGCGTGGCCGGTGTGGTCGTGGCCGGTTTGGTCATGCCCGATCTGATCATGGCCGACTTGATCGTGGTCGCCGTGCCCGTTCTGGACCTGCCCCGGCGAGACTCGCCAAAGCCCGCGCACCCCGCGCCAGACCAGCCACAGTCCGATCAGCCCGATGGCGGCGTATCTGAGCGGCGCCATCATCCGTTCGGCGGCCCCGACCATCTGGTCGCGCGTCCACTGAAACAGCGACACGCCGGCATAGACCATGGCCACGGCGGTGGTCGCCTGTGCCAGACTTGAAAGGACCGCGATGACGATCAGCGGGCGCAGGCGCACCGACGACCCCATGCCGTAGCCGCCGATCAGCACCTTGCCGTGCCCCGGCCCGGCGGCATGAAAGAAGCCGTAGCCGAAGGCCAGCGCCAGCAACCCGGCCAGAGCCCCGGCCTGCCCCGCCTTCAACTGGCGCAGATAACCGGCCATGTTGTTCTGAAACGCCCGCTGCGCCTCTGCCGCCTGCAACGCCAGCGTATCGAGCCCGCCGGTTCCCCACAACAGGGCCAGCCCGGCGGCAAGCACGGCAACGGCCAGCATCACGAGCGCACTGCGCGCCGGTGCTGCGCGCGACCGGATCATGCGGGCGGATCGCATGTCAGGCGCACCTCCTCGGCCAGCGACGCACCGATTGCGGGAATGCTGTCCAGCCCCAGATCATCCAGCGTTTCCACCGCGTTCAGTTCGGCCAGCGCCGCCTTCAGTTCATCGGACGCAGCAGTGGCTTGCGGCACGAATATCGCGGCCGTGCAGTCGGCGCGACCCTCGATCTTCGGCTCTATGGTGATGGAATAGGCGGTGTAATAGGTCGGGTCATAGACCTGCAGGATCACCGGATCGCTGCCGACCTCGATCCGCGGCGTAAAGGCACGCAGGTGGGTGGTAACAATGCGTCCGTTCTGAAAACGGGCGGCGTGTTCCATGGGACCAGTCAACGCGAGGGCCTGGGCATTCTGCAGGGCATAGAGGTCCCCGGCAAAACCCGCCTGCCATTTCATGTCGAACCCGTCCAGCCGGGCCGCCTCCGCCGCCGTCAACGTGCCATCGGCATCCGGGTCCAGCCCCATGTCTTCCAGGATAAGCAGCGAATAGAACGCATCGTAGATCCAGACCGTGCGCACAGCGGCCAATCGGCCCTGATCGTCAAAGATCAACTGATGGCCGGTGTCGATGAAGATATGCGGGTGCGCCTCGGCAAAAGGGGCCGACAGGACAAACGATAACAGGGCAAGAGCCGTCGGCCTGATCATGCGCCAAGTGTTAGCGCCGTGCGCAGGCCGGAGCAAGTTCTGCAGGCTTCCACGACCGGCCCGGCTCGGCTATTGCTTGCCGAAACTGTTGATGCCAGGAGGCAGACCATGCTGACGCTGTACGGAGTCCACCGCAGCCGTGCGACCCGGAATCTCTGGTTGCTGGGCGAACTGGGCATACCCTTCGCCCAGGTGCCGGTGATCCAGGGCTACCGGCTGGCCGATGCCGGCGCAGCGGATGCGCCGATGAACACCACGTCGCCCGCGTTTCTGGCGATCAACCCGGCAGGTCAGGTGCCCTGTATCGTCGATGACGGGCTGATGCTGACGGAATCGCTGGCGATAAACCTGTATCTTGCCAAGAAGCACGGCGGGCCGCTGGCTGCGGTCAACCCCGGCGAAGAGGCGCAAATGATCCAGTGGGCGCTGTTCGGTGCAACCGGGATCGAGATTGCCGCGCTCGATATCTATTATCCCTATGCCGACGGTTCGGCGGATACGCCCGATGGTGCCGCCCGGGTGGCGGCAGCCGCCAACAGGCTGGCCAGACCAATGGCAACGCTGAACGCCCACCTGACCGCGCACGGCCATATCGTCGGCGGCCGCTTCACCGTCGCCGACGTCAACATGGCCGAGATCGTGCGCTATGCCTCGGCGCACGCGCCGCTGATGGCAGCAAACCCGACGGTCAAGGCATGGCTTGCGGCCTGCCAGGCCCGCCCGGCGTTCGCCGCGATGTGGGCCAAGCGGCTTGCCGAACCAGCCTGAGATAACGCACGGGCTTGCGTTTTGTGCAGTGAAGTGTATATTGCATCGCACATTCCCACCGAAGGAGCCCGCCATGACCCGCCTGCTGACGCCGCATATCGCCACTATGACCGAAATGCGCGAACCGCATAAGGTGCTGGAACGTTCGGGCGGCAAACCGGTGGCGATCCTGAAGAATTCGGCGCTGGTCGGCTATTTCGTGCCCGAACAGGCTACCGGGATGGATCAGCATCGCGCCGTGACGATGGAAGAACTGAAGCTCATTCTGGAGCGGACAAGGGCAAGGTCGCAGCCCGTTCTTGACTATCTGAAAGACAAGTGACGCGATGCAGCATCTTTCCCGCGATGTCGTCATGGCGATCCATGACGAGGTGTTGAACATTGGCGAACTCCCGGGCCTTGCGCTTGACAAATCGCTGGAGGGGGCACTGGCGCGGGTGGAGAACCGGCTGGCCTATGGCCTGATCGGCGACGTGTACGATCTTGCCGCCTGTTATGCGATGGCCATCGCCACCGGTCACTGCTTCAACGATGGCAACAAACGCACGGCCTATCGTTCGATGGAAGTGTGCCTGGAGGCCAACGGGATTGCCCCGGACTGGAACACCGAGGAAGTCGGCCAGATCATCATCCGCGTTGCGCAAGGGCTGATGGATGAAGGCGCGCTGGCGGACTGGTTGCGCGAGCGCGTCACCGGGTAACGCTGCCGGGGGCGTCCGCTTCAGGCCGCCACCCTCAACATCTTGTCCCCAACCCCCGCGAAATGCGCTACTGCTGCCGCAAAGACCAACAAGAATCGAGCACATGATGGCCCCAAGTTCCCCTGGTGACCTCCTTTCCCGCGCGGCGGACGCCTATGACGCCCATTCCATCGAGGTGCTGGAGGGGCTGGAGCCGGTGCGCAAACGCCCGGGCATGTATATCGGCGGCACCGACGAGCGGGCGCTGCATCATCTGGTCGCCGAAGTGCTGGACAATTCGATGGACGAAGCGGTGGCCGGCCACGCCACCCGCATCGACGTCGAGGTGCACGAGGACCATTCCGTAACCGTCCGCGACAACGGCCGCGGCATTCCGATCGATCCGCACCCGAAGTTCCCCGACAAATCGGCGCTGGAGGTGATCCTGTGCACGCTGCATTCGGGCGGCAAGTTCTCGGGCAAGGTTTACCAGACCTCGGGCGGCCTGCACGGTGTCGGCGCTTCGGTCGTCAACGCGCTCAGCGATCATCTGCGGGTCGAGGTGGCGCGGAACCGCGAGTTGTATGCCCAGGAGTTTTCACGCGGGACGCCGCTCGGGCCGCTGCAAAAGGTCGGCCCCGCCCCGAACCGCCGTGGCACCCAGTTCACCTTTCACGCCGATGCGCAGATTTTCGGCCACCACCGCTTCAAGCCGGCGCGGATCATGCGCATGGTGCGGTCCAAGGCCTATCTGTTCAGCGGCGTCGAGATTCGCTGGAAGACTGCGATTGCCGATGGCGACACCCCGGCCGAGGCCACCTTTCATTTTCCGGGCGGACTGGCCGATTATCTGAAGGAACGGCTTGACGGCTCGGTGACCTATGCCGAGCGGCCCTTTGCCGGCAAGGTCAGCTTTGCCGAGAAATTCAATGTGCCGGGCTACGTCGAATGGGCGATCAACTGGACGCCGGCGATGGACGGTTTCATCGGCAGCTATTGCAATACCGTGCCGACCCCCGAAGGCGGCACCCACGAGGCCGGGTTCTGGGCCGCCGTGCTGAAAGGCATCCGCGCCTACGGCGAACGGGTCAAGAACCGCAAGGCCGAACAGATCAGCCGCGACGACATCGCGCTGGGCGGCTGCGCCCTGGTCTCCTGTTTCATCTCCGAGCCCGAGTTCGTCGGCCAGACCAAGGACCGGCTGGCCACCGCCGAGGCGGCGCGCCTGGTCGAAGGCGCGGTCCGCGATCATTTCGACAACTGGCTGGCGGCGGACACAAGGGCGGCGGGCGCGATCCTCGACTATCTGGTGCTTCGGGCCGAGGAACGGCTGGCCCGCCGGGCGGAAAAGGAAACCGCCCGCAAGACCGCCACCAAGAAGCTGCGGCTGCCGGGCAAGCTGGTGGATTGTTCAGCCACGTCGCGCGAGGGGACGGAGTTGTTCATCGTCGAAGGCGATTCTGCCGGTGGCAGCGCCAAGATGGCGCGGGAACGCAAGACCCAGGCGCTGCTGCCGTTGCGCGGCAAGATCCTGAACGTGCTTGGGGCGGCATCGGCCAAGATGGGGCAGAACTCGGAAATATCCGATCTGTGTCAGGCACTTGGCGTCAGCATGGGGTCGCGGTTCAACATCGAGGATCTGCGCTATGAAAAGGTCATCATCATGACCGACGCCGACGTCGACGGCGCCCATATCGCGGCGCTGCTGATGACGTTCTTTTTCACCCAGATGCGCCCGATGATCGACCGCGGGCATCTGTATCTGGCCTGCCCGCCGTTGTACCGGCTGACGCAGGGGGCAAGGCGGCTTTATGTGGCGGATGATGCCGAGAAGGCAGCCTGGCTTGCGAAAGGTCTGGGCGGCAAGGGCAAGATCGAGGTGCAGCGCTTCAAGGGCCTGGGCGAGATGGACGCCAAGGATCTGAAGGACACCACAATGAACCCGTTGACCCGGAAACTGATCCGGGTGTCGATCGATGAGGATGAGCCGGGCGAGACCGGCGATCTGGTGGAACGGCTGATGGGCAAGAAGCCGGAGCTGCGGTTCCAGTATATTCAGGAAAACGCGCGGTTTGTGGAGGAGCTGGATGTTTGAGCGAGTGACGGGCGGGCCCCTCTCGCAGCAAGTTACATCTTGGTTGAACCGACGCGACGAAATCCGGCAGTCTAAAGTCACGCCGCGACAAGCTGTCCAATGGGTTCAGTGACGAGCAGCAAGCCGTAGGTCGCGTACCCATCCGTCGCCGGATCAAGGCGAGTGGCAAATTCGCCTCGGCACAGAGCCCATGTCCCTAGAGCGAAGGACAATTGGCAGGCCGGGGGATATCTGCAAGTTGTCTTGGACCACCTGCCCGCTCACCTCCAGAGCGCGATCACGGCCTCGACTGTGTCGCCGGCTTCGGCCCGGCCCTGGTAGCCAGTGAGGTTGTCGATGGATGCATCGCCCATCTAGCGCGGCAGTTTGCCAAACTGGGCCGCGCGGCCGCCCGAGGCGCAACAGAGTATCATCGGGCGATCCTTGCGCATTTTTCTAATGGGAAGTGTGTGACGGGTCAGTTCGGGCCCTTGCCAAAGGCGCGGATTTCGGTCGTGTGCGGGAATTCGCCCCAGGCGATGTATTCCGCCTCAACGGTGGTCGACACCCGCCCGAGCGCGGCATTGCGGTGCGGAAAACGCCCGAAGGTCGCGATGACGGTGCGGTGCTTGACCGGTTGCTGCGCAGCCGAGAGGTAGAACGCGTGGAGGCGAGGGGGCGCATCCTCGGCGATCTGAAGGCCAAGCGCCACCGAAAGGTCGAGGTTGGCAATGTGTGCAGGGCATTCGCAATGCCCAAGTGGCAGCTTGAAGACGGATTTCTGCCAGACATTGTCCAGCGCGTCGTAGTGGCCGTTGGACAGGCCTTTCTTGCAGAGGTCGAGGGCCCAGTCGTCCTGCGCATAGGCGAGTGCCGTGCCCGCCCAAACCGAGCGGGAGAATTGATCCAGAACGATGATCAGCGCGAGTCGGCCCGTCGGGGTGCTCGCCCAACTCTCCAGATCGCCTTTTGCACCCTGATCTGCGAGGTAGGAATAGCGCTCGATAATAGCTTCATGCGCACCCCCGCGCATTCGCCACATCCAGTGTTCCGCATGGGCGACAGGTTCGGGATCAGGCCCGTCGGGGAACCAGAAGGCAAGGACATCGCTCGGCTTTGGGCTTTCGAAAGACACCGCAGTTCCCCCTGCCCACAATAGGAAAGCATACCACGTATTCCGTGCCCTGTCTCTGGTCACAACGCCGACGGGCAAGGTTGCGCCATGGGCGGGTGCCGTGCTCTTGACGGGCCGGGACGAACCGGTGCGATAGCAAGCCGTAGGCTGGGGTTCCACCCCACCGACCTCCCACCGCGGTGCGTGAAATCACGCAACCTAACCCCGTTGACCCCTCATCTCTCCCAATCGTCCCCTTTGCATGCGCCCAATTTGCGCCGTCCCCGAACTGATTTCCGACCTGAAGAAACACTGTCATCTCGGCCGCCCGCCTCTGCCACTGTCAAAGCGCGAGCGGCCGATGACCGTCTAGCTTGACCCGGAAGTACCGGAGCGGCTGCGCGCCGACGCCAAGGGCTGGCAGACCCGAGCCGACGCGGCGTTGCTGCGGGTGCCGGGGCTTTAGCCACTACTCGGCGACCTGCACCCCGCGCAGCCATTCCACCAGATCCACCACCGGCGTGCTGGTCATGATCGGCTGCCCGGTCTCGGCCTGCAAGAGCGCCCCGCGGCCCTCGAAAAACCCGCCGAACACCGGCATCGGGCTGCCGTGGGCCACCAGCGGCTCGCGGCCATCGATCCGCATCACCACGCGCAGGGTCGGGAACTCGCCATCGTTGTCGGCAGCCAGCCGGGTCAGGTCGCGCGGCTTCAGCGTCATCTCGCTGGCCAGAGGGCCGCTGCCGTCGGCCAACTCGCCGTGGCAGGACGCGCAATGGCTCTGAAACAGGCGGCCGCCTTCGCGGGCATCCTGTGCCGCAACGGGCGTGGCAAGGGACAGCAACAGGGCGGCAAGAACGGGCAGGCGCATGCAAACCTCCATCATCGGTTCCCGGCAGTCTGCACCGATCGCAAGACTGCCGCCTTGATCGGTATCAAGCGGCGCACGTTTCCCCGTGCAACGTCCTGTCATGTTCGGGTGCTAGGAATCGCTGCGTCACTGCCCTCATGACACCGGCAGGACCGCCGCAACCTCACATCCGGACCGGAGACTGACATGACCCTGATCACCCGTCTGGCTGCGGCCGCCGCCGTCGCCATCATCGCAAGCACGGCCCAAGGTGCCGTCCTGGGCAGCGGCTATACCAGCTTTTTCAGCTTTGGCGACAGCCTCAGCGACCCCGGCAACCTTTTTGCCGCCACCGGCGGAACCACGCCCGCCAGCCCGCCCTATTTCGGCGGCCGCTTTTCCAACGGACCGGTCTGGGCCGAATCCTTGGCCGCCGAATTCACCGCACAGGGACTGGCAAGCGGCAACTTCGCCTTTGGCGGCGCGCGGGCAGTGCCAGACGCCGACGCGATCCCCGATCTGCCGACGCAACTGGGGATTTTCAGCGCCTCGGTGCCCGCGGCAGCGCTCGGCAGCAACCCGCTGGCGTCACTGTGGTTCGGCGCCAACGACCTGTTTGCCGCCATCGGCACCTTGCCCACAGCCGGGGTCGTCGCCACAGCGCAAGCCGCAGCACAGGCGGTGGCCGCCGGGGCTGCCAGCCTTGCCGAGTTGGGCATTCAGGACTTCGTCATCTTCAACCTGCCCGATTTCGGCAACCTGCCGAACTATGCCCTGTTCGAACCGGCGAATGTGGCCGATGCCACGGCCGGGTCGGATGCGTTCAACGCCGAACTGGACCTGCAGGTCGATCTGCTGCGGCTGCTGGGGCTGAACGTGATCGAAATCGACGCCTATGACCTGTTCGCAGATCTGCTGGCCGACCCGGGCACATTCGGTGTCGCCGATGCCACCACCCCATGCGTCATTCCCGGCTTTTCGGTCTGCACCCGGGCCGAGGCGGCGCACCTGGCGTTCTTTGATCCGGTGCACCCGACGGCGGTCATCCACAATGTCATCGCCGATGTGGTCACCGATGCCCTGCCCCCGGCCCCGGTGCCGCTGCCGTTGCCGGCGTCGATGCTCGCAGGTGGGCTACTGTCGCTGGGGCTGCTGGTCCGCCGCCGTACCGTCTGAGCGCTGCCGGGGACCGGCGTCACCACGGCCTGCCCCCGGCAACCCCTCTACCGCTGCAATCCGCGCAGAAATTCGGCCAGCGCCACTAAAGCCTCGGGGGCCGGCGTCAGGATGCCATCGCCGGTGTCGACCAGCACTGTCCGCCCATCCACGACCCCGCCGAAATGCGGCATCACGCTGGCATCGCTGCGGAAATAGCCGTTGATCGTGCTCATCACCCCGGCCACAGGAAAAGTGCCGCCGTTGCGGGCGGCAATGCCGGTCAGGTCGGCCGGCCGCCGGGTCAATCCGGCGGCACCCGGCCCGTCGCCTTTGCCGCTCGCCCCGTGGCAGGTCAGACAGTTCGCCTCATAAAGCGCCCGGCCCGATATTTCGGGCGGCTCGGTGGCGGTACAGGCGACAAGGCCTGCGGCCAGCGCTGCCGAGAGCAAGGTCCTGTTCATGACGCCTCTCCTGTGCGTGGATGTCCCGGCTACCACGGCAGCGCACCGCCTGCATTGATCTGGATCACCATGCCGGCTGTCCAGGCGCGGACCGGGGCGCGGGCCCAGGGGACCATCGACGCCGCAGTTTCCACCGCAGTCCGGCGGGGTGGTCGTTGGCGCACCAAATCAAATTGCCCCCCCTTCCGCAATCCCCGCATTCATGCCAGCCTCTGCCAAAGTTCAGGGACCCTGCGATGAGCTTTCTTCTCGACCATCAGGTAGCGGCGATCCTGTCCTGCTTTGTAGTCGGCAGCCTGATCGCGGCCATCATGTACCGCAATGCCAAGGGCAGCCTGTCCTGGCGGGTGGCCGATTTCGTCTGGGTGGCGCTGGGCGGGCTCGGGGCGCTGGCGGCGCTGCTGGCGGGGGGCTACGAATCCGAACGCGGGCGGGTGGATCGCCAGATCGACATTTCCTTTGCCACCTCGAAAAGCTTCGAGATGAACGCCGGCCGCTTTCGGCTGCTGCATTGCGAAACCGACCGGCAGGGCAGCCGGTACCGGCCAGCAACCCTGGTGCTGTGCGAAAAGGTGGAATTCCTGTCGGCCTCGGCGGCGATCAACCGGGATTTGCCGCTGTTTCTGGACGTGGCGCAGACCCGCACCCCGCTGTCGTCGCTCGGCTGGCTTCTGGGCGGCGCTGATCCGTTTGCCACCGGCACCGGCCTGACCGCCAACCAGATGATCGCCAAGGTCGACCAGTTCGACGCGGTCGAACTGCTGACCTTTGCCGCCACCGACGACACCACCCGGGCCGCCGTCGCCACCCTGTCCTCTTCGTCCCATGCCGAGATTTCGGCGGAATATCAGGTTATTGCCAACACCTATGACGAGTTGATCGATCAACTTGGCCGGGTGAAGGCGGAATGGGACTATCTGGAATCCAATTCGACTGTGCTTATCCTGCAAATGATCGCCCTGTGCCTGATCGCCTTCGCCGCCCCGTTCCGGCTGGGCAAGTCGCTGAATGATTTCTAGGGCGTGGAGCCGGGTCAAACCCTGCCAAGAGGTTAACAGAAATCATGAAATCTTTTATTTTCAGAGTGTTAGTTGGCGTAACACACGTGTTACGCCCTCAAACAACGCGGCCTGCCCGCAGCCGGACCATCCGGTCCATCCGCGCCGCCAGCGCCAGATTGTGCGTGGCAATCAGCGCCGACAGGCCGGTTTCGCGCACCATCTGCATCAGTACGCCGAACACCTGATCTGAGGTGTCGGGGTCCAGATTGCCGGTCGGCTCGTCCGCCAGAAGCACTTTCGGCGCGTTGGCCAGGGCCCGGCAAAACGCGACCCGCTGCTGCTCGCCCCCCGACAACGCCGCCGGGCGATGATCGGCGCGCGGCCCGACCCCGACCCGGTCCAGCAATAGCCGGGCTCGCGCCTCGGCATCGGCGCGCGCCACCCCGTTGGCCAGCTGCGGCAGCATGATATTTTCCAGCGCGCTGAACTCGGGCAGCAGGTGGTGGAACTGATAGATGAACCCGACATCCCGGCGGCGCACCGCCGTCCGCACCGCGTCGCCCAGCCCGGTCATCGCCATGTCGTCGATCATGACCTGACCGGAATCGGCGGCATCCAGCAACCCGGCGATATGCAGCAGCGTGGATTTCCCGGCACCGGATGGTGCGACCAGCGCCACCACCTCGCCCCGTGCCAGCGAAAGCGAGGCCCCGCGCAGAACCTGCACCTCCGATGGCTTGCCCTTGTTGTAGACTTTCTGCAAGTCCGTCAGCACCAGCGTGTCACTCATACCGCAGCGCCTCGACCGGATTAAGCCGGGCCGCCCGCCGCGCCGGGAAAAGCGTGACGACGAACGACAGGAACAGCGACAGCCCCACCGCCGACAGCACGTCGCCCCACTGCAATTTGGCGGGCAACGCGTAGATGCCCCGGATCGCCGGATCCCAGACGCCACCGCCCGCCACATAATTCACGAAGGCAAACACCGGATCGATGTAAATCGCGAACAGACAGCCGAGGATCACGCCGCAGGCGGTGCCGACCAGCCCTGTCGACGCGCCGCAGATGAAGAATATCCGCAGGATCGAGCCTTCTGTCAGTCCCATGGTCCGCAGGATGCCGATGTCGCGGCCCTTGTTCTTGACCAGCATGATCAGCCCGGAAATGATGTTCATCGCCGCGATCAGCACCAGGATCGACAGGATCACGAACATCACGTTGTCCTCGATATCCAGCGCCCGCAGGAACGACCCGGCTGAATCGCGCCAGGTCCAGACCAGCGCCCGCTCGCCCCCGGCCCGCAACAGCGGCATGGTCAGGTCATCGACCCGGTCCGGGCGTTCCAGCATGATTTCCAGCTCATCCGCTACGCCGTCGCGATTGAAAAAGCTCTGGGCTTCGGCAAACGGCATGTAGATGCGGGTCCGGTCAATGTCGTAGCGCCCGAGGGTAAAGACATAGACCACCCGGTAGCTGTTGACCCGCGGGCTGGTTCCGAAGGCGGTCTTGGCCCCATTGGCCGAGATCAGCCGGACGGTGTCACCGACCCCAACGCCCAGTTCGCGGGCGACACCGGTTCCGATGGCGATGCCACCGTCGAAATCGTCGATGTTGCCCAGTGCCGTTGCGGATGACGCGATGCGCGGGATGGTCTTCAGGTTTTCCAGGGTGATGCCAAGCACTTCCGCCCCGGCGTTCTGACCCTGCCACGCCGCCATCACCTGCCCGCGCACCAAGGGTGCCACGCGCGTCACACCCGGAATGGCCGCGACCCGTTCGGCCATATCAGCATAGTCGTCGATTACCCTCGTGGCGCTGCCGTCCTCGTTGACATAGTTGGTGTTGTAGAGCGTCACATGCGCGTTGGCACCCAGGATGGTGTCGACGAATTCGGCGCGAAAGCCGGACCGCACTGCCAGCGTCGCTACCAGCGCGAACACCGCCAGCGTGATGCCGATTAGACTGATCCAGGTCATCACCGAAACGCCGCCCTCGGCCCGCTTGGCCCGCAGGTAACGCCAGGCGATCATCCACTCGAACGCTGCAAAAGGGGCGGTGTTGCCTGCCACGGATCGTCCTTTTTTGTTTTGGCGCATCCTGAGGGGCGCGCAGTGCCGGGTCAACCGGCATTGTGCCGTCACGCGCCGGGACGGCGGCGTTCGGGGCCGCGGGGTCCAGCGCGACGACGGCGGGCGCGCCGGCCGTGTGTCGATCCGAACACTGGTCAAGCTCGCGTCGACCGATCGCTTTTTCGGCGTCTTATGCGCTGGCCCCGGCGATATCGCTGCTTTGGCCGCATGCCATTGCAGCCTGCCCGCCAGTTCGCAGCACTTCTGACACCAGCAGGTCCAGATCGGATCGCCTCGTGCGGTGATTGCAGATCGCCACGCGCAGGCAGTGGCGGCCGTGGATGGTCGTGTCCGAAAGAGCGGCGACCCCGGTTTCCTGCAGTCGCAGCATGATCTCGATGTTCAGATCGCGCAGCGCGTCCTCATTTAGACCGCCGGGATTGTAGCGAAAGCAGACGATGTCGATCACGGTCGGCGCCATCAGTTCCAGCAAGGGTTCCAGCGTGATGCGTCCGGCCAGATACCGCGCCTGCGCGATGCCCTGATCAATGAGCCGCCCGAACTTCGCGACGCCTTGTTCCTTGAGCATCATCCAGATCTTCAGCGCCCGGAACCCGCGCGACGTGTCCAGATTGTAGTCGTGCAGATACTCGGCCGCCGCGATCCCGCGCGACATTTTCTGCAGGTATTCCGCATCTTCGGCAAAAGTCTGGCGGTGCTGGCGACGATCGCGCACCAAGGCGCAACCCACATCGAACGGTGCATGCAGCCCCTTGTGCAGATCAAGTGCCAGGGAATCGGCGCGGTCGATACCGGCGACGAGATGGTTGTTTTCAGGGGCAACGGCAATCAGCGCGCCGATACAGCCATCGACATGCAGCCAAAGCCCTTCGCAGCGACACAGGTCGGCGATGGCAGACAAATCGTCAATAGAACCGGTGTTTGTGGTTCCGGCAGTTGCGATCACGCAGGCCGGACGAAACCCGTCCGCCCGATCCTCGTGGATCATCGCTTTCAGTTTGACGAGGTCCAGCCGGAACGCGGTGTCTGAAGGAACTTTCCACAACGACTTCTTCCCCAGCCCCAACAGATTCATCGCTTTGTCATGGCAACTGTGAACCTGATCGGACGCATAGAACCGCAAGGGCTGCGGCATCGACGCGACACCATCTTGTCGCAGGTCGACCCCGGCCATCGCATTGCGCGCGGCCATCAGGCCGATGATGTTGGCCATCGACCCGCCGTTGACCAGGGTTCCGCTGGCCCCTTCGGGAAACCCCACCATCTCGCGGATCCAATCCGTGACCTGACCGTCCACAAGACCGGCAGCCGTGTTGCCGCCACCTAGGTTCGAACCGTCGATCGCGGCCAGAAAATCACCCAGCGCGCCCGTGAAGTTTCCGGCGCCCATGTACCACATCCAGAACCGCGGGTGAGTGTTGCCCATCGGATACGGCATCAGATGGGTTGTGATTTCGGAGTAGACCGCTTCTAGCGGCAGCGGCCCTTGCGGCAACGGGCCGGTAAAGCTGGTGCGCAGCGGCGCAGGCATCTCTTGCCACAGCGGACGGTCGCGCACCCCGCGCAGATGGTCGATGGCGTCATCCACCATCCGGTGCGCCAGCGCCCGAGCCCCGGCCCAGTCGGCGGGGTCGAGGGTGCCTTCTGCGGTATTATGCGCCGTCATCTGGTGTCCCTTGCCGCTGATCTTGCCGCAGTGTTTTCAACCCATCTGAAATCCCGGAGTCGATCGCGACAGCGCCGCCTCATCCGCATCCATGTCTTCGGGAATGTCGGCAAAGAGCGGCGTCGTCAGGTAGCGTTCGCCGGTGTCGGGCAGCATCGCGAGGATCACCGACCCCGCTTCGGCACGTTCGGCGATCCCCATCGCCACGGCGAATGTCGCACCCCCCGAAATGCCGGTCAGAATCCCTTCGCGCTGCGCCAGTTTCTTTGCCCAGGCGATGCCGTCGGCGCCGGTGACCGGGATCAGGTCATCGTAGCCGCCGTTGTCGAGGCATTCCTGCAGGACGTTGGGGATGAAATCCGGCGTCCAGCCCTGAATCGGGTGCGGCTCGAAGCTCGGGTGGCTGGCAGTTGGTCCGCCTTCTGCACCCCGCGCCTGCGCGACACCGCTGCCGACAAGCTGCGCATTGGCGGGTTCGGTCAGGATGATCCGCGTCTCTGGCCGTTCGCGGCGCAACACTCGCGCGAGCCCGGTTACCGTGCCGCCGGTGCCGTATCCCGTCACGACATAGTCAAGCCGATGGCCGGCAAAATCACCAATGATCTCGCGCGCAGTGGTGGCCTCATGGATATCGGCGTTCGCCGAGGTTTCGAACTGGCGGGCAAGAAACCAGCCGTGCTTCTGGGCCAGTTCGACCGCTTTCATGTACATGCCGGTACCCTTCTGCGCACGCGGCGTCAGCACAACTTTTGCACCCAGAATCCGCATCAACCGTCGCCGTTCGACAGAGAAGCTGTCGGCCATGGTGACGACCAGAGGGTAGCCCTTTTGCGCGCAGACCATGGCCAGCCCGATGCCGGTGTTGCCGCTGGTGGCCTCGACTACCGTTTGACCGGGTTTCAGTGCACCCGAGCGTTCCGCCGCCTCGATGATGTTCAATGCCAGCCGGTCCTTGACCGAGGCCGCCGGATTAAACGACTCGACCTTGACGTACAGTCGCACGCTCTTTGGCGCGAGGTTGTTGATCCGCACCGCAGGCGTGTCACCGACGGTGTCCAAAATGCTGTCGTAAAGCTTCCCGCGTCCTTTGGTTGTCCGTATCGTCATGGCGTCCATGCCCCTGTCCCCGCTTTCCGATTTGCCTGGCCCGATGCCCCGCTATTTCAATGAGGCTACACCTTTGGCAAGAAGGTGCTTGACCGGTTCCTGAAGATTTCATGTAGAAATCCGCGATTCTGCGGTATTCTGCCGCATGACGTGGTCTTTTGGCGACTTTCAGGTGGACCCTGAGCGGTTCGAGCTTTCCCGCAACGCCGCCCCCGTACGGCTGGAGCCGCAGGTGCTTGCACTTCTCGTCCATCTCATCCGCAACCGCGACCGAATGGTGACAAAGGAAGAGATCGCCGAAGTGGTCTGGCGCGGGCGGATCGTTTCGGATGCCAGCATTTCCAGCCGCATGCGATCGGCGCGCAGGGCAGTTGACGATGACGGCGATCATCAGGCGATCATCCGCACCGTTCACGGCCGGGGATTTCGGTTTGTCGCTGATGTGGTGGAAACCCCGGTCACCCAAGCCGCTATTGCAAAGGACATCCCGGAGGCGGCCGGCCCGCTAACAGGCAGGCCGTCGATCGCCATTCTGCCGTTTCGCCCGCTGGCGATGGCACCCGAACTTGCGATCCTGGCCGATGCAATCCCGTACGAGATCATTCAGGCACTGTCGCGCCTGCGCTGGCTGGCGGTGATCGCGCGCGGGTCGACTTTTAGGTTCCGGCAGCCTGACCTTGACCTTGATCTGGTCGCCACGGCGCTTGGCGCACGCTACGTCCTGTCGGGGATTATCGAGGCCAGGGACCGCGGGCTTGCCGTGACACTCGAGTTGTCCGACAGCAGCAGAAATGAGGTGATCTGGGGCGATCGCCTGGTGGCACCGCTCGACGGCATCGACGATCTGCGCAGCCGGATCGTGGCGCATCTTGTCACGGCGCTCGAGGTTTACATTCCGCTGAACGAGGCCCGGACCGCACATCTGGCCGGGATCGAGGCGCTGGATGCCTGGGCCAATTACCATCTGGGGCTTCAGCATCTTTATCGCTTCACGGGCGACGACAACCGGCACGCAAAGGCCTATTTCGAACGGGCAGTGACACTGGACCCACGCTTTGCCCGCGCGCATGCGGGTCTGTCTTTCACCAGTTTTCTTGACGCATTCCTGCACCTAAACCCCGATGTCGGTGCCGCGACCCGCGCTGCTCGGCGCCATGCCGAGCGCGGGCCTGACCTCGACCCGCTGGACCCATTCGCGAATTTCAACATGGGCCGCTCGCATTGGCTGACCCATGACCTTGATGCTGCGGCGGAATGGCTGGACAGGGCCACCAAGCTGAACCCGAACTATGCGCAGGGATTCTATTCCTCGGCCTTGACCTCCATGTTGATCGGCGATGCACCGGCGACAGAAACCGGGCTGGATACGGCATTGCACCTAAGCCCGCTTGATCCGCTGCTCTATGGCATGCACGGGGTCCGGGCGCAGCTGTTTTTGCAGACTGGCGACTATCGGTCTGCTGCCCGTTGGGGCGACAAGGCGGCTACTACCCCTGGTGCCCACTACCTGATCGCGATGATCGCGCTGGCCGCCAATGGCCTGGCCGGGCATCACGATCTGGCCGCCCGCTGGCGGCAGGAGGTGCGGCGGCGAAAGGCAGATGCGACTGCCGGGCATTACTTCGCTGCATTTCCGACCCGGCACAGCGAGTCCAGATCGCGCATCGCGGCTGAACTCCGCCGCCACGGTTTTTGAATCTGTCTGAAAACGTTGACATTTCTTGCGCCGAAATGCGCTGGAGCCCGCTGCCGGGCTGGTCGTGGATTGCCGGGGGTTCCAATGTCCGGTGGTCGGCTTCGCTCAAAGGGGATCGTGCTGGTGTTGTCACGCGGCCGTTGCAACTCCTTGGATTCATATCGTGAATTGTCGGTCAGCGGGTCCGGTCGCGGATTTGTGCTGGTTCAGGTGCTGGTTGCGTTCGAATGGCACGGGGCTGCTCCAGCCCATGGCTGAGCGCCGGCGATGTGGGCATGCAGTGCTGCGGCACCGGCGGTGACGGTTTGTCCTGTGATATCAATGGCATTGAAGCCACGGCCAAGGCGGATCATCACAGCGCGGATGCCACCGTCGCGCACGATCAGGTTGGAGCCGACACCGATGGGAAAAATGGGAATGTCGAGGGTTAGAGCCTTGATAAAGCTGGTAAAATCCTCATGGTCGGCAGGCTGGAACAGATAGTCCGCCGGGCCGCCTACCCGCAGCCATGTCAGGTCCGCGAAGGGGCGGTTGGCGGTCAGGGGGCCACGAGGGGTGGGGATTTTGGGCTGCATGAGGGGTTGGCAGCGCGGGTTTGGGAGCCGGAGCAAGAGGGATGGGCGGCGGGTGCGGCGGCACAAGATGTAGGGGGTGGCGGAAAGGTGGGTTTCATGCAGGTTTCATGCAGGTTTCATGCAGCTAGATTTCCTGACCCATGCCACCGGGTTGAGCGGGAAAAGACGATCTTCCGGTGGAAGATCGGCCCCGCTCATGGTGGGGCGGTTCGTCTGGACTGGTGGAGCACGAGACTGCGGAGGGCGGCACCTGCCCCGGCGGGTGCGAAGCACCTGCCAGTCGTGCCGTAGGCACGCCTCCGGCGTGACGGGGGGCAGGTGCTGCCCGGTCCTTTGAGGACCGGGGGTGAGGCTGGGAGGGTGCTCTGCGGCAGGCCCGATGGGGCCAGCCGGGGGGTGGGGCCTCATGTTAACCCATCAAGATCGCTGCGATTGCCAGAAGCAATCCGTAAACCCCCGCATGCTTGTTGAGGTGATCAACGCTGGATTTCCCTGCGTTCTTGACGATACCGAACACGCGCAGCAGCCTGCTTCGAGTTTGGTATAGTGCGATCTGACGTTCGAATACTGTCGGCCCAGAAGTAATTGCCCTAGCATCCAGCGGCAGTTCCAGTTTCAGATCACCTTCCGAGATTTCTGAACTTGCATCCGCACCGGCCACAATGGCTTTGGCAGCCTCGGGGGAGACAACAACCGGGTGCGTTGCGAGCCTTGCTGTCTCAGCCTCTTTCACATCGGCGTCAAAAGCCATCAAGTCACCGGCTGCCCCAGCTATTGAACCGACAAAGTCTGCAACAAGTGCATCGCCCTTTGGGCATTCGCCTTCCGCTTCCTTGAGGTTGACCCTCGCGACGACACGTCGGCAAACTCGCAGCAGCATGATCGGGCGATTAGCATAGCGATCACACGCATCCACGATCAGGTCGCGCTCAGGAAACAACATCGCGTAGGCTTGGTTGCCTGAACTGCCTTGATCGAAGATAGAAGCCGCATCCCGCAAAGTATCAACGACATCGGCGCGGTGCTTCCCGCTGAGATGCGAAACGGTCTCAACCCTCAATAGTCCCGTCGCGGGGTTGAGGATTATGGATTCGGCATTTGGTGTGGCCTTGATTGCGTAGCGAAGCTCGATCTCCGCGATCAACCCCGCGATATGCGCCTCACCCTTTTTCCAGTCGTCATCCGGGATCAGGGCGATTTCGCGCAGGAGGTCGGTGTGTTGCGGGGTGCCGTCGAGGGCGGATTGGTACCAGCGGAGCCAGAAGGCGTAAGGCGAGTCGGGCGTTTGCCATTGCCGCTTGGTGTTGTCCCAGCCATCACTGGCCGGAGAGTCCATGTGGCCAGACCATAAACGCGACGCTAGAAGATCGCGTCCCTCTTCAAGATTCGCAGCCTCCAGACTTACTTGATGAGCGACGCCATGAATGTCGAAGATACTACTCGCTGCTTCCAGCGCTTTGATCGCCAGTTCCGGTCGAGCAAGCGCTTCGAGCGCATAGGCTGCACTATCAGCCGCATAGGTGGCGAAGTTTGCGGCCATCGACTCGGCTTTATCACTCCTCTGATTGAGGTGTGCGTAGCCGATTGCATCAAAGCTCATTGCGAGAGCATTCTCTACTCTCGCTTGCTTCGCTATCAACGAAACATTTGGACCGGCTCCGGAAAACTGACCCATTAACCCGATTTGGGCGGTGAGCAATGCCCGCAGGAGTTTCAACGGGTCCAGACCATGTTCCTTGAACCAAGGTAGCTGCGCTGATTTGGTATAGTTTGGGAATGCGCGCATTGCAGCCAAGTGCGCGACGATTGCAGCTTGAATGCCGGGGCGGGTTTGCAGCCAGCGTTCGAGGGTGTCGCGGTCGGTGATCTCTTCCGGGGTCATGGGCGGAGAATCGCGGGGACTGGGGGGGGCGCAAGGGGGAATTTGCGGCAGGGGTGCGCAGGGATGCGGTACCCGGCGGAAGCGGCGTAGGGTGCGTGGTTTCACGCACCGTTTTGGCGGAAGCGGGCGGTGCGTGCCAGCACGCACCCTACGCGGGGTCAGCGGACGCGGCGTTTCAGCCAGAGCCACAGGTACCAGACCGGCCAGCGCAGCACCGATGCGCCGCCGGCCAGCACCAGGAAGCCGACGAAGGCACCGTGCTGCCAGGTGACGTAGCCGAGGATCGGGATGCCGACGGCGATCAGGGCATAGGCGGCGCGCCAGTGGTGGTCGCGGCTCGGCAGCATGCCGATCAGATTGGCGCTGATCAGCCAGAGGCAGGCGAGGATCAGGGACAGGCTCATGCGTCATCTCCCCGCCGGGCACGGTTCAGATGGTCGGGGATCGGGCGGCCGGTCAGGCGCAGGAACATGTAGTGCAGCGGGCGGCGGAACATCGAGCCGAAGGCCAGCAGGCCCGCCACCACCCACCAGATGCCATGGGCGACGCCGATCCAGACCAGCAGCACCGGCACCGCCAGCAACAGCGGGATGCCGGGGTAGATCTGCCAGCGCATCGGCAGCATTGCCGTCACCGACGCGGCGATGACCCACAGGGCACCCAGGATCAGCGGCAGGCTCATGTCGCCAGCCGCGCGGGCAATGCGTTGGCCCAGGCCGAGATCGAGCCGGCACCGAGGCAGACCACCATGTCGCCGGGCCGGGCCTGTTCGCGGACCAGCCGTTCCAGGTCATCCTCGCCCAGGCATGCGCGGACGTGGCGGTGGCCGTGCGCGATCAGGCCGGCGACGAGGTCATCGCGGGAGGCGCCGGGGATGGGGTCTTCGCCGGCGGCATAGATGTCGGTGATGGCGACGACGTCAGCCTCGTTGAAGCAGGTGCAGAACTCCTCGAACAGGGAATGCAGGCGAGTGTAACGGTGCGGCTGGTGGATGGCGATGACGCGGGCACCGGGATTGGCCGCGATGGACTGGCGGGCGGCTTTCAGGACGGCGGCGATTTCGACCGGGTGATGGCCGTAGTCGTCGATGATGGCGGCGCCGTTCCATTCCCCGACCTTGGTGAAGCGGCGGTTGACGCCGGCGAAGGCGGCCAGCGCGGCGCGGATCTCGTCTTTCTTGATGCCGAGGTGGCGGGCGACGGCGATGGCGGCCAGCGCGTTCGAGACATTGTGGTTGCCGGGCATCGGCAGGGTGCAGGCTTCGATCAGGCTGGGGGTGCCGACCTCGTCGGGGCCTTCGTTTTGCAGGAGCACGTCGAAATGCGCCTTGCCGTCGGTGAAGGTCAGGTTTACGGCGCGGACGTCGGCTTGCGTGTTGAAGCCGAAGGTCACCACGCGGCGGTCGGTGATGCGGCCGACCAGCGCCTGCACTTCGGGGTGGTCGGTGCAGCAGACTGCCAGGCCGTAGAACGGGATGTTGGTGACGAAATCGTAGAAGCCGCGGCGGAGCGCGTCGAAGGTGCCCCAGTGCTCCATGTGCTCGGGGTCGATGTTGGTGACGATAGCGATGGTGGCGGGGAGCTTGTTGAAGGAGCCGTCGCTCTCGTCCGCCTCCACCACCATCCATTCCCCTGCCCCGGCGCGGGCGTTGGAGCCGTAGGCGTGGATGACGCCGCCGTTGATGACGGTCGGATCAAACCCGCCTTTGTCCAGCAATGTTGCAACCATGGTGGTTGTGGTGGTCTTTCCATGGGTGCCGGCCACCGCAATGTTCGATTTCAGCCGCATAAGTTCGGCCAGCATTTCGGCGCGCCGGACCACGGGTAGGCCCAGGCGGCGCGCCTCTTCCAGTTCGGGGTTGCCCTTCTTGATGGCGGAGGACACCACGATCACCGCAGCTTCGCCGATGTTTTCCGCGCGCTGGCCCTCAAAGACCGTGGCCCCGAGGGTGACGAGGCGGTCGGTGATTTTCGAAGCTTTCAGGTCGGAGCCCTGGACGCGGTAGCCAAGCGTCATCAGCACTTCGGCGATACCCGACATGCCGATGCCGCCGATGCCGACGAAATGAATGGCGCCAAGCTCGCCGGGAAGTTTGGTGGCTGCGTTCATCGCGTTGCTCCGTCTGGTTGCGCCAGGGTCTCGACCATCGCCACCAGCCGCTCGGTCGCGTCCGGCCGCCCGCAGCCAAGGGCAGCGGCGGCCATGCGGGCTGCGACCTGCGGCGCGCCGAGGATCGAGGCGATATGCGCGGACAGGGTGGCAGGGTCAAGGTCTGCCTCGGGGATCAGGATCGCCGCCCCGGCGGCCACCAGCCCCTGGGCATTGGCGGTCTGGTGGTCACCGGTCGCTGCCGCGTACGGCACGAGGATCGAGGGTCGGCCGATCACTGAGATATCGGCCACCGACGAGGCCCCGGCGCGCGAGATCACCAGTTGCGCCTCGGCCAGTCGGCGCGGGATGTCGGCAAAGAACGGCTCCACTTCGGCAGGAACCCCGGCGGCCTGATAGGCGGCCATAACCCGAGCCTGGTCCTCGGCGCGAGCCTGGTGCGCCACCCGCAGGTTACGGCGGATCGGTTCGGGCAGAGCGGCGATTGCCGGCGGCACCACATCCGACAGAACGCGGGCCCCTTGTGAGCCGCCGATCATGACGAGGCTGAGCGGGTGCATGCCGGGCGTCATGTAGCCGGCCCCGGCGCGGCTCAGCACCACGGCGCGGACCGGGTTGCCGGTGTGCACGCCGCTGACCCCGGCCGGCAGCCGGGTTGGCCAGGTACCGCAGGCAAAGCGGTTGACATGGCGTGCAAACAGCCGGTTCACCCGGCCCGGAACGCCGTTCTGTTCATGGATCATCCGCGGGCAGCGCAGGATCAGGGCGGCGCAAAGCGCGGGAATGGTGGGGTAACCACCGAACCCGACCACCACGTCAGGCCGGTCCCGCACCATGCGGACCAGCGAGGCCAGGACCCCGCCGGCAATGCGAAACGGCACGGCAAGCCGGGCAAGGGGCCCGCCCCGGGCAAAGGTGGCCGAGCCGACCTGTTCCATCTGGACCAAAGCCGGAAAGCCACCGGCATAGCGGGCACCGCGCACATCGGTCGACAGCTTGACCCGCCAGCCCCTGGCGATCATCGCCTCGGCCAGTGCCTGGGCCGGGAACATGTGCCCGCCGGTGCCGCCCGCCGCGATCAGCAACAGGCGCGCGGGCCGGGGTACAGCCGTGGCCATCACCGCCCCCTGTTCAGGAGGATGTCCCCGATTTCTCCCTGCGGCCGGGTGCGGGTAAAGGCCAGAAGCATGCCGACCAGAATGCCGCCCGCAATCAACGACGAGCCGCCATAGCTGACGAACGGCAGCGTCATGCCCTTGGCAGGCAACAGCCGCACCGCCACCCCGATGTTGATCAGAGCCTGCACCCCGAACACGCAGGCCAGCCCGGTGCCGGCCAGCCGGATGAACGGATCACGTTCGCGCATCAGGCGGAACAGCGAGCGGACGCAGATGGTGGCGTAAAGCGCAATGATCGCCAGCACCAGCATCAGGCCGTATTCCTCGGCTGCGACGGCAATGATGAAATCGGTATGGGCATCGGGCAGCGACCATTTCACCTGGCCTTCACCGACGCCGACGCCGAAGAAGCCGCCTTCCTGGATCGCATTGGTGGCAAAGCCGATCTGGGTCCGGGGATCGATGTCGGAGGACAGAAAGCCGTCGATCCGGCGGGCAAAATGCTCGGAACTGTTATAGGCCGCCATTCCACTGAGCACCACCAGGCCGCAGACGGTGACCAGGAGCAGGAACGGCGCACCGCCGACGAAATACAGCACCCCCCACGAAAACAGGACCAGAGCCGCCTGACCAAAGTCGGGCTGCATCGCCAGAAGCCCGACGATCGCAATGGCAAGGCCGAACGAGAACAGCCGGCCGGGCGGGCCGTTGATCTCCTGACTGGCGGCCATCAGCCAGGCCGCCATGACCACGAAGCAGGGTTTCAGGAATTCCGACGGCTGCAGGGAGGCAAAGCCCAGGGAATACCAGCGGACGGCGCCCTTGCCGAAATCGGTGCCGAAAAAGGGCAACAGCGCCAGGGCGGCAAAGCTTACAAAGAAGCCGAGCACGCCAAGCCGGCGCGCCACGCCGGGCGACATCATCGACAGCGCCAGCATGACCGCCAGTGCCAGGGCACCAAACACCATCTGACGCTCGACATAATAGAACGGATCAAGCCCGTTGCGGGAGGCCAGGGGCGGCGAGGAGGCCAGCCCCAGCAGCAGCCCGATCCCGAACAGGATCAGGATGCAGGTCAGCGACCATTTGTCGATGGTGCGCCACCAGCGTGGAAGAACCGGCTCCCCTGCCCCGACGGGCATGGTGCCAAAAACCATTTCTGTCATGGATAGACTGCCTCGACTGCCTCTGCCTGCCCGTTTTCCGGGTCTGGTAGCAAGATTAGCGCGGAAACCGCCGTGATGCCAGAAAAAACCCGCGAAAGGCCGGATTAAGGTGAGGGCTGTTCCGACCTGCAACGATGCAGCCAGCAGGCCGGAAGTGACGGCCCGGACCACGGGCAGCCGGGCCCGGTCATCCGATCAGGGCGCGGACCTGCGCCATGAAATCCTCGCCGCGCTTCTCGAAGTTGGGATACTGGTCGAAACTGGCGGCGGCGGGGGCCAGAAGGACCGTATCTCCGGCCGCCGCTTCGGCGGCGGCGCGCGTCACGGCAATGGCCATCGTTTCGCAGATCTCATGCGGGGTGTCGCCCAGTTGCAGCGCGAAATCGCGGGCGGAATGGCCGATCAGATAGGCCTTGACCACCGAGCCGAGGAACGGTTTCAGGGCGGTGATGCCGCCATCTTTCCCCAGTCCGCCGGCGATCCAGCGGATGTGCTCGAACGCCTGCAGCGCCTTGGCGGCGCTGTCGACATTGGTGGCCTTGCTGTCGTTGACGAACCGCACCCCGCCACGTTCGCCGACGGTCTGGCTGCGGTGCGGCAGGCCCTGAAAGCTGTGGAAGGCCTGTTCGATGACCCTTGGCCCGATCCCGAGGGCGCGCGCGGCGGCGTAGGCGGCACAGGCGTTCTGATGGTTGTGAGCACCGGGCAGGCCGCTGATGGACCGCAGATCGAGTGCGGCGGTCTGTTTGCCCTTCTTCCACTCGGCCAGGAACCCCTTGCGGGCGAACACCGACCAGCCGGGGCCGTCGAGCTTTTGCCCCGACGAGATCCGGATCACCCGCTCGTCGGCGGGGCCCTCGGCCAGCTGGTTGGCGAGGTAGCGGCCCTCGGCCTCGTCGACGCCGATCACGGCCCGATCCGGCCCGCCTTCGGCGAACAGGCGGCGTTTGGCGGCGAAATAGCCACCGGGACCGCCGTGCCGGTCAAGGTGATCGGGCGACAGGTTGGTGAACACCGCCACATCCGGCGTCAGCGCGCGGGCCACGTCGCACTGATAGCTGCTGAGTTCCAGCACGATCACCTCGCCGTCGATCGCGGGATCAAGGTCCAGCACGCCGCGCCCGATGTTGCCGGCCATCTGGGTGGGGCGGCCCGCCTCGGTCAGGATGTGGTGGATCAGCGCCGTGGTGGTCGATTTGCCGTTCGATCCGGTGACGCAGATGACGCGGGGGGTCACGTCAAAGCCGTCGAAG